>JANODE010000063.1:0-74408 GCA_031412525.1 Akkermansiaceae bacterium | reverse complement strand
TTGTCGCCGGGCTCGCCCTCCCAAATGATCGCCGCCTTGTTCTTGCGGGCTCCGACGGCGTGGCGGTCCACACAGTTTTCACAGACATTGAGTTTTCCGCCGTCGAACCACTTGGCGAACGGCTCCTTCCAATCGAGCACCGTGGTCCATGGTTTCTGCCAGGTCAGCTCCTTCGCCTCGTCCGCCCAGAACTTGTCGGGACGGTCGATGGATTCCTTGTAGAGCTTCTTGTAGGCCGCCATCGACGGGATGCGGGCCTTGGCGGAAAATTCCTTTGAGGGCTGGTGGACCACATCCTGATCGTGGCTCGTGTTGGATTTTTTGGCGGGCATGGGTGAGAAAATTCGGGTGAAAGGCCAAACCGCCCCGCACCGTGGACGGAAGCTAGGAAGTGAAATGGCGGGCGGCAAGCAGCAAGAATCGCAGTAAAAAACCGGACTTTTCGAGTGTGCGCCTTCGATACTCCTATTTCTCCAAGTCTGAAACAATGGCTCCCAGAGACACGCCGAGAGCCTTTGAAATCCTGCAAAGCGAGACAAACGTGGGGGAGTTGATGCCAAGTTCAATGGCTCGCAAACCCGTACGGCTGAGATTGCACCGCTGTGACAATTCGTTCTGCGAAATACCAAGTTGCTCCCGCTTGATGCGAAGTGCGTTTGCCACCTCTCTGCCCAGTTTTATCGCAGCATCGTCACACACAGCCCCGACTTTGGCCTTGTCGGGTTAGGGGTGGGATGTCATTGAAATGACAACCATGAGACTTTGCCGTTCCATCGCCTTCCTTTTCTTCGTCTGCATACAACCCTATGCAGACGGTCAATCTCCCGACCTTGATAAAGCATCCAACAGTTCCCGCAACTACATCCCGGATTCCCTCGAATTCCCGGAATTCACCCCACCCGCGCCGCCTGTGGCAAAAGTGCTCCCGCAGATCCGGATCGACTCCTCCGTCACCGTCCGTGCGGAAAATGCCGCCACCACCATCACCATCCAGCGCGGAGAGGCCTCCACCCTTCCAGATCTCCCGCCGCCCGCGAAACCCGCTCCCGCAGATCCGCCGCGGGATTTCACATCGGACGAACTTGCGGAACTCAAATGGCAGCGCCAGCACACTATCAACCTCGGAGCCACCGTTTATGACCACAAGATCAGCGAAGTCCAGTGGACCGACCAGGACACCGGCAAAAGCTACCAAGCCCTCTGTGGCTTCGACATCAGTCTGCTAGCCGGACTTGGCGGATTTGTCCATCATGGCGAGTCCTATCAGCTCTTCCTCATGCACTCTTCGGTCGATACCCGTGCCGAGAACGCCGCCGATGCCAGTGACATTGCCATACCGGAAATCCCTGCTGGCCAGATCCGCATCACCCAGGGAAACCCCGACGCAGCCGCGCTTGCCTCGCTTCGAGCCATCCAGGAAGTCATCACCTCCGAAAAGCCACGACTGTTAACCTATCAATCGGCTAGGGAAAAATACGAACAGGAAAGCGCCGTATGGTTCAAAGCCAATCCGCCCGTCATCCGTGACGAAACCTACATCCTCCGCCCCCATCGCGGCAGCCGCTACCTCAACAATGCGCAGCCCGATCAAAAAGGAGGAGCCCGATGAAATCCTTGTCTTTTTTCTTCCTGGTTTTCTGCCTCACTCCCTTGAAAGCGCAGGACAACGGCATCGAGCAACCCTCTGAAATCACCATCGCCCCCACCGGCGAAACTCTCTTTCGCTGGCACGGCAAACCCGGACGCAGCTACTTCATCCAAGTTTCCGATCCCACCAACCACCTCGGAAAGTGGAACTGGGCACCCATCATCGAGAGCGGCAACGACGAGGAAATCAGTTACGAAGTCAATGCCACCGCCGACAAAGGCTTTTTCCGCCTCAAACACACCGACCAGCCCCTTGATTCCGGCAAAACCGTCGACACTTCCGACTTCGACAAGGACGGCATCTCCAACATCGACGAAATCGATCCTCCAGCTCCGACAGCCATTGCATCCCGGAGCGTCCTCCCTGCGCCAAGCGCCAATGGCCCCACCGATCCGCTGAACGCCGATACCGATGGAGACGGCCTTACCGATTTCGAGGAACAGCTCAACGGAACAGATCCCAATGAGCCGGACACGGATGGTGACGGAAAAAATGATGGCGACGAAGTGGCACAGGGTTCCGATCCGAATAACCCTAACGACGATGGTCTCCCCCCGACAGATCAGGTCAAGGATCTCGATTTCGAGGTATTTGGAGACTACGCATCTTGGATCATGCACATTGAGGGGATGGGGCCGCGGGACACGCGGAAATTCGCCATCACAACGCCCGGAGTAGGCGTCCCGGCCACAAAACCTGTCAAACTCTGGAGAAACAACCACTACAAGGTTACCCTCGAGCACACCGGTTCTGTCCAAGACGACTATGCGCCTTGGTATTGTTGGGAGGCACACATTGAAGGCAAGCCATCCGTGCAGAGCTTCATTGACTATGAAACGGAGCGAATCGAGAACGTCGCGGACTTTTTCAGCATCGGAGACGGCCACTGGCTGGTGGACAACCGCGAGGGGCTTTTCACAGCCCACAACCACCGCACATGGGAATATGGCGGAAATGTGGCAGTAGGCCTCACCGCTTTCATCGTGCCCGTGGACATTGACGACAACACTCTCGCCACCGGTGTGGATGATGTCTCGGTGATGTCGAATGATCCCAATCTTCGAGGTTATCAGGACCAGTTTTGGATCATGGCACCCTGCGGCGGACAGGAATACAATGGCATGCGGTTCAAGATTCCCCTTGATCCTGCTGACAACTTGAAAATCGAAACCAGCGATGCCACACCAGATCCCGTCAATTCCACTTTAGGAACCGCAAATCCGGGTCCGGTGGTGACTTGGAAGGGTGGTGGTAGCACATCTCTCGATCACACGCCCGTGTGGAAGATCGGCCAGGCGGAAGAGTCGGCTGAATTGGCCATCCGAGTTAAAAACATGAAGTACCGCACCGTAAAAGTGGCGGTCTATCCCGTCCGCGATCCGCAGAGCAGTCGAGCAGTCGTTCCGCTGCCTGCCGCAAGCGTGCTGCAAGCGAAGTTGGACGAAACTTTCGGCGTCCAGCTGAACGCTTGGATCAGTGTGGATTACAGGCCTCAGCAAGACTACGATTATGATCCTGATGGAGACGGTTACGCGCTTTCAAAGGGCACTACTTTTCCGCAAATGTATGGGCAAGCGTCCTTCAATGTCACAAATGCCGATATCCGGGTCTTCTTGATAGACAATGTTTACCTGCGAGATAGTCAGGACAACGTACCCGGAAATTTGGAGCGTGATGAGGTGCATGGTTTTTCGAAACCCGACTTTTCAGCGGTCATCGCAAATGCGGGGAACCCATCCGAAGGCACCCGACCTGTTCAAAGCGTCGTTGATACGATCGCCCACGAGCTTGGCCATATTATGGTGGGTCCGGGACACCCCGACGATTACAATATCGAATTGGAGGCACCCAACCTCGGTTTGCAGCTTCCTCAGAATTATTCAGGTCCTGCTCCGCTTCCTGGGACGGACAGAACAGTTCGCTTGATGTGTTCGCCCGACTCAAGGGCACCAGGAGCCCGGTTCTTGGTAAAAACGGAGTGGGACGTAGCCGAAGAATGGTTGAATGACCTTGATCCCTAAAACTAATGAAGAATATTGTCCAAGTCTTAACTCTGCTTCTGGGTGTATCCATTACGATGGCCTTTGCTGAAATTGACCGCTCCTTTTCACGGCCGGACAAGGAGATAGATCAGTATTATGGAAATGCTGCACCTGAACGGGGTTCCAGATCCCAATATGAGTCTTTGGCGAGATTGAGAAAGGATGTTCAAGAAATTGACCAAAGGCCGCCCAATGAGACAATCCCTCTGTTGGCGGATGGATTGCGAAAGCTGGCGCGAAAAAATGTTTTTCAGGTAGCTGAGAGAATTGAGGTTTACGATCTGGTTCAATCCACTCTTCTCGCCATTCCCGGGCACGCGGAATACTTCGCTGATGAGTTGGAACGTGTTCGGCTCAACTCAAACGGTCAATATGAGCGTATGCGGACGCATTATCTGACGGAAACCCTACTGCACCTCCCCAGCCCCGAAACGGTTCAGGTATTGGGTCACTATCTCAGCGACATGCGGGACACTCCCTTTACCGAGAATCCGAAATACAAGGAAATGGTGCGTTCCGGGAAATTGAGGCCAGCGGACTGGGAACCTACAGCCGAGAACGCGTGGTTGGCCACTTACTCCCTTTCTAACATCGGCTTGCGAAATCCGCCGTTCGAGCCGGTAGCGAATTGGGACGTGATCCGCTTCCCCCCAGCGAACGAATCGCTCCCAAAGTTCCGCGCATGGTGGGAGGAGGTCAAATCCGGCAAGCGAACATTCTCGTTCGTCGGCCAGACGGTTGAGTATCGTTTCAAACCTGACGGCGGTTGGGAGGCCGTCACCATGGCCAAGCCTCCGAACGAGAAACCGAAACTGCCTGACGGGGCAACTCCGCGGCGGGAAAATGAACCCGAAAAGGAACGGATTGCAAAACCCCGGCTCGCGGAAAAAGGGCCGGTGGCGGAAGTAGGCCCGGGATACGCTTTATGGAAATGGGTGACCGCTGGATTTTTGCTGCTGATCGTGGCTGGATTGTGGGCCAAGTTGCGAAGGATGTGAATTTCCCTAATGTAATTCTGACCGTAGCAACAGCGGGCGAATTGCAGTTCGGAGAGAGTCATGCGGGGCCTACTCCGCTGCTTGGGACGGACACCTCCGTTCGCTTGATGAGTGGGCGCGATGCAAGGGTGCAGGGGGGCCGGCTTTTGGTGAAGACGGAGTGGGACATCGCTGAGGAGTGGATGATCTCCAGACCAGGAGGAGACAACTGATGAAAACCACAATATTCTTTTGTGCATGCAGTATCGTCTGTTCCGTCGGTAATACGATTGAATGGAACGAAAACGATCGACGCAAAGAAGCTGATCAAGTCGCGCTATGGGAATCCAAACTCGTCGGGGCACAACAGAAACCGCCGGATGCACGGCCAGGAGAACTATGGTTGGGCTTACGTAACATGGGACATCGGCGACTTACTGAAGATCACAGTCCCGCTGTGGACGATCTTTATCTAAATATACAACAGGAGCTGTTATCTATTCCAAGTCACGCGCAATTCTTTGCTGATGAATTGGAACGTCTCCGACTTGATCCAAAAAGTAACTACGAACGGATTCGGGCGACCTATTTGGCGGAAATTCTAATGCATCTTCCCAGTCCCGAGACGGTTTCGGTTTTAGGTCACTACCTCGGCGACATGCGGGATATGCCCATTGACGAAAACCCAAAATATAACGAGGCGGTGCGTTCCGGGAGAATAAAGGCTGCCGATTGGATACCTCTTCCCCAAAACGCCTGGCTGGCGACCTACGCTCTATCAAACATTGGCTTGCAGAACCCGCCGTTTGAACCTGTGGCGGATTACAGCTTGATCCGATTCGCGCCATGGAATGAATCGCTCCGCCAATTCCGCGCGTGGTGGGAGGAGGTCAAATCCGGCAAGCGGACCTTTTCGTTCGTCGGGCAGGAAGTTGAATACCGGTTCAAGCCTGATGGCGGTTGGGAAACTGTCACCGTGGCCAATCCTCCGGACGCGACGCCGAAGTTGCCCGACGCGACCGCTCCTCAGCGCGAGAAGGAACCCGAAAAGGAGCGGATTTCGAAACCCCGGCCTGCGGAAAGAGGGCCGGTGGCTGAAGTAGGACCGGGATACGCTTTATGGAAATGGGCGACCGCTAGTTTTTTCCTGCTGATCGTGGCTGGGCTGTGGGCGAAGTTGCGCAAGGCATGAATTCATTATAGCGGATTCGCCATCGACCGTCACGCAATGGTGAGGTAGCACCACTGGCGGGAAGGTGAACTTCACATTCGATGACCATTTCCTGGCAGTGGATGCCGCAATCCACAAAAGAAGTGCGAGCATCCGCAAGAGAGGTGCCTCTTGAAACGCAACTTGCGCCGGGGACCGCGCAATCTGTGGCGACGACCTTGCAATCTGTGTCGATGCCCCCGCAATGTGTGTCGGGATTCGCACAATGGGTGTCTCTCTTCGCACAATCTGTGTCGAAGCCGACGCAATGAGTGTCGATGTCCACGCATTTCGCGCTTGCATGAAAATGTTGGATGTGGAGTCTAGCATCACATCAACCATTAGAAAAACCATGGACAAACGAGAACTGGCACGCACCACTTGTTTCACGAATATGGACGCCTTCGGCAGCGATCGGGCGGATTTGCTGGCCGATGCGCCGACCGACAGTGCCGGCCGCAAGAAAGCAAAAGCCAAAGCCCGCAAGAAATTCGAAGATCTCCATGAGCTCAATCTCAAGGTGGCGGAGGAAGTGGCCAAGCAGCAAAGCGGGGAAAAGAAGGGAAAGACAACGAGCCGTGGAGTGTTGAGAGATGCAATCAACGCCGATCTGAGTGAGTGGAATGCAACGGCGGATGCCGTGGCGGACGATCTCAACCGCCCGGAAATCATGGAGAACTTCCGCGTGCCGACGGGGAAGAACGACAAAAAGCTCGCGGGGCGTGCCCGGGCTTTTATCAAGGCTGTCGAGGATCTCGAGCTGCACGACGAGTTCGTGGAACACGGTCTGGAAGATAACTGTGAGGCGGTGCTGGAGCAGCGGGTGAAGGACTTCGAAGAGTCGCAGAAAAAACAGAGCGCCGCCGGGCAGAAATCGAAGGGCGCGACCGACGCGCTCGACGGACTGGTCGAAACCGGGATGAGCTACCGCAAAACTCTCGATGCGCTGGTCCGGAATCTTTTCAAGACCGATGCTACGATCATCGGCGCATGGGCAATGGCGAGCCACGTGGAGCGCCAACCCAGCAAGGCGAAGAAGAAAACGAAGGGCATGGACGGAACAGAGGCGTGACGCGGAGTGGTTCATCGGCGATTTTTTCTTTTTCCATCGTGTCCTCATGTCCGATGCGACCCTTCTTCCAAATTTTCCCAATTTCAGCGATTCTCTGCACGGCATCGCCCGCGGCTCCCTCGCCCGCCCAAGCCGCGCTTCAGAAAATCGACCGCGCGATCAAGCCCGATCACTACGAAATCGCCCGCGCCGATCTCAATGCCGACGGCAAGGAGGACCTGCTCGCCCTGATGAACGGAAAAAGCAGCTACACTGGAAGTGGCGGCAGCACGTTGTTCGTCCTCAAAGGCAACGGCAAAGGCCTCGCCAGCCTCGGCTCTGTGAAAGTCGTCAACGCGCCGGTCTATCTCAGCAAAAACGTCACCAACGGCTACCGTGACCTGATCGCCACCGTCCGCGGCGGCGGGGCCACGGCCGGACTCAGCGCGCTGACCTTCGATGGCAAAACCTATCCACCCGGCGCGGGCGAGGCGAACGCCACTCTCAAGGGCGACGAAAAACTCCTCTTCGCCGAACCGCTCCCGCCCTTTGACCAAACCGCCATCCTCCAGGGAATCAGCTTCAAGGTCAGCAGTGCGAACCTCCGATCCGCCAACACCGTCACCATCACACCCGGCGGACTCGAGCAGGACAACAAGCCCCTTATCATCGAAATCATCGGCATCATCACCCGCATCGAAACGGGCGACATCGACGTGGACGGATCACCGGAAATCTACATTTACGCCCAAGACGGAGAAGGCACCAACCTCATTGCCTACAGCGCGAATCAGAAAAAATCCCTCAGCCAGATCTTCCTGCCGGACCTCAAGGAAGACGGGAAAAACGCTCTGGGTTACCGCGGCCATGACGAATTCGCCGTGGTCGAAAACAGCCTCGCCCGCCGGTTTCCGATTTACCCGGAAGACGAGACGGAAACCAAGCCCACGGGGAAAACCCGCCAGCTCCAATACAAGCTCCATGCGGCCGAGGCCGGCTGGCTGCTGAAGGTGGAGAAGACCAGCGACTTCTAACTGGAGCCGGCTGGCGGAATGGATTCCAGTGCATTTGAGAATTGGAAACCCAAGGAGGGGCGGAATCCGTCCGCCCAGCCCATGAATGGGCCAATGCGAGGAGGTAATCCGCGATTCATTGTCATCTCATGGACACGGCGGACGGATTCCGCCGCTCCATGTTAGAAGTCCGTGGCCTATCCGGAATGGGAAAGAGACTGAACGGATGCGCTCCAGTTCAAGATGCCCCGCGTTTCCTCACCGGCTTCGGATTTCCCAACAGCATCTGGATTTCCAACGCATTCAGCGCGGCCCAGCGGCCGGGTTCCAGGTCGCCCAGCCACAGCGCGCCGATGCGCACGCGGATGAGCTTCGTGACCTGATAGCCGAGCGTATCGAACATCACGCGGATCTGGCGTTTCGCGCCGTGATCGAGCACCACCTTGATGCGGCGGGAGGAGAGACGCTCGATGGATTTTGCCTTCAACTTGCCTTCCGGAGTGTGGATGCCTTCGAGAAATTGGTCGAGGTGGGCGTTTTCGAACGCCTGGTTGGAAGTGACGAGGTATTCCTTCTCCACCGCTTTCGATGGATGCATGAGCTGCTGGGAAAGGTCTCCGTCGTTGGTGAGGATGAGCAGGCCTTCCGAGTCCATGTCCAGTCGCCCGACATGGTGAAGCGAGTGCATCATCTCCGGCAGCAGCGCGTAGATCGTTTCCCGGCCCAACTCGTCGTCCTTGGTGCAGACAAATCCGCGCGGCTTGTGAAATGCGACGATCATTGCTTCCCGTGGCGTCACGCGTTTCCCGTCCACCTTCACATGGTCACCCGGAGAAATGCGGGTGCCCATGTTGATACAGGGCGCGCCGTTGACCTCCACGCGGCCCGCTTTGATGAGTTCGTCGCAGGCACGGCGGGAACCGACAGCGCAGGATGCGAGGAATTTATTGAGGCGCGTGCCGTCGTTGGTTGCCATGGTTTTAAATGCAAAAGGCGCGTAACCCGGCAGGGTCCGCGCATTTTAAAAAGTGAAAGGAACCAGAGGATCAGCCCTCGTGTTTGGTCTTCGGAAGTCCGACTGGGGACTTGCCGGCTTTCCATTCGCCACGCTCCTTGAGAAGCTTGACGCGCTCGAAGCGCTTGAGAACGGAACGTTTGCCGCCGACGGTGGCGCTGGACTTGAGGCTGTTGTGCTTGGACATCTCGGGATGAGGTTAAAAATCGCGGGAGGCGGAAACTAGGGACGACTTTCCCGGGTGGCAATCCGAAAAAGGGGAATTTTTAGAAGATGTTGGGAGGGGAAAGTTGAGGGTTGAGGGCAAGGGGATCATATTTACCAGCGATCAGCACCATTCGCGTCACTTCGTATCCATTCGCAGTTAAAAAAATTCAGCTTCAACGCTCTAAAATTTCCACCTCGTATCCATCCGGATCCGTGACAAACGCCATCTTCCGTCCGTCCGTGCTGAACTTCTCGCGCCAACCGGGTGGCCAGATCTCGATGCCCGCTTTTTCCACCTTGTCGCAGTATTCGATGATGTCATCGACCCCGAGCGCCGTGTGCATCAGGTCCTCAGGGCAGGTCGCCGTGTAGTCCGGCGAGTGACAGAGCTCGAGGAAAACGTCGTTTCCGGGCAATTCCAGGAACGCCAAGCTATTTCCCTGCGGCGAATCCTTAAACTCGCCGAGCGTATAGCCGAGGTTTTTATAAAACGCGATGGACGCTTCCAGATTGCGGACGCGGATGCGGGTGTGGAGAAATCGGATCATGGTCCCGGAGTCTGAAACAAAAGCCGCCGCTTGCCAAACCGCGATTGCGCAAAGTCTCGCATTTCCGCCGCACCAGCTGATGAAGCTTTGCAACGCATGGCCCGTGATGCTAGATGTTCAAGGCCATGAAAACGATTATCGTCGCCATCGATTTTTCTAACGCCACCCCCGGAGTGCTCGGAATGGCGGTCCGCATCGCCAAATCCTTCAACGCCGCTCTCCGCCTTTTTCACGCCGTCGAGCCGGAGCCTAGCTACACCGCGTATGGCTTCACGCCCGAGGAATTCCCCGCAATGCACGTCTATCAAGAGGAAGCGAAACGCCGCGCCGTCGCAAAAATCGACGAACTCGCCCTGCAGCTGAAATCGGAAATCCCCGACGTCTCCGCCGCGGTGGTGGATGGCACCCCGCTCCATGCCCTGATTGATTACATCCAGGAAACCCCTGCCGATCTCGTCGTGCTCGGCACCCACGGCCACGGAGTCATCGCCTCATTGCTGCTCGGTAGCGTCGCCGAGGGCATGGTGCGAAAAGCTACGATCCCCACGCTCATCGTGCCGGCGGCCCCGGAATAGCGAATCTTTTCTCCTCGGTTGCGGCCGAGGTGGTGGTGGTTCGCGAATGCGAGGGCGGGCGATCAGGTGAGTGATCTGGAAAAAGTGCCGGATCTCGAGCGACCTGGACTTGTAAATCCATCAGATTCCCACTTGCCAGGATTCGGCTTTGTATGGCAAAGCAAGGCATGACGACGCAAGAGGAAGCGATGCAGCAGTTGCGGGTGATCCGCTCGATGATGGAGCGGGCGACGATCTTCCGGGCCTTGTCCGGAGAGACCGCGCTGATCGGCGGGGCGGTGTCGATCGCAGTGGCATGGTTTTCCGAAAAACGAGAGGGCTGGGCGTGGGCCGGCTGGTGGATGGCGGGGCTGGCGCTGGTCTTGTGCTTCTACGCATTCCAATCATGGCGGCTGAAAACCGTGAACCGCCAGCCGTTCTGGGGCACCGGACTGCGACTCGCCCTGCGCGGGGCGATGCCATCCCTGATCGCCGGTGGATTCATGGCGCTGCTGTTTGTCCGGGCGGGAAATGAAGTGGCCGCTGCGTGCATGTGGATCGTCCATTACGGCCTCGCCCTGCTGGCGATCCGTGAGTTCGCCCCAAAATCGATGGTCTGGCTCGGCTGGGCTTTCGTGGCATTCGGTGTTTGCAGCCTGGCCACCGTTACCGACGTCCTGCACCTCGACCAGCAATGGATGCGTTATCTCAACAGCTCACGGCTCATGGCCATCGCGTTCGGAGGGTTTCACTTGATCTACGGTGGATTGATCGTCACCACGGGTCGCCGTGAAGAAGCAATGGCATGATGATTGATTTTTCCCAACTGGATCGGACCATTCACGAGAAAGGGCGGCTCTCCATCATGACGCTGCTCGCCTCGCGGGCCGATTCGTGGGCGTTTCAGGACCTCAAGGCCCAGCTCGACATGTCCGATGGGAACTTGATCACCCACCTGCGCACTTTGGAAAAAGCCGAGTTTATCAGCGGGGAAAAACTCACGGGCGACGGCCGCCCCCAGACACTCTACACGCTCACACCGGCAGGGCGTACGGCCTTCGTAGCCTATCTCGGTGTGTTGGAACAAATTCTTGGACTCGGCCGATAATCCGCTTGTGACAACTTAGCTTTGTGCTACAAAGCGTGTCGCCATGCAACGTTTTCGTCCTTCCTCGCGCCCCAATACTTTGCAAAACAAAGTTCTCGTTGATTTGTCCAACCAGCGCTTCATGCCCCCTGGACTGGGCAGAGCGGAAATAAGGATCGCAGGAGCCCTCGGCATGGACGAGGACACCCGATCAGCGCTCGCAAGAATCGAGGAGCTTGCGAAAACCCAAAAAACCGCAGTCGCCGGGCGCTTCATGCCGGACACCGCCGTGAGCGCAAGTCTGGCAGGATTGGGCATCGTGGAAAACGTGAGTGAAGCAGATTTTTGCAGATTCAGCCGGATCGTCGTTCCCTACTGCGGCGTCGCTCCGAAAAACCGACGCGATTGGGAAAAAAGCGGCCACCGGCTCGAAGATATGAGCTCACCCCAAGTCCGGCGGGCGCAGGTGGCGCTCGGGCTATTGAGGATGGAAGGAGCGCAGGCCGTAGTGATCGGCCGCCACGAGGATGCGGAAACCCGCGCCATCGCTGGAGACAGCGCTGGCACGAAAATCATCGAAGACACCACAGATACCGCACGGTTGGTTTTCTCTCCAGCGTTTGGCGTCGTCTGCCAGACGAACCTCTCTCCCAAAAAAGTCTCATGGCTCGTCCAGCAGCTCCGGCACCGCTACCAGGACGCACGGGTCACGTTTTTGGAAACCATTTCCCCGGCAATGACGGCCCGCGAGGCAGCATTGGAGAGGCTGCTGGTGGATTGCGACCAAGCTGTCATCGTCGGGGAACCCGGCGAAGCGTCCTGCGAGGCGCTGGTGGAAACCGCCCTTCGTCGGGGGAAACAAGCGGTCATCGTGGCAGGGCCAGACGACCTTGATCCAACCCTGCGCGGAAGCCAACGAATCGCCCTCACCGCCGGAGCCTTCGCCACCGATGAAACGATCCGCGCGGTGGCGGAGTCTTTGATGGGGCATTAACCTTCAACCCAATCTGGAGTAGGGGATCAACAGACGTCGTGACTTTTCAATTCCGCGCTCCAGTTCATGGTGCTTTCACACTTCATCCTTTCCTTGCTTCTCCAGCGTTGCCCTAGCCGCGGCGAGAGCAGCCAGTTTTTCCTGGCTCACTTTCGGATACTCGAGCTTCAAGTCCTGGATCGCGGTGGTGACAATGTTCGCGACGAGGGCGCGGGCGACGTATTTTCTATCAGCGGGAATGATGTGCCAGGGCGCGCGTTTCGTGCTGGTGGCGGAAATCGCGCTCTCGAACGCTTTCTGATAGTCCTTCCAGTGCTCGCGCTCCGCCAGATCCGCGTCGGAGAATTTCCAATGCTTGTTAGGATCGGTCAGGCGGTCGAGGAAACGCCGGCGCTGCTCGTCTTTTGATAGATGGAGGAAAAACTTGAGGACCAGCGTGCCGTTGCGCGAGAGGTGCTTTTCGAAGTTGTTGATGTCCTCGTAGCGGTTTTTCCAGAAACCCTTGTCGGGTTTCGCGGGCGCGCCGGGTCCTAACCATTCCGGGTGGACTTTTACCACCAGCACGTCCTCATAGTACGACCGGTTGAAGATCCCGATGCGGCCACGCTCGGGCAGCGCCTTCATGTAGCGCCAGAGGAAATTGTGATCCAGCTCCTCGGTGGACGGCTTTTTGAAACTGAATACCTGGCAGCCCTGCGGGTTCACGCCGGACATGACGTGGCGGATGGTGCCGTCCTTGCCCGCCGCATCCATCGCCTGGAAAATGAGCAGCACCGAATGCGTGTCGCTCGCGTATAACAACTCCTGCGCTTCGTTGAGCTTCTGCTTGCTTTCCTCCAGGACAACAGCGGCGCGCTCCTTGATCACGTCCTTGCCGAGCTCCTTTGCATCGTTGGTTTCGGTCCAGTCGGTGACGTACTTTTTCAGGTCCACATCCGAGCCTGGCTCGACGTGGAATTGTTTGAGCAGCTTGGAATCGATCATGGTTTTTTTAGGTTTGTTAGAAAATGTAACGATCGGATCAAAGTAGGCATTCAATCACTTCGCAGCCGGTTCCTCCACAGCGTTTTTCTCCAGCCATTCCTTGCGCGCGGCCAGGTTGGACTTGAGCTCCTCGACATAAGCGCGGCCGCGGACGAACTGATCGTAGGAGCGGAAAAGCCGCGAAACATCCTCGCGGAGATCTTTGCGCGATTCTTCGATGAGCTCGGCGATGTCGTGAGCCTGCTCGCGGCCGACTTTTTTTCCGTCGTTTCCACCGCCTGCTGCGATGTCGCGGAGCTGGGCGTTGAGGTGATCCTGATAGGCGTCGATCTGGCCGAGTTCTTCGTTGTATAGCTGCCGGGCGGAATCGGTGAGCTGAGGGCGGTTGGCGAGCAGGTCCACCAGCGAGCGGCGGCGCTGGTCGAGGCGCTCAAGCGTTTCCCGAAGCGCCTTGCTGATGTCCTCGCGGACTTTGTCCGACTGGGTCGTGTTCCGGCGGTTTTGTTTCCACTCCTCAGAAATCCGGGTGTTTTCATAATAGTAGCCGTTCCAATACGACGAGCCGCCGTCGGATTCATATTTGTCCACGTCCTCGTGGGAAGGGATGGATTTGGTGAGCTCGGCGATCTGGTCCACGCGGGTGATGATGCGCTGGTCGAACTTGCTGAGATCGCCGAGCGCCGTGGTGTCTCCGGTGCGGACCAGCTCGCGGATTTCCTTGCGTTTCGTGACGTAGAGGTCGATGCCCCGCTTGAGGCCATCGATGGCGTTTTTCTTGATGTTCGTCACCGCCGTGCGGGATTCCTGCGAATCCTTCACGCCGGCGAGCATGGTGACGAGTCCGGAGACGCGTTGCTCGATGCGGGCGTCGAGTTCGACAATGTCCTTGCCCCACTCGGCAAGTCGGGCCTCGCGCTGGGCGATGAGCATTTCCAGATTTGCCACTGACGCTTTGCGGGATTCGGCGTCTGCCGGTGCGGTCGGTGAGGTGGTTTCCTGGGCTTTTAATTCACAAAACGGGACGAGGGCCGCCATTCCTCCGATGAAAAGAGCGCGAGTCATGCCATCTGTTATGTCCAGTCAGGATCGCCAAGGCAAGCGGGATCCTGCGGCCGCTCATGGCACTTTGGTGCTATGGGAGCACGGTGATTTTTCGATTTAATTGTTATCCGTTAGAGAATAGCGTCTGAAGCTTCCCGAGCAACAACAGCCCCTCAACCCACGATCATGTCCGTCAACATCCGCTTCGACCCCACCAGCCCGCTTTGTGAAATCCACATTCAGGGCGTCCTTTCGCGTTCAGGATTCTCTGCCGCCGAGACCGAACTCGCCTCGCACATCGAAGCGGGAAACAATCCTCGCCTGCTCGTCGTCCTGGAAGACTTCGCCGGCTGGGAAGAGGGCGCGGACTGGAACAACCTGGATTTCATGTTCACCCACGGCACGAAGATTGCGAAGATCGCCATCGTTGGCGACAAGCGCTGGGAAGGCGAGGTGAAGATGTTCACCGGCGCGGGCATGCGCGCCGCACCGGTTGGCTATTTCGAACCAGACCGCCTGGTTGAAGCACGCGACTGGGTGCTCGGTTGAGTCTACCGATCAGCCCGCATTTCCACCGAGAGCGCATCCGGACTTGCCGCGCCGGACTCGAAAGGGCATTCACCCGCATGGTTTTTTCCGCGGTGCTTTTTGATTTCGACGGGGTGCTGGTGGACACCGAGTGGGCGATCTATCAGGCGTGGCTGCGGACCTTCCAGAAGCACGGCCACGCGCTGCCGCTGGAGATTTACACCCGCTGCATCGGTTCTGACTTCGCCACGTGGTCACCGAAGACGCATTTGGAAGAACTGTCGGGACTCGCGTTTGATTGGCACGATCTCGACCTGCGGCGGCAGGAAGAAATCATGGCAGACCTCACCAACACCGGGCCGATGCCGGGCGTGGTGGATCTGTTGGAAAACCTCAACGCGCGGAAAATTCCCTGCGCCGTGGTCTCCAGTTCATCCCACCACTGGGTGGATGGCTGGCTGGACAAACTCGGTCTAACCGGCCATTTCCAGACCATCGTCTGCCGGGGCGACGCACCGCAGATCAAACCTGCACCGGATTTGTATCTGGAAGCTGCGAGGCGGCTTGAGCTCGCTCCCGGCGAGTGCCTGGTCATCGAGGATTCGCTTAATGGCTTAAAGTCCGCAACCGCCGCCGGCATGCCCGTTTGGGCCGTGCCGAACCGGGTGACCGCCGGCCTCGATTTTTCCACGGCGGCGCGGATCCTCAACTCGCTTGAAGAGTGGTGAGGCGTTAGAAACCCGTTTCCTCACTCGATTAAAACGAAGGGATACGCCCATTTTGAGACAATTGCCTTCCTGTTTTTCGCCTTGTCGGCCCTTGGAAACCCGCCACCCTTCCGTCCATGTCTCCATCACCAAATCTCGTCACGATCAACCCGTATTTCACCGCTCATGCGGGGAAGCTTGAAGAGTTTCACGCCCTGATGCGTGAATTTGTGGAAAAGACCCGTCCGGAGGAGGCCTGCTATTTTTATGAGTTCATGATCCTCGACGACCGCGGGTTCTGCCGTGAAGGTTACGAGGGCGCGGCCGGGGTGTTGGCGCACTTGGAAAACGTCGGTGAGCTGCTTGGCCGGATGGACAAAATTGCCGATCTCACACAGCTCCAATTCCACGGCCCGGCCGCAGAAATCGACAAGCTGCGCGGACCGCTCGCGCACCTTCCTGCCGAATTTTTCGTGCTGCACTGCGGCATCCATCATTGAGCCGCTCTGATGGCCTTGCACGGGAGGCCTCAGCTCGCTAGAAATCGGCTCCCGTGGCTGACGACTCCCTGACACACCACCCGAAGCGCTGGAAATGGCGGCTGGAGTGGCTTGCACAAACGGGGATGGAAAAGGCCGTGAGCATGCTGCCCGGGCCGGTGGCTTTTCGCCTTGGAGAATTGCTCGGCGGGCTGGTCTGGCATTTCATGAAGGACCGCCGTCGGGTAGTGCTGCGGAATTTGCGGATCGCCCTGCATGGCGAATACGACCTGCCGACTCTGGAAAAAATGGCCTATGAGTCGTTCCGGCGGACCGGGGCGAATTTGCTTTCCGCTGCCCACACCGCGCGGCTGCCGATGGAGAAAATCGGTGAAATTCTGTCAGTAGAAAATCCGGAACTCATTGAGGATGCGGTGGCTGGCGGAAAAGGCCTGGTCCTGATGCCGCCGCACATGGGGAACTGGGAAATCCTCACGCGGATGAACCGGTTTTTCCCGCCAGGCCATGCGAGCGGCGCGTTTTACCGGCCGCTGAACAACCCGATCCTCGACGAGCAACTCCTCGCCCAGCGCGAGGCGGACGGGACGCGGTTGTTTTCGAAACGCGACAGCTTTCACCTCGTCACTGGCTTCATCCGGGACGGCGGAATTGTCGGGATTCTGGCAGACCAGCGGGTCGGCGGAAGTGGCGAGCTCGTGAGATTTTTCGGCCGGCTCACTCGGGCGAGTCCTTTGCCGAGTTTGATCGCGCGGCGGAGCAAAAGTCAGGTTTTCTCGATGTCCGTGATCACGGTGGAGCCGGGGAAATGGAAGATCCGCTACCATGCGTTGGACGGGCGGATTTCCACCGAGAGCTGCATGAAGGCGCTGGAAAAAGCCATGAAGGCAAGCCCGCTGGACGTGTTCTGGCTGCAGGATCGCTGGAAACTCTACATCAAAGACCGCTGGCCGCTCACCGATTGGCTCGGCCCGGATGCCCATGGCGAAGGCACTCCACACCGGGCGCTGTTGTGGTTACCCGGGACGCCGCCGAATTGGAAGGTGCCGGAAAACTGGACGCACCCGGACGTGCCGTATGAGATCACCCCGAGCGACGCGGAACTCCCCGATTCACTCCAGAAATTCATCGTCGAAATCGACCGCGCCAAGCCGTTGCCCATCGATTTCATCCTCACCTGCAATGCCTCAAAAGCCCTCTTTAAAGCCGCGAAACGCGAAGGTATTCCGCTCATTTCACTGCCATGAAAGTCATCCAGATCCTCCCCGAGCTGAATGCCGGCGGTGTCGAACGCGGCACTTTGGAAGTCGCTGAGCATCTGGTAAAAAACGGCCATGAATCGGTCGTTATTTCCCAGGGTGGCCGCATGGTGGAAGAGCTGGAAAACGCCGGATCGCGCCATCTCAAGATGCTGGTCCACCGCAAGGCACTGGCGTCGCTCGCACAGATTTCGAAGCTCCGGAACGTTTTCACCCAGGAGAAACCGGACCTCATCCACCTCCGCTCGCGGATGCCGGCGTGGCTGGCGTATCTGGCGTGGAAAACTCTCGATAAAAGCACCCGTCCCCGGCTTGTCACCACTGTGCACGGCTTCTATTCGGTGAACGCATATTCCGCGGTCATGACGAAGGGCGAATCGGTCATCGCCGTGTCCGAAAGCGTGCGGGATTACATTCTGAAAAACTACCCGGCCACCGATCCGGCAAAACTCCGCGTGATCCACCGCGGCGTGGACGCGGCGCTTTATCCGGTCGGTTTCGTGCCATCGGATGCTTGGCTGGCGGCGTGGAAATCGGCGCAACCGGAGCTGGAAGGCCGGATTCCACTGTTGTTGCCGGGGCGACTGACGCGCTGGAAAGGGCAGGAGGATTTCATCAAAATGGTCGCAAAATTGGTCGAACTCGGCGAGCCGGTCCAAGGCCTGATCGTCGGCGGCCCGCACCCGAAAAAGGTGGCGTTTCTCGACGAACTCAAGGCGTTGGCGGCCAACCTCGGCATCGCGGACCGCATTTCATTTCTCGGCCACCGCACGGACCTGAAGGAAATCATGGCGGTTTCCACGATCGTCTATTCGCTGTCGCTCGATCCGGAGGCGTTCGGCCGGGTCTCGTTGGAGGCGCTGGCTTTGGGGAAACCGGTCATCGCCTACGATCACGGCGGCGTCGCGGAGCAGTTGCGCGCGATTTTTCCGAAGGGCCTCGTAAAAACCGGTGATGTGGACCGGGCCATTGACTTGACCCGCGAAATTCTGAAAAGTCGCCCCGGCCCTTTGTCCATCGAGGGTTTCACGCTCCGGCGCATGCTCGAATCGACCTTCGATGTGTATCAAAATCTTCTCGCCAAGCCCCGCTCCTAGCCGTTCATGAAACAAGTCATCTGCATAAAATGGGGCACGGTTTACGGGCCGGAATACGTGAACATCATGTGGGCGATGATCCGCCGGAACATCTCCGGGGATTTCACGCTCATCTGTTTCACCGAGGACACCACTGGCGTCCGCCCCGAGGTGAAATGCCTGCCGCTGCCGTCGCTCGGCTGCGAAATCCCACCCGACGTCCCGGGGAAATGGCCGAAAATCGCGCTCTGGGGCCGCGACCTCGCCGGCCTCACCGGCACCGCGCTTTTCATCGACTTGGACTCGGTGATCGTCTCGAACATCGACGACTATTTCACCTACGGAAATCCCGACGAAGTCTACGTGGCACGGAACTGGGTACGCCTGTTCGGCAAACACGGCCAGACGTCCGTCTTCCGTTTCCCGATCGGCAAGAACCCTTACATGCTCGAAGACCTCCAGGCCGACTCGGCGGTGATCTCGCGGAAATACCGGTTCGAGCAGAACTACGTGACCGCCCATGTGAAGAGCGGCATCAATTTCTGGCCCGAACCGTGGACCAAACATTTCAGCAAACACTGCATGGGCATCTGGCCGCTGCGCTATCTGCGCCCGCCAGTCCTGCCCGCCGGAGCGAAAATCATCACCTTCCCCGGCCACCCGAAGCCGCCCGATGGCGCGCTCGGCCAATGGTCCGAGGAAAAACCCCACCGCCCGCGCCTGGAGCACCTCAAGTGGGTGCTTAGCCAGCGCAAGACCGACCGCCGCTGGCGCCGCCACATTTCCCGCTACCTGATGCCCGCGAAGTGGGTGGCGGACAACTGGCGCGAGTGAAATGACCGCCGCACGCCCATCGTCAAAGGAGCGCGTTCATTCTGAACGCTATTTGCTGCGGACATTCTGTCCGCCGGCCACTCTCCGCCCGACAGAATGTCGGTCTCAAACAGTCGATAGCATATCGACCCTCCTTAAGCCATGAGCGCCGCCCGCACGATCTGGGTCATCAGCGAGGGCAGTCCCGGCCACGTCAGCCAATCGACAGGTCTCGCCGCCGCGCTTGCGGGAAAATTCCCCATGGAATTCCGCCAGTTCGAGTGCAGGCCGAAAATCAACGGCTTCGTCCGCCACATGATTCGGCTGCTCGCGATGCGGAAAAACGGCCACCCGCTGCCGGATTCCCTGCTTTACGGGCCGATCGGTTTGGAACGCCCACAGCCCGGCGAACCCGCACCCGACCTGATCATTTCCAGCGGCGGCCGCAGTGTCTTCGCCGCCCGCACGCTGGCAGTGAAATTCCGCGTGCCCTTCGTTTTCCTCGGCGAGCGGAAACCGTACCCTCCGGAGTGGTTCCACACGGTGTTCACGCCCTCCTCGTTGGAAACAGCCGAAAACGACATCCGCATGGACGTCATCCCCACCAAAATCACGCCCGAGCAAGTCCAAAAAGCAGCAGCAGAATGGCAGGACAAACCAACCGGTCGGCTTTGGAGCATGCTCATCGGCGGCAAGTCCCGCAGCCATGATTTCCAGAACACCGACTGGCAGAAACTCGCCGAAGGCATGACCGCACTGGCAAAATCCGAAAGCATCCGCTGGCTCGTCACCACCTCCCGTCGCACCGGGAAGGAAGTGGAAGCAAAACTCCGCGACCTTCTCCCGCCGGAAATCATCGCCGACTCCGTTTGGTGGTGTCATCAGCCGGAAAAAAAATTCCCCGCCTACCTCGGCGCGGCGGAGGCGATCTGGGTCACGCAGGACAGCGTTTCCATGGTGACAGAAGCGGTGGCGACCGATAAACCGGTGATCGTGATTCAGCCCGCGCACACGCCGTTTCCCGCCACCAGCTTCATGCCGGGCTATCTCTCGAATCTCGAATCACTTGGCCTGATCACCCGCCTGCCCATCGCCCGGTTGACCGAGGTGAACCGGGATTTCCTGAAAAACCCACGGCCGACGATCAAGGTCACCGAGATCATGGCGGAGCAACTTTGCCAACGGCTGAACTGGACGTGAAATGATGGATTTCAACGAGTTGCAGCCTATTTTCGCCGGTCGCCGCGTTGCTCTCGTCGGTAATGCCCAGAGCATTTTCGGGAAGAACCACGGCGCTGAGATCGACGCGCACGACGTGGTGATGCGCTTCAACTACGGTGAAGTCAAATCCCCACGCGACCAAGGCAACCGCACCGATGTCTATGGCCTTTCCGACGCCCGCATCGATTGGGGTTACATCGAAACGAATTTCCACCCGCGCACGGTCATCTGGCTGACGCCGAAACCGCTCTCGGGAAACCTCTCCCTGCGCCACGCCATCCCGCTTTTCCGCACGCCGGAAACCGTGGCGGAAGAGCTCGCCGTGAAGACCGCGCCTGGTCGTCCGTCATCCGGTCTCATCGCCAGCAGCCTCGTTTTCCAGAAGTGCGGCGCGGCGGCGGTGGACCTCTATGGCTTCGATTTTTTCGAGACGCGCACGTTTTATCATGGCATTCGCTGGCGGTTCTGGCGCAAACGGCGCATGCCGCACGTCGGTTCGTCCGAGCGGCAGGTGATCGAATCCATGGGGATCGCGATCCATTGACCTCATTTTTAGGAATCATGAAGAAGCCCACGGTTGCCCTCATTAACGACACCAGCATCTATCAGTCGCACTTCGGCTGCCGGCTGGTGTGCCAGACCTTCCGCGAGCAGTTCGCGCGCACCGGGCTGGAGCTCAAGGTCTCGCTGAAGCGCGATTTCACCGTCGCGGACTATCAGAAGCAGCTTGAGGGCGTCGATCTGGTGGTCATCAACGGCGAGGGCTCGATCCACCACGACAAGCATCGCCACCTCGTCGACATGGCCGGAAAATTCCCCTCCGTCCTGATGAACTGCGTCTATCAGGAAAACTCGCCGCATCCGGATCTGGAGAAATTCCTCTTCATCTCCGCCCGCGAATCCGCCAGCACCGCCGCCGCCAACGCTGCCGGCGGCAAGTGCATCACGGTGCCGGACGCGATGTTCGCCTCCTCATTCCTGCGCTCGTTTCAGAAGCCCGCGCCGACCGAAGAATACGGCGAGACCGACAACGTGCTGCGCCAATACATCAACGTCGGCCCGCTGAAAGTGCGCTGGAAAATCGGCTTTACCACGCGCTACCCGACCGTTTCCGGCTACTTGAACAAACTCTGTTCCTACCGCCGCCTCTGCATCGGCCGCTTCCATGCGGCAGTCGCAAGTTCGGTGTTGGAAATCCCATATGCCACGTGGGATTCTAACACGTGGAAGACCGAAGCGATGATGAAGGACATGGGCGTGCCGCACCTGCACTTCGATTCCTACAAGGCTGCGAAAGAAAACGTGCCGACCGTTTTCCCCGAGGAAATCCGCAAGTTCGCCACCGAGGCGAAAGGCCGTGTTGAAGCCGCCTTCGACCGCATCGCCGAGATCGCCCGCGAACGCGCGAACTAACCACTGATGGAAATTCCCATCCATCAATTCGAAAAAGCGCGGCTCTTCATGGGCTGGTTCTTCTGCGACGGCCGGGTGATGAAGGCGATGGCCGGAGCGTGGAATTTTTATGTCCCCGCGCTCAACCTCAAGCTGGCCTATCCGAAAAATGGCAACATCCACTGCCTGCGCCCGGTCACGCCTGATTTCGAGATGCTGATGTCCGGTGCGTTGGATCCGGAAAAAATCGGCCGCTACTCCGCCGCTGATTGGAAACAGGCGCTCACCAAAAGCACCCGCCGCCGCGCCGCGGAGAACTACATTTCCGCCTCACGATTGCACGCCGCCGGCCTCGGGCCGAAGCCGCTGGGAATCTGTTATGTGCGGAGTTTTTCCTATCAACTCTTCGGGCCTGCTGGTGAAACCGCCGGCATCCTGATTGAGGACATCAACCAACTCCCGCAGAAAACCAACGCGACCGAGGAGGAAATCATCGCCGCCGGCGTCACGCTCGATCGCATCAAGAGCTGCGTCCGCCAGCAGATCAAAGGCTACGTCAGCGACCTGAATTCCGTCGTCGGCGTGATGCCGATAGATGCCGAGAATGAGATTGAATCCATCCTGAAGCACATCGCCTCGAGGGTTGATCGTTAGGCCGGGCTTGCGAGAATCGCGGGCGCTTGTTCTGGATCCTCGAAGACGTGGGATGATTTCCCCGTTTCAATTGAAAAGACCCGTTAGACGTAATGGAGCTCTTTCGCCTTTGCCTCGATGGCGGCATCGTTGTCAATGAGCTCTTGAATGGGATCCCAACGGCCTGATAGAAGAGCTTCGCGGGCGGAATCGGGCATGGTGACCGCGATGTCGAGACCGCTGGAGGTAGTGACTTTCAGCGCTTTAACGTCGATGGTAACTACGAGTTTCGGGTCGCCTTCGATGGCGTTTTTTAAACTAACGATATCCGCGGCGGAAGCCATCACGCAGGGCATGGCGAGCGTGGTGGAGTTGCCGTAAAAGATTTCCGCAAAGGACTCGGCGATGATGCCGTTGAATCCATATTTGCGGAGTGATTGGGGAGCGTGCTCGCGCGAGGAACCGCAGCCGAAATTTGAGCCGGCGACGAGGATGGAGGCACCATCGAAACGGGGATCATTAAGCGGGTGATCCGTCTTGTTGCCGGTTTCCGAATTGAAGCGGACATCGTAAAACGCGAATTCGCCGAGTCCATCAAAGGTGACGCATTTCATGAAACGCGCCGGGATGATGCGGTCGGTATCAATGTCCGCGCCGGGGATGAAAACCGCGCGGCCGGTGACGAAGGGAACGGGATCGAGTGCCATGAGAGAAGTTGAGAGTGGAAGGTTGAGAGTTGAGAGTAAAGATTCAGTCTTCGATGCGGTTCAGATGATACCACGGGCGCTGGACGTCTTCGGGAAACGGGTTGGATTGATAGAATGCGGCGAGTGGTGCCGCGTAACCAATGGAATCGAGCCGCACGACGGTGCCGAACTGAGTGTAAAGATTGCGCCTCCAGCGTTCGGAACGGCGGAAAACGAGAATTTCCGGCCACTCCTGTTCGATCAGGACGATCTCCTCGACGGAAGGAATCCGCTTGTAGTTGGTGAGCTTGTCCGTGCGGTCGATGCGCGATGTCGAATCGGACAGTACTTCGATGATGAGCTTCGGATTCGAAACCACGTGCGAGTCGTCATCGCCCGGCTCGCAGGCGACGAAAACATCCGGGTAGTAATAGCCCTCTCCCAGATCATCGGCGATCTGCACTTTCACCGCCTCGATGTAGGTGCGGCACGGTCCGCCGCGGAGGTGATCCTTGAGGGCGCTGTAGAGATCGCCGCAGATTTCATTGTGCCTGCGGCTGGCTCCAGACATCGCGTAAACCCTGCCGTCCACGAACTCATGACGCGTCTCGGAGCGGAGTTCTCCTTCGAGGTACTCGGTGGCGGTGATCGGGAGCTTGTGGGCGGAGGTGCTCATGGCGAGCCGGAGATTACGCGACGGCGGCCGCGGCTTCGAGTTCGAAAAGTTCGCGGGCGTCCGAGATGTGGCCGTTGATCGCGGCGGCGGCAACCATGACGGGTGACATCAGCACGGTGCGGCCGGTCGGGGAACCCTGGCGGCCTTTGAAATTCCGGTTAGAGGATGAGGCGCAGAGTTGATCGCCGACGAGTTTGTCCGGGTTCATTGCGAGGCACATCGAGCAACCTGCGCCGCGCCATTCAAAGCCGGCGTCGGTGAAAATTTTCGGTAGGCCTTCCTTTTCCGCCTGGATGGCGACGACTTGGGAACCCGGAACGACGATGGCTTGCACGCCCTTCGCGACTTTGTGGCCTTGGATGTATTTCGCGACCTCGCGGAAATCGGAGATCCGGCCGTTTGTGCAGGAACCGATGAAGGCGACGTCGATTTTAACGCCCTTGATCGGGGTGCCGGCGTCGAGCTTCATGTAAGCGAGTGCTTCCTCGATGGAGGCTTTTTCCAAAGAAGTCTTCGCCTTCGCAGGGTCCGGGATGTTTTCGGAAATGAAGATGCCATGGTCGGGCGAAATTCCCCAAGTGACAGTGGGCTCGATGTCAGCAGCGTTGATTCTAACGATGTCATCAAACACGGCGTCCGCGTCGGAGGCGAACGAAAGCCAGCGGGCAGCAGTCGCATCGAAGTCGCTCATGTCAACATACGGGCGGCCGTGAAGGTAGGCGATGGTTTTGGCATCCGGATTCACATAACCGCAGCGAGCACCACCTTCGATGGACATGTTGCAAACGGTCATGCGCTCCTCCATCGACATGCGTTCGAACACATCTCCCGCATATTCGTAAGCAAAGCCGATACCGCCATTAGCGCCTAGCAAGCGGATGATGTGGAGGATGACGTCCTTAGCATAAACACCAGGACGGAGATCGCCGTTCACCTCGATGCGACGGACTTTCATTTCCTGAAGGGCAATGGTCTGCGTGGCGAGCACGTCACGCACCTGACTGGTGCCGATGCCGAAAGCGATCGCTCCGAAGGCGCCGTGAGTCGCGGTATGCGAGTCGCCGCAGGCGATCGTGGTTCCGGGCTGGGTGATGCCTTGCTCGGGTCCGACAACGTGGACGACGCCTTGTTTGCCGGAGGCGAGGTCGAAGTAGGTGACTCCGAAGTCATCGCAGTTCTTCCGGATGGCATCGATCATCTCGGCCGCGAGTGGATCGGCGGGCTGGTCCTGATTGATGGTCGGGACGATGTGGTCGATGGTAGCGAAGGTACGCTGGGGAAATTTCACTTTGAGTCCGAGGTCGCGGAGCATGCCGAACGCCTGGGGTGAAGTGACCTCATGAATGAGGTGAGTGCCGATAAAGAGTTGCGTGCGGCCGTCGGCGAGCGTGCCGACAGTGTGGGCGTCCCAGACTTTTTCGAAGAGGCTTTTTCCCATGGTAGAAATTCCGCCGTGGTTTGTGGCGGGGCGGGAAATTGGCCATGACGATGGAGAATGTCAAAGCCACATGCGAATTCCGTGGAGAAAAGGCGGGCGGCGGAAAACTCAGCCCAGCTCGATGATCAAGCCGGTGATGATTCCCGCCAAGGCTAGCAATCCGACAAGGATCCCAGCAATTTTCAGCCAGTTTCTCGACGTTCCCGAGCGGGCGGATTTCCCATCCACCCATTCGTCCCACGACTTTTGCGGCCGCGGGCCGCCACGGTGGTAATGGCGGACGTGGCCGCTGAAGCGGACTTGGTCGTCGGATGAATTTCTCGGTCTCATGGGAAAAAGCTGGCGGTATCTCTCAAACACAGCTCACGGGCAACGAAAAGCGTCCTTCCGCCGGGACGGAGGGACGCATGATCATTTCTGATGGAAAAACCGGATACCCGAGGGGCGAATTACTTTGAGGAATAGGAATCGACTTGGGTGGTCGTAGTGGTCTGGATCTCCTGGAATTGTGGAAGCGGACGCAGGCCAGGTGCTTTTGGCTCGCCGGTGCAGCAGCACGAAGCGGAAAGGAGCGCGAAAACGGAGGCGACAAGTGCGGTAAGAATGCGGATCATGGAGCTTTGAGGTTTTGTGAGGAGATGGAGAAAAATGGCAAATCAAGGTGCCGGATGCATGGTTCTGCCAAGCTTGCCACTCGGAAAGCCGGCCGGAAATCAATCACTTCGATGGAGCCACGTAGGTCGGCTGGCTGGGAGCAGGCGCGGCGCTAGGGCAGCAGGAGGCGGCGAGAAAAGCGGCTGCGGCGGCAATGAAGGCAAGTTTCATGTGGTCGATGTATTGGTTTTTGTGGATTCCCGGCATGTTTCTCATGCGCGTTAGGCGGGAGATTAGCGGTCGGGTCCATCGCTGCAAGGCAAAAGACAAGCGGGCTGCAGAGACCGCAGCCTGCCGCCTGATCACGGGCCAGACGAATGTTCCACCTTGAATCTTCGCGGGCAGCGTCCGACTCTCGTAGCATGCCTGACGCGCCCGAAGCCGATCTCCGGTTCAACGAATTCATCATCCTCCAAGCCCAGAATGCTGGACTCTTCCTTGGACAAATTCCCAACCCTCATTCAGGCGAAAAACAGGTTAACATCCGAGCCGCCAAATCCGTGATCGACTCCCTCGAAATGCTCGCTTCCAAAACCCGCGGAAATCTCACACCCTCCGAGGCGAAGCTCCTTCACACCGCTCTCGAAAACCTCCGCCCGCTCTATCATGCGGCCCGCAGCGGCGACTGAATTTTCCCATCACCATGACCTTCGACCCCTTCAACATCGGCAATGTCCCCGTCGGCGGACCCGCTCCGTTTTTCATCCTCGGCCCGTGCGCCTTGGAATCCGAGACCTTCGCCTGGGAAATGGCCCGCTCACTCAAGGAAATCGCCGACCGCACCGGCATCCACTTCATTTTCAAGGCCTCATTCGACAAGGCAAACCGCACGTCCATCGGCGCATTCCGCGGACCCGGCGTGCAGGAAGGCTGCCGCATCTTGGGTGAAATCGGCAAGGAACTCGGCGTGCCCGTCACCACGGACATCCACACGGCCGAGCAGGCGGAAATCGCTGCCGAGCATGTCGACCTGTTGCAAATCCCCGCTTTCCTCTGCCGCCAGACGGACCTGTTGGAAGCCGCGGCCAAGACCGGCCGCGCGATCAATGTGAAAAAGGGCCAGTTCCTCGCCCCGCTCGACACCGTGAACATCGCCGGGAAAATGCGGGCTTTCGGTTGCGAGCGATTCCTCATCACCGAGCGCGGCACCACCTTCGGCTATAACAACCTCGTCGTCGACATGCGCTCGCTCTACTGGATGCGCAAAGAGGGCCTGCCGATCATTTTCGACGCCACCCACTCCGTCCAGCGGCCCGGCGGACTTGGCGGAGCCACCGGCGGCGACGGCGAACTCGCACCCGTGCTCGCCCGCGCGGCGGTCGCCACCGGCGTCGATGGATTGTTCATGGAAGTCCACTCGGATCCTGCAAACGCCATGTCAGACGGGCCTAACCAAATTCCACTGGAATTCATCGAGGATCTCCTCATCAAGCTCATCGCCATCCATCACGCGTCCCACTGAAACCGCTATTCACAGCCCTCTTCTGCCTCGCTCCCGCCGTGTTGATGGCGCAGGAGCCGGTCCCGCTGGTGCGGAAAAAAATCCCTGCCATCGCCCTGCTTCCAGACGGGAGCCAGTTGATGGGCGTGATGCTTCCGCGCTACGATGAGAATCGAAAACTTGTCGGTGTGCTCAAGGCGAAGGCGATGACGCTGGTGAATGACGAGCAGGTCGCCGGACAAACGGTTTCCGTCGAGTTTTTCAATCCCGATCAAAGCCAGCGCGGCCGGATTGACCTTAAGAAAGCGATCTTCTATCAGACGAAGGGTGTACTTGAGGCGAAAGAGCCCGTCGAGATCAAGGCCGATCGCCTTCGCGCCACTGGCAGCGGACTTCATTACGCATTTGAAAAAGCCGAGGGCTATCTGTCCGGGCCTGTCACCACCACCATCCACCCCCTCCCCGCGACCACCATGCACACTCCACGCACTCCGCTCCGCGCCACCGCCATGGTCGGCATGTCACTGCTCACACAGGCATTGGTCGCCGCTCCGCCGGCCACTCTAACAGTGGAGCAGAAGGAGGCGATCGAGGCGGACGCTGTTTCGAAATCTGCTGGCGTGGTGGAAACCGGTGAAACGACCCGCAAGGAGCTCAAAACCGTCATCGAAGTTTCCCAAGCCGCCGACACCGCCGCGCAGGCCTTCCTCGTCCAGGCGGACATCCCTGTTCCTCTCGCGGATGCACAACCCGTCGCCAATCCGCTCGACATCAAGCCCGGCGCGGAAGACACCGTGATCAAATGCGATGGCGGCATGTATTTCGACGCCGACGAAGGCGTGCTCGTTTACATGAAAAATGTGAAAATCACCGATCCACGGCTTGAGCTGACAGGCGCAAACGAACTCAAGATCTTCTTCGCAAAAAAGGCCGAAGACCCGTCGAAGAAAGATAAGAAGGAGCCTTCAAAAAGTGGGTTAGGGAGCATAGGCGCAAATTTCAGCGAAGTGGACCGCATCGTGGCCACCGGGGCCGTAAGGGCGATCCAGAAAAACCCCTCTCCCGGAGAGCAGCCGGTGGAGGCCAGCGGTGCCATCTTCACCTATAACGTAAAATCCGAACAAATGATCATTTTCGGCGGATTTCCTTGGGCGAAAAGAGGAGGGATTTCCACCCGCGCTACGACTGCCACCCAGACCCTCACGGTTAGCAAAAGCGGGCAGCTTAGATTTGACGGCCCCACCGAAACCATTCTTCCCACGGACGAGTTGAAAAACTGATCCGCATCATCGATTTTTCCTAGTATGCACAATCCCGGTTCCACCTGCTGCAACACCGAAACCGCCGTCCTTCATGCCAATGGTCTCCGCAAGACCTACAGCGGCCGCGCGGTCGTGGACGGCGTTTCCATCACCGTCCAGCCGCGCGAGATCGTTGGCTTGTTAGGACCTAACGGGGCTGGGAAAACCACGTCATTTTACATGATCGCGGGGCTCATCCCTGCCGACGCCGGATCGGTGTGTTTCAACGGTCATGACATGTCGAAGCTGCCGATGCACCGCCGCGCCCGGCTCGGACTGGGATACCTGCCACAGGAGGAATCGATTTTCCGCAAGCTCTCGGTGCTGGACAACCTGCTTGCCATTCTCGAGACCCGCCCGAATCTCAGCAAGGCGGATCGTCTCGCCCGCGCCCACGACCTGCTCACGCGATTCGGCATCGCCAAGCTCGCCAAGTCGCTCGCCATCACTCTATCAGGTGGAGAAAAACGCCGTCTCGCCATCGCCCGCTCGCTCTGCTCGGACCCCACGCTGCTGATGCTCGACGAGCCGTTCGCCGGCATCGATCCCATCGCCGTGGAGGACATCCAGCGCATCGTGCGCGAGCTGCGCGACCGTGACGGCCTGGCCATCCTCATCACGGATCACTCGGTGCGCGAGACGCTCACCATCACGGACCGCGCCTTCCTGATCCACGACGGCCGCGTCATCCTGGAAGGCGCTTCGGACGAACTGGTGGACGACCCGATCGCCCGCAAGCACTACCTCGGCGCGGATTTCCGGATGTGAAAAACGCCGCGTCAGTTAGAACGTCGTCCAATAGGAAACGTTTTTGTCGATGTCCTTCGAGGCATAGGTCGCGACTGAAAAATCACCCATCAGGGCATTGACCAGACCGAAACTACCGGACTTGTGGCGGATCTTGGTCCCGACGGTCAAGGGTTTCACCATGCTCGTGTAGTCGGCAGTGGTGCTGATGACCGCGGGGGTTTTCACGTTGGCCACCTCGATCATCAGGACGAATCGGTTAGGGGTGGCGATTTTGGAGAGGTTGTATTTTACCGCTTTGGTTCCGGCACTGGAGCCGGTGGCGTCCGTTAGTGCATAGGCGGTGAGGCTGTTGCCGTTGCCACTAATCGCGTCCTTGCCCTTCAAGGCCGGGCAGCAGCGCATCTGGGCGAGAGTCTGATAGCCGTCCTGGTGGCTGTTGGTGGCGGACCAGTAGCCGACGTAGGCGGAACTGGGATTGTTTCCAATCGAGTTCCAATCCCTCACCTCGATGGCGCCGCTGTTGTCGGCGGAATACATGGCCATCACGGTGCTCCAGCCTCTCAACTGCTGGACACATTTTCCATCAGAAGCCTTCGCCCGCATCCGGTTCGCAAGGGGAAAGCCGACCGCTGTCAGCACCGCAATGATGACAATGACGACCAGAAGCTCGACAAGGGTGAATCCGCTGGTGGAGGATCGGCTGATGGATGTGGGTTTTGCTTTCACGATGTGAATCTAGGAGTCCGTCCGGAATCTGGCCATTAGCACAAACGGGGGATGCTCCCGGCGAGGGTGCTGATCTTTGGGAGTTGACCTCACGCACTGCCTTGGAGACCTTGCAGAGCACATGAAAACTTTGGTTTCCTCCCACTTTCCTCTCGTGATCGGATTCGCTGCCGCCATGTGGTCCACGGCATGTGCGGAAGCACTGCGGGTGTTTAAAAGTGCTGAGGGCAAGGCGCTGAAGGCGAGCTTCGAAAGCATGTCCGGCGACAAGGTGACGCTGCGGCGCGAGGACGGAAAAACCTTCGAGCTTCTCAAAAGCAAACTCAGCGCGCAGGACCAGACCTATCTAGCAGAAGTCGGCAAGCGGGCGGGTGATGCTGCAAAGAAGCTGAACATTGCCGCCGCCCATGACATCACGGATGGTTCTGATATTTCAAAATCAAAGGCGGAGACGCTCGCCGCCGCTCTGAAACTGCGGCCGGAGTCGCAATCGAAATACGGCCGGAGCTGGCGCCTGTATGCCGCCTACGAAAAGAACTATCAGTTGTTTGGTGCGATGCCGTACTCAGTCGCCCTCTACTCCGACCAGGGCGGAGTGGTGAGCAGCGTGTCCATCGTCTATGCAAACAAAGGCGACTTCGGGAGCACTGCCGGTTTTGGCAAGGATCATTTCAACTCAGGCACCACCACCACGGCAGGGTCGCTGTCCGAGGCGATGGCGAAGGATGAGGCAACCGTTGCAAAGGCACTCACCTCCGTGCTCGGCGAGGGCAAGGTTCAACGTTATGGTGAAGGCGCTACCCGCCGCAAGATCACCCGCTGGGATTGGAATGGCAGTGCGTTCATTCTATCAAACGAGGAGAACGAGTACGTCAGCCTCGCCATCGTCCCTTCGTCCACCGCGGACAACGGTGGGAAGTCGGTGATGGTGAAGGACGGCGAGGTAAAACAACGGCTCTTGGCCAGCGTGGTCAAATCCGACAACGGTGACGTTTATCTATCAGAAATCCCGATGGTGGACCAGGGGCCGAAGGGTTACTGCGCGCCCGCCACTTTCGAGCGCGCGATGCGCACGATGGGGCTGGAGGCGGACATGTATTTGTTGGCAATGGTCGGCCAGAGCATGGCCGGTGGTGGAACCTCCGTGGAACTTCTGTTGGAAGGGGTGCGCCGCCAGGTTTACAGCAAGGGCCGCCGCACGAAGGACGAGACGCTCAAGGAAGTGCGAATCCGCGACCTGAAGCGCTATCTGGACGAGGGCATCCCGGTGATGTGGACGCTTTGTTCGATGGAAAGTTATAACGAACTCGTCGACAAGAACACCGCGACGCGGAAAACGGTGAAGGACTGGAAAGCCTACACCACGGAAATCGCAGGCGGTGGCGAGACGCTGGCGAAATTGGAAAAACCGGCATCAAACCATCACATCTGCATGATCGTGGGCTACAACGAGGCGACCCAGGAGCTGGCTGTTAGTGATTCGTGGGGGCCGCAGTTCGAACGTCGCTGGGTGCCCGTTTCCGTCGCAAACTGGGCAAGCATGGGTGGGATCTTCATGATCCTTCCTTGAATTTCCAGCCATACTTCTGCCGGAAAATCCGCGCATCCTTCCAGATGGAATGCGGAGCACGATCACGCGGCTCCAGTCAGGTTCATGGTGAACCCGACAGACCGCATGACTGCCTCCACTTCGTTTTCCACTTTTCACCAATGGTTGCTTACCGAGCCAGCGGCCGTCGCTCCCGCCTGTGCCATCATTCTGCATCTGGAATCACCGATGTCCGGCGGTGGCCTGATAGAAGGAATCGCGGAGTATTTGAATGAATACGACGATGATGGAGATGGCTGCTGGCTGCCCGTGACGGACGATCTGGTGGCCAAAGTTTCAGTGGACGCCAACTATCGCCAGCTTCTTGGAATTCCGGATAGCAGTCCGCCAGGTCCGGAGGGACACTTGGAAACACTCGCTGCCCTCAGCGAGCGCGGGCGCGTCGTTTTCCAGGCACCCGAAGCGGCTGATCCGGCGCTGGGCCAGGTCAAAACCTTTCACGCCGGCGTGGGCCGGGCATCTGATGAGTTTGCCTCCTGCCATCTAACATTGAATCCCGAGCTGATGGACCAGCGGTGCATCGCCCACATCATCGGCGACGTTTTTCTGGAATGGCTGCACTGCGATTTCCGCCGTGGCTCCCCCTTACATCAGATCGAGTAGGATATGCGCCAGATTCCGCAAACCACGCCAAGCCATTCGAAGTATACGCTGGTTTTCTTCGACTACCGAAATTCATGAACGTTCTCGCACTCACCATACTGATCTCCTCGTGCCTGGCGGGCATCTTCATCGCCTGCTTTGCCGCAGAAATCCGACGTTCGCGGCGCTCCAGTCCGGAAAGGGACTCCCTCCTTCCGCTGGACATCAAGCCGGTGGAACCGTCGAGACCCGTCGTCAAGAATCCCATCTAACATCGTTCCATGACCACCACCATCACTTACGACGACAAGTCGGTCCGCCGTTTCATGATCGCCTCCATCTTCTGGGGCATAATCGGCATGCTCGTCGGCGTGCTCATCGCCACCCAGCTTTCCTGGTGGCAGATGAACGGGAAATTTCTCGAAACCATTTCCTTTGGTGCGATCAAGTCGGAGGGGATTTCTTTCCTTACTTTCGGCCGCCTCCGACCGCTGCACACCAACGCGGTGATCTTTGCGTTTGTCGGAAACATGATGTTCGCGGGCATCTATTATTCCACCCAGAGACTGTGCAAGGTCAGGATGGCTTCGGATCTGTTGTCCAACATCCATTTCTGGGGCTGGCAACTCATCATCGTGGCTGCCGCGATCACGCTTCCCGCCGGTTTCACCCGCGGCAAGGAATACGCCGAACTCATCTGGCCGATCAACATCATGGTCGTCCTGATGTGGGTCACGTTTGCCATTAACTTTTTCTGGACGCTCGCAAAACGCAACGAACCCAGTCTCTACGTCGCCCTCTGGTTCTATATCTCCACGGTCATCACCATCGCGATTCTCTACATCGTCAACCACCTCTCGCTTCCCACTTCGATCGTCCATTCCTATCCGATCTTCGGCGGCCTGCAGGACGGACTGGTGCAATGGTGGTATGGCCACAACGCCGTCGCCTTCTTCCTCACCACGCCGATTCTTGGCATCATGTATTATTTCCTGCCGAAAGCCGCGAACCGCCCGGTTTACTCCTATCGGTTGTCCATCATCCATTTCTGGTCGCTGGTCTTCCTCTACATCTGGGCCGGCCCGCACCACCTTCTCAACACCGATCTGCCACGCTGGCTGCAGATGTTGGGAATGACCTTTTCGCTGATGCTGTGGGCTCCCTCGTGGGGCGGCATGCTCAACGGGCTGCTAACGCTCCGCGGCGCCTGGGACAAACTCCGCACGGATCCGGTGATCAAGTTTTTCGCCGCCGCCATCACCTTCTATGGCATGGCGACCTTCGAAGGGCCTCTGCTTTCCATTCGCGCCGTCAATGCGATTTCCCACTATACGGACTGGACCATCGGCCACGTCCACTCCGGCGCGCTAGGTTGGAACGGCTTCATGGCCGCCGGTATGTTTTACTGGCTCGCCCCACGGTTGTGGAAAACCCAACTCTGGTCGAAGGCGCTCGCCAACATGCATTTCTGGGTCGGCATGGTTGGCATCCTGCTTTACGTCGTCGCCCTCTGGTGTGCCGGAATCATGCAGGCGCTCATGCTCAATCAGATGAATCCCGGAGGCACGACCCTCAAATATGAGTTTCTGGAAACGCTCGAAAGCATCCAGATCTTCTACATCCTCCGCTCTGTTGGTGGCACTCTCTATCTGCTAGGTTTCATCCTGTGCGGCGTCAATATCTTCATGACCGCCCGTTCCGGAAAAGCCCATGACGAAACCGTCGAAGTCGCCGTCCTGGAAAAAGCCAAAAAGGACAGCATGCCATGGAAGGAAGCCCTGATCAACGACCCGCTGGCCTACGTTTTCCTCGGCATCGCCTTCAGCATCCTCTGGTTCTTCCTGCCACCCCACGCAGACAAGGCAGCCCTCGCCGTCGCCATCCTGGTGGGTGTCAAGGCGGTGCTCGCCTTCCGCGCCTCCAAGGCGAAATGGACGAACTGGCACGAGCGAATCGTCGAGAACTACATGCCGTTTTCCATCCTCGTGTTCGTTGCCGTCGCTATCGGAGGGGCCGTCCAGATCATCCCTTCGCTCGTGGTGAACCGCGAGAAAAACATCGAAGGCCGCCTGCAGGAAATCTACACGCCGCTCGAACTCGCCGGCCGTGATCTTTACATCGATGAAGGCTGTTATAACTGCCATTCCCAGATGATCCGCACGCTCGTTCCGGACGTCCTGCGCTATGGCCGCGCCGGTGTCGCAGACGACTATTCACACCTCGGCGAATCGCTCTTCGACCACCCCTATCAGTGGGGCTCCAAGCGCACCGGACCGGACCTGGCCCACGAAGGCGGGCCCACCGCCGCCGGGGCGAAACACATGCGCGTCGGCAAGCGTGGCAACGACTGGCACTTCAACCACTTCCTCAATCCGCGCCAGCTTTCTCCGGGCTCCAACATGCCGTCCTACCCATGGCTCTTCAGCAAGGAAACCGACGTGAAGGCCATACCTAACAAAATCGCGGTGCAGTCCCGACTCGGCGTCCCATGGCCTGCCATGAACCAGCACGAGATCCGCGACATGGTGGAAACCCAGTCCCAGGAAATCGCCAGCTCGCTCGTCGCCGCCAAGGTCTATCTGCCGGAACATCCCGAGCTTCAGGGAGACGCGCTGCGCAACCACCTGGCCAAGACACAAGTCGTCGCCCTCATCGCCTACGTTCAGAAGGTCGGGGCCTACCGTGAAATTGTGAAAAAGCAAACCGCACCGCCATCCAGCCTCGATCCGGACTCGCACCGCGGCACCAGCTCCACCACCGGACACTAACACTCAAGCCGCCATGTTCAGACGAGTCATCATCGACGAATGGGTCACCACAGCCCCGCTCATCTCCTTCGCCATCATCGGGCTGGTCTTCATCATCGTGACCATTCGCGCCGTCCGCATGAGCAAGGCCACGCGGGATCATCTCGCCTCCCTGCCGCTGGAGGACCACAGCAAGAACGACAGCCCGGAGAATCCCTAACAATCATGAACCAGGAACCCAAGCGCGGACATTTCGCCAAGGAAAAGGGCGAAGTCATCCTTCGTGAACACGAATTCGACGGCATCCAGGAATACGACCAGAAGCTGCCGAACTGGTGGCTCTTCACCTTCTACGGAGCCATTGTGTTTTTCATCGCGTATTGGACGCTTTACTATCACACCCCGGTCATGAAGAGCGACCGCCAGCAAATCACCGATGCCATTCTGGCCGTGAAGAAGGCCAAGGATGCCGAACTCGAAAAAACCCTCTCGTCACTCACCGACTCGAAGCTCGTGCACCAGTGGGCAACCGATTCGGGGATCACCAGCGCGGGCGAAGCCACTTATCTAACAAACTGCTCCGCCTGTCACGCTGCCGACCTCAGCGCCACCATGACCGCCGGCGCCGCAAAAATCCCGCTGCCCGGTCTGGCGCTCAACGACGGCGTCTGGAAATTCAGCGGAAAGCCGATGCAGATCTTCAAGCTCATCAACGAAGGCTCGCCACCCGAAAGCACCGGCAACAACGGCGCGAAAATGCAGCCCTGGGGCCAGACGCTGACTCCAAAACAGGTCGCCGAAGTCGTCGCCTTCATCATCGCGAAAGTTCCTAACGATTTCAAAGACATCCCTGCCGAATAGTCGGCGTCACACTCCGGTCAAAGCGGCCAAGTGCTTCGGTCGCGAAGCGCGGCTCAGCTTTCGAAATACGTGTAGCCGTTGAGGCCTTCGCGGAAGAGGTCGAGGATCTCGCGGCGTTCTTTCGGGGAGATGCGGGCTTCGGTGACGGCTTTTTCGGCGAAGGTGCGGATAATCCCTTGTAAGAGTAACCGAAAGACATGACCAAAGGCCTGTCATGTGGGAGTTTCCCAACTCTCCCCATGCCTCATACATGCGGAGCGACAAGCAGCGATGTGGTAAAATTCAGTTATTTCAGAGGAAGCATTTCAGTAATAGCCTTTTCTATAGTGCTGTTCCGCTTTTCCTGGTCGGCGAATTCAGGTGTTGGTTCGATTTGGGTAATCCTGAACAACGACGTGGTGACTGCTAGGATTGCTTGATCTTGCGCGGCGGTTCCATTCGTGCCGCCAGCCAGAGCCGTATCAAAATTTTTCAGACTCCGAAACAAGGCAGTGGCAACTTCCTTCGTTGGGAATTCTGCTAAGCTTTCAGCAGCCGCTTTAACCACAGGATCATTGGGGTATTCCAACAAAACCATCAAAGAGTTGACCGCGCCCTGCGCTTTGAGTTCCGCTATGGATTTATTTGTTTTTTCCAAATCATCTCCAGCCAGTTGTGTGGCAATTGCCTTCACTGATTCAACAGGCAGCTTATCTTTATTCTCCGTATTTTCCCATGCGATTTGCCACTTCTCTCTGACCAAGTCCTGTTTGATCTTCTTGTATTCTTTCCACCAGGCGGCGACTGCAATCGCCGCCTGTTCCGTGCCGCCGCCAGTATCTTCCGGGATATAAAAAAAACAGGCGGCATTCATCAAGGGCCCGAAAAAAGCAATCCCCGTTCTATCACCATCATTGATAATTTTTTCGACATACCTACCAAACAGCTCCTTTCCCCTTTCATCTCCTGATGCAATTAACAGCATTAGGATATCCGGGCGTTTTGATTCGTATTTCGGATCATTATGTAATTCAATGAAATGATCAACTGTCCATGGCTTTGGTAAATCTTTCAAGTGCTCGGATGCCTCCGTAAGACTGGATATTCGATTAGAATTGTTTTTTTCCAACGGTGAGAATCCGGTGTTGATTTGAATTTTTTCAAAAATGCTTTCTTCGGAATGCAAAACATTGCAAAAACTTAATGTGAGCAGGATGAGGTGTTTCATAAATTTTAGAAGTTAATATTACCCAATGCTTGGCTGGAGCCATTATCCTCCCAAATCCCAGCCGTCTTTTTGAATTTTAGCTCAATCCGCCAAGGACACCAATCTGAACATCGATACCACGTATTACCCAGAAGGACGCGAGTAAATTCTCGAAATTGTATGTTGTGTTGTGCGGTATTACCATCAGTTCCTACATTATTGCGCCATGTGCGGCCGGGAATATCTTCGCCTGATAGTGTGGCATTCTCTAAATATGGTTCATTGCGTTCATCGATTTGCCCCACATCATCAGTCCCGACAATATTGGAATTTGAATATTGGAGGTTGAGATTGTCGGTGCACGCGACGGTAATATTCGGAGGAGAAGTATACTTACCTTTGATTTGGCGCGATGAATCCCATTTTCTATTTGCCCCACCTGCAACCGACTGATTGCAGGAATTGTAACCATCAGGTGCTGTAACTCCTGCAGGCAAGCTCCCTTCTAAATTTGGATGATCAGTGTCCGTAATCACTGACGCAGGAACAATTGTATGGATAAAGTTGATGGGACAACTTAAATTGATTCCTCCGGATGTTGCAGTGAGAACCATTTGATGCTGAGTCGGAGCAATATTCGCCCAGATCACCCAGACCACTCCTTCCCACATTACATTTCCATCAAGCGACATGGTCACTGGATATTTGCCCGGGGTGGCGCTGGAAAGTTTTGCTGTAAGCTTGCTATCGGGATCCGCGCCGTAAGCGGGTGATGTGACACTTCCTCCGGAACAAGTCCACGTAACCTTGTTTTTCGCGATGTCCGGAATCGAGTTGTTGAGGATCGCCCGAAGAACAATGTCGCCCGTATCTTTTACACAAACAATGTGCTCTTTTCCCAGGATATTATTTGCGTATTGTTTGCTGGGGATTTTATGGCTGTTCGGATCGACGTAGTCCACGTTGACATGCTCCACGTAGATAATATCATAACGCCCGTCCTTAGCCGGATCAATAGTGTAAGGATTGATTTCAAACTCAGAAGTTTCCGCGCCTGTGCCGCTCCACGACTTTGCTGTGAATGTTGGGTCTTCAGACTCATCTTGAGGCGTGTTTGGATCATTTTCAGGGCTGAACATTTCAACCCATTTCAAACTCGCTTGAATGGCACCGCCGAAAACGAGCTTATATTTCATCTTTTTGATGGTATAAAAGGATTCGTCTGTTGATATGTCGGCTTCCGCATAACCGTAATTGTCGAAACTGGCAGGATATTCGGGAAGCTCTCTATTGGCATTCGCCTTCAACATCGCCGTCGTGTTCTCGTCGGAGAGAGTGGAATCAGCGGTGACAGTTCCGGGATCGTCGTCGACTTCGTTTGGCGGATCATCGTAACTTGATATGGTGACATTATCGTACCTGGTAGTAGGCGATTTGGCAGTGCTGGCGTAAGAACCTCCCACACCCGTGGATTGAGATGTGTAGCTGCCCATCTGTGGGTCATAAACGCGGGTTAGAGTCCCTGGTCCTACACCGTTTGGGCCGCTTTCAGGATTTCCACCTGACATTTTGGTCCCCGACTCGACTTGCTTGAGATATCTTTTCCGAGGATCGGTAGTCTGATAGCCGCCTAATCCGTATTTATATAGCGAAGAAAGGCTGGTTCTTAATTTGACTGTGATTTCGAATTTATCAGGAATATCATCACCATCAGTGTCAGGATTTGTTGGAGAGCTTCCACCAGTGACTTCATTGCCATCGGGTATATCATCTCCATCTGTATCGGCATTATAGGGGTCGGCGGAATACCAGTATTCGTATATGTTGATCAAGCCGTCACCATCAGGATCGCCGTTCGCCCCGTTCTTGGGATCAATGCTTCCGTCATCGTTGGGGTCCAGGCGATTCGACACTTCCCAACCGTCGGCCATTCCATCGCCATCGGAATCCCATTGCATGGGATCGGTTGAATAATCATGAACCTCACTCAAATTTGATAACTCGTCAGCATCGAAATCCGCATTTTCAGCCTCAGTCAGCGATGTAACACCGTCACCTTCCGTCATGAAGAGGCGCACGAAATACTTGTCAGTGCTCGAATACAGACTTTGGCTTTTCGTGCCTGAGCCGAAATCCATAAATGGTGCATAATTCCAATGCTCAAGATCCAGCGACCACTGGAAAAAATAGGTCCTGCCATCCGCACCATCCCAATCGGCATTCCATGACCCGCTGGAACCGGGAGTAAATGACAATTGCGTCTGCACCAATGGATCAGCCGCCAGCTTGCCAAGTAGAAACGACAGTAGAAGGACAAATTTTTTGAAGGACTTCATCGTGCGCCCTCCCCAGAATTGGTTGCAGACTTCTGTTTTGATGACTTGTCTGGCCTCCAAAATTGGATTGTGACATCTTCCGGCATAGATGGATGCACAAGTAGATAGGCCCTCCGTGCGGCCTCTGCTTTGGTTCTGGATTCATAGGCCGCGGCCATCCGAGCGCCTTCCACGCGGTAGAGGTCATGCAAGCCCTGAATGATTTCCATGGCACCAAGGTTGGAAGTGTCGCCTTCCGTCACTATGTAAGCAGGGCCTGCGGTTTCCTTATTGGGCAGTGCCGGGATTTCGGGGAAAACTCCCGTATCGAGTCGTTGGCGGTTGCTCCCGGTTTCTTGGTTGCCAATTCCCATCATCAGCCCGTATTGCCGCACCGTTCCGTCAGTCTGCTTTACCTGATAGGTGGCGAAGCCCGAAAAATGGTTGAAGTCCAAGTTCGACCACGCCGCCATTTCCTTTGTTTTCCCGCCACCTGGATACCATCTGATCAAAGTGCGAGAGTGGTCATAAACAGTTGCCGATAGGAAAACGAGTTCCGTATCGCGATAAGTTTTCCCCAACTCGTCCATTCGTGCCTTCACCGCAGGGTCATCAACCGGCAGAGGTGGAAGCGGCGGCGGTGGGTCTGGAAAATGAGGGTCTTCCACCAATTGCACAGTAACCTTGATCGGTCCTTCGACTGGAGGCAAACCGGGCATTTCCGGTGCTTCTTTAACGTTCATGGTGGTGGTGAGCGTGTGCTTCACCTTGAAGTCGGGTAACGTTGGTTTGGCGGCGGGTGGCGAGACCGATCCGTCCGAAATCGGATCGGAAATGGCACTGTCCGAAGGATCATTTGAAATGGTGAGCGCAGTGTTCTCCTGCGCGGGGAGGCACTCCGCAACCCAGAAAATCAAGACCAGTGAACTCGATATTACTTTGAACATGGGTCTAGCGGTTGGATCATTGAAGAATGCCTAAAATTCCTTTACCTGTGTGAGGACACAACAGGAGAGGACGATAGGTCAAGGTAATTAAACGATAGAATGCTATCGTCACTGACCTGAATATCGAAGCCCATCCTTGGCATACGACCTGGGCACCATTGCAGACAATGGATGCCGGAGAGTGGGCGCTAGAACTTCGGCGGGCTTTGCCCGCAGAACTGACAAAGCTGCGGGAAGCCCGCGGGCTTTCCAAGAATGAGCTTTCGGCAAGAACCGGCTTGGCTCGGTCATTTATTACGACCTTGGAAAAGGGCGAGGCAGCACCTTCGATTGAAACATTGGGAAGAATCGCCCACGTGTTCGGAATATCCCCCGGAGAAATTCTCAAACGGGCGGAGAAGGAACTCGTGCGGATTCCACGCTTCAAAAATTCTTAGTAACTGAGGTTCTAGCGAATTCACCCATGCTCATGGTCGGATCTTTGTTCCGTCAAGGTCACATTTTTGCTCAGGCGTCGATGTTGGCCTGACGGAGAGTAGATTGTCAAACTGGGTAACAGAAAGACAGCGGCAAGAGGGCGAGAGACAGTGCCATTCGGGACAGGGCTCTAGTTGTGGGAAGTTAGAGCATTTTAAATAAATCCATAGCCGCAATGGGCAAACCAATGGGTGGCGTCTTTTTGTGTCACCTGCGACAAGGCGTCGCCAATTGCCAAGAGAAGGGTTTCGGGGGTGCGGGCCTCGGCTTTTCGGAGGAGTGCTTTGACTTTACTCCACATTAGTTCGATCGGATTGAGGTCCGGCGAATATGCCGGAAGAAATCTCACCTTCACTCCCGCTTTCTCTAGCAGACCAAGCGCCTCGCGATCCTTATGAGCGCTGAGGTTGTCCATCACCAGAAGATCTCCCGGTGAGAGTGTGGGCAGCAGAATTTCACGGATATAACTGCGGAACACCTCCGCATTGAGGGCTCCTTCGACCGTCATGCAGGCGGTGCTGCCATCCTGCCGGACCGAACCGATCATGGTGGTGGTCCGCCATCGGCCACACGGCGCGGCGGCATGAAGACGCTTCCCACGCGGTGAGCGGCCGCGCAAACGGGTCATATTCGTTTTGGCCGCCGATTCGTCGAGGAAGACAAGGCGTGAGGGTTCGAAACCCCCTTGGATCTTGCGCCAGATGCGGCGGGCGCGGGCGACGTCGGGGCGGGATTGCTCGGCCGCGCGGAGAGTCTTTTTTTATATGTCAGCCCCATGTCGACCAACACGTAATGGACGGCCTGGATGGTGCATTCCAAGGAGAGCCGGACGCGGATTTCCTCAAGCGTGAGATCGGGTTGTTTCTTCAGAAGCAGGCGCATGTCGCGGCGATGGCTGTCGAGAATGAGAGGCTTGCGACCGCTGCGGTGATGACGGGGAGCTATGTCACCGGTATGGCGGCGCTGCTGGAGGAGCTTTTTGACCATGGCGAGTGATACCTCAAACCGGTTGGCGACCTGTTCGCGGGTGGTATCCCCACGGTCGTAGGCTTTGAGGATGCGTTGTCGGAGATCCATCGAGATCGTTGCCATGCGGAGAGCGTAGCAAGGAGCTCCTGAATGGCTATGCTTTTATTTAAAATGCTCTAGTCCGAACAGAGGACTGTGCGGACCACTTGACGGAGGCGGTAGGAAGGACTGTGTCACAGCGATCAGCTCTCGAAATACGTGTAGCCGTTCAGGCCTTCGCGGAAGAGATCCAGAATTTCGCGGCGTTCTTTCGGGGAGATGCGGCCTTCGGTGACGGCTTTTTCGGCGAAAGTGCGGAAGCGGGTGACGAGTTCCTTGGGGTCAAACTCGACGTAGGTGAGAACGTCGGCGACGGTGTCGCCCTCGACCTCGTGGGTATAGACGGGCTTGCCCTTTTCGAGGTGGACGCCGACGACGTTGGTATCACCTAGCAGGTTGTGGAGGTCGCCGAGGGTTTCCTGATAGGCTCCGACGAGGAAGACGGCGAGGTAGTAAGGCTCGCCTTGTTTGAAGTCGTGGAGCGGGAGGATTTTGGCAACGTCCTCCTTGTCGATGAAGCGGTCAATCTTGCCGTCGCAGTCACAGGTGATGTCTGCTAGAACCGCGCGGTGGCGGGGTTTTTCGTCGAGCCGGTGAATGGGCATGACGGGGAAAACCTGATCGATCGCCCACGAGTCCGGCAGGGACTGGAAGAGGGAGAAATTTCCGTAGTAGAAATCGACGAGGGTGGAGGACAGCTCGCGGAGGTCTTCCGGGATGTCGTCGAGCTCGGCGATGAGGTTGGAGATGCGTGTTAGAATGTGCCAGAACCATGCCTCCGCCAGACCGCGCTCGCGGAGGGTGGCGGCGCCGTAGAAGAACTGGGCACGCATCTGATCGCGGTAATACATGGCATCGTTGAAGCACTCCTGGAGGTTCTTCTTGTTGATGACCTTGTTGACCTCGATGATGTTCATGAGGTTCTGCGGGGCGTTTTCCGGGATCGGCGGGGCTTCCTCGCTGGTCTGGGCGCTGGTGACGTCGAGGATGTTGAAAACAAGAACCGAATAGTAGGCGACGACGGCGCGGCCGGACTCGGAGATGAGGTTGGGATGGGAAACGCCAGCCTTGTCGCAAATCTGCGAGATGACTTCGACAATGTCGGTGCAGTATTCAGCGACGGAGTAGTTGCAGGAGGAGTGGAAGTTCGTGTGGGAGCCGTCGTAGTCGACCGCCATGCCGCCGCCGATGTCGAGCACGCCCATCGGTGCGCCTTCCTTGACGAGGTCGCAATACATTCTAACTGCCTCGGTCGCGCCTTCGCGGATGGCGGCGATGTTAGGAATTTGTGAGCCCTGGTGATAGTGGAGCATTTTCAGGCAGCCGATGTAGCCGGAGTCCTTGAGCTGATCGACGACGGCGATGACCTGCGAGGCGTTGAGGCCGAAGACGGACTTGTCGCCAGCGCTTTCCTGCCAATGGCCGGAACCCTTGGTGGAAAGGCGAACACGCACGCCGAGGTTCGGCAGGATGCCGATCTTGCGGGAACGTTCGAGAATGAGATCGAGTTCGCTGGGCATTTCCAAAACGAGCATGACGCGGAGGCCCATCTTCTGAGCCTGGAGCGCGAGATCGATGAATTCCTCGTCCTTGTAGCCGTTGCAGACCAGATAGGCTTCCGGATCGTGCATGTGGGCGAGCGCGGCGATGAGTTCCGGCTTGGAGCCTGCTTCAAGGCCGTAGTGGTATTTTTTCCCGAACTCGGCGATCTCCTCGATGACCTGGCGCTGCTGGTTGACCTTGATCGGATAGACGCCGCGATACTCGCCGCGGTATTTGGTTTCCTTGATCGCGTTGCGGAACGACTCGTTGATTTCTGCGATGCGGGAATGCAGCAGGTCACGGAAACGAAGCAGGACGGGCAGGTGGGTGCCGCGGTCGCGGAGGCCATCGATGACGTCGAAAAGTGAAACCTCGGCCTGTGCCTCATCATCTTCGAGGCGCACGGTGACGTGACCTTTTTTGTTCACTCCGAAGAAGCCGTGACCCCACGTCTCCACGCCGTAGAGCTCGGCGGATTTATCGGGTGTCCAAGCGTTGTCGGTTTTACGCTTGGAGGATTTGGGTAGCTTGAAAGGAGCGGCGGACGGCGGAACCATGGGACGGAAACTGTACGCCTAACGCGGAACTTTCAACAGCGAACATTGTGACGAAGGTGAATGAAGGACATCCGGTGTCAGGGGGATTTCCAATCCGGAAACTCGTTTTTGAGCTGAAGCTGGTATTTCGCCGCTTCGGAGGAGTTCGCTTGCTGTTCGTAAATGGCGATGAGTTTCCAAAGGGCGAGAGGCTTGAGATCCTTGTCCTCGTGGAACTGCACGACATAAAGATACGCTGCGGCGGCTTTTCCGTAGTCCTTGGCTTCAGTCTCAAGGTCGCCGAGGAGGATGCGAAGACCGGCGCTCGTCCGGCCTTGCGGGCGGAGGGCGTCCGCTTCGTTCGCGGCCTGGCGAGCCTCGCTGGGGCGCTTGAGCATGAGAAGGGCACGGCCGCGGTCTAACAATCCATCGGCTTTCCAACCGGGGTTGTCCTCGATGGCGAGCACGTTGTTCACCGCGATGAGGGCACCTTCGGCGTCGCCGGTTTCAAGACGGGCCTTGGCGAGGTAGCGCCAGACCTCCTTGGCCGTCTCGCGCGGTTCTTTGGGGTTGGAAACCAGAGCGAGTGAATTGGCGGAGGCCTTGTAATCGCCGGCGTTGTAAGACTGCATGCCGGACCACTGGATCGCTTGGTCAGGAATGTCGGATTCGTAACCGCCCTGGATGGCGAGATGGATTTCGTCAGAAAGCTTGGTGGGATCCTGCGAGGCGAAGTAGCCGAGGGCGAGCAGGATGCCGGCGTGTTTCTTATAGGTGTCCGGATAGAGTGTGCGCGCCTTTTCCAGATAGGGAACGGCTTCGCGGGCGGCGTTTGTTTTCACCATGCCCCAGCCGATCCAGTAGTTTGCCTCGGCGACGACGTTGTCGCTCAGGCTCTTCACGTTTTTCAAAAGTCCCTGATAGCGGACGATCATGTCGGGGATATTGCCGCCGCTGCGGCGGAGGCGGGCGGACTCGAGCCAGGCGTAAGAGCTGAGGTCCTCGGGTGAATCAGAAGCAGTGATGTAGTCGAAATCGGCAAACGCCTTCTCAGGCTCCGAGCTTTCCGAATAGGCCTTGGCGCGTTTCGCGTAGGCGGATGAGATGCGTGAATCCTTGGGATACTTGGTGATGAACTCGCTGAGCGAGCGGATCGCGCCTTGGGCGTCACCTGCTTCGGAAAGGCACCAGCCACGCTGATAGAGAAGGCCGGGGCGGTTGTTTTCGCTGATGATGCCTGCGTTGATCTCGCTGTAAACCTTGGCGGCTTCCGCGGTTTTCTTTTCGGCGAAGAGGGTTTCCGCCTTCATCATGAGCGCGGTGTGAATGCGGACGTCATCAGGACGCGATTTTCGATAGAGCTGAAGAAAGGCATCCACTTGGTCCGGCACATGGCGGCCTTCGATCTGGAAAAAACAAAGCAACCGATAGTAGGATGCATAAAACGCAGTGTCCTTCTCGGGCTTCACCAGTTTTTCGACATCGCGGAAAAGCATGAGCGCCTCGCTCGGCTGTTTGAGCCGCATGTAGGCACGACCGGCTAGCATCAGGCGATCGGCTTCTTTTTCCCCATCGCTCTTGATCTGGCTGCGGCGGAAGATTTCGACCACCTCCTTGTATTCCTTCTTCGCGAAATGATTTCCCATCAGCGCGGTCTGCGCGTCGGGGCGGAAATCCTCCATGCCGGCGGTCGTCAGGATGAGGCGCAGGTATTTTTCGGACAACTCCGTCTGATCCAGCTTGGTGGCTGTTAGTGCGGCGTTGAGTGCGGCCTCGCCGCGGACTTTCGGGAGGTACGGGCCGACCAGGACATCCTCGAAATGGGCGAGCGCTTCCATCAGCTTTCCTGATTTCAGCGAAAGGTGGCCCAGCGCGACTTTCGATTGACCGGCAAACAGTCCGCCCGCGGGATCTTCGATGACCTTCTTGAAAGCGCCGATTGCTTCCCGATCACGTCCTAACAAGCGATAACAGTTTCCGGCGAAGTAATTCCCGCGGGGGCGGTCCTCGGCCTTGGCGGCGTTGGCGGCGTAGCGTTCGAACATCGGCGCGGCGAAGGCATACTCGGTCTTGTTATAATAATCGGCGGCCAGCGTGTAGGCGGCGGCAGCGGCCCATTTCCCCTGGCCGTAGCGGTTGAGCAGGGTGCTGAAGCAGCGTTTCCCCTCCTCGATCGCGCCGGACTGATAGTAACTGTTTCCCAGATACCACCAGGCCATCTCGGCGTTCGGGTGATTGGGGAAGGAACTCAGGTAGTCGTTGAAAATCTGCGCAGCGCGCTGATAGTATTCGACGCGGCTGTCCGGGTTGGTGCTGGTTTGAGCGGAGTCGTAGAGGTTCTTTCCACGCAGGAAAAAATCTGTGGAGGCGTCCTGATTGAGCCGCGGATCGACTGGTTCCGCGCGCGGCGCTTGTGCAATGGCCGGGCTGGAAGCGAGGATGAGGAGTGCGAGCGCGCGTTTCAAGATGCGGAAAGGTTGATGCGTTGCGGGCGGCTTGCCAAGCGAATCACTTGGATGGTTCGGGGCGTTGAGTCGCAAAGGAAATGTTCCAGATGCCGGATTTCTGACAGGTGTCGATCACTTCCACGATGCGCTGGTAGGGCACGGCACCGTCGCCGCGGATCCGGACGGGCTGGTTCTTGAACTGGACGGCGATGGGCGCGAGCTTCTGGCTCAATTGCACAAGATCCACACTGATGCCTTCCACTTTGATCGAGCCATCACCGAGGATGTTGATGATGATTTCTCCGCGCTGGCGGTTCGGGTCCGCACCTTCCTGGGCGGTGGGGACTGAGACGTTCAGCTCGGTTTCAGAACGGGTGAATTGATAGCTTATGATGAAAAAGCTCAGCAACAGCAGCAGGATGTCGATCATCGGTGCCAATTGCAGGGCAATCGGCGACGGTTGATGGCTGGTGAATTTCATCCGTGCGGGCGATTAGATTCCGTGGAGATCGGGTCGCTCGCCGGCCAGCGGAGAGGGCACTGGCATCGCATAATCCTCACGCGGCGTGCGTTGGGCAGGGTGCACGTAAGGTTGCACGGCCGGCTGGCGCTCGGTCTGAGAGTGGAGCAGCGCGATCAAATGCGTGGCGGCAGCTTCCATTTCGGAAACGTATTTCTGCACCCGGCCACGGAAGATCGAATAGAAGGTCAGCGCCGGAATGCTGATCGCCAGTCCACCGGCTGTGGCGATAAGCGCCTTGGAAACCCCCTCGGCGAGGCCCATCTGCCGCACTCCTGCCACGTCTCCAGCAGAAATTTCCAGGAATGCTTCGATCATCCCGAACACAGTGCCCAGCAGCCCGACCATCGGCGCGATCGATCCGATATCTGCCAGATAGGTGATGCGCGATGTCAGCATGCCTGCCTGCCGCGAGCCTTCCGCTTGGGCCACCTCGCGCACGTTTTCGAAGGACGACGTCGGATTGGTGGTCATGAAATCGAGCGTTTTCTGGACGATCCGCGCCATGCATTCGTTTCGCCGTTGAGCGAAGGCGGCGAGTCCAAGGTAGTCGCGCTTGCGGATCATCGACTCCGCGGTGTTCATGAAACGGTCGCTGACGATCGCGTTGCGTCGGATTGTCAGGAGGAAAAGCATGATCAGCAGCAAAGTGATCACCGACATGATCCCTAACGGAAACATCATGATTCCACCCTTGTGCAGGATTTCCAGAAAGTTCATTTCCTTGATCGGAACGGGCGTCTGGGCCGCCGGAGCGGCGAATGCGGAAAGCGCGCTGAGGAAGAACCCTGCAAAGGTCAGTGGGATGCACTTCATGAAGATGGGGAAGACTAGCGATCTGTGGAGCCAACGCAAGCCCGGCCTCCACCGGCCATGTATTACGGAAAATTAAGGGAAATCTTGCACCACCGCCCCTTTCGCAAAATCCGGATTTTCGATTGATCTTTCGATTTCCCGCCCTTCGATGAAACCGCATGTCGGAACCGGATTTCAAAGCCAAGCTCCGTGAGGTGCCCCATAAACCCGGGGTCTATCTCATGAAGGATCGTCTTGGTTCGATCATCTACGTCGGCAAGGCGCTCGACCTGAAACGCCGCGTTTCCTCCTATTTCATGCCGTCGCAGAAAATGCGTTCCAACGTGAAAACGCGGGCGCTCATCGATTCCATCCACGATTTTGAATTCCACACTGTCCGCAATGAGCAGGAATCCCTCCTGCTCGAAGGCAAGCTCATCAAAGACTACCGCCCGCGCTACAATGTCGCCTTCCGCGATGACAAGCGCTTCCTGCTGGCGAAAATCCGCCTCGCCGATCCGTGGCCGCGCTTCCAGACCACGCGCATGAAAAAGGACGACGGCTTCCGCTACTTCGGTCCGTTTCCCCACTCAAGCGCCCTCCACAGCACCATCGAGTGGCTCAACCGCAGCCTCGGCCTTCGCGTCTGCCGCCCCGTTAATCCCGGCGAACCGGACTATAAACACTGCAACGCCGACATCATCCGGAACTGCTCAGCCCCCTGCATCGGCCGCATTTCCCGCGAGGACTACTTTGAGAAAATCGAGGAAGCCTGCCGAATCCTTGAAGGCAAGGGAAAGCGCGAGACCTTCGATAAACTCCGCGCCGAAATGTCCGCCGCTGCCGAAAATCTCGACTTCGAAAAAGCCGCCAACCTCCGCGACATCCTTCAGAACCTCGAAAAAACCCTCAGCCCTACCCGCCAGTTTGCCCGCGGCCGCGGCGTCCAGACCACCGTGAAACCCACCGAGGACCTCGCCGAACTCGGTGAGGAACTCCACCTCGCCGGACCGCCGCGCGTGATGGAATGCTTCGATATCTCAAACGTCTCCTCGAACCACATTGTCGCCTCCATGGTCCGCTTCACGGATGGCAAGCCAGACAACCAGAACTACCGTCGCTACCGCATCAAAACCGTCGAGGGCCAGGACGATTTCGCCTCCATGGCCGAGGTCATCCGCCGCCGCTACTCGCGCATTTTGATAGAAAACAACGCCGCCAACCCCGAGGCGGAATTTTCCCAGGAAAATCTTGTCGATGCCCAGCGCCGCCTTGCCCGCGAAGGCCGGGCGAAAATTGTCCTGCCCGATCTCGTCATCGTGGACGGCGGCAAGGGCCAGCTCGGCATGGCCGTTAGAGAGCTGAAAGCCCTCGGCCTGCACGACCTCCCCGTCGTCGGCCTCGCCAAGCAGCAGGAGGAAGTTTTCGTCCCTGGCCGCGAGCAATCCATCCGGATCCCTCACGACCGCGGTGCCCTCAAGCTCCTGCAGCGGATCCGCGACGAAGCCCACCGTTTTGCCAACGGCTACAACGCCCTGCTTTACCGCCGCCGCATGAAGGAGAGTCTGCTAGACGACTGCCCCGGCATGTCTCCTAACAAAAAGCGGCTGTTGCTGGAAAAATTCGGCAGCGTCGCCCGCATCAAAAAAGCCACCGCCGCGGAAATCGCCACGCTCCCCGGCATCTCCGAAAAATCCGCCGCGGTGATTATCGAGTTTCTTGAGCGAGACAATTGATTTGAGCGGATGCAGCCAACAGGCGGTCGCGAACGAACTGGCATCGTTCGCAAACCGCAATTTTTTTTTACCGCGACTCGCGCAGCCTCCGCCGTTAGGCTTTACGCCTTGCCTGGAACCGGTGGTGTTTCGGCGGGCAGGGTGATGGGGCCTTTTTCGAAATCGATGGCTGCCGGCGAACAGGCGTAGTTGAAGAGCGGGGACTTCTCGTTTTTCGTCAGATCGTTCCAACGGATCATCTCACCATTATAGGCGGACATGCGGCCCATGATGGCGACCAGTGTGACCTCCGCGATGCGCTTCGCATCGTTGAGCGGCTTGCCGGCCGCCACGCTGCGGATCATGTCCACGTGTTCCTGCACCTGGCCGTTGTCGGAATCCACTTTGATTTCCGCGATCTCAATCTTCTTGCCGGTGAGTTTGCCACCGCCATAACAGGAACCTTCGGTGCCGGTGAAAAGCTCACCTACCCGCTGTGCACTTCCTGTTAGCTGGCGGCACTGGCTGTGGATGTGCACGTCATCGCCGAAGTCGTAATCGACGCTGAAAAAGTCGAACATGTTTCCGGTTTCGCGTCGCGCACGGCCGCCGAATCCAACGGCGGAGACCGGCAGGCGGCCGAGGAACCAAACCGCGACGTCCAGATTGTGGACGTGTTGCTCGACGATGTGGTCGCCGGAAAGTTCGGTGAAATTGAGCCAGTTCCGCGTCATGTAGGAAGCGTCGGATTCACCCTCATTGCGGCGTTTCACCCATGGCACGGTGCCATTCCATTGGACCACTCCACCCCTGATTTGGCCGATGGCACCGGCGTCGATGAGCGCCTTGTTGCGGAGATAATCCAGTTGATGGCGGCGTTGGGTGCCGGTGACGACCGCGAGTCCCTTTGATGCGGCTTTTTCCCCTGTTTCAATGATCGAGCGGGCACCGACTGGATCGACGGCGACGGGTTTTTCAATGAAGCAATGTTTCCCTGCCTCCACCGCAGCGGCGAAATGCAGCGGCCGGAAGGCGGGCGGAGTGGCCATCAGCACGTATTCGCAATCCGTGGCAATGACTTTCTGATAGTTGTCATAGCCGTCGAAACACTTGTCCGCCGGGACGTTGAATTTTTTCCCCGTGGCGTCCGCCTGGTTTTTGAAGGCATCGCCCACGGCCACCACTTCCACTTCGATGCTCAGAATCTTGCAGGCTTGGGCGAAATCCCTGAGCGCACCATTTCCGCGTCCGCCGCAGCCGATGAGGCCTACCTTGATTTTTTTGCCGGCGGCTCCCGGAGTGCTGATGGCGAAAACCTGGCTGGCGGCGAGGCCGACACCGGCTAGTGTCGTGCTTCCTAGAAAAGAGCGGCGGTTCATGGATGGATTCATGGTGCGTTGAATGGATGGATTTGAGGTAGGCCGGATAGTCGCCATAACCCGGGAAAAAACAACGACGTGGCGACCGTTTGCATACTTCTGAAATTGGTGCGGACTTACAGGGAAAAACCGATTAGTTTCCCGGTAACTCCCCGTATCAGACGCAACCCCATGAAATGCCTTCCTTTCCTTCCCCTGATCATCCTCGCGCCCGTGACTCCCTTATCCGCGCAAACAGAAACGCCCGCTGCCGCCCCGAAAGAGCAACCTTCTGGCTCTCCTATCTACCCAACGATCGACGAGGCCATTGCAAAAGGTGATCTCAACGACGTGGGACTTCATTTGAAGCTCAATCCCGAAAGCGCGAAAAAAGGGGGACGTGAGAATTCCCGCCCGTCGCTGGAGCAGGCCGTGCTTCGGAACAAGCAGGACATTGCGCTGCTGCTCCTCAAATCCGGCGCTGACCCAAACACCGCCGATGCGTCGAAGCGTACTCCTCTCCATCTCGCCATCGAAAGAAACAACGCAGTCGTCGCCGCCGCCCTGCTCAAGTCAGGTGCCAAGCCGAATCAACTCGATAAGGACGGTTGGACGCCGCTCCACCACGCCGCTGCTAAAAACCGACTTGCCACGGCCACCGCGCTTATCTCAGGTGGTGCCGATCCAATGACCCTCAGCGAACGCGGCGGCACCCCGCTTCACGAAGCCGCGGCCAGCGGAGGGAAGGAAATCGTGCAGTTTCTGTTGGAAAACAAGGTGGACCCGTCCGTGAAATCAACCGAAGGCGTGACCGCGCTCGACATTGCGAAAAAGTATAAGAACCAACCTGCGATCGACGTGCTTTCAGCGGCGAAGTAACCGGGGAATTCGGCTTTCAAGCAGAACCGGTCAAGCCGGTGAATATCGCCCGGATCTGTGACGCCGAAGACTTCCATTGATGGGCCCAGGAATGTGGCTTTAGAAAAAGGAATGCCACCTAACTGAATCGATCATGTCGCTTGATAACGAAGCAGCCCTGACGATGTTTGAGATGGGAGTGGTGATCCGCGGTTTTTGAGGATTAAGCTGGGCTATGTTTATGACGCGCAGCCTGTCCTTTCCCGGCCGATGCCTGCTGGCTATGGCTTCGGGCGGTGTTTATGCACTGGCTTTTCCGCCGCTGGGGTGGGGATGGCTGGTGGTGCCGGGAATCGTCGGATTGATAGTGGCGTTGCGTGGACAACGAGGAACGCACGGGCGGGCAATCGGATTCATTCACGGAATAACAGCTTACGCGGTGAGTTTGTCGTGGTTGTTTGAACTTTTCGGATGGATGACGGTGCTGCTGTGGTGCGTGCTGGCAGCCTTCACGGCCCTGTTTGCGGAGATGCAGTGTCGGGCCGATGCCCGGGGGATCGGGGGCTGGAAACTAGCAGTTTTTACCGCATTGAACTGGTGCGGCTGGGAATTCATCCGGGCGGAGTTGTTTCCCCTGAAATTTCCATGGATGACACCAGGTCTTGCGATAGGCCCGAATCACCTCCTGCCATGGATCGGCGTCTATGGGGTGAGCGTGGTCGTGGTGCTGTTCGTGGCTTTGATTGGTTCGGGGAAATGGAAATCCGCATTGTTTCCTCTCGGAATTCTGGCTCTGGCGTTGATGTTGCCGTCGCCCGAAACCGACGTGGAAAAAGAGGATCCACTCGCGGTCAGGATTGCCGGACTTCAGTTGGAAGGTGTCTCGCTAACGGAATTCCTGAAGGGAACGCAGGCATTTCCTCCCGACATCCAATATGCCGTCTGGCCGGAGTATGCCGTGCCTTACGACCTGAGGGCTAACAAGCGCGACTGGGGACTCGTGAGGAAACTCTGCCAGGAACGCAATATCACGCTCACTCTCGGCACCCAGTCCCGCCCGGACAGTGGTGATTGGAGAAACATCGCCCTCACCCTCGATACCAGTGGCGCGCGCGGCGAGCACACCAAGGTTCACCCCGTGCATCTGTTCGATGACGGCCTCGCGGGGACCACCGCGCTGCCCGTGCAAACGGATTTTGGAAAAGTCGGGACACCCGTCTGCTTCGACTGTGACTACGAAGGTGTCGTTAGAAAAATGACAGGTGCCGGTGCGGAAATGTTCGTGGTGCCGATGATGGATGCGGAAAGCTGGACGGCGCGCCAACACGAGCAGCATGCAGAGTTGTTCCGCATCCGGGCCTGTGAGAACGGACGATGGATGTTTGTTTGCGGAACTTCAGGCGTCTCACAGATCATCGATCCTAACGGAGAGGTGCGTGCAAGGCTTGGGGCGCTCGAAGCAGGAACGTTGATTGGAACGATGCGGCGGGAGACCGGAATCACTTTCTACACGCGCCACGGATGGCTCGTCCCCTGGTTCGTGCTCGGTGCTGCGATGATTCTCTGGATGATTCTTCTGCTGCCATTCAAACGACAGACACCGGTCGGTGCTATCTGAGGATAGACTCTTTTCAAATGATGGCCTGAATGCTGCCACCCCGGTCGAGATGGACGTCGCGAATGGCGTCGTTTTCGTGGATGAAACTTCCGATTTCCTCTGGCTCCAGCAACATGAGGGCGGTGGACCAGATTTCCGCGACGGCGGCCGTAGAGGCGGTAACCCAAACTCGGTCACAGGGGGCGGCGGGCATGGCTTCGTCGCCGGCGGGGTGGATGATATGGCTGCCCTGGATGCCGGTGCCTGAGGCGCTGAGGGCTTCGTTGCGAAGTGTAATGCGGGTGGATTCCCCACTACCTGATAGTTCGACGGGCCATTGCTGCTCACCAAATGCTAACAGCGAGCTGGCACCTGCAGCGAGCAGTGCGCCTTCCGCGCCCCATTCGACGAGAATCTGATGGAGATGATCGAGCGCAAAGCCCTTGCCGATGCCACCAAGATCGATCTCACGGCCGGCTTCCTCGCAAGTGATGGCGGGGACATCCGGATGGACGATGATTTTTCCTGTCAACTCCGGCGCTGGACCTGCGTCGCCGGATTTCCGGTGCTCGATGCGGTGGCCGAGCGTGATATCGAAGAGTCCGCCCGTCTGCTGATAGGCGTCGAGCGCGATGAGCAGGCACTCGTGAGTGGGCTGGCTGATGTAGAGGATTTCCCCGGCCTGCATGCGGTTGATGCGCGAGACGTCGCTGCCGTCGACATATCGGCTGAGGCGGGTTTCGAGGAAATCGAGCTGCTCGAAGCACTCACGCGCCATGCCGCGGGCGATGGCCTCGTCGTCCTCGCAAATGCGCAGGTGGAAGGTGGTGTTCATCGCCTCGTGCGAAAACAGGTGCGAGGCAGGCATGGATACCGGATCGCTCATTGGCCGCTTTCCATCCAGAGTTTCCAGACATCGTTTCTAACAAGCATCTGCACCGGCACTCCCGCGCGGAGCCCGCGGGGGAGGGCGACGTGGGTTTTTTCGAGTCGGACGGTCACTTGATCGATGGTTTCCGGCATTGCAAAAACGATGGCACGGGAGTCAAGACCGGCAGGTGGTGCGGCCCAATAACCGATCTGTTTAAAGCTGCGGAGATACCAGGGCAGCGGCCAGTAGTCGCTGCCGATGACGGCGACAGGTTCGTTAGAGATGGCGGGTGCTGCCAGGCGGAGTTTTGTGAGCCACGGTTCGAGAGATTCGATTTCGTTGCGGGTGGGGACGTAGGCAAAAGGATTTCGTTCGTCGGAAGCGAATCGTCCGGTTGCTCGCCGGGTCTGGATGAACTGACTTAGGAAGCACGCGACAACTAGAAGGGCAATGATGGCTTTGGAAGAAAAACGAAATCGCGAAGATCCCGCGACACCGAATCCGGCTAACAGACAGACATGCGCCCAAGGCAGGCACGCGAGCCACGGCGTCTTGTAGGCGATGAGGCTGTAGATCGCGATATGCCCGACAGCGGAATAGGCAATGAAACGGATAACCCATGGTGATTTCGCGTCGCGGTGGAACGAGGTGGCGAATGCGGTTAGCGCGAGCAGGACGACCGGCGTGCCGAACCACCAGAGGCCGCCGGATTTCATCGGCATGGCAAAAAGCTGAAGGTAGTAGGAGAAGGGTTTGGCGTGGCCGTCCACTGTTTTGTAGACGAAATAGGTGCGCACCGCGTCGATGGCACCCTGCGGCTGGCGGAAACCGTCCGTGTAAAGGTAGCCCGAACTAACAGCCGCCGTGACGAGCGAGAGAAGGATGGGAACACGGTAGTTTTCCCAGGCGGCAAGGCAGGCAGCACGGTCAATTTTTTTCCGATATTCGAAGGCGACGAGCACCGCCGCCGCGCTCCAGGCAATGATGCTGATGGCAAAACTTTCCTTGGTCGCGAACATCAGGCCTAGCAGCAGACCGGGAATCCCGTAACGCGGGAATCGCAGCAGCGAAACGAGCACCAGCATGCCGAAGAGCACCAGCAGGGACTCATGGATGAACATGCGGCTGTAGTAAACCAGCAGCGGCGAGGTGGCCATCAGCGCAGAGGCAAGCAGCATCGGGGCATCGCCGAAACGCTTGCGCCAGAGCAGCGGCACCAGGAGCAGAAGGCTCCCGGCAATGGCTGGACCAAGGCGCAGGGTGTATTTCGTAAGCTCCGGCCAGGTATCTTCGCCCTTCCATTCGCAGAGGGGAATGGCGAGGCCGCTGAGCAGCGGGCCGTGGTAGTGGAGGGGATCGAATTGGTAATCACCGGATGTCATCCGCGACGCGGTGATTCTCGCGCCCGTCGCCTCGTCGGCGTGGAACGGGCGCTTGGCAAGCTGATCGAAGCGGAGAAAAATCCCCGCGACGACGATGCTGACCCAACAGGCGATGATGGCGGCTTGCTTCATGAACCGGCTGGGATACGATGAAAGATCGCATTTCATCGCAATGTTTTATATGGGTAGAATCTAACAATGTCGGCTGCGGACCATGAGATCCTCCTCGTCACCCCCGTGTGGAATGATTCCTCGCGGCTGGCGGTCTATGGCATGGAGTTGGCGGAGGCGCTGGCCCATTTTCCGCACCCGGTGCGGTGGGTGATCGCGGATGACGGTTCCGGGGAGCAGGAACCGGCACGCCTGCACGAGCTTCGGGAGCGCTTCGCGGAAATCTTTCCTAACATTGTGGTTCATCTTGCGGAGAAGCATCATGGCAAGGGCTCGGTCGTGCGGGAGGCCTGGGCGCTTGCCCCGGAAGCGGATTGGCTCGCCTTCGTGGATGCGGATGGCAGCGTGACGGCCGCCGACATGCTGAAATTGATTCGCGAGGCGGTATTATCAGAGATGACGGTGCTGGGAATCCGCAAACGGACGGAGACCACCCACATTGTCGAGAGCCCGTGGCGGGCCTTCGCCCATCGGGGTTTCCTTCTGGCCGCACGGTTGGTGTTAGGCCTGGCTTGTGAGGACCCTCAATGCGGCGGCAAGGTATTGCACGGTGGTCAATACCGGCGGGTGGCAGGGCAACTCCGCGAAAACGGCCTGGCTTTCGATTCCGAGCTGCTGGCCGCACTCCATGCCGATGGCTCGGGCTGGCGGGAAATCCCGGTGAACTGGGAGGAAAAATCCGGTGGCAAGGTCAAGCCGCTGCGGGATGCTTGGGCGATGCTCGCCTCGCTGGTTCGGATCCGCTTGCGGCTGGGTTGAGTGGCGCGCTAACAGAGCCTGGCAAGCCTTCCAGAAGTCTCTTACCGAGGAAAACTCATCACTGGACCGGGGACAACAGGCCGAGAAACCGCAGATCGTTCTGATAGTTCGCCTCAAGGGAGGCGCGCTGGGCGACCGTCCAGGGATCGAAGACTGCGCAACCGGAAGTGACGGGAAAACGGGCTCTCGCAGCCTTCGCAACCTCGAAGGGTCCGCGCGACGATTTCCAGTCCCGTTCGATGCGGATGTAGTCCACGGCGGCAGCGGACATTTGATAGTTCACCGGCATTTCTTCGGCATCCAGTTTGAAATCCGTTCCCACCAACCGGGAGATTACCGCCGCCGGGCGGGACATCAGGCTCTCATGATCAAAGACCACCAGGTCTTCCCTGCCAAATACCTCAACAAGCTCTTTCCAGACGTCCTGCCATGAAAAACTCATGGCACCAGTGTTTTTCAGGAAATCTTCAAACGGCTGATAACCTCTCGCGATGATGGTTTCACCATAGGCTGCGGTGAAAAAATCCGCGATGTTTCTTATCGTTAGAAAGGCCCTGACGTTTCCTCCCAGCGCATCGTCGAGAAGCTTCATTCGCTTCCCCACATTGGCATAGCAGCCGTCTCGGAAAACGGCGGGAGAGCGCCCCATCAGGTTTTCATCGGATAGAACCAACCGTGCGGCATTTGCGACCTCAGGGGCAGCCAGCGCGCTTTGCAGGATGGATCTCGAAGCCTGATTCGAAGGGTCGCGCCCCTTTTTTCCTGAGTCCAATATCGGAAATGTCAGGTTGGTGCGGGTGGATTTGGAATCCCAGAAAACGACTCCACGTGCTGCGAGCGACTCTCGCCCGCAACCTATCGCCCTGCGGATGAAAGCAGCAGAAGTGTGATGGGCGCCCAGATGCAGGTGGCACCTCACAGGCAACGGGCGCGGAGCTAACAGCTTCTTCCAGCCTGCCACGCGTGGCTTTGAATATGGAATAGCGGGCGCGTGCTCGTCCGGCGCTGCTGCCGCGGTTACCCGGACCACCTTGCTTTGACCCCGTGGAGTTCGGCAGACTTCCGTGCTGCGTGTGACGTGGGAAAAAAGGACCACCTGCCCGAAAGAATGCCGCTGGTCGTAGTGGAAGCCTCTGTCTGATAGATTATCAAAAAGACGTTTCATGTTCTTCCGGCCGAACACTTCCTGATGGGTTTCCATCAGGATTTTCTGCACACCGTCGAGCTCGGCATGTGCGAACAGGTCAAGCTCCCCGCCTTCGATGTCGCAGATGATCATGGTCGGCCGGATCCGCTGCAGGGTCTGGTTCAAATCGACGGCAGGCACCTCGACCTCTCTCGAAGCCGGATGGTGGCTGAGAGAAGAAGCCCAGAAATCCGGACAGACGTAAAATGGAACCGTCGCGGCAGTGGGCTGGTGCATCAGGACTCCCGTGTTGACCGTGACATGATGGACCTGATTGATGCGGTGCACGGTTTCTATCAGCGGCTTCAGGTCGGGATTTGCTTCGAAGATCTCGACATGCTGCGTGTTTGGATTGAGCGCGGCGATCGTGGAGATGAATCCCAGGCCCGCACCCACTTCCAGAATGATTTCGTCCGGCTCGATGATGGCACCAAGTTGGGCGGCTTCCCTCCGCTCGTAGATTCCCGACCGAAGGACCTCGATGATTCTGGGTGACATCAGGTCCGTGAAGATCGGCATCCTGACATTCCTGATGATCAGTGTCTCACGCGGCATTCTCCACCTGATCGGCGAAATTTGATAGAAAGTCCACTTAATTCCACCCCGTCAGAAGCGGGTGGCTGTGTGACGGCATCGGGGGATTGAGTTCCTCGTTGTGGGCCTGTTTTTTCTTGCGAGCATCCTTTGTGCGGGCCACACCTCCTGCAACATTGCACTTGGAACACCGCCAGTCACTCTGAAGAAGCTCTTCCACCTCCTGTTCGTTTCAATCGGCTGCCTGCAATTGGCGGGGGGCCCCTACTGCGCGTTGCAGATTTACGCGTGGGCAGGGATGCTTGCCAGCTATTCTCAGGAGGGCGGCATCGTCAAAGCAGCTCGAGAAACCTTCAGCGGAGAGAAACCCTGCGCGCTCTGCTGCAAAATTGCCGCGGCCCAGAAGCAAGACAGCGAAAGGCCTGAACCCTTCGCTCCGGTCTCCGGTTCTCAACTCGCAAAGCTGCTGCAGGACCTGATCCCCGCCGGACAGATCCATCTCATTTTCTCGTGCCCCACCGAGCTTCCGCCCGTGGTTTTTCCCGGGTTTCATCTGTGTCCGGGAGGCGCGGCGGATGCGCCGCCCGTGCCACCGCCGCGATCTTTCGTCTGAGCATGTCCGGGCATTTCATCCATCCGCCGCTCCTTGCGGATGATGGCCCACACTCGGATATCTGCGGCCCTTGGGGCCTGCGGATTCCGTGACGCCGACACCGTCCACGCCCGTTTGCGTGGCGTAAACACTCTGGCCTGCACCTCCGTCAAAACCGGAAGCGCAAGGACCAAGGCCGGACCTTTCGTCGGGCTGCGCCCTCGTGGCGCACCCGGCGAAAGGATACCCCCGGCATCCGCCTCAGTTATAGTTAGATTTGTCATGAAACTTCACCACACTCGCCGCCGGGGCTTCACCCTGGTGGAGCTCCTCGTCGTCATCGCCATCATCATCACACTGGCCGCTGTTCTGGCTGGCGTGGGCCCGCGTCTCCTCGCCGGAAGCCGCACGGTCAACTGTGCCCGCAATCTCCGGCAGATCGGCATGGCCACCACGATGTATGCCGGGGATCACAACCTGAAACTGCCGTCCACCTCCCACCAAGGCGGAGGCAAATCATGGACGCTCACCCTCCGGCCCTATGCCAACGAAGCTCTAACCGCAAAGTGTGCCATGGACCCTAACAAAAAGCGCGAACGCACCTACGTCATCAATGATTTCCTGACCCCGCATCCCGACGGCGCGGACCATCTTGACTACTCGGTGCTCGCAAAAATCGACCGACCCGAAGCCACCTTTCTGTTCGCCGAGGCGGCCACATCCCACAGCTCGGACCATTTTCACTTCTCTCCCTACCATGGAGGAGAAATCCCGCCCGCGGTTTTCGAATACCAGATCTCCACGGGGGTTCACGGGGGGAAAGCGAACTATCTTTTCGCGGACGGACACGTGGAAACCCTCACCAAACGGGAAACCCGGACGCGACTGGCCACTGCAGGCACGCGCTTTGTCGATCCTTCGGGTCTGTAAGATCCACGATCCCTTAAAAAAAACTTCCGCCATGACCACCCACCAGATTCTAGCAATTTCTATCATCACCCTTTCTTCGGTGGCCGCGCACGACCATTTTGCCGCTGGCATCGAGGACACGAACTCAAACGGGATTCCCGACGCAGGCGAGCCGTTGCGCATGTACGGCCCGGATCTCTCCATCCGCGTGTTCCACCTCTTGCCGAGGCCGGCGGGTCTCCAGCGCTATGGCGGACACTACGGGCTCAGCGACAACGTGCGCACCCTCGAGCCGAACGATGTCTTTTCCCTCACTGCTCTATCAGACGGTCGTGAGGAGTCCGGCGAAGTGAATTTCGCCCATTCCGGAGCCTACATCTGGACGGAAATCATCGCTGTCGCAGGCCCGCCAGGAGGACGTTTTGGATTCTGGGAACGAGGCACTCCCATCGATCAGGAACAGCCGAGTGTTTCGTTAGAAGCAAATCAGCCGACTGGCAATCCCAGCATGGTGGTCAGTGGTGGAATCGATGCTGCCGATCAGGATCCGTACGGCCACATCCACGGCCGCGCATGGACGGCGGACAGGCCGGGCGACTACCATGTTACGTTCCGATTCGTGGATCGCAGCACCACTGGTCCGGGCGGTGGACCTTGGCATCCGCCGAGCGCTCCTTTCGTTTTCCACTTCCGGGCCGGGCCGGATTTTCAGCCTGTTGTCGAGCGGGCGCCCGAGGGTTCCAAGCTCACCTGGCCCAGCCGGATGGGCATTTGGGAACCCTATCAGACCGGCATCACCTTCACCATCCTCAGGAGTAGCACCACAGCCGACGATGACTGGACATCCATCGGGACTGTTACCGGCACGACCGAGGAAACCGCCACTTTCACCGATCCTTCTCCTCCATCGGGCAGAGCATTCTATCGGCTTTCGTACGATTGGTCCGCCCGTTGAGTTTCACACAACTAACAAAATATTCATGAAACACCACCATCACCTCCTTGTCGCTTTCTCGTTCATCCTTTCGGCCTCGGCCGCCTCCGCGCACATTACTTACGGCGGCGTTTCACGGGATCTCGGACCTTCAACGGGAAACATTCCCGGCGTGATCTCCGGCGCGGGTGTGACGCCGTATTTCAAGACCATCACCACTCAAACTGTCACCAGCGACTTCGGCTGGGCGGTGGGCACCGATGCGGATCTGCTAGGCGATGCCCATCACACCAAGGCCTACCGCTTCACGCTTGGAGAAGGTGGATTGGTGACACTCAAGGTCGCTGCCGCCGCGGCCCGGAACAGCGGGACAGGCTCATTTCTACCAGCGTTTTCGATTTACTCCGGGCTGGTGCACACCAGTGGCGGCTCGGATTACGACACCTCACCGATCTCCCAGGCCTATCTCAGCAGTCTTGGCGGTACCCAACCGAAACGGGGTGCATTCAATGCTCTGGACACCTGGAAGATCGGTAATGACGCCGGAACCACTTTCGCTGATTTATCCACCCTCACTTATCTAGCAAATGCTGCCGACGGCACTTTCTCCAATTTTGGCGTGGTATCCGGCATCAACGGCGATGGCCTTGCCGATGGCATCGTCGAACAGACGTTGTGGCTGGAAGCCGGCAACTACTCCTTATTTGTGGGCGGGGCAAATGCGACCGGCACTAACACAGGAAATTTTGGAATCGATGTCTCGCTCAGTGCGATCCCGGAGCCGACCTTCATGTTGTTAGGAGCGGTTTCCTCGCTCGCTTTCTTCGGCCGCCGTCGCAGGCCTTGATGAAAGCCCATTTTGTTAGACTGGTTTCCTGAAGCAATAGGACCGATAGGAAAGCGAGCCCTCCTGAAGCGCGTTGTAAACTCGCGAACCCTGCACGCCGGCGAAATCGCGGCCGAGGCTGTGGAGGAACTTCGGCAGTTTCTTGTCCAACAGCTCGACGGAGCGCGGGGAATTCAAATCCATGCCGCGGAGGACTTTCGAGCTGATATCGCGGGATTGCTGGAGCTTGAGCGGGGCGTTTTCCATGGCGGTTTCCCACTTCACGATGCCGTCGCTGAAACGAAAGTCCGCGTAGAGGAAAAAGCCGCCGGGCTTGAGCACACGGGCGACTTCCGATAGAAACTTCGATAGATTCGGATAGCAGTGCGAGGCCTCGACATTGATGACGACGTCAAAGGTGTCATTAGGAAACGGCAGGTTCTGTGCATCTCCCTGAACGAATTCCAAACCGGGGACCTGATGGCGGCGTTTGCAGAATTCGATGCCGGTCGGATTCAGGTCCAGTGCGGTGTATTTCTCCGGCTCCTGGGTGCGGGTGAGGTAGGACGCGCCGCCGCCGTGGCCGCAACTGACTTCCAGCACGTTTCCACCGCGGAAATTCACCCGCATGCCGACGTGGTGATAGAGCTGGATGGAAGCCCGGTTCGGCTCGTCCTCCGGATCCAGCGGAATGGCCATCGGCGGATCCGTCTCGAAGGCGTAGTTCAGGAAAACCACGCCCTCGTCCTGAAGGCGTTTTGTTAGGAAGGGATACCAGAATTTCCAAATCGATTTACGGATCGCGCCGACGGAGAACAGGTGGTCGATGAGTGGCATGGAGGGGGATGGGGCTTTTTCCTGCATGGCAGGCTAATCCTAATTGTCCGCCCACGCCACGAAATTTCACTCGGCCTCCTGACCCTCCTCGATGATGATCTCCGGCTCGGTATCAGGAGTCGTATCGCCCGGGTTTGTTGCTTCCCGGGTGGGAAACTGTTTCATGATGGCTTTTTGTTCTGCTAGAGCCGCGTAGTATTGGCCCATCTGGGCGGAGGTGAGAATGCCATCGTAGCATTTCAGCTTTTCCTCGAGCTCCTGGCGCTGGGTTTGCAGGACCTTTTCATGGGCGGCCATCGGGTTGTCGGCGATGAGGGGTTGTTCCATTTTTGCGAGCATCAGGATGCCTTCGACGGAGAGCTCGGTCTTGCCGGTGGGCAGGACGGATTTATCAAACAGCAGGGTGGCGGACGCGGGGATCGATTGCAGTTCGGCTCTAGCGGATTGGCGCAGGCGCTCCATGACTTCCTCGCGCTGTTGGGGGGAGAGATCAACTTCCTCGATGACGGGCGTGAGGGATTTCCGGGCACGGGCTTCGATCTGGTTCTCGCGCTCACGAACGCGGAGTTCGTTGAATTTCACGAGCTGTTCGGGGCTGAGAAGTTTCGCGAGCGCATCCTCGATGATTTTCCCGCGGGTGGTGAGGTCCTCGATGACGGGCACCGTGTCGGTGGCGCTGGCATGGCTCTGCTCGACGAGGCGGATGATCTGGCTTTGTTGGTCGATGGTGAGGTCCAGCGCTTCGGTGAGGCGCAGCATTTTCGCTTCCTCGCGGGTCTTCGGGCCTTTCTCCGCCTGATCGACGAGTGGGAAATCGCCGGCGGAGACCTCCTTGGGCCGCTTGCCATCGGCCGCGGTCGGGCGCGGACCTGCTGTGGTGGCGCGGGTGGCTTTCGGCAGCGATGAGTCGCTCACGGCAGCGGGCTGCGGCGCGGTCGGGGTGCCGGGTTTGGCGACCCAGGCGACGGTGAATCCGATCAGGGCGGTGGCGGCAGGAAGGAGAAACTGGGTTTTCATGCGTTGCGGATGGCGGAGATCGCGGCGGCCATGTCGGGCGCGCGGAAGGTGGAGGATCCGGCGACCATCACGTTCGCTCCTGCGGTGAAACAACGCGCGGCCGTGACGGCGTCGATGCCTCCATCCACTTCAACGTGGAACGAGAGGTTTTTTGTCTGTCTGATTTTCGCGGCGGCAGTGATTTTCTCCAATACTTCCGGCATGAACGCCTGCCCGCCGAAGCCGGGGACGACGGTCATGCAGAGCAGTAGGTCGATTTGATTGAGAAACGGCACCACTGAGCTCAGGGGTGTGGCGGGATTGAGCGCAAGCCCGGCCTCGCAACCGGCATCACGGATCCGACGGAGGGTTTCCGCGACGTCATGCTCGGCTTCCACATGGACTGTGATCATGTCCGCTCCGGCGGCGACGAAGCGCTGGAGATAATGATCGGGCCGCGCGATCATGAGGTGGACGTCGAGGTAGATGTCATTGGATTCGTGCACGGTCTGGACGACGGCGGGGCCAAAGGAAATGTTGTCCACGAAATTGCCGTCCATCACGTCCAGGTGCATCCAGTCCGCCCCGGCATGGATCGCCCGGCTGACCTCATCGCCGATTCGCGAAAAATCCGCAGCCAGCAGCGACGGGGCGATGACCCGGTCCGTGTAAGTTTTAGGAATCACAGGCGGAATACGAGCCGCGAACCCGCGGAGATGCACGGAAAATTTTCCCAAGCGGTCAAAGACGCAGCCATTTTGATTTGACACGAGATTCGTGTGACACGAGGCTCGTGGCGTGAAGAACGTCACTGTTACACTTCCTGATCACGTCGCCCGGCAGGCCCGGGTTTGGGCGGCGGAGGAGGATACGAGCGTGTCGCAGTTTCTGGGTCGGATCCTCACCGAACGCATGGAGCGAGAGTCCGGATATCTTCAAGCCACAAAAAATTTCCTGAATCGCAAACCCTCGCTACTGCGCGAAAACCGCCAGCCTTATCCCAAACGGGAGGAACTTCATGACCGGCCCGGTCTTCGTTGACACCAATATTCTGGTCTATGCCCGCGATGCAGGAGAACCAGTGAAACAACCACTCGCTCTCGAATTACTTCGCCTGCTCTGGGAATCGCGACGGGGGCGTATCAGCCCGCAGGTGCTACAGGAATATTACGTCACCGTTACCCGCAAATTGAAGCCTGGACTGGCAAAGGAAGCAGCACGGGATGACATCAGTGCCCTGCTTGCGTGGCAGCCACTCGCGCCGTCCCGCACCACTTTTTCGAAAGCGTGGGAAATTGAAGACCGCTTCGGATTCTCGTGGTGGGACAGCTTGATTGTCGCCTCCGCAGTGGAATCCCGCTGCGCGATCCTGCTCAGCGAGGATTTGCAGGACGGCCAGGAAATCGGAGGGTTGCAGATCCGCAACCCGTTCAGTCCGGACTTCGATCCCGACCTGCAATGAGGCAGAAAACCACGTGCATCAGGTCCGGCGAACCGTTATCCATGCTGCGTGGACGACGAAGGACCTATTATCGATTTGCACAGCGACAGTTATTTCATGGGCCAGGCGCTGCGTGAGGCGCGGAAAGCCTATGCCGCAGGCGAGGTGCCGGTCGGAGCCGTAATGGTGCGCGAGGGACGGATCATTTCCCGCGCGTGGAACCAGGTGGAAACCCTGAAGGACGCCACCGCCCATGCCGAAATGCTTGCGCTTACGGCCGCACAGGAATCCATCGGTGACTGGCGGCTGGAAAAATGCACGCTCTACGTCACCAAGGAACCCTGCCCGATGTGCGCGGGAGCGATCGTCCATTGCAGGCCGGAGCGCGTCGTTTTCGGCTGCCCAGACCCGAAAGCCGGAGCTGCCGGCGGTTGGATCAACCTGCTCGAAGCAAACCCGCCCCTCAACCACCGCTGCGACGTGACGTCGGGCATTCTCGGCGAGGAATGCCTGATGATGATCCAAAGTTTTTTCCGCGAAGCCCGTGAGCGGAAAAAGTTCGATCGCATCGGGGAACCAGACGTCTAGGCGGGATGGCGCGATTTTAGATTGGCGGTGAAGCCTGCTTGGTCTTAGGGTGCCGCTCCCCGCGGGGAAATTATGGCGATACAAGGAGAAGAACTGGCGCTGGCATGCGCGAAGGCAGCAGACGACATCAAGGCGGAAAACATCCGCGTCTGGGACATGCGCGGCGTTTCAAACCTCACGGATTACATGGTCGTCTGCTCGGGAACCTCGATGCCGCAGTTGCGCGCGATCCTTCGCGATGTGGCCGGCGACGTTTTCGAACTCCACGGCGTCAAACCGGTCAACAGCGAAGGCAAGGCCGACACCCGCTGGGTGGTGCTCGACTACATCGACGTGATGGTGCATGTGATGGATCAGGAACTCCGCGATTATTATGGTCTCGAAGAACTCTGGAAGGACGCCAAGGAAGTGACCTGGCAACAGGCGGTCTGAAATTTTCCGGAATAAGCTCCCCCGCACCCGCTCCCATGTGTGCCCATGAGTGAATTCGCGGAACTCGTCGATAACCATTACCAAGCGTTGTTCCGCTTCGGAATGTCGCTGACCCGCGATATCGACCGGGCGTCCGATCTGGTGCAGGAAACGTTTTGCATCTGGGCCGCAAAGGGCGACCAGCTCCGTGACCGCTCGAAGGCGAAAACCTGGCTTTTCACCACACTCCACCGCGAGTTTTTGAGCCAGCGACGCCGTGCCGCGAAATATTCCGACGAGCCGATCGACGAAGAGGCTGCGGGCGCGGTGGAAGACTCACATGACGGAGCGGAACGCCAGATGGACGGCCAGCGAGCAATGGAACTGCTAGGGATGCTGGAGGAAACCTACCGGGCACCGCTTGCGTTGTTTTATCTCCAACAGCACAGTTACAAGGAAATCGCCGAGATCCTCGACGTGCCGATCGGCACCGTGATGTCGCGTCTTTCACGAGGTAAGGAAATGCTGCGGAAACGTATGACTGCCGAGCCATCCAGCGCCCCGAAAAACATTTTGCAAATCGAACAAGGAGGACAACACCGCCATGGATAAGGAACAAGCACGCTTCATTTTGCGCAGCTTCCGTCCTGATGGAGCGGACGTGAATGATACTGATTTCGCGGAAGCACTCGCCCTCGCAATGGAAAACCGCGAGCTCGGCGAGTGGCTGGCGAAGGAGCGCGCGTTCGACGGTGCGTTTGCCAGGGCACTCGTCTCCATCGACCTGCCGGAACACCTGCGCGAGGACATCATCGCCTGTCTCGCCGGAGAGCCTGGAGACATAGTGCCGACCGCGGATTCCAGCGATTCACTTCTGATAGGAGCATTCGCCTCCATCCATCCTCCGCCGTTCCTGCGGGACGAATTGATTGCCGCGATGGATCGGACTGCAGCGAAGGACCACAACGTGGTGGTTCATCCCAGCGGTCGCTCGTTCTGGCGTCGTGCCAGCATTCCACTCGCCGCCGCAGCGGGAATCGCGTTGGCATTCATCTTCACGCGACCTGGCGAAAACACGACTCAAGTGCGCGTCGGACAAGTCCGTCCGGAAATCGTGCAGGCGAATTTCATCCAGACCTTTGAGGCACCGGATTTCGCTCTGGAGGAAAAGGAATCCGACCCCCGCCTCCTCGTGCAGCACCTGCGCGAGCGCAAACTGCCGTGCCCGTCCTGCCTGCCACCGGGCCTCGAAAACGTCGAGGCCATCGGCTGCCGCGAGCTCGAGATCGATGGCAAACATGGATCGGTTATCTGCTTCAATGTCAGCTCAACCGGCGTCACCCATCTGGTGATTTTCCGCCGCGAGGACGTGGAGGGAAATTTCCCGGAACGGGCGAAGGCGGTCTTGAAACAAAACGGGAACTGGGCCTCCGCGCAGTGGCAAGATGGCAACAGGATCTACATCATGATGGCCACCACGGACGTGGGCAAACTTGCGACACTGCTTTGAGTTTCTAGCGGATTTCCGCCTGGCCGACTTCCTCCAGCGATGCAAGCAGCGCGTCGAACACCTCCGGTTCCAACGCGCGGTTAGGCGAGCCCTTGAGGCAGGAGGCGAACCACTTCCCTAACAAGGCCCGCCGCTCGCCTGGAAACGTTCGTGTGAATCCGCCTTCACCACCTTCCAGCAGCTCCTTGTCGCGCCGCCCGTGGGCGCGGGCGAGAATGCGCTGATAGCGCGTCATCGCGCCGTCCAGCAGGATCCAGGGGAAATTCGGATTCTTCGGTGGTCCCAGCGAAAGCGCCCGACCTTCACCGGTGCCGACCTTCACTCCGCCAGTTAGGGAAATCCGCAGGTCGGGCAGGCTGCCGCCTTTGAACCAAGCCGCGCCGCCGCCGATCAGTGCCCCGATCGCGGTCCCGGCACCGTGTGAAAAAAAGGCCGTGCCCGCGTCCACCACCATGCCCGCCGAAGCACCGAGCGCTGCGGACACCGCGACGAGCTGTGTCCGGCTGAGGCCGAATTTGCTCCACGTCTCCTGGCTTTCCAAATCGATCCCGCGGAACGCGTCAGGCTGGCTGTCCGCCTTGAGCAGGTGGTGGCGGTGGATCTTCAACAATCCGCTGAAACAGGCCCGCTCGGCGTCGGCCAGTTTCTGGAAATAACGTTTTGAGAGTTCTTCGGACTTTTTCTCACGGCGTGAGGGGACTAACAAATCCCGCTCCTCCAGAGTCGCGCTCACCTTCATGCTGAGGGCGTCTTCGAGAAATCCAATGATCACTTCGACCGCTTCTTCGCGCCGTCCCTGCCATTCGTTTTCCACCAGTCGGATCGTTTCCTCCAGCCGCGCGCGGTGGGTTTCCTCGATCTCCAACAGCGCTTTCAAAAGCCGCAGCCGCTCGTTGTAGCGGGCGTGATGGGCGTCAAAGGTGCGGACCAGATTGAAAGCGCCACCGAGCCGGGTTTTCCACGTTTCCTCCTCAGCGCCAGTGGTGTTCTCGCGGCGGTTCAACAACGCCAGCCGCGGCCGGCCGGTCCACCGCAGGATCTCCATTTCTGCTAGAAAATCATCGCGCAGCGGCTTCGCCGGATCGACCACGTAAAGCACACCCGCGCCCTGGATCAGCGGATCTAACAATCGCTTCTCATCGCCAAATTCCTCACCGGCCTCCGCCACGAATTTTTTCAATGCCTCCAGGCCCGGAGTGCCGTCGCCATGGATGCGCTGGATCGCACGCATCGCCTCGACCGGTCGTGAAAATCCCGGCGTATCGATGAAACGCAGGCACTCGCGGTCACTGAAAACGATGCGGTGCGTCTGGCAACGCGTCGTCTCACCCGGCGTCGGGCTGACGCGCACGACCTCGTTGTCATCGATTTCCAGCAGGGTCGCGATCACCGCGGATTTCCCCATGTTCACCCGGCCGACGACGGCGAAGGTCGGCACATCATCCTGCACCGGACCGTTCATGGAACCACCTCGATGGCCGCGCGGTTAGAGAGGGTGACTTCCGGCCGGCGGTTGCTGAAAACGGTCTGAAGCTCCAGCCTGCCGGAGATGCGGACTTTTTTCCCGACGAGGGTCGTGAGGAAAGCCTCGTTCAAATCCGCGGCAGCCTTGCTGAGCAGAATCGCACCGCGGGCTTCCTCGCTGTTCGGGCTATCAGAAAATAACAGGTAGAGGGTTTTTCCGCTTTTTGAAGAATCCAGCTTGGCGATCACGCCCTCGACCACGACGTTTTGTCCTTCCTGTTGGAAGATCTGCGGATCGCGGGGCTGGAACACGCCTCCCGCTTTGGCCGTCTCGGGTGCCGGAGCTGCCGGTTGCTTTTCCGGCTCAGCAGCCCTTTCGCTTGCTTCCATTGCGGCGGCCACTTCGCGAAGTTCGGGGCTCAGCTCTGGTGTTGCTGCGGCGGTGGGCTTAGCACTCTCGGCTAGTTTTTCGGCATCCTCGCGGGCGATTTGTGCGGCGAGCTCGGCCAGTCCGCCGCCGGATTTGGGTTCGTTCGGATCCTTCCGATAGATCGCCCATCCCACCAGGCCACCCGCGGTTAGAAACAGCAGCAAGATGGTCACGAGCATGCCGTTGACCGACTTTTTTTTCCGCACCTTGGTCAACTTGAGCGGGATGGACGGACGGGCGGCCGCCTGGCGGACGAGCTGCTTGCTGGGAGTGGGTGGTTCCATGCCGGTCGACGCAGCGAGCATTTCGCGTGCTTCGCCAAGGGTGGTGGTATTCGCTGCCCGCCGAAGCCATTTCAGCCACCCGCCGAGTCCGCGCCCTGCGTTGTCTGTCACGGTCTGGCCTTTCCAGCCCATCAGTTCTTCGGTGAGGGTGACGATGGCGTCGAGGCTGCTGTGCTCGTCCTTGCCGCTCAGCCATTTCAGCGGGGAAATCCAAAAGGTCACGCCGCGCCCGCTCCCTTCATCCCCGACGACGATGGTTTGCACGTGCGTTTCCACCCAAATTCCTTCTTCTGCAAGGACGTGTGAGAGCAGTTCGGAAACCTCGAGGGCACGGGTGATCACGTTGATCGCTTCCGCAGGCTTGAGCGGTTGGTTTTCGAGGTAGGAGCGTAGCGGTTTTCCGAGGATCCATTCAGTCGCAATGAACGGCATGCCATCGATCGGATCGCAACCGCCGGCGATGACAGAGCGCATGCTCGGATGATTCAGCCCGGACAAACGGCCGACCGCGATGTTGTAGGCGGCTTGCTGCTCTTCATTCAATCCGCCGCCATCTGCGCCAAACGGGAAAAACCGGCGCACGGCCACCACCGTGTCCGTCTGCACGTCCACAGCCCGGAACACCACGCCGGACGCATCCTGCGCGATCAAGTCCTCGATCTGAAAGCGTTGCGTCACTCGGCATCATGTAGCACACGCAATCCTTCCGGCCAAGCCGCGATGCGATCTGAACAAAAATCAGCACTCACTGCGGAACCGGGACGAAACTGACCTTGCCGAATCCCTGCGGTTGGTGGAAATCCGGTTCGCTGCCGCCGAGCTGGGTCGCTGTGAGAAATTTCTGCGCGGGCGGTCCCAGAATCATCGCCACGTTTGCCGTTGTTTCAGGGCCGAAATCCACCCGCGCCCGGAGCAGATCGAGCGGAATCGCCATGGCCGCGAGCCACGATCCGTCGGGGGCCAGGTCGGCAAAAGTCGCGATGTCCGGCATGGCGATATCCACCTCGTCCGCCCGAACGCGGGGCGCGGTGAATTCGCAGGTCCACCAAGCGCCGTTCGGGGCAAGGTTGAATTCGAGATAGCGCCCGCTTGTTGGATCCGCGATGAACAGTTCCGCCACATCGTAGCGCCAGAGTTCGGCTTGGAATGCTCCGGGGCGGGATTTCGGGTGGAGTTCTGCGGACTTCCGGTGATTGGCAAGAAACCACAAACGCGCGTCATCCATCACCAGGCAAAATCCCGCAGGTGGTTGACATTCAGCGCCCGACCAGTCGTTTCCCAACCCAAACAGCGGCACATCCAGTTCGCCCCATTGCAAGGGAACCGCGCTTGTGAAAATCGTCATGGCAGGATTCTTTCTGTCCTGATCATCCACTGTCGAGGATGGAGATCGTTTGCGGAATTTAAGCATTTGCGAAAAAAATCCTGAAAATTCATCGCCAGTTGGCGTGGAAACTGGTAACTCATCGCGCAGGACCTAACTTCATGCCTCGCTCCCGCTCAGGATTTTACAGCACCATTGAATACATTGGCCCGCGCCCTCAAAAGGCGAAGCGACCCCATTTTTTTGGTGGTTGGGTGATCGTAGCGATCGCCGTGGGCATGGGTTTCTGGTTTGGAAAGCCGCTCGTTCCCTTCCTCAAGGCCACGCAGGTCGGCGCTTCGACGGAGCAGGCGGCTCTGCTGATTTCCTCGCTCGAAAATTCACAGGATTTCGGCAGCAAACTCGCCGCCATCGCCCTGTTTCACTCCAGCGATACCGTGGTGAACGATTTGTCCTACTATAAAATCGCCTACCCGAACGGCGACATCCCGCCGAACAAAGGCGTCGCTGCCGATGTGATCATCCGCTGCTATCGCAAGATGGGCATCGACCTTCAGGTCAAGGTGCACGAGGACATGGCCGAGCATTTCCGCCTCTATCCGCAGCTTTGGGGAGCCTCCGGGCCGGACACGAATATCGACCACCGCCGCGTCGCTAACCTGCAGCGCTTTTTCGAACGCAACGGCCAAACCATCACTCCGTCGCGCAATCCGATGGAATACCGCCCCGGTGACATTGTCGTCTGGTCGCTCGCCAATGCCGAAAAGCATATCGGCATCATCGTCCCCGGTCCCGGCGACCGCGCACATGAGCCATGGATCGTTGACAACATGGGTGCCGGAGTGAAATGGGAAAACATCCTTTTCGACTTCAACATCGAGCGCCATTTCCGCTATCCGGCAGACGCCGCGAAGTGAGAAATCACCCGGTTCCAGAGAAAATCCACGCCTCTCAACCGGCCGTCCGGTCCCGACTCTGATTTCTGGCTTCTGGCTTCTGGAATCACCGAATAGCAGCCACTAAAACCCGAGTCACCTCACTCATCCTCGATGTGCAACCGCTTCGGTCGACGGAGGGGGATGCCTTCCTCGACGCTGCCGAGGTCGAGGCTGTCGAGCACGTTGGTGCGCCGACGGACGATGCCGGGCTCCGATGAAGTGGCGGCAAAACTCGGAACTTCGGTGTGATAGGGATCGTCACCTAACAAAACAGGCTCCTTTGGCCTGACGGGCACCGCGTCCATGGCCGGGAGATTGAGGATCGCATTTTCCGGAGACAGGCCATCTCCTACCGCGCCGGAGTGGATGGTGCAGAATGGCAAATTTTCCGTGCCCTTGCGGAAATACTCGTTCACTGCTGTGGAAAACGAGCGGACGACACCGGAGGTGATGTCCTCGGAATGCGCCTGACAGAACTGGGTGGCGCGCTGGCCGGAGACCGAACAGACCGGGACTTCCGCCACGCTCGGCGGTGCGAGCAGCTTGTCCCGCCCGAACGATGGGGCGGCGGCGTTCATCGTCGCCTGCCAGACCGGCATCGCCAGATCGCGACTGAAGGCACCCGGATAGATCGACTCGCCATTTCCTTGTAGGAATCCGGTCCAAACCCCGCAGGTGACCCGGCGATTGTATCCGAGGAACCAGGTGTCCGAAAAATCATGGGTGGAGCCGCCCTTGCCGGCACCGTAGAAGGGTTTTTCCATCAGGTTGTCGAGCGCGCCCTTCGAACTGCCGCGATAGAGCGAACCGGCCATCATGCTGTGAACCTGCCAGGCGGTCGCCTCGTCGATGACCTGCACGCGGGTAAACGGCTGCCGTTGGCGGCGGTAAACCACGCGGCCTTCCGAATTTTCCACCCGGTCCAGGTAGAAAAACCGGTCAGGACCAGATTTCCCCAACGCCGGAAACGTGGACATCGCTTTCACGGCCTGCTTCATCGAGACCTCCTCGAAGCCCACCGCCAGTCGCGGCAGCAATTCCGCTTTCTGCATCGGCAGCCCGAAGGCAACGCTGGTATCCACTACGCGCTGGAATCCGGTCTGGCCGGCAAAACGAACGGTAGCGGCGATTTTCGAATGCTCCAATGCCTCGCGCACCGGGATTTTTCCTTTGTAGGTGGGTGAGGAAATTTCCATGCCCCATTCGCCGAGAATGCCCTCGCGCCCGCCGACCATCACCGCGCGGTTGTCCATCGGCTCGTCCTCGACAAGGGATGCCGGAGTGAGCCCGTTGCCCAGTCCGGAAGCATAGATGAAGGGAAAATATGCCGTGCCGAGCGGGCGCTTGCCGAGCTCGATGAAATCATACGGCACCTGCGCGTAGTCGCGGCCGCCGACGTGGGCCAGCACATCGCCGGTGTCGTTATCGATCATCAGCACGGCCCCTTGAAGATATTCCGCCGGTTTTCCGCTGCTTTTACGGTAATCCTCGTACTTCGGCCGTGTGTAGCCCGGGCTGGATTCCGCCTGTTTCAGGATATCCAACAGCTTCTTCTGCGCCGCCGCCTGGGCTTCCGCCAGGATCGTGGTGTGGATCTTGAATCCGCCGGAAGCCAGTGCGTCTTCACCCAGCGCGCTGCCCACGGCATCGGCGACGCGTTCGTAAAGGTGCGTCGTGCCGCGCTGGAGCGGTTTTGGATCGAGCCTCAGTGGCAGGGCTTTCAGGCGTGCGGTTTCGGAGGAGCTTAGGAATCCCTCTTCTTTCATCCGGGAGAGGACGTAGTTCCGGCCGTCGCGATTGACGGATGGATTGTTGAGCGGCGAGCGGTAGTTCGGATTTTTGATCAACGTCACGATCGACGCGCACTCCTCGGCCGTCATGTCCTTGGGTTGCTTGCCGAAGTAACCGAGCGAAGCCGAACGAATGCCGTAGAAACCGCTGCCGAAATAAATCCGGTTCAGATAGAAATCGAGGATCTCGCGTTTCTGATAGCGCTTCTCGATGCGCATCGCGAGGAAGGCTTCGACGAGTTTCCGCTGGATCGCGGATTCCTCCCTCCGCACCGCTTCCTCCTTGAGGTTGTAGGCGTTCCGCGCGAGTTGCTGGGTGATCGTGCTGGCACCCTGATTGCCGCCTTTCGCGTTCAGGATGATCGCCCGGACGATGCCGATGTAGTCCACGCCGCCGTGCGTCCGGAACCGCGAATCCTCGCCGGCGATGAGGGTGTTGATGAAAATTTCGGGCACCTCGCTGATCGGAATGATGCTGCGGTTCTGCACGAAAATACGGCCGATTTCCTTGCCGTTGCGATCCAGGATGATGCTCGGGCTTTCCAGGTCGTTGATGTGATTCAGGTCATAGGTCGCCGCGCGTTCGCGATACGGGCGGGTGTAGGCCTCCACGAAAATCCAACCGGACCCGGCGGCCACCACGCACAATAACAGGAAGCTCGCCCAGACGCCTTTGCGCTTGTAGAACCGGGGTTTGCTGCTCTTCTTGCGATTCGTTTTTTGAATGGTTGCCATGCCTGATCCGGATTCATCACCACCTGTGAGAGCGGTAAAGCGTCGCAATGACTATCCCATCGAAGGCTCGCCCGCAACTGCTTCGTTACGGGGCCGGATTGAGGAAAAAATCGCAAATCACGGTCCGCTGCGATTCCCGGATTTCATGGCGGCGGCGCTCTATGATC
>JANODE010000062.1:0-38591 GCA_031412525.1 Akkermansiaceae bacterium | reverse complement strand
GGCACCTGGCTCAAAGCCCGCAGCGGCAAAGCCAGTCGCGCCGCAGCCTGATTGCATAGCTCAGAGAGAACCGGGAACTATGACTGCTATGCTACCGCCGCAGCAAACCCATCCGCACGGTGCTTCAGACTTCGCTTACGGCGAGACGCCCAAATGAATTAAAAGAAATCACCCGCAGATGGGCAGGATCAACGCAGATAAATAGGATGATAAAGCAGTCTTCATGTGTGTTTCATATCAGCGTTCATCTTTGTTTCATCTGCGTTTGAAAAAGTATTAAAGTGACATTGCGGCGAAACGCCACAACCACTCAGGCTCCAATGGTGGTTCATTTTCTTCTTTGGGATCATGTTTCGCTTTCGCGGTTGAGGGCTTTCTCACGGCCTGCCCGCAGGGCGATGGTGAGGTTTTCCGCTTCTTCGAGCCATTCGAGTTTTTCCCTGAATGTGAGCAGCCGATCCAACAGCCGGTCGAGCTCGCGGCTGCCTTCCGCAGTTCCCCATTTCCAATCGGGAACGAATGGGAGTTTGGTGCTCATCGGCCTCGTGACAGTTCCTCAATGTCGATGTGGTCCTGGGGGCGGTCCGCCTCGCGCTTCATTTGAAGCAGGGTTTCCAACGAAACAATCGGAGCGGAAAGATCGGGAGAGAGTTCCATCCAGCTCAGGCGATTGACCTCGGCCGCATAGTCAAATGGCTCATAAATGAAAACGTCGATCGGAGTCCGGCGGTGGATGTCACTCCAGAGCTTCAGAACGATCATGTTTCTTTCGTTCTTCCATTCATCGCGGGTTTCCGGATTCGCAAAATCCCCGACACTCGCCGGAATCGCCATCTGATAGCCGATGCCCAGAAGCGAATTGAGGCCATCGATGATGTTCTGTCGGTCGAGCTGGATCACGAGATCGAGGTCCCGGGTCATCCTAACAAAACCGTGGGCGTTGACCGCGACGCCGCCCACGATGATGTAGCGGACGCCTGCATCGTTGAGTGCTCTAACGACTTCTTCGACACTGCGGACTTCCATGGTTCTGTTGGAATTTGAAGAGACTCGCGGCGACCGGTGACCGCCGACACTTCAGATGATCATCCCGGCGGCGACGGTTTCGTTCGTGCCGGGGTCGATCAGGATGAATGAGCCGGTGATGCGGTTGCGGCGGTAGGAGTCGTGGATGAGCGGGACGGCGGTGCGCAGCGAAATGCGGCCGATGTCGTTCATATTGAAACCCGTGACGCCTTCAATCTTGTGAAGCGTGTTGATGTCCACGTGATACTTCACCTCCTGAATGATTGCCTTGGTCTCCTGCGTCGTGTGACGGATGACCAACTTGGCCTTGGGCGGCATTGGTTTGTTAGAAAACCAGCAGATCATCGCCTCGATGTCCTGCTCCACGCGTGGCGGGTTGTTGGATTTCACCAACGTGTCGCCACGGGAAATGTCGATCTCTTCGGTGAGCGTGATGCAGACCGATTGCGGAGCGAAGGCCTCTTCAAGATCACCATCAGGGCTGTGGATGGCTTTGACCTTGGTGGTGAAACCGGATGGAAGCACGGTCACATCATCACCAGGTTTGAAAACACCACCGGCGACACGGCCGGCGTAGCCACGGAAATCGTGCCACTCGTCGCTCATCGGGCGGATCACCCATTGCACTGGGAAACGGGCATCGACGTGGTTTTCCTCGCCACCGACGTAAACGTTTTCCAAGTGATAGAGAAAGGTCGGGCCCTGGTACCAAGGCATGTGCTCGGACTTGTCCACTACGTTGTCGCCGTTGAGCGCGGAGATCGGGATGTCGGTGATTTCGACGATGTTATCGAGGCGCGAGGCGAAGTCTCGGTAGTCCTGAATGATCTTGCTGTAAACCTCCTCGGAGTAGTCAACGAGGTCCATTTTGTTCACGGCGACAACAAGATGCTGGATGCGCAATAAGTTGGCGATGAAGCTGTGGCGCTTCGTCTGCTCAATGACTCCCTTGCGGGCGTCGATCAAGATGATCGCGAGATTTGCGGTCGAGGCGCCGGTCACCATATTGCGGGTGTACTGAGTGTGGCCTGGAGTGTCGGCGATGATGAATTTCCGCTTCGGGGTGGCGAAGTAGCGATAAGCGACGTCGATGGTGATCCCTTGTTCGCGCTCGGCCTTGAGGCCGTCGGTTAGAAGGGCGAGGTTGACGTTTTCATCTCCACGGCGGCGTGAGGATTCCTCCATGGCTTCGAGCTGGTCCTCAAAGATGGATTTGGAATCATAGAGAAGGCGGCCGATCAGGGTGGATTTGCCGTCATCGACGGAGCCGGCGGTGGAGAAGCGAAGTAAGTCCATGTTAGATAAATGCTGGGAAGAAAAGAAAGATGTTTAGTGGGATCACCGGGATACTAGATCAAGTGCTGCCTTCCATTCGGCTTCGAGGTGGAGCTTTTTAACAGCGTCCTCGAGCAGTTCATGATCAAGATTCTGTTGTTCAATGATGCCGGCGATGTCGCGGAGGTGGCGCGGGTGGTTGGACTCCCGATAGAAGCCGAGTTTATGAATGATGACGTATTCCGGAGGTGCGATTTTTATATCGCAGGTCGTGGTACGGGTATGCCGGGCATTTTCAAGAGCCCAACTCAGATAGGGATGGTTGCGGGAAAGATAGATATCCGCTTTGAGGCCGGTGCCGTGGTGGATGATGTTGAAATGGCCGTTTGCCTCGCGCCTCGACTCAATGGCGATGACATCGGTGGGCGGAAGGTAGAAGTCTTCCTCCGGGTATAGATTTGAAATCTGTTGGACCTGGCTGGCATTCGGCAAAACAACGAGATCAATATCCAATGTATTCCGCGGTTCACCGTAGATGGAACTCGCGACGGAACCGGTGATCATGTAAGTGATCCCGGCAGCCTCAAGCGGAGCCACAAACAAAGTGATGAAATCAGGGTCTTGCATGGAGCCAGATTCGGGCAAGCTTGGTCTCGATTTCCTCGCTGCTGTCTTGAGGGAATCGAAGGCGGAGTCCGGTTCGCTTGAAATCCCTCGCCTGTTTGATGGTGGCAGCGAGCAATTGATATTTTTCCGAGAGGTCCATGGCCTTCCATATTTCCGTTTGCTTGGGGTCGGGAAGGGACATTGCTTCTGGGGTTGGCTGCTTGGAACGGGCGGAAGAAGTGCGATGGTCACAGACCGCCACCACAGTCGTTAAAAGTAACCCTCCTTCTTGCGGTCTTCCATGGCGGTTTCCGAGCGTTTGTCATCGGAGCGGGTGCCGCGTTCGGTCTGGCGGGCGGCGGCGACTTCGGCGATGACTTCGTCCAGATCCGAAGCATGCGATTCCACGGCTCCGGTGCAGGTTGCGTCGCCGATGGTGCGGAAACGGATGATCTTGCGCTCGACGGTTTCGTGATCCTGCGGTTTCAAGAACTCGGTGACGCCGAGCAGCGAGCCGTTGCGTTCGAATACGTCGCGCTCATGGGCAAAGTAGATGGAAGGCAGTGGGATTTTCTCACGCTTGATGTACATCCAGATGTCCATCTCGGTGAAGTTCGAGAGAGGAAACACGCGGAAATGCTCACCTGGATTCTTGCGGCCGTTGAAAAGGTTCCAGAGCTCGGGGCGCTGGTTTTTTGGATCCCACTGACCGAAGTCGTCGCGGTGGGAGAAAAAGCGCTCTTTCGCGCGGGCCTTTTCCTCATCGCGGCGGCCGCCACCGAGGCAGGCGTCATATTGAAATTTCTCGATGGTATCGAGCAGCGTGACGGTCTGAAGTTTGTTGCGGGAGGCGTTCGGGCCTTTTTCCTCCACCACACGACCGGTATCGATCGACTCCTGCACCGAGCCCACCACCAGCGTGGCGCGGATCAGATCCACGAACTCATCGCGGTAGGTCATCGTTTCCTCGAAATTGTGTCCGGTGTCGATGTGGACAAGGGGAAACGGCATGCGCGCCGGCCAGAATGCCTTGCGGGCTAGCCAAGCCATAACGATCGAGTCCTTTCCACCGGAAAAAAGCAGGGCCGGATTTTCAAACTGGGCGGCGGTTTCGCGAAGAATGAAGATGGCTTCGGCTTCGAGTTGATCGAGGTGGCTGAGATGATAGTTGGGCATGAGAAGGGAAAACGCGGGGGGGCGGGATAGGTTGGGGCCCAAGACGGGTCAAGATTTTATTATTACCTTGGGTGAATTAGTAATGATTTACGACAGGAGGCTGTTCGTCGGACTAGCCCGAATTTCAGAACCAGTTCTCCACCAATTCAGAGCGGCCGATTCGCGCTGATTTTCGTGCGAATGGCTTCAAGTAACTCAAACGCCGCGTCTTCGATGGTGGTGGTCTCGGTGTCGAGCACGAGGTCCGCATTATGAGGCGGTTCAAACGATCCATCTTTCCCGGTGAAATGGGCGATTTCGCCGCGGGCGGCCTTGGCGTAGAGCCCTTTCACATCGCGTTTTTCGCAGGCCTCATAACTTGCCTTCACATACACCTCGAACAAATCATCGCCCAACAATCCACGCGCCAGGTCCCGGAGTTCACCGCGCGGCGTGATGGCTGAGACGAAGGTGACCACGCCTTGGGAAACGAAAATTTTCGCGACCTCGGAGACGCGCCGAATGTTTTCCATGCGGTCTTGATCGGTAAACCCGAGATTCGAATTCAGCCCGGTCCGCAGGTTGTCACCATCCAGGATGGTGGTAAATCGCCCTTGCTGGTGGAGGACACGCTCCGCCGCGTTAGCAATGGTGGATTTCCCCGAACCGGAAAGCCCGCACAGCCAGACGACGATGCCGCGCTGGCCGAGAAGGTTCTCTTTGTCCTGACGATGGAGGAAACGGTGGAATTCGGGGTGAATGTTCATGAGGTGAGAACCGGGATGTTAAAAAAGATTGGCGAGCAGGGAACAGCAAAGACTGAAAAACTTCAAAAGTCTCCGCGTTTTCTCCAACCCTCCGGCTTTTTCCCATCAATCACCTTTGCCGATGACAAACGCCTCGAAGCCATGGGCTTTCAGTTCAGCGGCGGGAAGCACGGCACGTCCGTCGAAAACGAACGCCGGCTTGAGCATCAGATCGTAAATCCGCGGCAGGTCGAGCGTACGGAATTCGTCCCACTCGGTCAGCGTGGCGAGCGCATGGGCACCTTTGGCCGCAGTGTAAGGATCTTCGGCAATCTCGATGTTGAAATTGATGATGTCCTGCGGCACTCCTACTTCTAGCAGGTCGCGATGGATGGTTTCCGTTTCCACCCGTGGATCGTAGATGACGACGTGTGCGTTTTCGGCGACGAGATCACGCACGATGTTGATGGCGGCGGACTCGCGGGTGTCGTTGGTGTCCTTTTTGAACGCAAAGCCGAGGATGGCGATGCGCTTGCCGTTGACTGTATTGTAAAGCGTTCTAACGATTTTCTCGACGAAGCGCGATTTCTGCCAGTCGTTCATCGTGACGACCGAGCGCCAGTAAGCGGCGGCTTCCGGCAGTTTGAATGACTCGCAAAGATAGACCAGATTGAGGATGTCTTTCTGGAAACAGGAGCCACCGAAACCGACGGAGGATTTGAGGAATTTCGACCCGATCCGCGAGTCGCTGCCGATTGCACGAGCCACTTCATCCACATCGGCACCGGTGGCTTCGCAAAGTGCCGAGATCGAGTTGATGGAGGAAATCCGCTGGGCGAGGAATGCGTTGGCCACGAGCTTGGACAACTCCGAGGACCAGAGGTTGGTGGTGATGATTCTTTCGCGTGGCACCCAGTTCGCATACACGGAAACCAGCGCTTCGAGTGCGGCCTGGCCCTCAGTCGTGCTCTCGCCACCGATCAAAATGCGGTCGGGGTTCTCCATGTCGGCGACAGCGGTGCCCTCCGCGAGGAACTCGGGATTCGAAAGAACCTGGAACGTGGCCTCACTAACAGAATTTGCCGTTAGAATGGACTGGATCGCCGTGGCGGTCTTCACCGGGATGGTGGATTTCTCGACGATGATCTTGTTGCCCGTGGAAACCTCCGCGATGAGCCGCGCGGCGGACTCGATGTAGCGGAGATCCGCCGCACGGCCGGCACCGATGCCATAGGACTTGGTGGGCGTGCCGACACAGACGAAAATCAGATCCGCCGCGGCGATGGCGGGCTTGATGTCGGTCGTGAAATGCAGGTTCCGGTCGCGCGCGGATTCGACGACTTCCTGCAGGCCCGGTTCGTACACCGGAAGATTGTCGGAGTTCCACGCGTCGATGCGCGCCTGGTTGAAGTCGCAGACGGTGACTTGGATGTGCGGGCACTTCGCGGCGATCATGGCCATGGTGGGGCCGCCGACGTAACCGGCGCCTAGGCAGCAGATGTTCTTGATGGTATATGGCATAACGTTGGTTCGGGGGGGAGTGGTTAGCGGGTCATCCGGTCGTGGACGAGATGATAGAGGAAAAGCGAGTTATAGGTGAAGTAGCGTTTGAACAGCCGGCGCGGCTCCATCGCGAGACGATAGGCCCACTCACAGCCGAGGCGCTGGACGGCGGCCGGTGCCTGGCGGACTTCTCCGGCGTGAAAGGCGAATGCGGCACCGATGCCGAAATAGACTCCCGGCGGCAGGCGGTCCTTGTTGCTGGCGATCCAATGCTCCTGTTTCGGACAACCAAGCCCCACCCAGATCAGGTTCGCGCCGGACCCGCGGATTTTCCCGCAGATTTTCTCGAACTCATCATCCGGCCATTTACCAAACGGCGGTGAATGGCTGCCTGCGATGCGGGCGTTGGGAAATTGTCGGGCAAACACCGAAGTGAGCTTGTCCAGTGTCTCCTGCTTTCCGCCTAGCAGAAAATGGCTGAACTGCGGATTGCCGTTGGTGGCCCTGAGTGTTTCCAACATCAAGGTCGGCCCGTAAACGCGGTCGGTTAGTTTTTCGTTGGTCGGGAGCTGCCAATTTACCACCCACACCAGCGGCATGCCGTCCGGGCAGATCAGGTCGAAGCGGCGCATGGCGGCGCCAAAAGTTTCATCCGCCCTCGCCAATGCGGCGACGTGGGTGTTCGCCGCTTCGACCGCGTAGGTCTTGTCGCGGTTTGCAGCGTGTTCGAGGATCCATCCAACGGCACCCGCGTAGGTGGTTGCGGCGACGGGCAGGCCGATGACGGAGACGGTTTTCAAAACATCAGATACGGCAGAACGGCTCGATGGCCCTCAGTTCGGAATGGGAAGCGAGTGCTTTTTCACGGTCCGTCGATTCTGCAAACAGATAGAGCGCGTAACCGCCGTGACCACCGCCGCAGTATTTGCGGGCGATCGACCCTTCAAGGTCCGGCAGCTCGTCCATCCCCTCGGCGAGTTGGGCTTGATGATAGAGGCCAACTGCTTCCGCAAGGTGTTGGATGTCGGCATCGAAAACTCCCTGGCGGGCGATCCGGCCGCTCTGTGCGATCCGGTCGTAGTCGCGGGCGTTTCCGACGACGGCGGGCGTGTCGTGTGAGCTTCCCGTCCAGTAGATCGCCATTCTACCAGTTAGGAAATCGCCGTTGTGTTTGAAATCGAGCACCGGCTTTTCACCCGAGCGCCACACACAAAGTCCGGTCTCGCGGATGACCGCCGGATCCTGCCAACCCACGCCGAGATCGGCTTCGGAGTCCACGCCGTCACGTCCGTTCAGCAGCGCCCACGCGCCGCTGCCACCGAGACCTGCCTGTTTTTCGTACGGCCACTCGCGCAACGAAACGAGCGGGGAAATCGCGCAATTCACGATGAACTCGCCCGGCCGCGAGAAGCGCGGGACGTCTAACCATCCACCAGCGAAATCGACGCGCAGGGGTGCCTCAGTCGGAGCCTGCACCCAGCGCACGATGGAACTGGTAGAAACCGGCTCGAAGCGCGGCGGAGTTTTCGGCAGCACGGTGTATTGTGCGCCGACCTGCTCGCAAAGGGCGCGTTTGATGTCGCCGTATTTGTCGTCCTCGGTGACGATCAGGAAGTCCGGGCGGATGCGCAGGAAGTCCTCTTCGAAATCGACGCCCTCCTTGTGCCCCTGCGTCACGATCACCTCATCGATCATCCGCAGCCCCTGCAAAAGGGCACGCTTGTGATCATCCGGGATCGACGGCTTCCGGCGCTTGTGATGCCACAGCACCTCCGCCGAGGCGAACGAGACTATCAGATAGTCCCCCAGCGACCGGGCCTCTTCAAAGAACTGAAGATGCCCGGCGTGGAGGATGTCGTAGCACCCGGAAACGAAGACTTTTTTCATGGGGGGAATTCAATAATGGTAGCGTGCTTGGGCGAAGAGGATCCGATCCTCCTTCACCCGATAGACCAGGCGATGTTCCTGAGTGATGCGCCGAGACCAGACGCCGGGGCCGAGGTGGCGGAGAGGTTCGGGTTTTCCGATGCCATCGAAAGGATCGCGTCGGATGGCTTCCACGAGTTCAAGGATACGGATGGCAGTTTTCCGATCGGTGGTGACCCAGTGAGCCAAATCCTCGATAAAATCCCGATCAAATACCAAGATGCGTTCACTTGGCGTCATGCGGTTCCGGATTTTTCGGCCAAAGCCGCCGCGGTGAGTTCCTCACCCTCGCCTTCTTCCAGTCGGGTCAATGCCGCGAGCAAACGCCGCGCATTGGCCGGTGAGCGGAGTAGGTGCGCGGTTTCCTGAAGCCCTTCCCATTCACTGGCGGGTACCAACACAACTGATTCATGACCACGGCGGTCAATCACCACTGGCTCACGTGTGGAGACGGTTTGATCCCAAACGCTGGCAAGGCGGTCGCGTGCTTCGGTGTAGGAAATGGTGGTCATGATCGTATGGTAACCTGAACAGGTTTTCTGTCCAATTCAAATTACTCCTTGGAAACCGAGACATGGTGGCCGTGTGACTCGAGGATCGCGTGGCGGCGGGCGACATCGAGATCGTGCGCGACCATCTCGGCGCACATTTGTTCCACGGTGATTTCCGGCACCCAGCCGAGCTTTTCCTTGGCCTTCGTCGGATCGCCTAACAAGGTTTCCACTTCCGCGGGGCGGAAATAACGGGGATCGACCTTCACGATCACATCGCCGACGGAAACCGCAGGTGCGATCGCGTTATCCACCGCGGTGACGGTGGCAATTTCATCCACGCCCTCACCCGAGAAGTCGAGTTCGATGCCGGCTTCCTTCGCGGAGAGCCTGACGAATTCGCGCACTGAAATCTGCTTGCCGGTGGCAATGACAAAATCATCCGCGGTTTCCTGTTGGAGCATCATCCACTGCATGCGGACGTAGTCCTTTGCATGGCCCCAGTCGCGCAGTGAGTCGATGTTGCCGAGGAACAGGCACGACTCCAGGCCCTGCGCGATGTTGGCGATGGCGCGGGTGATCTTGCGGGTCACGAAGGTCTCGCCGCGGCGCGGTGACTCGTGGTTGAACAGGATGCCGTTGCAGGCATACATGCCGTAGGCCTCGCGGTAGTTCACCGTGATCCAGTAGGCATACATCTTCGCCACGGCGTAGGGTGAGCGAGGGTGGAACGGCGTGGTTTCCTTCTGCGGGATTTCCTGAACGAGCCCGTAGAGCTCGGAGGTGGATGCCTGATAGAAACGACAGGTTTTCTCCATGCCGAGGAAACGGATGGCTTCGAGCAGACGCAACGTGCCGATCGCATCGACATCGGCGGTGTATTCGGGCGCTTCGAAGGAAACGGCGACGTGTGACTGCGCGCCCAGATTGTAAACCTCGTCCGGCTTCACTTCGCTGAGGATGCGCGTCAGGTTGGATGAGTCAGTTAGATCGCCGTAGTGCAGGCGGAAACGCGAGTTCGCGACGTGCGGATCTTCATAAATGTGATCAACACGCTGGGTGTTGAACAACGAGGCACGGCGCTTGATGCCGTGGACTTCGTAACCTTTTTCGAGCAGGAACTCGGCGAGGTAGGAACCGTCTTGTCCGGTGATGCCGGTGATGAGGGCGCGTTTCATGGTTTCGTGAGGAGGATGTCGTTGGTTATCTTGAGAATTCAAAGCCGGGCCGCGCCGGTGGACAGGGTGGTGAGGAAATCCTGATAGGCTGCGGCGAGGCCGTCGCGGAAACTAACAACCGGTGACCAGCCGGTAGATTTGATGAGCGAGATATCCAACAGCTTGCGCGGCGTGCCGTCCGGCTTGGTTGGGTCGGTTAGAATTTCTCCCTTGAAGCCGACGGTTTCGGCGACGAGCGAGGCGAGCTGGAGAATGGTCACGTCCTCGCCGACGCCGACGTTTACCCAGTCCGGCGGCGAATCGAGCGAGAGCAGGTGGAAACAGGCGGATGCGAGATCGTCCACATGCAGGAACTCGCGGCAGGGCGTGCCGGTTCCCCAGATGGTCACGGTGGCCGCGCCGTTTTCCTTGGCTTCGTGGAAACGCCGGATGAGCGCGGGAATGACGTGGGAGTTCTCCGGGTGATAGTTGTCGCCGGGGCCGTAGAGATTGGTCGGCATCGCGCTGTGATAAGTGATGCCGTGCTGCGCGCGGTAGTGCTGGCAGAGTTTCAGGCCCGCGATTTTCGCAATGGCGTAGGCCTCGTTGGTGCATTCCAGTGGACTGGTGAGCAGGCAGTCTTCAGGCATCGGCTGCAACGCCATTTTCGGATAGATGCAGGACGAGCCGAGGAACAGCACCCGCGGCACGTCCGCCCGGCGGCTGCCTTCCACGAGGTTTGCGGCGATGATCAGGTTTTCGTAGATGAAGTCCGCCGGATAGGTCGAATTCGCATGAATGCCGCCGACCTTCGCCGCGGCGATGATGACGATGTCCAGTTTCTCCGCGGCGAGGAAATCGAAGACGGCTTCCTGGCTCAGGAGATCAAGCTGGTCGCGGGTGGCGGTGACGACCTGATAGCCGCCGAGTTTCGCCGCCTCGCGCACGAGTGCCGATCCGACCATGCCGCGGTGGCCTGCGATGAATAGTTTTTTCATGAGTTCGATCCGTATTGAGTGATGAGTCTGTCCGCCTCGGCGAGGGCCATGCCTGTCACCTGGTCCATGTTGTAGTAGCGGTAGGTGGCGAGGCGGCCGATAAAACTGGTGTTCTTCTCCGTGGCTGCTAGACCCGCATACTGCTGATAGGCGGAGCGGGCGTGTGGCGCAGGGACCGGGTAGAACGGCTCCTCATCCGGCGTCCAGTCCTTGGGGAATTCGCGGACGATCGTGGTGGCGGCGATGTCCTGGCCGGTGGCGTGTTTGATTTCGACGATGCGGGTGAATGGCACGTCGGCACCCGGATAATTCACCTGCATGGCGGGCTGCCAGAGGCCGGACTTGCCGGAGATCGCCTCACGGTCATGCAGTTGGTCGGCAGAAAACGACTCGTTCTCGAAACGCAGCGAACGGTAGGGCAGGGGACCGAAGCGGCGGTCATAGAATTCGTCCACCGCGCCGGTGAAGATGAGGTGCTGGTGCTTCCACCGCGTGCGGGCTTCCTTGAAATCGACGCCGAGATGCAGCTCCACGCCGGGCGAGGCGTTGAGCATGTTTTCGAACATTCCGGTGTAGCCGTGTTTCGGGAGTGCCTGGAAATTTTCCGATAGATAGCGGTTGTCGCGGTTTGTTCGGATCGGGATGCGGCCGCAGACCGAGGCGTCGAGCTCGCGCGGGTGCGCTTTCCATTGCTTGAGCGTGTAGCCTTCGAAAAACAGCTCGTAGAGCTCGCGGCCGACCTGCGAGATGATGACTTCCTCGGAGTTTTGCGGGTCCTCGATCGGGATCCGGTTTTGCTCCATCCAGCGTTCGAAATCTTCTGTGGTCGCGTCCTTGCCAATCAGTTCCTCGAAGGTGTTGAGGTTGATCGGGAAACTCCAGTAGCGCCCGCGGGCGTGGCTTTTGATCGTGTAATCGACCGCATGCCATTCGGTGAAATTGGATAGATAATCGACGATGCGCGGCGAGTTTGTCCGGAAATAATGGGGGCCATATTGATGCACACGCACTCCGGCCGAATCGATCGCATCGTAGGCATTTCCTCCTAAATGGCTGCGGCGATCAACGACGACGCATTTCCATCCGGCTGCGGACAGACGCTCGGCGATGACCAGGCCGGAAAATCCGGCGCCAATGATCAGGAAGTCGGTGGAGGCGTCGGGTTCCAAAAATCTTGGGGGGAAAGTGGCTTTGCCGGCACGCTGCCGCCCGTGGTCGCTCCCGCCGCGAGGGAAGGAAACCGATGCTTGGGAAACATGTTGGTGTGAGAGGTCGTCATTTTTGGGGATTTGCCCGCGCCATAGACGACCAATGGCCTTGATAGATCAATCAGAAACGGGTCACGTGATCGCGTAGCTAACGGTTGACATTCAGGGAGTGGGACGCCGTGGAAGGAGGATGGAAAACAAGTCCATGTCCACCGCCTGGGGCTGACCGAGGAACTCGAGAAGGATTTTCACCCGCTCGGAGGCGGAAGGAACTGCGACGACGGTGCCGCGCATGCCTTGCAGCGGGCCGTGGGCGATTTCCACTTCGTCGCCTAGTTCGATGGTGGGGCTGACTGTGAAAACTTCTTCTGACGGACCTTGCCGCGCGCGCACTTCGTGCATGAGCGTTTCAACGAACGAATCAGGAACTGACGGAATGCCGGAGCCGAAGCGCACGAGTCCGCGGACTCCCTGGCAGAAGGTGACGGCGCGTTCCATTTCGGCGATGCTGAACTTCGCCAGCACGTAGCCCGGAAAAAGCGGCTCCACCCACCAGATTTTCCCGCGCCGGGTGGCCTTCCGATAGCGCAGGCGCGGGCAAAAAACATCGACCCCCTCGATGGCCCGCAGGTGCTCGGCGGCAATGTGCTCGCGCTTCGTCTGGCAGCGGACGCAGAACCATTCGCGAAGGCCTGGATCTTTTTTCGTCATTGTCCGAGGATTTTTTGAAGGATGGGAAGCACCTTGCCGCTGCTGCGCATCCACGTTTCGAGCCGCTCGATGCGCTCGCCGAGAAATTCCCTGCGCTCCTGGTCATCGATCTCCTGCGCGGTTTCGGCCAGCCGGCTGATCTTCGTTTTGCCGCTCTCCAGATGCGGTCGGACCTGTTCACGAATGAAGCCACCGACGAGACGCTTCAGTTCGATGGCTGGTTCGTAATACGTCCGTCGCTCAGCTCCCACCTCTGCCTCGCGCACCGCACCCAGGCTTTTCAGCGCACGCAAGCCCTGGCTGGCGGAGCCCTTGCTGATCTGAAGCCGCAGCACCAGGTCATCCAACGAAAGCGGCGACTGCGAAATGAAAAGCAATCCGTAAATTTCTCCTATCGATCGGGGCAGGCCCAAAACGCGCACACCATCCACGAAGACCGCCACGACCTGGCGCTCCAGCGGGTCGAGTTCATGTTGATCTCCGTCTAGAAGATGGGGCATGCGCCGCAGTGTAGGGAAACGCCCGGTTTGTTCAAACTTTTTTGAACAAACCGCGACCGTCTCAATTTTCACTGATGAAACCTTGATTTGAGGCGTGGATGCTGCTGGGTTTCCCGGCATGCGCATCTTGATTACCGGCGGAGCGGGCTTTCTAGGCTCCCACCTTTGCGAGCGGCTCCTGCGGGAGGGAAACGAGGTGATTTGCCTCGATAACTTCTACACCGGACGGAAGCGGAACATCGCGCATCTGCTGGAGAATCCCTATTTCGAGCTCGTCCGCCACGATGTGACCGAGCCTTTCAAATACGAGGTAGACCAGATTTACAACCTCGCCTGCCCCGCCTCGCCGCCGCATTACCAGCACAACCCGATCAAGACTACCAAGACCTCGGTGATGGGTGCGATTCATTGCCTCGGGCTGGCGAAACGGCTCGGCGCGCGCGTTTTCCAAGCCTCGACATCCGAAGTTTACGGCGATCCCGACGTTCATCCGCAGCCGGAATCCTATTGGGGCAGCGTGAATCCCATCGGCATCCGCTCATGTTATGACGAGGGGAAACGCTGCGCGGAAACCTTGTTTTTCGACTATCATCGCCAGAACAAAGTGGACATCCGCGTGGTGCGGATTTTCAACACCTACGGACCGCGCATGTTGCCCGATGACGGCCGCGTGGTTTCCAACTTCATCGTCCAGGCGCTGCAAGGGAAGGATCTCACGATCTATGGCGACGGCACGCAGACGCGTTCGTTCTGTTATGTGGACGACCTCATCGACGGCTTCATCCGCCTGATGAACCACCTTTCGCTAACAGGTCCGGTCAACATCGGGAATCCTGGAGAGTTCACCATGCTCCAGCTTGCCGAACTTGTTCTGAAAAAAGTCGGGGGACCGTCAAAAATCACGCATCTCCCGCTTCCAGGCGATGACCCGAAACAGCGCCGCCCCGACATCACTCTGGCGCAGAAGGAACTCGGCTGGGAGCCCGCCATCTCGCTGGACAAGGGGCTGGACTCAACGATCGATTATTTCCGCAAGCTGCTTGCCGAAGGATGATCGAGCAAATGGGGTGGATTGTTTTTGAAAATCGGGCGAGCAGGGGGGCGTATCGAAGCCCCGCATGTACCGTTTCATCCCTTTGTTTTCCCTGATCTGCAGCCTCATGCCCGCGGTTGCGGAGGAACCGGTGATCCAGCAGCCGTCCACCGCATGGATCTGGAAAAGCGCGACGGCCGGTGAGACCGAGAAAGTCTTTTTCCGGCGTGAGTTTCAATTGCCGCCGGACCTGGCAAGCGGAGTGATCACCGTGGTTTGCGACAACTGGCAGCGTCTTTTCGTGAACGGGCATGACATGGGCATGGGCAACGAATGGCAGAGCCCGCGCAGTTACGATGTGCTCGGCAAGCTGAAGCCCGGCGGCCGCAACGTGATCGCCGTGGAAGGCCGCAACGAAGGAGGCGCAGCGGGCATGGCACTGAGGTTTCGTGCCACCTTGAAGGACGGGAAACAACTGCACGTCGTTTCTGATGGAAACTGGCAATGCGGAAACGAAGCGCCGGAAGGCTGGCAGAATCCCGACTTCTCCTCCGCCTCCTGGGCGAAGGCGGTGGTGATCGCGAAGCTGGGTGATGCCCCATGGGGTGACGTCATGAGCCCCGAGACAGCCGGCCCCACGGGTGCTGTCGATAAAAGCGACACCTGCCGCCTCCCGGCCGGATTCAAGCTGGAACAAATCTATCGGATCCCCGCGGAGCAGGGGTCATGGGTGGCGATGACGGTGGATGGCAAAGGCCGCCTCATTTGTGCGGATCAATACGGCAAACTCTATCAGGTCACCCCAGCGCAAGCTCCAGAAGGTCTCTCCTCGGTGGAGACGCTGGATATCCCACTCAGCGGAGCGCACGGGCTGTTATGGAACGAAGGCGTGCTCTGGGTGACCGTCAACGAAGGCTCCGACCAAAGCGGCGTTTGGCGCGTCACCGATACCAATGGAGACGGCGCGCCTGACAAACCTGAGCTCGTCAAGGCGTTCAAGGGCCGCGGCGAACATGGTCCCCACGCGCTGGTGGCTTCCCCCGACGGAAAGTTCATCTACATCACTGCGGGAAATTACACCGACATGCCGGAGATGGAGAAATCTCTAACTGCGAGGTCGTGGGCGGAGGACCAACTCCTTCCTCGCCGGCCCGATGCCAACGGCCACGCGCACGACCGGATGGCTCCCGGCGGATGGGTCGCCCGTTTCACTCCAGATGGAAAAAACTGGGAGATCTTCTCGATCGGGTTCCGCAACAACTACGACGTCTGCTTCAATCAGCAGGGCGATTTATTCGGCTATGACTCTGACATGGAGTGGGACATGGGCATGCCGTGGTACCGGCCCACCCGTTTCTGCCATGTAACACCGGGATCGGAATTCGGCTGGAGGAATGGCAGCGGACCGTGGCCTCCGTATTATGAGGACGGCATGGGCGCGCAGTTGGAGATCGGCCCTGGCTCACCCACCGGCATGGTTTCCGGAAAAGGCGCGAAGTTTCCGGAGAAATACCAGCGCGCGATCTTCGGCCTCGATTGGACTTTCGCCACGGTTTATGCAGTTCATCTAACTCCAAACGGTTCCGGATACGACGCCGAGCGTGAGGAATTCATTTCCGGCACCAGCCTGCCATTCTCCGATGCGGTGATCGGCAACGACGGGGCGATGTATCTTCTAACGGGTGGGCGGCGTGTCGGCTCCGCACTCTGGCGGGTGAGCTACACCGGCGGCGAATCGACTTCACCCGTCAATTACCAATCCAAAGAGCTCGTTCTGATGGACGCGCAGTCCGCTGTCGGCTCGCTGGGCAATGACGAACGGGTCAAACGCTATCAATCCCGCGTCGCCCTCGAGCAACAGGGTGCGGGTGCTTTCCAACAGATTCTCAAAAACACCGCGGGGAAACCATGGGAGGTCATCGGGGCTTCCATCGGTCTGGTGCGGGTCGGAGTGAAGGAGGACCGCGCGTTGATTCTCGAAGCGCTGGACCGCATCGATTGGGAAGGCCTCGATCCCCAACAGAAACTCAGCTGGCTGCGGGCCGCCGGTCTGGTCTTCGCCCGATTCGGACCGCCGGAGGATGCGGAACGGGCGAAAGTTCTGGCAAAAATCGACGCATCTTTCCCGGCGCAGGATGACACGATGAATCGCGAACTCTGCCGCATGCTTTCGTATCTACAGGCTCCGCAAATCGTTTCCCGCACCCTCGCCCTGATGGATTCCGCTGGGCCCACACCGGCTCCTGATTGGCTGGAACTGGCGAAGCGCAACACGCATTACGGCAAGGTTGTCCAGGAAATGATCGCACACCTTCCGCCGGCGCAGGTCATCCATTACATCTACTGCCTGCGCGTGGTCAAAGGGCCGTGGACCGTGGACGAGCGTGGACGTTTTTTCGTATGGTTCGACAAGCTGTTGGAGAAAAAAGGGGGTAACAGTTATGCCGGGTTCGTCGTAGATCTGCGCAAGCAGACACTCGCGAACTGCACGCCGGAAGAACAGGAACAACTCGCCGGTCGGGCGAAATCAGCATCAGAAAACCTTCTAACGAATCTACCTGAAATCAAAGGCCCTGGCCGCGTTTGGACCATCGAAGACGTGGTGAAACTGGCGGATTCCGGGCTGGAAGGCCGCGACAAGGAGAACGGCAAACGCATGTTCCAGGCTTCGCTCTGCGCTGCCTGCCACCGCTTCGGCAGTGAGGGTGGCGCGGTCGGCCCGGATCTAACGACCGTTGGCGGGCGATTCAAGGTCTACGACATCGCGGAGGCCATTCTCGATCCGAGCAAGGTGATTTCCAACCAGTATGCTTTTGACCTGATCAGCCGGAAGGACGGCACTGACATCAGTGGCAAAATCATCGAAGAGAAGGATGAAAAATGGATCGTTGCCACCAATCCGTTCGATCGCAGCCAGACGATCGAGGTCGAGCGCAACGAGATCAAAGGCATCAAGCCCTCGCCGGTTTCCCCGATGCCGGCCGCCCTCATCAACCGCCTTAACCCGGACGAACTGAAGGACCTCCTTGCCTACATGTTAGGTAAGTGAAAGTAGTGAAGGACTTCAGTCCAATGCCTGTAAGGATTCGATTTCGACAGCATGGTTCTTGATCCTGATAGGGATCGCAAATTTTAGCCCGAGGTCGAGTCCGCCGTGCGGACGAAAACCCCGGGGAACCTTGCAACCAGAAGCATTCGACCCCGGCAGCGGGTCGTGGAATGCGCGGAGATCCGGGGAGCAGCCGACATTTCTGGCACGCCTTTCAGGGCGCGGATTCTTTGGAGTTCCTATCCCGGGGTGGTCGTCGCTATGGCTCCTCGACCCCGGGCTGACCTCTGGAATCCTTTCAGGATAAAGACTTGCGGCGATCCGATTCGCCAATCCTTACACGCATTGGGCTGAAGTCCGCGCTCCCGGTAGGTCAGCCGATCGGCGGCGGGGTGGCTCTGCCGGTTTCCGGTTGGCCGGCAATGAGCTGGGCTAACAATTCACCGCCTTGCGGGAGCACGGTGAGTTTTGCACCGCTGCTGACGACTTTTTGTGTTTCGAGGATTTCGAACATGGCCTCGGAAACCTCGCGGTCCTGGGAAATCTGTTGGAGCGCCTGACCCACGATCTGCGGACGGATGGCAGCAGCTTTCGCGAACTCTACGGCGGCCTGGCGCTCGGCGGTGCTGGTGATGATGCTCACCTGATTGGCACCGTCCTGTTTGATGGCAGAGGTGACTTGGCGCAGGCGGTTGACTACCTTGCTCTCGATCTGGCGGATCATGCCGATGTCGCGGAAATGCACCTTGCGGATGTAAATGGAGCCGAGTTTGTAGCCCCATTCGTGGGATTTCGGCGAGACCTCGTTGCGCACCGTGTCGCTCATGGCGTGGCGGTTCACCATCATGTCGGCGAGCGGCATGTTGCTGAGGCAGCGCACGGCGGAGTTGCTGACGTTGGCCGAGAGGGAGCCGCGCGGGTCGCTGTTTTTAAACAGATAGGCCACGGGATCGCTGATGAACATTTCATGCCAGATGCCGATGCCCATGGGCGCGCCTTCTTCGGAATTCACCGCTTGGCTGCGGAGGTATTCCTGGTCCATCCGCATGTCGAGCACGTGGCATTGGCCCAGCCAGTTCACGATGAAGGCGGCGGGGCCGAGCTTGAACGGAAGGATGTGCAGGCCGGGCTCGTCGATGGTGGCTAACACTTTTCCGAAGAGCACGTAAACATTGCACTGGCGCTCATTGACGATGGCGTAGAGGCCCAACAGGCGGCAGATGGCGAAAAACAGCGGGAATGCGATGGCGCAAACCACGAACGAAACGGCGGTGGCGATGAGGAAGTTCATTTTTTGGATTCCACGAAAACTTGATGGGCCTTGTCGAAAAGCGAAAGACGGACGTTACGGATGTAGGCGCGGAGGGCGTCCGGGCCGTGGCGTTTCAAATCCATCAGCTGGGCGGCGAGACGGACGAGCGGCTCGACCTCAGCTTGGGCCTTGAGCGTCTCGATTTCCACCGCGCGCCGGGATTGGACGATTTTCTGGTCAGCCGACGCCTGAGCAAGCGAGATATCGGAGGACACCTGGTTGTAGGCGGTGTTGATCGCTGCTAGGGCGGATTCAACTTCCGGCGGCGGGTCGATGCCAGTGATGAGCGTGGCATCCAGCACCATGCCGTAACGGGCAGCGGACGAGAGGCACTCCTTGTCCATGTGCTCATTGAGATCGCGGAGGTTTTTCCGCAGGTCGTTGATGGAAATGCCGATGACGGCCGCGCTGTCCGGGCTGCCTTCTTCACTCGGGACGACGGGAGCCTCGAAATTGGCGATGCGCTCACGCAGCACGGAAACAAAGTAGCCCATGACGTGGGCGAAGGGGTTTTTGATGCCGAAGAGGAAGGCGTAGAGATTGCGCTCGGAAACCCGGTAACGGATCTGCCCGGTGAGTCCGGTGTTGAGCTGATCCTTGGTGACGGCTTCGAGCATGGTGCCGTTGTAATTCGCGGACGGGTCCTCGGGATCCCACGCCATGTTCACGGTCTCGGTGGCGACGGAGATTTTGTGAATGCGCTCCCACGGCCATTTGAAATACGGGCCGCCGGGCTGGATGACGCGGACCTGGGGGTAAATATAGCGGTTTTTCTGGTCCTGGTTGAGCGGCTCGGAAATCGGATCGTCCAGCGTGGTCAGGTTGCCGACCCGCTCGGCGCGGCCAAAGCGGGTTTTTACCGCCCGTTCGTTCTGGGCGACCGTGTAAATTCCTGCGACGAGATACCGCATCGCAAACCAAAGAATGAAGCCGAAGACGATGCCGAGGATGATTTGCATGGTAAGGGAAAATGGAACTATCCGCAGGGTTGCGGGCAGGGTGGGGGATGACAAGAAAGAATCCGGCGAATGGAAATTCCGGGAGATTTCACACCGGATTCATCTGGTATTCACAGGTCAGGGATAAAAACTCCGGACTTTATGAATTCTTCCACGTTTCTCGCTGTGTTTCCCCGTCAGCTCCGCTTTTGGAGTTTTCACTGTTGCCTGAATTCGCTGCCAAGTTTGGGAATCGCACTATTCTTTCTTGGACTTTGGAAACGGCCTGAGGCGGTCGTGGCTATGTTTGCTGCCATTTTTGTGTTCGTCATGCTCTATGCGACCGTGACGTCATGCTTCCGCCCGCTTTCTGAAAAGGGCCATGTCATTTCCCGGTCAATTGCCTTAGGCGCAAAGATCAGGGCGTGGATTTCCGGGATATCCGTTTTCGCGATCTGTATCGGCGGAGTTATGCTGACTCCGGATTTCTGGAGTGGTTTTGTTTCCGCTGGGCTTTATGCGCAAGGTGCTGGGTATTTCGGAGCAACCGGTCATTTGATCGAGAACTCCGAACGCGCAGGTTTTTTTGAAATCTTCGCTACCACCGTGCTTGAAGGTTTTATCATCTCAATCTTCCTCCTCGTGATCTCATTTTTTTCAGTAATCATCATTCAGTCGAAAGAGCGCCGGAAATTCCTCAGATCCGCGGATTTTCGAGGCGAGTCGGCCCGTTGAAATTGGGTTCCCAGCCACAACGGCGTTTTTTTCAGGGAATCCCGCCTTGCCATCACCGGGAAAACCGGGCATAGCCCCGCCCCCTTCTCGCGGAGGCGTTATCCTATCCCATCTTTCTCATGTCTCTGAAAATTCGCAATCTCGCCATCATCGCCCACGTTGACCATGGGAAAACCACCCTCGTCGACCAACTCCTCCAGGCCGGCGGCACCTACCGTGAAAACCAAGCCACCACCGAGCGCGCCATGGATTCCATGGACCTCGAGAAGGAAAAAGGCATCACCATCAAGGCGAAAAACACCGCGATTCTCTGGGAAGGCTACACCATCAACATCGTCGACACCCCGGGCCACGCCGACTTCGGTGCCGAGGTGGAACGCGTGATGAAAATGGTCGATGGCGTGCTCCTCGTCGTCGATGCGTCCGGCGGCCCGCAGGCCCAAACCCGTTTCGTGCTACGCAAAGCGATGCAGGAAGGCCTCAAGCCGATCGTCGTCATCAACAAGATCGACCGCCCGCTGGCCACTCCTGAAAAGGTCCACGATCAAGTCCTCGAACTCTTCCTCGACCTCGATGCCGACGAAGAACAGTTCAACGCCCCCTTCGTCTATGGTTCCGCTCGCGACGGCTATTTCATGGACCATCCCGGCGATGAGCGGAAGGACTGCATTCCTCTTCTCAAGAAAATCATCGAGTTCATCCCCGAGCCGAAGGCCGATCCCGAGGCCCCGTTCCTCATGCTTGTTTCCAACATCGAGTGGGACGAATACGTCGGCCGCGTCGCTGTCGGCAAGGTCCTCGGTGGCAGCGTGAAAAAGGGCGATACCATCTACCTCATGCGCCAGGACGGCACCAAAGTGCAGTCCAAGGTGATGAAAACCTTCACCTACTCCGGCCTCGCCACCGCCGACTCCGACGGTTGCGGCGCGGGTGGCATCGTCGGCATCGCCGCCGGCATTGAAAACATCGACATCGGCGAAACCATCGCCGGCAGCGCCGAGCAGGAGCCACTTCCTTTCGTCGCCATCGACCCGCCGACCGTTTCGATGCAATTCTCCATCAACGACGGCCCGCTCGCCGGCAAAGAAGGCAAGCACGTCACCAGCCGCGCCATCCGCGAGCGTCTGATGCGCGAGTTGAAAACCAACATTTCCATCACCGTCGAAGACACCGACACCTCTGGCGTCTTCAACGTCTCCGCCCGTGGAGCCATGCAGATCGCCGTTCTCGTCGAGCAGATGCGCCGCGAAGGATTCGAAGTCCTCGTCTCCCGCCCGGTCGTGATTTTCCGCCGCGATGACGCTGGAAAACTCCTCGAACCCTTCGAAACCCTCTACGTGGAGGCCCCCGGCGACTACACCCAGGGCATCCTGAAAATCCTCATGAACCGCAAGGGCCTCATGGAGCACATGGACACCGAGGCTTCCGGCCGCGTTTTCATCCAGGCCACCATCCCGACCCGCGGCCTGATCGGCTTCGAAACCGAGCTCGTCAACCTGACGTCCGGCCACGGCATCATGTCCCACCTCTTCAAGGAATACGCCCCACACGCTGGCGACATCCAGAACCGCACCACCGGCACGCTCGTTTCGATGGACTCCGGCACCGCTACCCCATTCTCCCTGCAAACGCTCGAAGAACGCGGCATCCTCTTCGTCGCTCCCGGCGATGCGGTTTACGGCGGCATGTTAGTGGGTGAAAATCCCCGCGTCGGTGATCTTCCGGTCAACCCCGTGAAGGAAAAGCACCTCGACAACATGCGTTCGTCGGGCAAGGACAAGACCTCCAAGCTCACTCCGGCCCTCCGCTTCTCGTTAGAACGCGCCATCGAATACATCGATGCCGACGAACTTGTCGAAGCCACCCCGCAGAACATCCGCCTCCGCAAGCGCATCCTAGACGCCAACGCCCGCAAGCGCGCCTCCAAAGGCCCCAGCGTCGAAGACCGCAGCACCCGCGGCTAATTCTTCACGGACTGCGAAATTCATTTCGCACGGTTCACTTTACAAAAAGCCTCTCGTGCGAACGAGGGGCTTTTTTGTGTGGAGAAGCACAAAAATTCAGAATTTTTCTCAACCTCGATAGTTGTCGAGACATTTAAAAATGACACTTTAAAAAATCTCCGCGTAGGACTTTGATTTTACGCAGATCGTTTCGGGTGACGTTTTCCCCCCTCCGAACCCTTAAAAAACCTCCGATGAAATCTACGAACCGTAATCAGTTTTCGTTCAGCCCGGACTTTCGCAATCCTTCCTTGGGACGCGCTTCGAATCCCAATGGTATGATGATGGGGTTCAGTTTGTTTTCAGTATACAGCGCCCCACTTTTCATGTCAGCGATTTTCAATTGTGGAGTTGCACATGGAAACATTGTGATTTACGAGAGCTTTGTAATTCTCGCAGGAGGACCTCAAAGTGGGGATTACTACTATGAGATGAAAGATAATGGCGGAACCAATGCCACCTTTTCCTCCATAAACCAAGACATCAACCTCCTCACCTTCCCTTCGGTTGTGCTCAAGGGCGGACAGGTGAGGACTACCGCATCGAGTAATGATTACCAGAACGCGAACAATCGCGAAACTTTAAACTGGCGGATTTATCGTGATGGAACCATAGCCCCATCCTACAGCACTCAAGATTTGAGTTTTCTCGGAGAACAACCTTATCCGAACATGCTCTGGAGGAAAACTGACATGAGCACCTCCCTCATCTCCGGTTTTGATTCAGGCACTTACAAGATGGACGCCTTATATACCGGGACGGGCTCTTTCTTCTCGGGAAGCCAGCAATATTTTGTGCATGGAAATGATCCCTCGTCTGGTGCTTACCAAGCAACATTCAGTCTTTATTACGGAGCAACCGCGGCGGGCACCCAACCGAGTGCCTTCACCGGAACAGGGAGATTTGATAAATCGGGTACAGGAACGTATGTTCTAAATCAGGCCAACAGCTACACGGGGGTGACGTCGATTACCGGTGGGGCCGTGCAGTTAAGCGGATCTGGGACGCTGGGCGTTGGGTCGAATGTCAATATTTCTAACGGAGCAACCCTTGATTTGAACGGAGTTAGCGTGGTGGTCTCCTCTGTCAAGGAGACAGCAGTCAACAATGGAGGCACGATTTCTCTGGGCTCCGGTACCCTTACGATCAATGGCGCGAACAAGGGCATTTTGTATCAAAACTCAATCAGTGGAACCGGCGGGATTACAATGGCAGGTTCCGGCACGACCTCCCTCGGGCTGTATGGTACCCAAGATTACTCTGGAACCACAACGGTTTCAGGAGGGAAGATTTCCTCTGCCGTGACAATGGGCACTTTGTCAGTTGTGGTAAGTGGCGGCGAATTTGAAATGACCGCAGACAACAAGCTTGCGGACGCGGCCACTCTTTCGATTTCCAGCGGGACGCTCGATCTGCAGGGAACTGATACCGTTGCATCCCTTGCATCCACTGGTGGAGCAATCACCCTTGGCTCGGGTAAAACACTCACTGTAACCAGCAATAGCAGCATCGGATCCAGCAGCACCGTTTCCGGTGGGACACTTAGGGCAAGTGGCGGGACCCTAACATTCAACTCAACTTCTGGAAACAGCTCCGCCGTCACCATCGAATCGTCCGCCAAACTCACCGGCACCGGCACCATCGGCGGTGCGACGACAATCAACGCTTCCGGCACCCTCGCCCCCACCGCGCAGGTGAGCGGCAGCAGGATGACCATCGGCAGCACAGTGAATTTCACATCTAACTCCATCTTCCAATGGGATTTGAATTCGGGTTCCAGCGATCCGGGAGCCAACGCGTTGAATATTGGATCCTACGGCCAGCTTGCAGCAACTGGCGCCGCATCCGGGACATCGGTTTTTTCAATTGTGTCTGGAGGCAACTATTCCGACCCATTTTGGAACACGAACAAGAGGTGGGACAACATCTTCTCCGCTGCTGGTCTGACCAACTTAAATAGTATCTTCACTACATTTTCTGGCACTGGCCTGACCACCAGCGGTTCAGGCCCTACTGCCATCGCAACTGCTGCGGGAAGGGGTCAGTTCAGTTTCACGGGAATGACCTTGCAATGGACCGCCGTCCCCGAGCCCGCCAGCACGCTTGCCGGGCTGCTTCTAGGCGCGGGTCTGCTGCGCCGGCGCAGGGGCTGATTTTTCGGGTTGGGAAGAGCGGGCTCGAAAAGCACCGTTCCGCTCATCGTTCGATCGGAGTGGGCGCATGTCCAATCGAGACGAGGATGCCGAGAATCAGCAAAAATCCTCCCAACAGAGCGCGCTTCTTTTCGCCTGAAAAACAAAGTCCAAGTGACGCCGCCAAGCCAACGATGGCAAATCGGACGCCGAGCTTTCTGAGTAAAATGAGCTCCGCGTATCGGTGGGATGACCATGCCGCTATTACCGCCACCACGCCGAAACCGCCACCCATTTGAAGCCCCTTCAAGATGGAGGCCGCCATTTTCATCCTGCGAGTGCCTTGAGAATTCTTCTACGGAAATTCCAGCTTGTCGCATGACTCCCGCCAAAGTCCCTACCTTGATCTCCTTATGCATGGGAACGACGCACCCCGATTCCCCATGACGCATCACAAGATGACTTCCCCTCTGGCGGACTTCGACGAAGCCAAGGCGTTTCAGAGCCTTCACGCATTCCAAACCGCTGATTTGTGGAAGTTTAGGCATGAGTGACTTCAAAGCTCGTCATCACCGAAGGACGTTTCGGAGACATCGGAAACTCTTCCAAATACAGCTCCGTCGCTTCTTTGAGCAGCACCATCGCCTCGTCGAATGAATTGCCCTGTGTCGTCGTTCCTGTCTCAGGATTGAATGCAATGTATCCACCTTCCTCGGCTTCGGTTATCACGGCGGTTAGAATCATAAGCGAAGCTTACCCCAACCTTTGGTAAACGCAAGGAGGCTGCTGGTGCATTTCACCTCCGAACCGCCGTCGGGATTTCCCTTACGGAGCCTTCACCTCATCCCACGTCTTCGACCACAGCGCGAGCGCATCGCCCAGATCGTCGATGGGTTCGCATTTTGCGAAAACGGCATCGTCGGGAAACAGCGCGGCGTTTCCGCGGAAGTCTTCGCTGAGGAGTTTGTAGGCGGAACTGTTAGGCGAGCGGCCGGCGATGGCCTGCATGTTCTGTGCGGCGTTCGTCGGGTCGGTGATGAAGTCGATGAACTGATGGGCGAGTGCGGCGTTTTTAGTATCCTTGGGGATGCAGAGGTCGTCACACGAAAACGCAGCGCCTTCCTGCGGGATGCGAATGATGATGTCCTCGTTTTCCTCGCTTACCTGCAGGAGGTCGCTGGGGTAGCCTTGGACCAGGTGGAACTCTCCGGAGGCGATCCCGCTCTTGTATTGTTCGCTTTCGAATTTTGCGATGTTCGTTTTCCAGCGGCGGGCGATGTCACGGGCTTTCGCGAGTTCACCGGGGTCTGTCGAGTTCAGGCGGAAGCCAAGTGATAGCAGCGCTGCGCCGAGGACTTCGCGCATGTCATCGAGCAGGGTGATGCGGCCTTTGAGCGCGGGGCGGTCGAACATTTCATAAGAGGCGACCGGTTTTTCCACCTTGCTGCCGAGCCAGGCGAGGCAGGTGCAGGCCATCAGATAGGGAACCGAGTGGGTCATCTGCGGGTCGAGGGCTCGCTTCAGATAGGTGGCGTCGATGTGCTGGATGTTAGGGATCTTGGACTGATCCAACGGTAGCAGCATTTTCTCGCGGGCGAGGGCTTTCACCATGTAGGACGAGGGGGTGAGCACGTCATAGCCGGACGCCCCGGCGGTGAGTTTGGCATACATCGCCTCGTTCGAATCGAAGGTGTCGATCTCGAGCTTGCAGCCGGATTTTTTCTCGAAAGCAGCGACGAGTTTCGGGTCAATGTAGTCCGCCCAGGTGTAGAGACGCAGGGTGGTGCCGGAAGCCTTGTTGCAACTCGGAAGGGCAGTGGCAGCCATGGCGGCCGATGTGGTGGCGAGGAAATGACGGCGTTTCATGGAATTAAGATAGGAAAACCATGAAATGGGCCGTTTGCCCATGAAATTTCGCGGGCTTGCGGTCATAGGCGTGGTGGCTAAACTCGAAGAAATGAGCCGCAGATCCAGAAGACGAAAACCCGCGGGTGGAGGCGCCTGGTGGGGCAGGGCGGTAGTGGTTTCCCTGATCGTCTGCGTGCTTGGCTTGGGCGTGGGCTACGCGATGCTGCGCCGCTACCTGCACAGCGACTCGTTCCGCAAATTTCTATCAGTCGAGGCCGGGGACATGGCCGGGGTGATCGGTGAGTTTGCGCCATTTCAATGGGACGGGCTGGCGGTTGAGACGGAGTCATTCGAGGCAAAGGGCGAAGGCGTGGTAACCGGCCTGCGCGCCGACGGACTTCATACGGAGGTGGGATTCGGTGGCGTCAGCCGGGGAGTTTGGGAAATCAAGGGAACGACTTTGAAACGGTTGGAGGTTTTCGTGGACATGACGAAAACGATTGGAGAATCCATCACCGCGGAAGTGAAACGCGACGCGGAGAAACCGGTGGTCGTGAAATCCGGTTGGCTGCCCCGGGATGCAGAGTTGCAAGGATTGGACGTGGGCGAGGTGGTGGTGCGGGCGAATCTCGAGGAAGGTCAGGCCACCGCGTCGGGCTTGGCCGTGCAGGTCGATTCTGCGGGAGGAAAAAACGCCTATCGTGGGGAGGTGCGGGGTGGGACGGTGCGTTTGCCTTATAAAATCGTGCCGGAGCTCCGGGTGGACCGGCTGAAGCTGCGCTATCAAGACGGCGCCTTGTTTCTAACGGACGCGACGGTGCTCGCGTGGAAAAACGGCAGAATCGAAGGCTCTGGTGAGTGGGACATGGAATCTCGCCAGTTTTCCTTCGAGGGCGGCGCATCAGGCATGACCTGCAACGACATTTTCAACGACGACTGGGCGAAACGAATGAACGGTGACGTCTCTTCCACCTTTGTCATCGCCAATACGAACGGATCACCGGCCGCTCGCGGGAATCTAACTATCCAAGGCGGCGTGATCACTGCCCTGCCGCTGTTGGACGCACTGGCGGCCTATGCGGACACCCGCCGGTTCCGGGTGCTCAACCTGAATGAAGCGCATACCGACTGGCACTGGAAAAAGGGAGAACTCATTCTTACCCATTTGGTGCTATCAAGCGACGGCCTTGTCCGCTTGGAGGGAGCTCTTGCCATCCGTGGGCGTGAAATTGACGGTTTGTTCCGCCTCGGCCTCGCACAGGGCACGCTGGCAAGCATTCCCGGTGCGGAAACGGATGTTTTCATCGCCGGCGAGCGCGGACTGCTCTGGTCTCCATTACGGATCACGGGAACGCTTGACGACCCCAAGGAGGATCTAACCGACCGACTGATCGCCGCGGCTGGCCTGCGGATGTTTGATCAGATTCCAGACACCGGTGAGAAAGTCATCAAGTTCACGCGCTCGATCCTCGGCGACGATCCTAACAAAACGATCGACAAAGGTGTCAGGATCATCGAGGAAGGCAGCGGGCTCATCCGCAGCGCGACCGGCGTGCTGGATGGATTTCTCGGCGGTGGCGATGATGAAAGGCCGAAGGAGGAGAAAAAATGAAACCGAGCATTTCCCTCATCGTACCGGCGCACAACGAGTCGGCTTTTCTGCCAGCTTGTCTGGAAGCCGCGAAAAATGCAGGTGAGTTGATCGATCAGGAGATCGAAATCATCGTGGTGCTCAACCGCTGCACCGATGATACGGAGGAAATCGCCCGACGCCACGGCTGCCTGATCGCCCGCGAAGACGCGCGTAACCTCTCGAAAATCCGGAATGCCGGTGCGGCCATGGCGTCGGGAGAAGTGATCGTCACCTGCGACGCGGACAGCCGAATGCATCCGCAGACATTTTCGGAAATCATTCGCTGCCTCAATGCCGGACGCGTCATCGGCGGAGGGGCAGTAGTGCTGCCCGAGCGCTGGTCGTTTGGAATCGTGGCTAGCGGTTTGTCGATCGTGCCTTATCTGGCATTCACCGGGGTTAGCTTCGGGTTGTTCTGGTGTTGGAAGCGTGATTTCGACGCAATCGGAGGTTTCGACGATCGGTTTGTATCGGTGGAGGATATTGATTTTGCTCAAAGGCTGAAACAGCACGGCCGCAAATCCGGGCTAAAATGGGGCACACTTTTCCGTGCACCCCTCGTCACCTCCTGTCGGAAATTCGACCAGTTTGGTGATTGGTACCTCTTCAAGAACCCTGGATTTGTCCGGAAAGTGTTTCGCGGAAATGATCGACAGGCGGCTGATCATTTTTGGTATGACGTGCGGTCGGAATAAAGGCTGAACTTACGCATCATCATATCTAGATGGGATGATGCTCATACGCGCATGGAATTTCAAAATGCAGGGTGCGATCATTGTAAAGGGCTGGATTCTAACACATTATGAATTGTGACGGTTGTGTCACACGAGGCCGTTTGAGTCGGTAAAGTTTGCACTCGATGTTTCTTGTGTTTACTTCGTGTTGGCACATTATGTGCAACCACGGCTTAGAGAACGACATTCATGTTTGTGAATTTCCCCCATAAGTTGAGTCCGCCGGGCCGGATGAAAGGCTTTTCGTTGATCGAAATGGTCACGGTCATTGCCATTCTCGTCATTCTGATGACTTCAGGAGTCAGCCTTTTGAGCGGGTCAGGAAGTCAGTCACGAAAGGCGGGCACGGACATGATCAGCGGCTTGATCGACCAGGCACGCACCATCGCGATCACCACCCGCACGGACGTGTTGGTGGCCATCGCTGAACCGGGAGACCTTCCGGGGGGGGACGAAAAGTGCCGAATCGGGATGTTTCGTCTTAGGAAACCGGTGGCGGGCGCGCCAACAACAACCGCCGAAAAATACGACCTCATTGCACGCTGGCAAACCTTGAACACGGGCGTGGTGCTCATCGGTGGAAAAGTCGATAACATCCGAAACCCGATCGACGAGACGCAGAAAAACATCATTTATGGTCCTTCTGCCAAAGAGATTACGTTGAATGCCCATGTGATTTCCATCAATTCCAGAGGTGCGCTCGTGCTTCCTGAGGGGTCCGATCCAATCGCATTCCGTATCGCGGAGGGTGGATACCGTGGTGGCAAGGCGACTCCTAACATCCGATCCGACAGCAAAAAAATCACTGAGAACCTCCTGAAAGTCGGCCGTGTCACCGCCCGGCCCTATCGCATCGACTGACCTATGGAATCCCACCGAATCACGAAGCCTGAAAAAAGCGGTTCCTCGCTGATCGAGGTGGTCATCGCCGTCGGTGTGATGGCCGTCGCCGTTCCGCTGGTGTTTGGAGCCTTGGCAGAATCCGGCAAAACCGGGATGTCCGCCGAGGCGGAAACCCGCAGTGCCTGGATGGTGCCCATCTGCATGGACGAGATCAAAGCCTCGCGCGAAGCCCGGTCGAAATATTTTACCGCCACCACGACTGGTCAGGTCTTCCCGCCCGCCAGCGAGGTGTGGGCTTTGGCGTTTTCTCCTGAGGGAAAGCCGCTCGGAAAAGTTTCAAAGGCAGAATATGACAAGGGTGTCAAATTGGTTGGCGGAGCTAGGGTGCAGTATCTCGCCACGCTAAGCTCGACCCTTCCGAAAACCCAGACAGGCCCCACTCCGATGCTGAGTGCGCGGATTACCCTCGAGTATCCCTCCGGCACACCCGCCTCCAAGCGCCAGAAGTTGGATTTTTACACCCGCATTCCATGAGCTTTTGCACTTCGATTCAGCGCGGCTTCACGCTGGTGGAGCTCATGTTTTCCATGGCCATTGGCACGATCGTACTACTGCTCGCCGCGACCATGCTCGGCACCTCCGGTGATGGTTACGAACGTGTCGGAGGGAACGTCGCCGCGGAGCGGGAGGCCCGGGCACTGATTTCCCAGATCACTTCCGACCTGTCGACAGCCTCGTTCCACAAGGACGGATTGGTGGAAACCGACAAGTCTGGCACTTGGAAAAAGGATAAAATCGGTTTTCTCTCCCTTCAGCCTGCCGCCGCACAAAGCAAGGAAGGACGCGTCGGCGATCTTTGTGCCGTCAATTATTACGTCAAAGACCTTCCGATCGGCGGCAAAAAAGTCCGCTGCCTCATGCGTGGGTTCCGGGAAAGCAATGATACCTTCCAAGCACTTCGCGCGGGCACCGTCGGCACTCTTTTTGACGAGCGCGGCACTGTCGACGAACCGGTTGCCTTCGGTGTGATTTCCTTCAGCGCGACTCCCAGATCCAAGGACTCGACCGGGAATTGGATTGACTGGGTCAAAAACGACACGACAGGTCCAGAGGCTTTTGACGTCCGCCTCGTCATTGCCCGTCGTTCGCTCTCCGCGAAACTCAAGACGCCGGCCGACTGGGACGGTGGCTCCACGCAAGTCGGTGATCCAGCCAAAGCGGACCGCAACCAGAATCTCGAAATCTACGAAACCACCATTCGTTTTGGAAACCATGCAAAGTCCTAAATCCCTCCAGTTCCGCAGGTTGCCGGCGGGGTTCACCCTGCCGGCAATTCTCGTTGTAGTAGGCGCGCTCCTCATTCTCGCCGTGGGAGCGCTCCTGGTCGTCAGCATCGAACGCAGCACCGCGCGTTCGTTCGTGGACCGGCAGCGCGCCGAACTTGCAGCGAAAGCGGGCCTTCAGGATGTCAGTGGAATTTTCAACGCAGAAGCGGCCAATGACGATTACGTGATTCTACAATCCACGTTGGCTACACCCATCAATAAAGACCTTCAGTCTTCACCCCAGCTATTCCTCGCCCGCGGCACGACTACAGCCGGGCAGGTCACCTATCGTTACATGCCCTTGTTCAGCACTACTTCGCTACCGAAAGACAATTCAGCTTTGGCCCTTCCTTTGGTGGAGCCTCTCGTTGGAGCTGGTGCCACATCCTATATCGACTTCGAAACACTTCCTTATCTCGATAAAGCGCGTGCTTCGTGGCTGCCTGTTGTGGATGACAGGAATAACAAGATGGTCGGGCGCTATGCCTACTGGGTTGAGGACCTCCAAAGCCGTGTGGATGCGGGCACCGCCGGGAACATGAATGATAGCGGTGCTCATCAGCGCTATGGGTGGAAGGCAGGAAGCGCTCCGAATTCCGCAAAGTTTCCAGCTCCAGGATTGAACGCCGAAATTTCCAATATCGGTAGCGATGGTCGTGACAAAGCCCCTCCGCTAAATCAGGTGGCATTGTATCTCATTGATCCTGCATCGGGTGCAAAGGATGCGTCTGCCTTGGACAAGACCATCATCGACGGGCGTCAGGCATTGGTGACCCCTGACTCAACACTGGCCGTCGCGGGGATACTCCCTCCACTCACTCGTGGCACTGGTGGTTATCTATCGGATACCAAAGCCCGGGCGGTGGAAGAAGGTTTGACGGCTTCGGTGCAGCCCTATGACGAGATGGCGATGGTTCCTTTCTCGTTCGGCATTGATCCGTCAGTTGTAGGCAAACCAAAGCTCAACCTCAACGCATTGCTCGCCAAACCAGCTTCGGCTGCAGTCGATGAAATGGCTGCCTTCATCAAAAATGGTCTTCCTAACTTTGATGACAAAACCAAAGGGCGCCCTGGTGGATTTCCCGACAACTACCTCAAAACGATAGCCGCAAATGCTATCGACTACGCGGATGTCGATAGCGATGGAACGGTGAGTCCGGGGGGCATCATGGGCACTGAATCCTACCGAGGCTTAGATGCCTATCCTTTGATGAGCGAAGTAATCCTTCATATCAAATACTTGGGAACCTCCACCATCAAGGGGCGCAAGGTCTTGTTATGGCAGATCATTCTGTTTGCCGAGCTCTGGAATCATACCAGTGAGAGGGTGACGGGTTCCGCAAGGCTCTCTTACGAAAACAAAATGCGTCCTCCCGCGATCGGGGCTGGTGTTGCAGGTGATTATTTCGACAGTCCCGAACTGCTCGGAGACAAGAATCAGGTCCAGCATAACCTCAGCCAAATTGGCGGGCGTTACTGGTCCGACAAGATCAGTGTTTCCCTGGCTCCCAACCAATATCAGTTCTACAAGGCCGCCACCATCAACTATACGATCGATGTGGGCCCGTCGTCCCAGACTCTTCAAAATACATTTGAAATTTACGAAGATCTCGGATCATCCGGAATTAGCCTAATGTGGAATGAAAAGGAGGTGGACCGGAACGACAAACTGATCCGTGGCAATTCAAGCCCTACCAATCCCGAACTCGTCTATATAACGAACTTCAAGAAACAGTCCGGAAAAGCCAACATCCCTGGTCACAGTTATGGTGTCTACAATACAGTCAACAATTACAAAAACAACATGGGAGACTCCAGGCAGGCACTCTATCTGCGCGGCGAGGCTTATCCCTTGTCTGATAATTCATATCCCGGCAATGTAAGTCCCAACCGTCGAAACATTCGTAATGCGACCATCTATAAAAATGGCTCCGGCCAGGCTAACGTCTACGGACGAGTGATGCCATCCGAGTGGCCGGACGGCGGTCACGATTCAGATGTCAGCGGTCTCTCGATGAACTCTTTCCCACCTGATGACTACGACCCCACCAACACCACCTTGTATCCGCCCCAGCCGAACACTCGTGAGGGTGATGCTCCCACTTTCATCTCCAATCGAGGCCGTTTCTACAGTGCGACGGAACTAGGGCGGGTTTTCGATCCGGTGATGTTCACTCCAACGTATGACAATGCGGGGGATAGCGCCACTATACTGAAAGGGCAAATGCCGGGGGGACGGGTCTCCTGGCCTTCCGTTGAATCAGGGGCAACTCCAGATATCTATTACGGTGGTGGCAACACACTGAGAATCGGCCGTCCGGAACACTCGAAGTTCGATCAGCCTGCAAAGCACGCACCTGCATTCATGCCGGGCACCAGCGCTGCCCGCTTGCTGGACCTTTTCCATGCCGGCAAATCACGCTCTGACAAGAGTGCTGATCGCGAAGGCCCGCTGATTCGGATCGAAGGTAATGTCAATTTGAATACCGCATCCGAGGACGCACTCCGGGCGATGGCCGGCGGAAATTTGATGGCCGATGCGAGGCTGGTGAAGCGGACTTCGGACACCCATTCCACATCGACAATGGCTCCGCCCGTATCTGCACTTGAAGTTTCGACACCTACCAAAACCAAAGAGGCTGATCTTCTGGCTCAAGCAATCATCCGAGGCAGACCGTATAGTTCTCCATCGGAAATTACTTCTGCCCTAGGCACGGATGGGAAGCCAGTATTTGGCAATCGCGAAATCCTTACTGATGGTAACAAAGTGCAGTGGTCGGACGCCGCTGCGGAGGAGGCGTTCGCCCGTGTCTATCAAGCAGCTACTGTCCGTAGCCGGAATTTCCGGATTTGGGTGGTCGGTCAGGCGGTTGCCCCCACTTTGGTGACGAACACTTCACCCGAGGTGATGGCGGAAGTCCGCAAGGTTTACACAGTCTTCGCCGACCCGGGAGTGCGGAAACCAGACGGAGTGATCGACCCCACCAAATACAAAATTCAAGTTCTCAATGAAAACGATTTCTAACGTAACACTTGTCTTTCTCACCTTGCTCAGCCCATTGCTGGCACAGAAAGATCCAGAGGCCGCGCCAACGGGATTTATCCGCGTGGTGAACGCGGTAGCTGCCGGGACCGGTCCTGCTTTTGTGTTGATTGACGGTGATGACATGCGGCCTTCCGGTTATAAGCTTGGAGACGCGACCGGTGGCATGGGGATGAAAACCGGAAGCCATAAGGTGGTGATCAAAAGAGAGGGTGTGAAAGAGGGATCAACGACGGTGGTGCTGGACAAGGACCAGACGGTCACGCTGATACCCTTTACTGAAAAAGTTCCCGCTTCCGACCAGGTTCCCGCGCATTTCGAAGTTCGGATTCTTCGCTTAAAGCAGCGCCAAGTGGAATCCGAGCGGCTTGCAACATTTGTGTCGGTGTCCGCTATTCCTGAGATCAAGGTGGATCTTGGCTCTGAGGACGGCAAGTCGGCGACAGTTTTTGTGAAGCGGCTTGCGATTGCAGAAACGCCTCTGAAGTATACACAGGGATATGCACCGGCGAAGGTCAATGGCACACCTATTAAGCCAATTCCGATTGGTGGGGTGGGCAACTACGTGGTGGTGCTTTATGACGACATCGAGGGGAAAGTTCAGTCATTGTATTTTCGCGATTTCAAATTTCTCAGCGCGGACTGAGCGGAATTTCTCCTTCGTAAACCGCGGGCTTAGGGTTAGACCCATCTCATGCGTCGGCTTCGCAATGATCTGCCTTACACATTCCGTCCAACGAAGGCGGGTTCGTGGCTGCGGCCCGTCGGGCTTGCGGTGAACCGCGCGGTGCATCTCACGCGGAAGTATCGGATTGCTAGAATCGAAGGGGAGGGATTTGAACGTGTCCGCGAGTTGGCCGAGGCTGGGCATGCGGTGTTGCTGGCACCGAATCATTCTGACCACTCGGACCCACATGTGGTGATGGAACTGGCCGCGAGATCGGGATTGAACGCGTACTTCATGGGAGCGCGGGAGATTTTTGAAGTCAGTCCACTGGCGGGATGGGCGTTGCAGGGGATGGGGGTGTTTTCGGTGGATCGTGACGGTCCTGACCTATCAGCCATCAAGACGGCGGTCGGTTTGCTGGAAAAAGGAGGAGATCCGCTGGTGATTTTTCCTGAAGGAGAAATCTATCACCACCACCGCAGGCTGGATCCACTGAACGAGGGCGTTGCGTCGATTCTACTCAAGGCGGCGGCACGGCTGAGCGATGGCAGGGGGGCTTTCCTCGTTCCAGTGGGCCTCAGGTTTTTCCACGACCCCTCGGTAGAAGTGACGTTCGGCGACCGGCTTTCCAAGCTGGAAGACCGCATTGGTTGGACACCGAAGCCCTTGATGCCGTTGGATGACCGGATCCTGCGTCTCGGGACTGGTATTCTTGCGTTGAAAGAAACGGAATACCTCGGTTATGCCAGTTCGGGAAGCGTGCAAGAACGCCTGAACCATCTCTGTGAGACGCTGCTGCGACACGTCGAGGACCGTTATCCGCGCGACGCCAAGGCGGTCACGCCGCCGGAACGGGTGAGGGCCCTGCGCTTCCGCATCCGACGGCGGCTGCTAGATGTGGAAAAACCACCTTCGCCAGTGGAAAAAGAACTTCTGTTGGATGATCTGGACCGCGTTTTCACCGCGCTCCAGGCGCACAGCTACATCGGCGATTATCTGTTGGAAGACCCCACTCTCGACCGGCGGGCGGAAACCTTGCTCAAGCTGGAGGAAGACCTTTTCGGATTTCCTACCTACCCCGTGGACCGCACCGCCCGAGTCATTGCAGGCGAGCCGATAGCGGTGAGTGAAATGCTGGTATCCGGCGAGCTTCCTGCAAAAGGTGGAGCTGGACAACTCACAGAGCTGTTGGAAAAGCGGTTGGGCGAGCTGCTGAAATGAAAAGTGTGCCGGCTGTCTCAGCCGGGCTATGATAAAAGGTCCCAACGGGATCTTGAGTTGTCATTTTCAAGGAAAAGGCCTCAATACAGAGGCGTCGCCGATCCAGGCGCCGAAATAGGGCCACTCGGCTCCGTCCCGCCAGAGGAAGACGAAGAACGGGCGGTCGTAGATGAACTTCCGGGGAACGATCCGGGGCCCTTGCGGTTCAGCAAGCGGCTCGGCTGAGATGGACACTTCCACACGGACCCGCGCGCCTTTTTCATGGAGTTGGAAGCGCGTCAGTTGCTCGGCGCGTGTGATGGCCCATGGCATGTTTCCGTGGATCCGGCTGCCCTGCAGCTTGGATGTTAGGTCGGCCTTGGATTCCAGATCCACGTAAGGAATCCGCACCTCATCCATTTCATGCAGCTGCGGGTCGTTCCACGCTCCAAACTCTGCTTTATCCGCCGTGGCTTGGGCGCGCCAGGTGCGGATCCATGAGCAGGCAGTGGCGAAGTCCATGGATTTCGCCGGCCGGTAGAGCACGACGGTATCATCCGCCTCGTTGCAGAGGATCTGGATCGCATGGGAACGATCGACGGGTCGGAAGGCGAGAACGCGGACGCTTTCGCGAAGTTCGCCGCTCATGTCGCTACGGCTGCCGAAAAAGCACACCAGTGATTCCTTGTTTTCCGCACGGAACGCCATGGGTTCGCCACGCGAGCGGAGGAATGCTTTCTGAAACGACACCACGCGGTCCAGCAGACCGAAAGCCGTGCGACTGGCCGGATTTTCCTGGGGCAATCGGAACGGTCCGTGTGGTTCACCGGTCATTTTTGCGGCCTCGCCATTCACGCGATTGAGGAAATCTCCGGTCGCGGGACCGCTCCATGTTTTCCATGAACCCTTGGGCATGATCTTGTCCGCCTCCCAATTGAATGAATCGAGCTTTGCCATTAACTCATCCGGTGGCTCGACCTTTTCCGGCCTTCCACCTAGCTCGGTGTTGAGGTTGTCCCAAGTCGCTTGGAACAGGGGCGACCATACGACGGTGTCGTTCTCCGGCAGTGTTTCCGAAGGATGGGCAAGCGTCACCACATCCGCAGAGGCAGCCGCGCACAGTGCGATTAGAATCGGAACGGTGGCTTTCATTTCACCACGAGGACGTCGCCTTTCACAAAGATCATCACCTTGCGGGTCATGTCGGTGTCACCCTTCTCATCCTTGGGCGAAACGACTCCCGCGAGGGTGTATTGGCCGTTGATCAGGGTGAGAGCGGTGCTAAGGCGCAGCGTGTAGATGTCGGGCATCTGCACCTTGAAGGGATTGCCGGAAGAATCCTTCCCCTCGTGCCAAATGACGTTACCGGTATGCCAGACCAATTCGGGAACGAATCTCAAATCAACAATCCGGTTGTCTTCTCCGATGGTGGGTTCAATTTCCAGACTGCTGCCGAGGTTGCGGGTGTCAAATGCTGTGGGAGTGGGACCAGGCGACCATTCTGGGGGATTCTTCGGCGCGTCTCCTGCATCTGATCCTGTACTGCCAGGGAGTTTCGGCGGTTCGTATTCTGTTGGATAAATAAACTCGTGTATGGATTCGGCTGTCGCCTTCTGCCCGCTCCTTGCGACGGCGATCTGGGTTTCCAGCACCTTCGCTTCGTTTTTGGAAACCATGTCCAGCACCTGTTCCCGAAGCTTCGTGGCATCGGAGGATTTGGGTTTGGCGAGGAACAATAATTTGGTGAGCGCTTCGTGGCTCATTTCCACAAACTCGACCTGGACCTGAACCTGTTTCGGGCGGTCATTGTCGGAATCCATAAGATCGGATTCTTCCTCCATCTCCTGATCCGCTTGAGCCTTTTCAAACGCTTTGGGTGCCGGCTCCTGGCTGTTTGCGATGAACGCGACCGCCAAGCTGGCGGTGGCCAAACCGCAGAGAAGCCAATTCGGTTTCATAAGTGACATCCTGATATCACTCCCACGCTGAAGAGCAAGCGCTGAGGAGGTTGGAGGCATCTCAAGCTGCAAGAGACGTGCCGACTCTTTACCCCCTTACGCCGAAGTGTCGCTGACAGGATACCTGATGAATCAAAGCAATCGCTCCCGCAGCAGTTCGGTGACCTGCTTCGGGTTTGGCTTGGTGGTGGCGGATTTCATGACCTGGCCGGTTAGGAAATTGAGGAGCTTCTCGTTGCCGGCTTTGACGGCTTCGACTTCGGCCGGGTTGTTGGCGATGGCCTGCTCGACGAGGGCTTCGAGCTCGCCGGCTTCGGCCTTTTTGAAGCCGAGGCTGTCGGCGATGGCGGCGGGGTCTTTTTCCGGAGCATCGAATAGCACCGTGAAGACTTCCTTGGCTTGGCTCGCGGCGAGGGTGCCGTTTTCAACTAACAAAAGCAGGTCGCAGAGCTTCTCCGGTGGGATCGGGCATCCGTCGATTCCGAGGCCGCGTTCGTTGAGGGTGCCTAGCAGGTTGTTGATGATGAAGTTGGCGACCTTCTTGCCGGGGATGGCATCGTCGGTGACGGCTTCGAAATAGATGGCGAGATGCTTGTCCGAGGACAGCACGGACGCGTCATAACCGGTGACACCGAAATCATTTTCAAACCGGGCGGCAAGCTGGTGCGGCAGCTCGGGGACGAGCGGGCGGACTTTGGCTAACAGCGGTGCGGTTTCGATGGGGAGGAGGTCCGGGCATGAAAAGTAGCGGTAGTCATGCGCGTCCTCCTTGGTGCGCATCATCTGGGTCTCACCGCGGTCGTCATCCCATCGGCGGGTGGACTGGATCTGCGGGA
>JANODE010000061.1:0-109046 GCA_031412525.1 Akkermansiaceae bacterium | reverse complement strand
GTTTGCGGGTCTCCTACTACCACCATCGGTCGCGTCGGTTGGGTCACTGCCGTCGTCGGTATTGGAGTTTCCATCAGGCCCATTTATTTCATCTCCATCATCCTTGCCATCTCCATCTGTATCCTTCTTGCGGGGATTGCTATTGTTTCTATACTCTTCTATGTTTGACGCTCCATCTCCGTCTGGGTCTGAATTAGCATCGAAAGAACGTGGATCCAAGTAGCCAATGGCGCTGGGTGCTGCGGCTACTGCCTGAGCAGAGTTGGCGTTCGCAATATTTACTGTTCCGGGCGAACTGTATTTGAATTCCCATCCATCGGGCAGGAGATCGCCATCGGTGTCCGGATTGACTATGTTTGTGCCAAGGTTCTGCTCTTGGATATCGGACAGTTCGTCAGCATCCGTATCGGAGTTGGCAGGCTGCCATACAAACGGGTTGCTTTGATATTTTTTCTCCCCTGTGTCAATGATTCCGTTGTGATTGTTATCGCGCCATAACAAGGTGCGGGCCTCGGTAATATCCCAAAGTCCGTCCTCATCAATGTCCTGATGGTAGATGGATGCAGCCTCGGAGGCAGTGAGCGCCCTCGACCAAACACGTAGCCGGTCGATTTTTCCAATCAGTCCCGTGGGGTTGGGCGGCTGGGCGGGACTGATCTGAGGCGAGAGCCCATATAGCCGTCCCACGCTGATTCCAGCATATGAATCCGGACTGATAACCGCTGAATTGTAGGTAGCTTGGCCAAATTTTTCTCCGTCTACATAAAGAGTCGTTTTCGCACCAGAACGGATCATTACATAGTGGTGAAATGCGCCGTCATCGAGCTGTCCAGAGGCCACATTCACCGCAATGCCTACCAACTTCGAAGAAGGTGGGGAGTAGGCATTAGGTCTGGAATTGTAAATGTAAGAACCTGCACGTAATGTGATTTGACCGCCATTCCTCTGTAGCCATACTCCATTTACGTCAATTGTCAACTTACTGGCGGGTACCGTCACGTTCAGATACCGATGGTGGGCGAATAAACCCGTTCCTTTGTCAGGTGAAATCGAACCTGGGGAAACTGACGCCCAGAATGAAACACTATAGGTGGTTTTGTTATTGAGGAGCGAGGCTGGAAAGGTCGCGAAATTCCTCGCAGGATGTTCGGCGGATTTGGAAACCATGCCGTCATCACTGACCTGAACTCCGTAGGCATTCGCTGCGCGGTTCCCGGAGGTTTTATCGTCAAAACGGAATGGCAGATTACCTGATGGCGGCAGCAACTCTTCAAAATCCCATCGTCCGATCAAGCCAAACCCGGAGCGGAGTTTTTTCGGCAACCCCTTTCCATCTGAGGTGGCCTTAAATTCCGGAGGCACTGGTGCCATTTGGTCCGGGATACCAGTTGGGACAGCGGTCGCCAAAATTGAAGGAGTTTCCGTCTCTGCTGAAAACGGGTCGGTATCGATGAGGTTTTCATCGAAATCGGAGATGCCATCGCCATCTGTGTCAGCCATGAGCGGGTCCGTTCCCAGTTCGGCCTCCGCACTGTTGGTCAATCCGTCCCCATCGAGATCGGGATTGAGAGCCGCCTCGAGGGTTTCAAAATGCAGGCAGAATACTGACTTGAGTTGCCCGATGGCCGCAGGTGCACGGTTCGCATCATCGCCGGTAGTAATCGTCCAAGGGAAAAAAGTCCCGGTATCCGGCATGTGGTTGACCACCCTCTCATTTGCCAGCCATGCGGGAGCAGTGATGTTGAGGCGGGTATAAAAAGGGGCAGCGATGGCTTTCAATTGCCCTAGCAGAAGCGGTGCATACTGTTTTTCACGTTCCTCATCAGTCGTGGGAGGTTCCCAACTGGCGAATGGTTTGTCTGGTCCTACCAAGTCGTTTTCCACCTGCATGGCAATCATGGGAGCTGAGTTGCGAAGAGCTTCCAAGGCGAACATCGCCATGCATTTCGCCTGGCCGATGTTTGCAATGGCATGGTTCTCGGGATTTGCAGCTGCGTCGATGAGCGGGTAATTTTCATCCTGCCACCATAATGGCGGGGCTCCATTTGCGTTCAAGCCGTTTAAGGCCAAAATCACAGCGGCAAAGTAGGGCGTATTTCGCCTGATGAACGTGACGGTACAAAGCATAAGATGGGCGATCGAAAAATTTGAAAATGAATACTGCAATCCACTGGGATAAATGCTTACTGAAAATCGCCCATTGAAATGTCGCCTTGGGCGCGACCCAGGAACACGCCGCCGTCCGAGGTGACCCGCAAGGCGTTAGCCCGGTTGGTATTATCTGACCCGCTGCCGATTACTAGTACGTCATCAGCGGTAGTAGTTGCATTATAGCGCCCGAGCGCAGTGCAGCCCGCAGAGATTGTTTCGACTCTTGCCCCTGTACCTATGGCAATCCCCCGGTCAGCATTGACGGAGTTCCCGTAGCCCAGTGCCCAGCCCATATCGGAAAAGACCTGGTTTTGCACGCCTATGGCCATCGAGTAGCTCGTACGCAACCCCAATGTGTAAGCCCTTCCCAACATGTTGTCATAACCTACAACAAGCGATCCATCAGCCTGATTTGTAGTATTCGAATAGCCGAATACTCCTGAATAGTTTAAACTACTTCCTACATCAGTCGCTGCGGGCGTCGCACTATTGCCATATCCGACCACCAATGAACTTCTTATGGAGACCTTATTGGCTTCACCAATAACTGCGCCATAAGAGCGCCATGCACCTCCACCTCCTGTCGGGGTTCCAAATTGATTGTTCGTTCCTACCAAGAGTCCCTGACCGATTGCACTGACGTTTGCACCGCTGCCATCTGCTTGATTGGCGTTACCAACTACAACAGCAGGATAAGCTGCCAAACCATTGTTGAAGCCGCTCGCTTTCTTCGTCTCAAAGACCCCTGCGCTGAGGGTAATTTTCCCTGTATTCATTATGATATTATCACCAGCAGGAGTGGGACTCCAAGAAACTAGGGCCAAAGTGGCTGCAACCAAGAGTGTGGCGGAAACGGCGGGTTTAGGTCTGTGAATTGATTTCATAAATCTTTATTAGAAAGTGTTGTTTGGGAAATAATGAACTATTTTTGAACACGACCACCGTGAGCTTGTTCTTGAGGGAAAAAACGGAAGGAACCCCTATGCGCCAATTCAGAAGCTCGAGTATCATCCTCAGGATCTGGAGTGGCTGCCGCTGCTTGGATGGCAGCCTCTGCCTCCTCGAGAGTGACATCCAAAATTAATCCTTTATCAATAGCTTCGCCGAGTGGGTCTTTGCCGTTTATCAGGTGAAGCTCCAATGGCGCTGACATTTTCAGCCGCGATCCGATCTCAGCCTCCTCACGGTTCATTTGCGCGATAGCATCAACTTGGGCGGTCTCATCGGCCGGAGTTGGTTTGGCCGCAAGGCTTACACCCGTCCATACTAAAGTAGCAGTGGCTACGGAGGTGGTGATAAATTTTAAGATTCGTGGTTTCATGGTGGCTACAAGTGATATAAATCTAGCTGTTTTGTTTCAATCGGATTAATAGGTATTGGATCACATGAACGTTTCCAAGCTTTTTCTTCAGCACCGATTTGGTGCCAACGTTCGTTTAGATTTTGGAGAAGTATGCATGGATGATCACAACACGTTGAAAACGTGTATCTGGGTTTTCTTATGGCCGGTTTTGGGACATATCTCCAAACGCGTTTATGATTATCGAAGCTTAAAAAATTTAAACTCCGCAACAGTCTGACTCAGTGTTCCGATTTTGTTCGGCGACGTCGGGTGACATTTTTGTTACCTATCTGATTTTTTTGCTTTGCTTACCCTTTGGTTCGTGCAGTTTGCGCGAGTTCCATGATAGATGGAACTCAACCAACTAAAAACATGTCAAACGATAGCCGCATCTCACAAGAAATCACCGACACTGTCAAAGCCCAGATCCTGACGAAATTTCAGGAAATCAAGGACCTGTTGCCTTTCCTCATTACCCTGACGCCCGAAGAGAAGCGCGGCATCATCACCATTAGCACTGAACGTGGAGCCATGGATGAGGCCTTCGTTTCCGAGATGACAGCGCATCCGGATTTAATACCCGCCTACGTGGATGCCGTAGAACTGGCACGCGACCGCGAACTGCGCGCCGATCTGCTGGAACTACTGCAGCGCTCGCGCGAACTCTGCGACTCTCTGGAAGACACTGCTCACGTTGCCGGAAGTGATGTCCTCCTCGGCTACCTGTCGTTCTACAACAGCGTCCAGCAGGCAGCTAAACGAGGAGTCGGCGGATCTAAAGCCCTGCTTGATAACTTGAGCCGCTTTTTCCCGCGAAGCCGCCGGGCGGCAGCGGTGATTCCGACGCCATAAGGGAGAGGAAGGACTTACGACACAAAGTGTTCATATTAAGGTAATTAGTAGCCCTCTGCGACCGAAATTTGGTCAACGTTGATCAAAATTTGGTAATCCCCAACCCTTTGCGGGTGATCGTTCACCCTATTTTGATGAACGATTGCCCACAAAAGGAAAACGGTGACCATTACCGGGTGAAGGTTTACCTTTGATCGCTAAACGGACATGAATTGAGGGTAATCGGTTGATGAAAATCGATCCGGATTGATTTCAAAAAGGTCCCCGCAGGCAACGAACGGTTGAAGGGCCATTGTAGGCTTAAAAATCAGAGCGGCAGGTCGTAACTGCGGCCGCCGACGCCTTCATACCAGCGGAGGTAGGCGAGGTTGACCATCGAGTAGCCGCCGGGTGTGGGATAGTTTCCGGTGAAATACCAGTCGCCGCAGGGGCCCTTGATGGCGGCGTGGAGGTTTTCGATGTTCTGGAAAATCACTTCGACCTGACCGTTCCATTCGATGCCTTCCGGATAGACCATACGGCTGACTTCGGCGGAGATTTCCTCGTCTTTAAAGGCCTCATAAACCGCTTTGACACGGTTCTGACGCTCGCCCGCAGGCTTTTGAAGCTCAGCGCGGCAGTCGTCGTAAATCCGATCTAACAATGACTGCCGTCCCGCACGACGGTGCAGTGCGACGGCGGCGGTGAAGGCGATGAATTTGCCGAGTTCCGACATGTCGATGCCATAACAGTCCGGATAACGGATCTGAGGCGCAGTGGAACACACGACGATCTTGGAAGGCTTGGTGCGGGCGAGAATTTTGAGGATCGACTGCTTGAGCGTAGTGCCGCGAACAATCGAATCATCCAGGGCGACGAGGTAACCGCCGGGTTTCACGACCCCATAGGTGATGTCGTAAACGTGGGACACCATCTGGTCGCGGCCTTTTTCCTGGGAAATGAAGGTCCGCATCTTGATGTCCTTGTGGGCGATCTTCTCGCCTTGAGGCCAGTTTCGCAGGATCAGGTCGTCCACCAGCTCTGGCGTTAGATTTCCTGCGGCCGAGGCTTCCATGATCGAGGAGCGTACTTCCTGTCGGCGGAACAGGCGGAGACCGTCCATCAGGCCGTAGTAGGCGGTCTCTGCGGTGTTAGGGATGAAGGAGAAGATGGTTTTTTCAAAAGCTCCGCCGATCGCCTCCACCACCTGCGGGACAAGCGCGGCTCCCATCGCCTTGCGCTCCCGATAGATCTGCGGATCGTTGCCGCGCGAGAAGTAGATTTTCTCAAACGAGCAGGGTGTGTATTTCTGCGGCGGGGCGAAGGCGGTATCGGTCATCGAGCCATCGGACTTGATGGTGATCATGGATCCGGGATCGACAGCCTTGACCTGGCTGGCTTCCGCTTCGAAGACGGTCATGAGCGGCACGCGTTCGGAGGCGAAGGCGATCACTTCATCCGTGATGAGCATGTGGCAGGGGCGGATGCCTCGCGGATCACGCATGACGAACATGTCGCCGTTGCCGATAGCCCCGCAGATCGCGTATCCGCCGTCCCAGGCGGCGGCGGACTCGGAGACGAGCTTCGGCACGTTGAGAGCGGCGGAAATTCTAGCAGGCATCTCCGCGCCGGGCACACCTTCATCACGGAGCTGGCGGTAGAGATCGGTGTGGGCCTCGTCGAGGTGATAGCCGATTTCCTCCAACACCGTCTGGGTGTCGGTGCCGAAAACCGGGTGCTGCCCGCGATCGATGAGCACATCGTTGAGCTCCGACGCGTTGGTCATGTTGAAATTGCCAAGCACCATGAGCGTGCGGGTCGGCCAGTTGCTACGCCGCAGATAGGGATGGCAGCAACCTTCGTCAAACTCGCCGGAGGTGCCGTAACGAAGGTGACCAACGAGGATTTCACCACCGAAATCGAAGTGTTTTTTAACGCTCTCCGGATCCTTGTGGTTCATGATCCCTTTGCGGGACATTTTATAAAAGCTCTTCGTCTCCTTGCGGAAAATTTCGGAAAGCGCGTCAGGTTCCACGCCGCGACGGCGGTTCACGTAGGGCTGGCCGATGGGCATGTCGATTTTCACGCAGCCGATCCCGGTTCCGTCTTGTCCCCGGTTGCGCTGCTTTTCCATCAAGAGGAAGAGCTTGTTCAGGCCCCAGAGGCAGGTGCCGTAGCGGTCGTAGTAATACGCCAGGGGTTTACGGAGTCGAACCGCGGCGATCCCGCATTCGTGGGTGAGGAAGTCGCTCATGCTTGGGTAAAGATTAACATCATTCGCCGGTAACGCGAACGCGGACCCCTTCTTCGGGGACCATACGGCCTAACACGGTGCCACCGTCGCCTGCCTTGAGCGCGGCCTCGACATCGGCTTCAGCGACGATTGCCACCCAGCCGATGCCCATGTTGAAGGTGTGGAAACGGTCTTCCGCGTCGACGTGGGAGAGGAGTTTTTCAATTCCGGAGAGATTCCACTTGGGGATTTCCAAATCGGCACCCATTCCGCGGAACAGGCGCTCGAGGTTTTCCGGGAGGCCGCCGCCGGTGATGTGGGACATCGCTTTCGGCTTCACTCCGGATTTTTTCAAATCGCGGGTCACGTCGTGGTAGAGGCGGGTGGGCTTGAGCCATGCGTGGAGTTCCTCGTCTGAGACTTCGCCAGGGAATTCGTTGAGCACGCGGCGAACGAGCGACCAGCCGTTGGCGTGAATGCTGTCGGACGCGTAACCGATGAGGACATCGCCGACAGCGACGGTTGTGGGATCGATGAGATCGGGCTTTTCCGCGCAGCCGATGCAGAAACCGGAGAGCTCGATCACGTCAACGGGGACGATTCCGGGCATTTCGGCGGTTTCGCCACCGGCGAGAATGCAGTCGCACGCTTCTAGATAGTCAGCCATGCCTGAAATCAGGCGGGTGATTTTTTCTTCGTGGAGGGCCGCAATGCCGATGTAATCCAGGAACAGCAGTGGATCGCCGCCGGTGGTCAGGATGTCGTTCACGCTCATGGCGACAAGGTCCTTGCCGGCCGTTTCGAGGAGATCATGTTCGAGGAGCAGTTCAAGTTTCGTCCCGACGCCGTCGCAACCGGTCATCATGACCGGCTCCTTGTAGCTGCTGAGGTCGTAGCATGCGGCAAAAAGCCCGAAAGCTCCCCACAGCTTGCGCGTTTGCTGAGTCCTGCGCACGTGAGTGCCGATGTCGCCCACCAGAGCGGCCGCTTTTCGCGTGTCCACCCCAGCCTGTTGGTAAGTTAACTTGCCCGCCATATTCCGCTGCGGGAGTTCTACAAGCCAACCTCTTCGCGTCACGAAGAAAAATGCAGCGTTTTCCATTCACGCTCGTTCAGTCCGAATCCGCTTATTTTTTCAGCGTTGTATTGCGCAAATCCGGTTTTTTCAAAAAAACTGACACTCATTGCTTGAAAATGTTCAAAAAAAGATTGCCAGCGTAAAAAGATTATCATAGTTATCGGAAAGGTTAGCGAAGCAGATATTTAAGACAACTTGACAATCCGCCCAATTTCCTTAGAAACGACACGAAATCGGAACTCATGATGACGTCCAAGCAAGCCCCATCCATCCATCTCGACTCAGGTCTTGAGATTGGCTACGGCAGCCCCCTCGCCCGATTCGGGCAAGAGGTGAAGCTTACCGGAGGCACTCATTTCCTGCTTGCTCGCAACGGCCGAGGGAAAACCACCCTGTTGCGCACGTTGGCTAAAACGCTGAAGCCGCTTTCAGGAAACTTCCGGGTCGACGGATTCGTGCAATATCTTCCTGAGGATCTTCGCTTTGATCCTGAAATCACGCCGGCGATGATTTTCCGGATGCTTCTGCCCAAGGCAAAAGTGTCTGACGCACTCGCACTGGCCAGCCGTATCGAACTCGATGTAAAAAAACCATACGGTCGTCTTTCCACCGGAAACCGCCGCAAGACCAATCTGATCATGGCAGAGTTTTCCGTGAAGAGTGATTCAGGAAACATTCTGCTGCTTGATGAGCCGTTCAGCGGGCTCGATGCATTCGCCCGCCAGGCGTTTGAGGAAATTTGGAAAGAATCTTCGGAAAACGTCCTGCGCCTCGTGAGCTGCCATCCGGATTACGATTCGATGGAAATGCCCAGCGCGGTGATGATCGAGGGCTTGAACGCCCGATATTTCAATGGAGAAGGCCAGACATGGAGTGGCCTCAAGAATTTAATGAACTGACACAAGCCATGAGACTTTTCCGACTCACATTTGCCACGATATTCCAGCGTAAAGCCTGGGTGATCTGCGCGTTTGCGGTGCTGGTTCTGCCTTTTGCCCTGCCAATGATATCCAGCGCGACTGAAAAGCCGTTGCTCATGCAGCCCGCCCGGATTCTTGCCGCGTGGGGCACATTATGGATTTGCACGCTTGTGTGGGGCCTTTTCACTGCGGCACGGGAAGGCGAAACCAACGCAAAAACCGGCGTCGGCGAGTATTTCCAGACGACTGGAATGTCGGCAACCCGCCAGTTGTTTGAAATCTGGCTCGCGGTCTTTTGTTTCATCGCTCCGTTGGCGCTGATCACTGCCGCCATCAGCCAATTCGCTGCCGCGCCGGCCGATCCGGTCGAGCGATCGATGTGGCTAGTGCTTAATTTGCAATACACCGCGCTGTTTTTGTTAGTGATTGCCCCACTGCTGGCATTCGCCACGGCGATCGCATCACGCTTCGGCGGGATTACCGGTTTTACAGTCACCTTGTTCATCACGCTCTATGGCCTCTACGGCATCGGGTATCTGGACAACATGCTCAAGCTTGAGGCGAATCCCATCCTCCGCAGCGTCTGGCTTTTCTCGCCACACTATAATTTCGCCGATCTCACGCAGCGGCTCTACTTCAAGACCGGTGCCCTGCCGACGTCCGCATTCTGGAGCATGATCGTTTATTTTACAGGAATCCTCGCCGTGTATGTCGGCCTGTCACGCCTGTGTTTCCGCACCAAAATTTCCGCCTGATTTTCCGAACTCCTATTCGATTTCACACCCATGTCACGCACCCTAACCAACGCGATCTCCGCAGGCCTCATCGGCGTCGGGGCCTTTGCCTGGGCGTTTGTCGGGCGTCCGCTGGTCACGAATCCGGATTTGGAAACTCCGCTGAATCCACTCGGCATCAACGGCAGCCCCTATGGCGAGGTGTTTGCCATGGCCATGCAGGGGCCAATTGATACATTCTTCCACGGTGCCATGAATGGCGGCGGCAGCCACCAGCACAAGGACGGCGTGGATTGTGAGTCCTGTGAAAAGGCAGAATCCGAGCAAAAGGCCGCGGGCCGCGATCGGTCTTGGGAATCCCGTTTCCAGAATCTGCTCACTTCGCTCGACAAGGTTTCCGAAGTCAGAACCAACCCGAAATCCGCGACCGAAGGCCACCGCCGCTATCTCCGCCGCCAGGTCGAGGACAAGCTGCGCTTCGCCTATCAGCTCGATCCGTCGCACTATGCGAACTACAACTCCCTGCACTTTTTCCTTACAGAACCCGAGCTTGGCACCCGCCCGGAACTCTCGCCCTCTGCTGCGAAACTCGCCGAGGACACCATTCAATACTGCCTCAAGCAGGACAAAGACCCCCGCCCTGCTTTAACGGCGGCAGCGGCCACCAGCAACATCCTGGAGCTGATGTTCAACGACCGCCAGAATCCGGCACCGAAATTCAACACCACCCAGATGCGCCAGTATTTGAATCTGTTGGACCACTGCATCGGCCGCTATGTCGCCATCGCGAAGGAATGGGATCGAACGAATAACTGGGAATTGCTTTCGCCCCAGCGCATCGCGGAATGCGACGACCGCTTCAATTTCATCTGCAAGTTCCGGGACAGCGCCGAGGGCACCATCCTCCGCCTTGAAGGCAAGTCCCCGACGCAGGCGTCCAACTAACACGAAACTTTTCATATGTCCGTTTTCACCGCAGTCATTGAACCACCGCCGCTTCCGGGCCATTCCCAGGCAGCTGCACCGGCGCGTTTCTCCGCCGGCATGCGTGGTCCGGATCTGTTGGGAATGATCTTTCGCGTCTGCCGCGAGTTGCGGGTCTCGGATATTCAAATGCGCGCCGAGCGCCCGGTTTACATCCATACCAACAAGGGCATGGAGAAACTCGATTTCCTTGGGATCCTCTCCGCTGCAAACATGGACGAGATCCTCAAGGAACTCATCCGCAACCGCGAAAGCGGAAGTCATGGCTTCGGCCAGGATGCCGGCCTCGACCAGCGGGTGGATGAAAAAATCCGACTCGCAATCAAGACCTTCGCCGAAACCCGCGTCGCGGATTTCTCCTGCGACGGCGTACCGATGGGTGATAGTGGCGAGCGCTCGGGACGTCTGCGGATCCAGGCCCACCTCAGTTCATCCGGTCTCGGCGTCACCTGCCGGATTCTCAATGATTTCATTCCGGAACTTCACTCACTCGGCATCGATCCGGACACCACGGATACCCTGCGTCATGGTGTTTTGAAGCGCGCCGGACTCTGCCTCGTCACCGGTCCCACTGGTTCAGGAAAGTCCACCACCCTCGCCTCTCTCATCGACTGGCTCCGCCGGAACCATCCCAAGCACATCGTCACTGTCGAGGACCCGATCGAGTATCAATACCCGGATGACATGGATGATCCGGACTATCCCGGCCATCGAATTCCGTCACCCAGCATCGTTACCCAACAGGAAGTCGGCCGCGACCTTCATTCCTATCGACAGGGCCTCAAGGACGTGCTGCGGAAAGCCCCCCATGTCATTCTTCTGGGAGAAATCCGTGACCGTGAAGCCATGGAAACGTGCATGGAAGCCGCACAAACCGGTCACTTGGTTCTATCCACCCTTCACACCACGGGAGCGGTCAAGACCATCGGCCGTATTCTTGAACTCTATCCGAAGGAAAACCATACCTCCGTCCTCAGCCGCCTCGCGGAAATCCTCATCTTCATCCATTCGCAAGGCCTCCTCAACGGAGTCCAACGGCGGGTCCTCACCTACGAATTCCTCCAGAACAGTGACGACGCCGTTTCCAGCGCCATCGCCAATTATGATGGCGGCGCACGTTCCCTCGAAGATGTCATCCGCCGCGCCGGCAATATCGAATGGGACTCCAACCTCCGCCGCCTCCTCAATCAGGGTGTGATCACCCATGATACTTTCGAAAATGCAAAAATGAACCGCAACGAGGACTAACATCCGTTTTCCCACCCCCTTTCCGAGACTGTAACGACGATTCAAAATTCCTCAGAACAATTTTTGAATCATCCGAGCCTTCTCACCCCGACAAAAAAACACACCCGAATAAAAAGATAGAACTACAAAACACACTATGAAACTGACCAACACCCTGTCCATGAAGCGCAAGTCCGGTATGACCCTCCTCGAATTGACGGTCGTCATCCTCGTCTTGCTCTCCCTCATCTCGATCCTCTTCATCGGCGCACGCGCTTGGAAAAAGGGTTCGGACCGTGCGGCTAACATCCTGAACATCCGCAACGTACAACAAGCCGTTCGTGCTCACACCAACGTCCGCGGCATGTCAATCGGTGATACGCTTGCTTCCACCGACATCGTCGGTTCAGGCAAGTATCTCAACAGTGTAACCGCTCCCAATTCGGACATCGGCTACACCTATGGCACAGCCGTTCCAGCAATTGGTACGCTGTATCTCGTCGCCACCTACGCCAACGGCTCTTCCACGGACTTTGCTCCAACCACCGGAACAACCTCGGAATGGTGATCACCTGATGACAGAATCGATATTAACAAAACAACTTCAAAAATAAAAACTATCATGAAACTTACCAACACCACCAGCCTGAAGCGCAAGTCCGGAATGACCCTCCTCGAATTGACGGTCGTCATCCTCGTCCTGCTCTCCCTCATCTCGATCCTCTTCATCGGCGCGCGCGCCTGGAAAAAGGGATCCGACCGTGCTGCGAACATCCTGAACATCCGTAACGTGCAGCAAGCCGTTCGTGCTCATGCCAATGTCCGTGGCCTCGCCATCGCTGCCGCGCTTCCTTCCACCGACATTGTTGGTTCCGGGAAATACCTCAACAGCGTGACCGCCCCTAACACGGACATCACCTACACCTACGGCGCCGCCGTTCCTGCGATCGGCACGCTGTATCTCATCGGCACCTATGCCTCCGGCACGGACGTTGACTACGCTCCTACCACTGGTTCCACCGACGAATGGTGAATCTGTCTGATCTCCCTTGAGGAGACTTGAATTCCACGGTCCGCCTGCAACGTGCGGGCGGACCGTTCCCCATTTGAATCAGCAAACTTCGGATCACCCCCCAGTCCGCCATGAACTTCCTCACATCCCAGTCCCTTGGCCACTTTCCAACATCCGGCGTCATTGAACCCTTGGCAGCAGTTCAACCAAGCCTGCTCGATTCTTCGCAACACCTCGCGCGCCAGCAACGTCGCCTGGTATCAGGACGCGCTTGAGCTGAATTTCCAACTGCACGTCCGCACTGACGGCAGCAGCGTTCATTCCTTTTACTTTGATCGTAAAAAGAGCCAGTGGAGCACTGGCCCGACCATTTCCGGGGAAGCTTTACATGATCTGGCAAAACTCGAGCCAATCATCACGGAAGCACTCCGCTTCGCTCGGTCTAACGGAGCCACCTCTCTTGGCGTCATCCTGCACATCGCGGATGAGTTCGCCACCACCGAGCTGAAACCCGACCTGAACAATCCCGCCGCTTTGCCGGAACTGCGCGATGCCGCAATTGCCGATCCGGGTTCGATCCTTGAAGACTCCTCCATTCTCGCAGACCAAGCCTCCTGGCGCGTCCTTCCCTACCCCGCGGCGGGCAGCGATGTCATCGGAACCACGATCACCATCAGCAGACAATACGCCCCGTTTCTAGCAGCCCTCCGCAACACCAGCGAGGCCGAAAATTTCCCAATCGTATCGCATGCGCTGAGCGCGCCGCTGATCGCCATCATGGGCCTGAGCCAGTCGCTCAAACCGACGCCCGGCAAGCCATTCGTTGCGATACTGCAGTATCCATGGCTCACCGCTATTGCATTTTTCAACGAGCATGCCGACTTGCGCCTCATCCGCACGCTCCAGCACCGCGGCCTGCGGCGCGCTACCAATTTCCGAAACGCCCTTGCCACCACCAACGCTTCTCTTGAGTTCGTGGATCCGGATTTATTCCTCCTTCCACTAGGTAGCAACGTTGACAACACGCTCGACGCAGACTTGAGGATTACCTTCACCACCAGCCGTGTGGAAGTGATCCAGCAGATCGATATCGAGGGAATCCCCGCCTGGTGTCCGGAACCGGCAATCTCGGCGCTTCCACCCGGTGCCGACAGCGATGTCATCTCGAGTCATACGTTTTCCGTTCTTCGGGATGAAAAATGGGCGCTACAGAATTTCCTTCCGACACCCCGGGAAATCATCGAAATCTATCCAACCCGGACAGAGATGCGGCTGCTGCGCATCCTCCGTCTCGCCCGCGTTGCCGTGTTCGCCATCGCGATCCTTTGCCTCGCCTATGTAGGCTTCGGTGTGATCGATCTGGTCCGGCATCCCGAATGGGCATTCGATCCCAGCCAAGCGGAAGCCGTGCAGGGCAGGCTCGGAAAACTCACCATCGAACGGCAAAAGGCGGATCACTGGAACAATCTGTTGGAGGATCGGTCAAAGGCCTGGACTTCCATGGAGTCACTCGCACGCATGTTCCCTGCCAACAGCGGAATGCTGGTGAAAACCTACGCGCATTCTGCGAAGCCGGACAGTACACCGGGCCAGGCAAAAACCGGCTTTGTGAAGGAATGGAAAATCACAGGTTACGCCCGTGATGAAGCGCTGGACTACCTTAACTCCATCAACACACGGGAGGGAATCTCCGCCCATTTCAGTGAGATCGCCCGTATCACCGGGAACGCCGCCTTCAGTCCTAACACAGGTAACAGAAACCTCGTCGTCAACGTCCGCACGCAGGAAAACACCAGTTTTAAATCCGTGCCTCCCGAAGAAGCCAGCGACGCGGACGAAACCACCTATCCGTTCACCTTTGACCTCACCATCACCCAGCGCTTTGAAGCGACGGACCCGATGTCGATCAACGTCGCGAAAGCTCCCTGACCGTCCGGCTAACACCTTCCATCCGAATTCCCGCGTCCCATGCACCTTTATCGTCAGACCATCACCCTCTTCGGAATCGTCCTGCCTGTCCTTGCAGCCGCGGCGTTGGTTGGCATCGGCTTCATGATGAAATCCAAAATGACGGCCTCCTTCGAAAACAAGCAAAGGAACTACAAGACCTATGAACAAAGCCGCCTGGCAGGGCTGGAGATCGAAGCCCAGGTCACCCGCCAGCGACAGCACATCGACCGGTGGAACACCCAGCTCTCTCAGGAAACCGCCAGCGCCGTCACCACCAATTTGCGCGAAATTTCCGAACACCTTCCCAGCAAGGAAATCCAACAGACCGCGTTCGAGCGGCCCAGCGCCAACGGAGGCTTTGGCTCCACGTCCGCGCAGCATTCATCACAGATCCGCATCGCCTTCCGCGGCACGTTCCGCACCATGCAGCGCGCGTTCCTCGAGCTGGAAACCCGCATGCCCCAGCTTCAGCTTCAGGAACTCCGGATCGACCCAAGCTCGAGCCAATCCTCCCTCCTCAACTATCAAGTCACCTACACCGCATGGGAAAACTAATCCAAATCTATCTGGGAGTGGTGATGGCGTCGGCAGCGTTTTCGCAATCGGCCACCAATTTCGACACCCAGCCCCTGGCACCGGCCGCACCGCTGGTGACGCCGGAAAAAACGCCAGCCCCGAAGCCAAAGGAAGCCGGTCCCGTCAGCACCACACCGTCACGTTTTGTCGGTGCTGCCGAGCTTGATCCCTTCGTGGCAGCCCTCACCTCCGCCTTCTCCATGCGTGATCGCGAGACCGATCCTTTCGGCCAGCCCCAGGATCCCAACGCCAAGCCCGTTGTCAAGACCACCATCGCCAAGGTGACCCAGCGGGCGCCGCAACTAACCGTTACTCCGTTTGCGGACATCGTCCGACTGATCGTGGTCACCACCATCATGCCGGGCGAAAAACGATTCCTGGTAGGAACCCGGTCCGTGTCGCAAGGGGACCGGATTCCACTGAGTTTCCGCAATAAACAGATCCGCGTCGAGGTGACCGAAGTCACTTCCAAACAAATCGTGCTCCGCAATCTCGACACCGGTGAAACCGCGACCCGCAAGCTGGACATGCTCCCCGTGGGCATGACTCCGGGGCTCCGGGGAATCACCGCCCCTGGCATGGTCCCGGACCGTCCCAACGCACCCATCGAACTTGAAGCCGGCGAACCACCTATCGAAACCTCTCAGAACCGCTAACCTGATATCTTCCATGAAAGCTGTGACCCTTCTCTCCCTAACCACCTCCATCCTGGCGGTCGGCCTGCTTCACGCGCAAACCCCTGCGGACCCACTGATCGAACCTGTCGCCCCCGCAGGACAGGAGCAACTTCCTTCGCTTCCCGCCGCCGGTGAGCCATCACCCGACGCCCTTGCACCAACACCGGCTGATCTAACTGCACCCGCCACCGAGCTGGCCCCACCCCCTCCGGCACCGGACGTTCCCGGCCAACCCGCTGGAGCGGAAGGAAGCCCCGACAACGCTGCCGCTCCTTTTGCTCCGCTCGAACAACAAAAACAGGAAATGAAAAAGTCCGATGAGGGCTTCATCATCAAGGACGCTGCGCTCAATGATATTTTCCAGTTCCTCGCGAAGTCTGCGAACCGCCAGTATTTCCACAATACCAAGATCGCCGGGCCGGACTATCTCGTCACCGGTCACCTCAACGACGGCAACCCTCTCCAACAGATGGAAGAGCTTTCGTTCATGTATGGACTCTCGCTCCATGTGAAGGGCAACACGATCTACGCCCTCACCCAGGCCCAGCTCGCCCAGCTTCCCAGCGCCGAGTTCCACTACCAGCTCCGCTACCTCCGCCCCACCGACATGGAGCAGATCAAGGACCTGATCAAGCCACTGCTCAGCCCGGGCACCGGCATCGTCAATTTCGAGCCGAAAACCAGCACGATCATCATCATCGATTCCGCCCACCGCATCGAACAGGCGCGCGAGTTGCTCCACGGCATCGACAAGGCGAAAGGCCAGATCATCGTGGAAACGAAAATCCTCCGGGTGAACAGCAGCGCCGCCGAACGCACCGGTGTCAATTGGGCCACCTCACTCGGCAAAGATGGCACTAACATCAACCTCGCCCGCGACCTAAACTCCGTGTTCGGGCTCCCTGCTTCCACTGCATCCGCCATCATCGACGGTGGCGGAACCAATCTTGTTCTCAGCCCGCTGCAGATTTCCGGTGTCCTGCGCGCTCTGGCAGAAGGCGGACTCGCCAGCCAGGTCTCCAACCCCACCCTCATCACCGAGGACAACGAGCAGGCGACGATTTCCATCATTGATCGTGTGCCCATCATCACCTCCACCACCACCGCGAGTTCGACTGGACCACCGACCATCACTGAAGAAGTCCGCTACAAAATTGATGCTGCAGATAAAACGATCGACGACAACCCAACTTCACACCGTGAAATCGGCATCTCCATCGTGGTCACTCCGACACTGCTCCCCGATGGCACCGTCCGCATGAAGATGCGCCCGCGTTCGGCTCAGATCATCGAGCAGATCGTCAGTATCACCGGGAACAAATACCCACGTGTCACCGAATCGATGGTGGAGTCACTTGCCCGCGTTCCTAACGGATTTTCACTGGTTGTCGGCGGTTTCTACGGGGAGTCGCAAACCTCGGGGAAAACCAAGATTCCCGTGCTCGGCGATGTCCCGATGCTGAACTTCTTTTTCAAAAGCAAGGAAGCAACCAAAGAGCGCACCAGCCTGGTTTTCATCGTCACTCCCAAGTCGTATGACCCGACCAACCGCGCCGCCACCCGCAGCGCCGTCAGCCAGGTCCGCTCTGCCACAACTCTCAACTGCGATCACGACTGGGTGGACGAAGACAATCCCGGACCTGCCCACGAACCTAACATGAAGCGCACCATCCGCGGCCTTCAACCCGGTCAGGCTCCCTACTACCCACGTGCGGAGGAGTTGATGCCCAAACAGAATTCCGCACCCGCCGCACCGCGTTCACAACCGTCTTTCAGCAGGGCTTCGAAACACTGACCTGCGGCCGCCCGACGGTCTCCCCACTCATGTCCTCACCATTCCAAGCCGTTCTGGAACCCACCCCGCAGCCCAAGCAAGCGGATGTCTGGGATTTCGCGGAAACCTGCCTGCAGCGGACTGCGGAAGCCCTCCACGAAACCCGTTCCGCCACTCCCGCAGAAATCTCGCAGGCCATCGCTTCCGCACGGGAATCGCACGCAGTGGGTAAACCGGCCGACCTGTTGGAGTCACTTGCCAGAGTCCAAGGCCACGGTGAGGAGCATCTTGGACCTGCTATTCTTGAACTCGGAAACCGCGTCGCCGGGACTCTAACTCCCTTTGCGCCCCTCATCCCCTTCGCGGGAAAACTGATCGCACCGTCAGCGTTCTACGAATCCTTCGATCACGTCCACAAGGTCGCCAGGGCCCTGTTGTCTCCGGTGATCTACGTCGAGGATACGGACGCGATCGGCACGGCATCCGCGAATCCGATCGCTTCCGCCATCCTTGCTGACGAAATCCGCAGCGTGGTTTTCAAACGCTTCGGGATCCGCCCATTCGTCACCATCGCCCGCCTTGACTACGAGAGTTGGACATTCCTGACCCGTAAACACTTCGAACTATGATCGAGTTTGATGGCATTTCCTTCAACGAGCTGATCAGCCGCCGCATCATGGGCGAGCTGGCAGGGCACGATCCCAGCTACGCCGAGCTGGCGCAGGACCAGGTCCCTAACCGGGTCACGCGTTACAGCTTCATGGCGGCCATCGCGAAGATCAATGGCCTGCCGTTTTTCCCCAAGGTGGCGGAATTCTGCGATGGCTCGCTGCATGCGACGTGCGACTCCACGGTCATGACACGTGGTTTTTTTGCTCCGCTTTGCCTGTCCGGACCGGACAAGCTCATCGTGGCAATTGCCAATCCATGGAGTCCACTGGCAGAAGAATACCTTGCGCCACGGTTTCCGCAGTATGAGCTCGTCAAGATCGTCACGCTCGCCACCGAAATCAGCCGGGCCATCGAATCGGTTGCGACTAACAACGGCCCCAGCCGCTCTGAGCTCGAAGCCATCGACGTGGAGGACATGGATGACGGCATCCATGACTTCGACGTCACCACCGACTACACCGAGCCGATGGCGCAACTCATCGCAACCATCATGGCCGACGCCGTTAGAACGCGGACGTCCGACGTTCACTTCAAGGTGGAGAAAGAGACTTTCTACTATGCCTTCCGGACGGACGGCGACATCGGCGACAAGGTGGAAATCCCGATGAAGCTCAAGGACCGCCTCGACGCGTTCCTGCTGAATTTGATGAAGCTGCCTACGGAAATCCGGAACACGGCTCCCGGAATCTCGGGGCGCTTCACGATTTCCTATTTCCACCGCCCCATTGATATCCGTTACGAACGCCACCGAACCTACCGTGGCTATCACATTACCATGCGTCTGCTCGATAAGAGCAACATCAACGTCACCCTCGGCAAGGGAACGCTCGCGTTCGATGATGAGACGATGTTCGCCCTGAACAAGGTGATGAAAATCCCTGCCGGCATCATCGTCATGTCCGGCCCGACGGGATCCGGAAAATCCACCACCCTCAATGCCATCCTGCGCGAGCTCAACCGGCCCGAAGTGAATATTCTCACTCTGGAAAACCCGGTGGAAGACGAGGTCCCCGGCATCACCCATTGCGACTTGAAGAGCCCTAAGGAATTCAAGCCCATGATTGCCTCCTTCATGCGGTCAGACCCGGACATTATTCTCATGGGAGAGGTCCGTGACATCGAGTCCGCCGAACTTGCCATCGAGGCAGCCGTCACCGGGCACAAGGTTCTAACGACCATCCACACGGCCCGCGCCTCACAGATTATCGAGCGTTTCGAACAGCTCGGACTGGAGCGCTGGAAAATTGCCCAAACACTCAAGGCTGCCTGCGCCCAAAGGTTGGTGAAACTCCTTTGCGCCTACTGCAAGGAGCCGTCGTTCGGCATCGACGAATTCGACCGCAAGACCTACAGCCTCGACGATTCATGGGCTAACAGTCCTGTATTCAACGCAAAAAGCGGCGGTTGTCAGGAATGCCGCAACACCGGCTACAGCGGCCGGACCGCCATTCTGGAAATCATCCCGATCACTCCGAAGATCTCGGACATGCTCTCAAAGGGCGAGATGAGTCCTTATGACTTGGAAATGAAAGTCGCCGAGGAGGGCGTCCTGCCCAGCCTCCGCCGCAGCGGATTGCGGCTTCTCCGCGAAGGAAAAACCGACCTTGCCGCCGTCAGCAAGGTCATCGACATGACCTACACCGAATGAGCAGCGCCACCACCACCGCCAAAGCCGTTAGCCTCCCTCCTGCCGCACCCGCGCCGAAGGGATTGCTGGCCGCACTCAACCAACCGAAGAAGGTCAAGGAGTTCAGCAAGAAGGAACTCGTCGATTTGTTCCGCGGGCTAGGGTCCATGCTGCGAGCTCAGATCAATACCGCGGACGCTCTGAAGTATTACGGACAAGGTCTTCCTAACAAAGGGATGGTCGATGCCCTCATGCGCATCCGCGAGGACATCAATTCCGGCATCAACGTGCACGAGGCTTTCCGCCGCACCGGACGTTTCAGCGAGACGGTGATCGGACTCATCCAGGCGGGCTCGGATGCCGGCCAGTTGCACCATGCATTCCAATCGCTGGCCGCACGGCTCAAGAGCGAGCTGTTTTTCCAGAAGCAGATCAAAAAGGCGACCATCACTCCCGGAGTAATCATCTGCGTTCTAACAGGTGCCTTTATCGTTTCACAAGTGAAGATTGTTCCTCAGGTCGAACAGATGTTGCTGGGAGTAAACGCCAAGCCGGACGGGATGACGGCGATTTCGTTCAAGGTCAGCCATTTCACCCAGTCGGTCTGGCATATCTTCGTACTCGGCGTCATCAGCCTGGCAGTGATCATCGCCCGCTCCGCGAACGTCCGGAACCTGATCCTGGGCTTTGTGATGTCCAAGTGGCGCTTGCTCCGATTGCTGATCATGAGCCTGCGGCAGATGACTTTCATTTCCACCATCCGCCTGCTGCATTCAAACGGAATCAACCTCGCGAAGTCCATCCGCGTCTCGGCTAACAGTGTCCGCAACACGCCATTCTACAACGAGCTCCGAACCGCCGCCGACAAGTATGAACACTCGGGCGTTCCGCTTTCCACCGCCTTTGCCAAATACACGTCAGTCGACGCCCAGGTCACCCACATGTTGTCGATCGGTGAAAAATCCGCCTCGCTCGACGCCCAGTTGGAGATGCTGTCGGAAATGTATGAGGAGGATTTGCAGAATCACATGAACTCCTTCGCGGCTGCTATCAGTTTTGTCGTCCTCATCATCGCCGTCGGCCTGATCGCCGCCGTTTTCGTCGGCACTTTCCTGCCAATCTTCCTGATGGGTCCGAAGATGATGCAGTCCGGCGTGTAATCGCCCATTTTTCCAAACCGAAATCCTCATCGCCATGCAACTCACTCGTTTCGATCGTTGGCTGCGGGAGAAATATGTCTACGAGACGCATATCCACACCCTCAGGCCTCCCGAATCCCTGCCGGCAGGAATCCAAGCGGTGGAGCTTCCGGAAGTTCCCGGAAAACGCTATAAACATCTGTTCGTCGCCAGACAAAGCACGGCCGCCGACGCACTCATCTCCCAGCTTAAGGAAAACGGCCAGATGTATACCACGCAGATCGTGGATTGTGACGCATGGTATGTCCCGTTCATCGCACCCAAGGACAAATCCCTTACTTGGTGGCTGATCTCGGTGCTCGTCATCACGGTGTGTGCTTTTTTCGCCCTCCTCTACATCAGAGGCCTCGTGGAGGATCCCGATTTCCGGAAAAACTTCATGGAGGCTTTGAAGCTATTCAAAAGCTGACCGGCCGCGATTTGCGGCTAGGCAGGATTTTCAAAACATGTTAACCAATTCCCGTCATGAAAACGCCATGTCGCCCTACCTTTTCCCGTAAAGCATTCACGCTACTGGAAATGACCATCGTCATCATGGTGCTCCTCGCCTTGATCAGAACCGGTCTCTACGTCACTACCAAGATGGACGAGTGGAAACTGGGACGCGATGCTTCAGAGACGCTGCGTACGGTTTACTCCGCCCAGCGCATGTATCTCGCGGATAATCCCACCGTCGCGGTCACCGACATCACCAGCGCGCTCATCATTCCCTATCTGCCTAACGGAGTCACCACCATGCCGACGGTGAAATCCTTGGTGAACACGCAGCTAAGCATTCTGGTTAACGTTTCTCCCCCCGTCATCAATGCAGGCTCAGGGGTCACCTATGATCCTTCCGGCAGCAACAAGGACTCCCTCTGGGATGTGGGCGAATGATGCGATTTCCATTCGTTTTAACCATCATTTTCATCACCTCCACGGCGTTTGCCTCGGAGTTCAAACACGTCGGCGATTTCCTGCTCCACTCCCACTACAAGCTGGTGGGTCAGCAGCTCACACCGATTCCAATGAAGCCGATTGCGTTCAGGGTCTTCACGGACGGCGTGAAAATCCGGGTGTCTGCCGAGGGCGACGAGGAATCGCACTCCACTTTCGAAATCTATCGGTCGGACGGCATTGGTCGCCAACGTCATGGCGCAGGCGCGCTCGAGGTGATCCCCGGATTGCAGGCAACCAGCAACGTGGGCGGCATTTTGAGACATCTCCGTCTTTCACGCGAGTCCATGACCATCACGACATTCCCCGGAGTGTCCGATCAGACCATCGTCAGTTATTCCGTCGCCGCAGAACCCGCCCAAGCGAGCGCTACCAATCCTGCGGAAAAGCCCATCACCAAGCCATGAATCCCCTGCCCGCGCAATTTTCAGAGATGAACAAACCGGGCGGTACGGCCATGCCCGCACTTCCGACCATCGTCGCCCCGGCCCCCGCATCCTATTCGAAATCCAACCGCAGGGCCACCACCTGCGTCTCGCAGAAACTCTACCCGTGGCTGCTCTGCGCGAGCACGGGGACCGCCGCCCTGTTCTGCATGATGTATATCACCAAACCGGTCATTGTCGCATCAACTGCAGCGGATGCGGGATCGCCTAACAAAATTGCCGTCGTGGACCCGCAGGGAACCAAAACATCGTCTTCCACCACGCACGGAAGCCTGATGCCGAACGGAAACCAGCTTCCCGGTGAAAAAAGCATCTCCCCCGCGGCAGCCTCCCTTCCGCGACCTTCCACCGCAACGTCCACGACGAATCCAGCCTTTGAGGAGACCAACCTCCGCATCCAGCACATCCTTACTGCAGAGGCGCCGGGCGGCAATCTCGCCCGCATCGACATCGAGGTTCCGGTTCTCTATCAGAGTCGCAACCTCCGCTGGACCGCGGCGGAAGTGGCGGACGCCCGCACGCTCCTCGTCCGGCTTTCCGACTATCAGGAAAAGTCCCGCATGCTCCGCGCCGAGGGAATCCAATTGCTCGATTCGTGGAATCAGCTCGTCGGTCGTTCCATTCCAAATGGTGAACTTCGCGCCGACAGCCCCACCCTTCCCATCAACCAGCAGGACGCCGCGGACGCCCCCCGCCCCGCGGGATTAAGCACCACGGAATCCATCCAGATCCAACCCGCAGGAAAATGAACGCCCGCCTCATCATCGCCGTCATCGCGGCCGTCGGCTCGACTCTCACAGGCGCTCAGAACGTTTCGGAAGATCCGAAACCGGACCCCGTGCTCGACGCCATCAGCGAGTTCAACAATCGCGACAAAGAGCAGCCCAACGAAGTCAGCGTCGTGCTTGATCCCGTCGGCGAGCCCCCGGCACCCGTTGCCACTGACGAGCCGAATCCGGCCACACCCGGCGAAGCGATGAAGCCCGCGGAACCCGTCCTCGTCACTGGAAAACCTCCGGAAGATGCGGGGATCATCAAACTTCCACCACCCGAAGCCACCGTGCCTCAGGCCGCCATTCCTGCGGAAGAACCGCCGAAGCCGCAACAGGGAATTGCCGTTAGAATCGAAAAACTCCACACCGGCGGAGGACTGGTCGATCCGAAACAAATCAAGCTGCTCGCCCCATTCCCTGCCAAGCCTCTCTCGCAGCCGCCCGCCGGCTGGCACCTCGTCGCATCCGAAAACGCGCCGCCCATTACCCGCAAGGTGGAACTCGCTCCGGGATCGGAGGTCACTCTAACCATCCGCCCGCACCTGCTGGTGCCGGATGCGGATGGCTCCACGGTCTTCACGATTTCCGAGCCTGGCTACGCCCATGCACTCGGCTACGAACAGACATCGACGGTCGGTGCGATCCTCTCCAACTCCGTTAGACAGTTGGAGGATGAGTCCAAACAACTCGGAACCGCGATCGACAGTCTCCAGCAGCTCCTCATTTCCCTTCCCAAGCCGGAAGTTCAGCCCGTTGATCTGCCGAAACCCTTACCTGTCCGCAAGAAATGAAAACCTCCACCGTTCCAATCCTCTGCGGGGCCGCGCTGGCCGCCATGTCCGCCGCCGGAGCCAGCCATTGGTGGTCCGTGCGACAATTCACCACCGCGATCCATGCTGGAATCCCCATCGTGCAGCCGGCGGTGGCCCCACCCGCGGCGGCTCCACGCGTGACACCACCGGCAGCGGTGGCACCCGTTTTCGCGGCCGCTCCGGCGCATGGCAAAACTCCAGCGAATGCGACTGGCCCGCAGAAAGAGTTTTTCGAAGCCCTGCTCGCCGAGGTGAAAAGCCTCCGCACGCAGAACCTCAATCTGGTCGATCAAATGGCTGAAACCAATCGCGACCTGATGAAACTCGAGTTTCGCGTGGACACCCATTCCGAGTCGTTCCGCCCCCTTCCCACCAGCGAGGAACGCCCCGACACGACATTGGACACGACCAGCTACGATGGCGGCCCAGGCGTCCTGCCGCCCCGCGCCGAGCCGGTTTTTCCGTTTTCCGGTGAATAACCCCACCGCCATGGTCGTCCGAACCGCCATGAAAATCTGGTGCCTCGGAGTTCTCTTGCCCGCACTTTCCATCTCCACCCTTGTGGCGGACGAGCCGGCATGGAAAAGCGAACTCACCGCACCCGCCGTGGGCCTTCATCCCCACCTCGCGCCCACCGTCCTCGACTTCGAACTCAGTTGGAATGGGACCATCGATTCCGGAAAACTAAGAATCGAATTTGCTCCCGCCGCCGCGAAAAAACCCGGGGTCTATATCGTCCGGTCCTCCGCCTCCAGCCTCGGTGCCGCAGCTGCGCTTTTTCCTTACAAAACAAGTTTCTGGTCCGAGCTCGATCCCACGACTTTCCGCCCGAAATTTTTTCACTCGGAGGAAACTGACCAGTCGGAAAGCGTTTCCACCGATGTCCGCCATTTCCCGGACCGGGTCGAATCCAGAGAGACTACCAAGGATCTGAAAACCGGCGTGGCCAAAACTTCGGACAAGGTTTTCACGTTTGCTCCCGTTTTCGACATCTTCTCCGCAATGCTGCACATTCGCAGCCAGAACCTGAATGAAGGAGACAAGATCGCCCTCGTCGTCTGCCCTTTTAAAACGCCCTACCTCCTCCGCGTCACGGTCAAAGGACGCGAGGTCCACAACGGCCGCGACGCCATCCGCCTCAGCGTCTCGATGCGGAAAATCGACCGCAAGACACTGGAACTCAAGCCTTACAAAAAGCTCAAGCAAGACGCCACCCTCTGGCTGAGCGACGATGCTGACCGCGTGCCCATCGAATTCCGCGCCTCAGCGTTCATCGGTGATGTCCGCGCGACGCTCAAGGGCAACCGGAAACCTTGATCTTGAGTGTGGCTGGAGCATCTTGCTCCCAGTTTCATTTTCCCATCCATTGCCATGCGTCTCAAAACACTTCTCCTCACCATTCTAACGATTCTTCCGGCTTCGGCTTTCGAGCTTCCGGGCAATTCGAGCCAGTGCCTGTTAGGAATTGCGGATAATTGGAATTCCTCCAGCGGCACTCTTTGCCTCTACGAAAAAACCGGTGGCCAATGGAAACCCGCCACCACACCGTGGAAAGGCCGGCTGGGCAAAAACGGCCTCGTGTGGGGACTTGGCATTCACCCCAACCCCGTCGGCGCGGTTCTGAAAAAAGAGGGAGACAACCGCTCGCCTGCAGGAGTTTTCGCCATCGGCGGAGCGTGGGGCTACGACACATCCATCAGGAAGAACCCGAAACTTCCCTATCAGAAAGTGACAGCGCGTGATCTATGGGTAGAGGACCCCAGCTCCCCGAATTACAACCAGAACATCATTCTCGATCGTGATCCCGCCACCGCGTGGGAAAAAAAACAGCAGATGAAGCAGAACGATCCGGCCCATGCCCTCAAGCTTTTCATCGCCCACAATGCGCCGCCAAAAGTCGTTGCCAACGCCGGGTCCTCGATCTTCTTCCACATCTGGCGCGGCGGCGGATCGCGGCCAACCGCCGGATGCACCACCATGGATGAAGGAAAACTGCGCTGGGTCATTTCCCAGATCGACCCCGCCAAGCGCCCGCTCTACGTCCTCCTACCGAAGGCCGAATACGCAAAATATAAAAGCGCTTGGAAGCTGCCTTGACCCGTCAGGGCCTCGATCACGTCTCATCTTTCGGAAAATCCGCTCCTCGCGAGATCACTTCCCATGCCATGAACTCCAGCTGCATGGCTCCGATTTTGGAAATTGCTCCGTCATACGCATTGTTCCCCAGCAGCAGTCGCTGAGGAGGTTTCTGCGATTCCACCGCTTTCACGATAGCCCGTACGGCTCTAACCGGATCGCCGGCCTGCTTGCCGGAATCGGCGCGGATCGACTCGCGCCAATCTCCTGCTGTCGCGGCGTAATCAGCGATCGGGTTTTTCGTTTCATTCGCCGAGCGTCCCGCCCAATCCGTGCGGAAGCCGCTGGGTTCTACTAACAGCACCTTGATCCCAAGCGGTTCCACTTCCTGCGCCAGTGCTTCCGACAGCCCTTCAACCGCAAATTTCGTCGCATTGTAGAAACCCACAGACGGAAATCCGCGCAGGCCGCCGATCGACGAAAGATTGACGATCATCCCGTTGCGCCGCTTGCGCATGCCGGGCAGGACTGCCTGAATCATCCGGCTGAGGCCGAAAAAATTGATCTCAAACATCCGCCGGATTTCCGCTTCATCACTTTCCTCAATCGCGCCGAAGTATCCGATTCCCGCGTTGTTCACCAATACGTCGATGCCACCGAATTCCGTCACGGCATCCTTCACGGCGGCATCGATCTGGTGCTGGTCGGTCACGTCGAGTTTGAGGACGAGCGCCTCGCCGAGTTCCGCCAGATCGGCCACATCCTCCGGCTTGCGGGCAGTGACCACCACCCGGTTGCCGAGTTCGAGCACGTGTTTTGCAAGCTCACGGCCGAAGCCGGTGGAACATCCCGTGATGAACCACACGGGCTTGGGAGATTTGTCGTTTGAAGTTGTCATGATGCTAATGGGATGGCCCGCGCTTGGAATTTTCGTCCGGGGATGACAAGCTCATGGCCACTGGCGGAAATGCAAACGACGAGTTCGTGTTTTCGTCCCTGGCCAGCTCGCTCTAACATCCTTTAGCAATTTGACGACCCACCCGAGATGGCGATTGCGCGCCCGCGTCGCCCTGGAAGCCTATTTCCACAGACATTCGTTCCCGCGACTGACACTGGGGCTGATCGTCGTGATCGCAGGAATCGTCGGCTTCCTGGTCTCCCGCGCATTTTTCCATCTGGGCCTTATGGAAATGTGGATGCGCTATCCGCTGGCGGTTCTCGCAGGTTACGCGGCATTTCTTACCCTCCTGCGGCTTTGGGTGGAGATCGAGCGGCTCCGCTATGACTCGCGAATTGCCGCTTTGCCCATCGACGTGTCCGATGAAGAAACGGAATTTCCAGCGCGACGGCTGCCATACGAAAAAGACCGCAGTTCGTGGTTGGACTGGCTGGATGTGCCGGATTTCTTCAGTTTTGATGACGGGTGCCTGTTCGTATTCATCTTTGCGCTGGTTATGGGGCTGACGGCATGGACGACCGGCTTGTTGTTCAGCTTCGTAATGGCGGGCTCGGAACTGCTGGCTGAGGTCTTCCTGGATGCATTCGTCGTGAGTTTGCTTTACCGCCATTTGAAAACCGCCGCGAGTGAACATTGGCTGGGCACTGCAGTGAAACGCACATGGATCGCCGCGCTCATGATGGCCGGTGGCTTGGGATTGGCCGGCTATTTCCTTGGGCTGCTGGCTCCCGACAGTCACTCGTTAGGACCGGCGCTGAAGGCGATTTTCCAAGGCACCTAGCAGGGGAAACCAAGGACGGACACGGGCGCGCCGATGGTTATTCCCCTCGAATGGCCTCTGTCATTCTCAACGCCTCCCGATTCGCCCTGACTGAATGCACGCGGTGCAACATCACGCCTTTTTCCCGAGCATAGGCGGTGATGGCCACCGTCGGCCACTCGCGGGCGCCGAGGTCATCCGTGCCTAGCAGTTTCCCGATAAAGGATTTCCGCGAGACTCCCAACATCACCGGACGGCCGCCTGTTGAAATTCCATCCAGCGCCCGGATCAGCGCGAGGTTGTGTTCCTGGGTTTTTCCAAAGCCAATGCCCGGATCAAAACAAACCGCGTCCGGATCGATCCCGGCTGACGTCAATGAGGTCAGCCGTTCTTGGAAAAACGCGCGCACTTCTGAGACCACATCGTCATAACGCGGCGCTCGCTGCATCGTCTGCGAATCGCCCTGCCGGTGCATAACCACCACGCCGCATTTGCAGGCCACACAAAGGGCCGCCATTTCCGGGTCCGCTGTCAGTCCGCTCACATCATTGACGATGTCCGCGCCGGCCCCGAGCGCGGCGTGAGCGACGGAGGCCTTCATGGTATCGATGGAAATCAGCCCGTTCCACTCCGCCCGCAGTGCGGCGATGACGGGCACGGTGCGCCTGGTTTCCTCATCCGCATCCACCGGCAGTGCTCCGGGGCGCGTTGATTCTCCGCCGATGTCGATCATTTCCGCGCCCTCAGCGATCATCCGGCGGGCGTGGATCAGCGCACTTTCGATTCCACAATGCTCGCCGCCGTCCGAAAACGAGTCTGGCGTGACGTTGAGGATTCCCATCACCTGAGCATGGTGTGTGAGGTCGAGCGGGCCTTGTCGTGTTGTCCAGATCATCGTGAAATTGGCGGCTTGCAGCGCCTGCGGTGGATGCGTAGTCTGTGCTTCATGAAGCCGCTGGCAACTTGGAAAATCCGCATCCTCGCCGCACTGCTTGTCATCCAGCCCGTGATGGCAGCCAGCGACTTTGATGCCGTGGACGGCCCTAACGTCCGCGTCATGCGCCATGAAGATGGCTCGCGCGCGATGTTCACCCGCAGTCCGGACAGCCGCACCCTCACTAAAAAAACCTTCTCGGCAAACGGAGTGATGACCATGCTCACCGTTTACAAGATGGACTCGAACCAGAACCCTCTAGGCTGCAAGATTTACGACGGCCAGAACAACGAACTCTTCAAGGTCAGCTACGGCTATCAGAAATCCACCGGCCTGCTCGTGCAGGAAAAGATGTTTGACGCCCGTGTCCGCCGCATCAATCCGGCCAACGGCACGGAAATGCCCGTGCAACTCGTCGTTTATCTCTACGACGCGGAGGGAAAGCGCAGCGCCCCCATCATCTACAACCTGCTGCCCGGGAAAACCTTCGAGGAGGTTTTCGGCGTGAAATCCTCCGCGCTTGAGACGAATCCGTTCAAGGAAAGCGGCAAGCGCTGATAGAATCCCGTGCCTTCGCCCAAGACGATACTCCCCCTGCTGCTAGGCGGGGCCATCGGAGCCGCCGGTCTCCTTCAAGGGCTGCATTGGAAATCTTCCACCGTGCCTCCGGGCCGGTCGGACGCTGCCGATCAATTGCGGGCAGCCCATGAGGAAATCGAGATGCTCCGGCGCGAGAATGAGTCGCTTCGCTCGCTCGCCCAGGGCGGGGGCGAACTCTCCGTGCCACAAGAATTCGCCGACCGCGTGGAGAAGGAAACCGGGCTGCGATTTCTATCAAGTCCAGTGCTCCACCGCATCGCCGCCGAGGAGCTGCGCGGCCGCATCGGTGCGGCGATCGAGAGTCGGCTCGGGCCCTCCGGCATCGACGACCGCCAGCAAGCAGGTTATCTCATCGGCTGGATGAAGCCCGGCGATGACCTGCTCGCCCAGCTCACGGCTAGCCTAGCCGCCGGTGCGGGCGGCTGGTTCGACGATGTCACCGGTGAGGCCTGGATGTTGGACAAAACGGATTTGAAAAACATCCCGGACCAGGCCACGCTCGTCGGGCTGCTAGAGCGCATCCTCCTGCACCAGCACTTTCCACCACGTCCTGCCCATCCGGGCGACGACGCTGCCCGCGCGCGCGAGGCGCTGCATCAGGGAGCTGCATTCGCTGCCGTTGCGAGGTTTTTAACGGAAAAAGCCCGCACCATCGGCTTCATGCAAATGAAGGAGGACAAGGAGAGTGAGCAGCTCATCGCCAGCCTGTCGCCATACATCCAGGGCCTTCGAAATTTCGTTTTCACTGATGGCAAGGGCCTGGCGGATTCACTTTACGTGAAGGGCCCCGAATCCTTTCTAACTGCCTTCCGCAATCCGCCGCAGTCCACACGCGCGGTGTTTTTTCCTAACGAACCGGCGACTGAAATCAAACCGCTCGAACTTCCCGCCACACCGGAGGAACCGCTCCTATCAGAATCGGCCGGCCAACTCGGACTGCGCCTTTGGCTGGCCATGAGTGGCAAGGATGAAGCTTCGTTAGAGATCGCCAGCAGTTGGAAAAACGACCGCTACGTTCTTTTTCCCGATGGTGAATCTTCCACCGCCCTGCTCTGGGAAATCGAACTCGCCACTCAACAAGCCGCCGACCAACTCCAGTCCGCGGCCCTTGCTCTCACTGACAAGATCCTCATTTCCGATTCAAGACGCCAACTCACCGTCACCCGCCCATCGCCTTTTCGCGTGCGTTTCGTCAACGCCTCGGAACCCGCTACCGCCGCCGCGCTCGGTGTAAAGTAAGCCTCTTCCATCAACCTCAACTTTCAACGCTCGACCTCATCCATGATCGCCAAACAAGTCATTTTCGAAGGCCGCGTCCAAGGTGTCGGCTTCCGCTACACCGTGAAGGATCTCGCCCGTGGCTTCGATGTCTGCGGCTGGGTGAAAAATCTGGATGATGGCAGCGTCGAGCTCCAGGTCATGGGCGAGGCCGACGAGGTGGAAAGTTTCATCAGGGAGATCGCAGAGGAATCAAACGTCGCCCACCACATCAAGAACCTTACCGCGCGGAAAATCCCGCTGCTGGAAAACTGCCGGGGATTTCGGATTGAATCGTGAGAAGGCGGTCCTCAAACACAAAAAACAGCCCGGCGTTTCCACCGGGCTGCTTTTAAAAATCGAATTCCGGGTGGAATCAAATGATTCCAGCCTTTTTCAGCGTCACGAAGGCACCGTTCTTGTTGACGGTCTTCAGCGCGCGGCAGCTGAGCTTGAGCTTCACGAACTTGCTGAGTTCAGGAACCCAGATGCGCTTGGTTTGGAGGTTGGGGGAAATCGTGCGCTTCACCACTTTCGTGACGTGACGACCGATACCACCTTTTTTCTTGGCCAAACCAGAACGGTGAATTTTTCCGCCAGAGCGGACGCGGGTTCCTCGGATGCTGCAAATACGGGCCATAATAAAAATTTTCGGGGTTGCGGGACGCGGAGAATGGCTGGAGAAACCGACCCGTCAAGACGAATCCTGACAATGACGGCCTAATTTTTCACAGCCGGTTGCGCCTCAGTTTGTCCATCCAGCGCTCGACATCCTTGAAGATGGCCTCCTTTTTCTCATCATACATCAGCAGGTGGAAGGCTGACGGATAGTTGTGGTAGGTTTTGGAAACACCCGCCGGAATCCGGGCAACGAAGCCGCGGACATCCGAATCATTGTTGAAGTAATCTTTCCCGCCGTGGAGGACGAGCACGGGAGTACGGAAGTTGGTGGCGCAGTCGTTCATCGACTCGATGTGCCGGCCGAGGGTGCCAAGCAGCCGGAGCGTGTGCTTGTCGATGTTGTAGGAATTCGTTTTCACCTGCTCGCTATGGCGGGATTTCTGGGTCATTTGCACATCCTGACCTCCGGCGAGGGTTTCGAGGGAAATCCGGGCGAGCGGCAGCGTGGTGGCGGCGATCTGGACGAGTCCCGGCGTCCACGCGGGTATGTCGTCGCGGAAACGAACGATGGGCGATGAAAGAACGAGTCCATCGCAGGGTGGATCATTTGCCGGTGCCTCGCGCCATGCGTGGGCAGCGATCAGTGCCCCCATGCTTTCCCCAAACCAGACGACCTTTGCACCCGGATGTTGCTCCCGGACGAGTTGGGTGAAGGCGAAAAGATCGCGATACCAGTCCGCAGGATCGCCGATGTCGCCGCGGCGCTTGCGGATGGGATCGCTGCCCTGACCGCGGACTTCATAGGCATAAACACCTGTCTTCGGCTGGTATCGAAGGAGGTGGTTGCCGAGGTTTGCGTAGTCGATGGATGCTCCGCAGAATCCGTGGATGCCGATGATGATGACGTCCTGTTTGACATCGTCTGAAATCCATTTTCGATACCCGAATGAGTCCCGCCTGGCCTCGGAACGCGGCGGGTTGCTGACCATCGTGTAGTGAGGCGCACAGGACGCCAGAAACAGCACCGCTAGAAAGGCGGCGGCTCTGATGCCGGATGCGATGGAATGCGTCACATGGAAAATTTCGCAGAAATCACTGAAAGCGCAATGCTTGAACGGAAGGTGCGGGATTCGCTGCCGGAGGTCTGCTTCAAAGCCCTGCAGTGCGCTTCGCTGTTGGTTTCGAATCAGTGCAAACCATCTCAGGCCAAATGTTCACCTGGATGAGCTTGGATCCATGCCATCACCTTGTGCGCGAGCTTGTCGAAAGCGATCACGGACTGCACGAGATGCTCTTCTTTCGTGTCCTCGATCTTGTTATGGCTGATGCCGTGCAGGCTTTGGACGAACATCATCACGGTGGGAATGCCCGCCGCGGCCACTTCCGCAGCGTCGTGCAGCGGACCGGATGGCAGCCGGTGGGAAACACCGCAGGTCTCTAGGATCGATTCGTCGCAAAGGGCGATGAGGTCTTCGTCAAACGGCCGCGGCGCGATCTGCCAGATCCGTTCCCAGGTGACGCGAACATTGCCTTCTCTAGCAAATCGTTCACTCGCGTCATGGGCTTCGGCCAACATGAGCGCCAGTGCATCCGCATCGAGATGCCGCTGGTCCAGGGTGATGCGACATTCCTCGACGACACTGGTGACGATGCCCGGTTTCGTGACGCAGGATCCGATCGTGCAGACGCCCTGCCCGCTGCGTTCCGCGATATGATAGATCTCCGCACTCATCTTCGCCGCGGCAAGGAACGCGTCACGACGGCGGTTCATCGGCGTGCTGCCTGAGTGCGCCGCCTGACCATGGAAGGTGATGGCATGGCGCTCGACGCCGGATGTTCCTAACACCGCTCCGAGCGGTAAATCCATGTCCAGCAGCACCGGCCCCTGTTCGATGTGCAGCTCGATGTAGGCAGCGGCGTCTATCAACTCCTTGCGGCTCGATTTCACCTTTTCGAAATCGATGCCAAACCTCGCGACCGCGTCCGGCAGACGGATACCATCCTTGTCCACCAGGGACCGCGCTTCGTCCATATCGAGATTTCCCGAGCAGGCGGACGATCCGAAGAGACTCTTGCCAAACCTCGCACCCTCTTCGTCAGCCCAATCGACGACCCGCACAGTGACCGGTGGTTTCCCGTCATACTGCGCGTGGATACGACGCAGTATTTCCACGCCTGCGAACACATTCAGACAGCCATCAAGCCAACCGCCGTTAGGAACCGAGTCGATGTGGCCACCGATGATCAGGGCGCGGGGAGATTCTCCAGCGAGCGTCGTCCACAAATTTCCAGCTTCATCCATGTGGGTTTCCACCGGTAGATCGGCGAGGAGCGATTGATAGAACTCACGTGCTTTCGCCCATGTCTCCGTGAACGCCACCCGCTGCGCTCCGTTTTCATCACCTGTGATTGAGCGCAGTATTTTGAGTTCTTCAATGGTCCTCCGGGGATTCAGACTAGTGCTCATGGCATGGTTTAAATGGAAGGGAGCGCGGGCGCAAGTCGGCTTTCCGCAGGACCCATCGAGCAGGAAGAATGCCGATCATGCGCCTCATCGTGGGGCCAACTTCGCATTGCCAAATCTTCCGTTGTCAGGTTTTATGATCCATGCACGATCTTCACATCCACCTTGGCGGAGCCGTCCCTTCCTCGGTCCTCTGGGAAATCCTCTGCGATAATGGCCTGAGGACGGAATACGTCGATTTCACGACCTTTCACGATTCCCTCACGGCCCGCGCGGATGATGTGAAGTCCCTCGACGATTTCCTCGGCCGCTATTTCCAGGTCACCGAGGAAATCCAATCCTCGCCCTCCGCTGCCAGCGTTTCGGCCTATCAGGTCGTCGCCAAGGCGCATCGAAGGGCGCAGGTGAAGTCGCTCGAGTTGCGCTTCAATCCGCAAAAACGCATGCGCCACGGGCTCCACACGATGGATGCCATCATCCTCGCCGTGATGCAGGGACTCGAACGCGCGTCACTTCACTACGGCGTTGCCACCGGCATCATTCTATCGCTCGGCCGCGATCTATCACTTGAATCGAACTGGCAGATCATCGACGCCGCCATCAAATGGCGCAGCCGTGGCTCGCTGAACGGCGCAAATGGCGTGGTCGGCATCGACATGGCCGGCCCGGAATCACGTTCGCTCGAACTGAGCAAACCCTGGATGAGCGAAGTTTCCGTCATGATGGAAAAAGCGCGGCAGGCCGGACTGAAGATCACCTATCATGTCGGCGAGAGCCAGGGCACCGGCCCCGAGGGCATGCTCAAGGTCATCGACGCCATTCGCCCGGATCGCATCGGCCACGGCATAGAGCTGCGGCGCGCCACCGGTAAAGTTAGAACGCGGCTCATCAAGCTTTTGAGAGAGAGAAACATCTGCCTTGAGATCTGCCCCACGGTGAACCTCGTCACCCGCGTCATTCCCGACTACGCCTGCATCGCTGATTTTGTCCGGGATCTGGCCAAAAACGAAATTGCCTACTGCATCAACACGGACAATCCGTATCTCATCCACACCAACCTCAAACAGGAATACGAAATCATCGGCGACGAACTGGGAGACGATTCGAAGCCGCTGCTGGATCTGAGCGAGCGTCACGCCGCCGACCACCAGTTCATCAGCGAGTGAGGCATGCCCGGCATGCAGTCTGAGGAAAACAACTCCGCATTATCCAAAGGCCGCCGGAACGTGCATCTTCCGGCCATGAAAACCAACCAACCGGTTCTCCACGGCCTGCATCACGTCACCGCCATTACCGCGAACGCCCAGGCGAATCTCGATTTCCACACCCGCACCCTCGGCATGCGGCTGGTGAAAAAAACCGTCAATCAGGACGACGTTTCAGCCTATCACCTTTTTTATGCGGACGCCATCGGCAGCCCGGGATCCGACCTTACTTACTTCGACTGGGCACAAATGCCACCTGCCCGTCCCGGCGCGGGTACGGTCACCGAAACCGGACTTCGCGTGCTCGGCGGCGAGAAGTCACTGGCGCACTGGTTGGAATGGTTCGTCCAACGGAATGTCCGCCATGGAGCCATCGAAGTGGTTTCAGGAAAACCCACCCTCGCCCTCCAGGATGGCGAAGGACAACACCTGCGGCTCATCGCAGACCTTGAATCCGCCACCACTGTCCATCCGTGGCACGGCAGTCCTGTTCCGTTGGAGGCGGCCATCGTTGGCCTCGGATCGGTGACACTCACGGTTGCCAGTTTCGATCAGACCGCCGCGTTCCTCACCAGAGTGCTCGGCTTCGCTAACAAGAAAAATGACTCAGCGCTCTTTGAAACCGGCACCGGCGGCACCGGCGCACAAATCCGTCTGCTAGAATCGAAACAACGCGGACGGGAAGGTGCCGGCGGCGTCCACCACGTCGCTTGGAGAGTGCGCGATGAAGAAGAACTGCTCTCATGGCAGCACCACCTGGAAAGCAACGGGTGCCCCACGTCCGGCGAGGTCGAGCGACATTATTTCAAATCGCTCTACTTCCGCATCCCCGGCGGCATCCTGTTTGAAATTGCCACCGACGGTCCCGGCTTCGCGGCCGATGGCGAGGATCCCGCTCACCTCGGCGAAAAACTCGCGCTGCCTCCCTTCCTCGAACCACACCGCGCGCGCATCGAAGCCGGCATCAAACCCCTCGTCTATCAGCCTTCGAAGCCACTGGATTAAGAAGAGATTGATTCAATTGCAGATGAACAGGATAGACGCAGAAAAGAGGGAATGAAGAGGAGAGACCGACAAGCCCCATTCTTATCCCTTCTTCCATCCGCGTTCATCCCGTCCATTTGACGAAGCATTTTGGATCAGTCAGTTCGTCCATGTCCGCTGCGCTCCCATTGTGGTTAAATTCTTAAAATCCACCGAATTCCCAACACTCCACCATCATGAACGATTTCATCCACCGCTTTGTCCCAGCTCCTGACGGAAACATCGCCGCCAACCCCACCCTGCTCCTGCTGCACGGCACGGGCGGCGACGAGAACGACCTCATCGATCTCGGCAAATCCGTCGCCCCCCGCGCCAACCTGCTAAGCCCGCGCGGCAAAGTATCAGAAAACGGCATGGCCCGCTTCTTCCGGCGTCTGGCGGAAGGCGTGTTCGACGAGGAAAACCTCATCCACCGCACCCACGAACTCGCCGACTTCCTCGAAGCCGCCTCTACCCATTACGGATTTTCTCCCAGCTCGGTCACCGCGCTTGGCTACTCGAATGGCGCGAACATCGCGGCAAGCCTTCTGTTACTCCGACCCGGGGTGCTCCAACAGGCCGTGCTGCTCCGCGCCATGGTCCCTCTGGTTCCTGATAAAAGTCCGGACCTCACCGGCATCCGCATCTTCCTCGCCAGTGGCCTGAGCGATCCGATCCTGCCTATCAGCAACGCCCGCAAACTCGCCACGATGTTCCGCGAGGCCGGCGCTGATCTGACCGTCCAGGAAATCCCCACCGGCCACCAGCTCACCTCGAGGGAACTCGACGACGCCCGCGCCTGGCTGGCCAACTGACGAGCCAGAGTGCCAACGAGGGCGGTCAGTCTTGTCCGCCAGCCAATGAACAGCGAAAAGATAAGCATCAAGGGCTCGCCTTTTTCTCCTCCCATTTGACACACGACGGGGGTATCGTGGCTCCAAACTCACGAAAAATCCTCCACCTCCCGCGTTCCGGCACTCAGCATGCTTTAGGTCTTCATGGCTGACGGCTCCGATCCTTCGTTACTCGCGGATTTCCTCGACCTCCTGCGGATTCTCATCCGCGAGCCGTCCGTTGTCGGTTCCGAAGATTCGTTCTTCCGCGTGCTGATGCGGGAACTGCACGAGATGGATTTGGACATCACTTACTATCAGGGAATCCTCGTCGCCCGCGGGAAAAATCCCCAGTCACTCGTTCTATCAGCCCACATCGACCGCCATGGCCTCGTCTGTACTGGCCCTAACGAGTTTCAGTATTCCGCGTTCCTCGCCGCAAACCGCAGCGAGCAGACCGGCGATTCGGTTTCGGAGCAGATGCTCGGCGCGATCCAGGGCCGCTTCGGCGGTCAGCGGGTGCAGGCGCACATCCCCTACACCGGCACCTATCTGGGTCAGGGCGCGATCACGCATTCCTACGTTTGCCCGCACCGGAACAACCTGATTTTTGAAATCGACGGGCTTGGTTTCCTGCAGCCGGGCACCCCGGTTTCATTCCTGGATCGTCTCACCGTGCAGGACGGCTGCATTTCAGCGCAGCTCGACAATGTGGTCTCGGTGGCGCTACTGGTGTTCCTTTTCCGCCAAGGCTTTCAAGGCACTGCGCTCTTCACCGCCCAGGAGGAGGCCGGCCGGAGCTGGCGATATGCGCTTGCCTGGTTTCTCCGCCAGCAGATCCGGACCAAGCGGCTGATCGTGTTGGACACCAGCCCCTACCCCACCCGTGAGGCCGCGGAAGCGCAGAACCTGGTGCTGCGCAACAAGGACGCCACTGCGGAATTCGATCCCGTCATCACCGCGGAGCTTGGCCGGAAATGTGCGGAGTTCGGCATCACCTGCACCTACAAGGATGTTTACGTCGAAGCCCAGAACGCCACCCGCCAGAAACCACTTTCCCTTGGCCGCACCGAGCTCGGCCGCCTCATCGCCGCCAGCAACGGCGGGATCAGCGGCACCACCTTGCAAATCCCCACCACCGGCTATCACACCGCCAGCGAAACCGCCTCGATCCACTCCATCCGCGCGCCGCTGTTACTGCTGATGTCTTATATTTGACCACGCTAACGACCCCCGGAAAAAAAGCGTTGCTGCCAAATGGCGCGCGGATGGAATTCCGTTAGGATGAATGAGACCAGGACCGATGCATTCCACCGCCCTTGCGCCATGGCCCTCCCTCGTTTAAACCTCGGCCATGGACCTCGCTGATTTCCGCAAAGAGTATTCCGACCGTGGCCTGCGGCGGGAGGAACTGAACCCTGATCCGGTGGCCCAGTTTTCCGAATGGTTTGCTCAGGCGACCGAACTCAAGGTCCACGAGCCGAATGCGATGACGCTGGCAACGGTCGATGGAACCGGCATGCCCTATCAGCGCACGGTGTTGCTGAAATATTTCGATGGCGATGGCTTTGTGTTTTTCACCAACTACGGAAGCCGGAAGGCGAAGCAGATCGCGGAAAACCCGCAGGTAAGTTTGCTTTTCCCGTGGATCACGCTGGAGCGGCAGGTGATTCTGCAAGGCACGGCGGAGAAAATCAGCACGGCGGAGTCGTTCAGGTATTTCGCCTCCCGCCCGCGTGAATCGCAGATCGGTGCGTGGGTTTCCAATCAAAGCGAAGTGATCACATCGCGGAAATTCCTGATGCAGAAGCTCAATGAGATCAGCGAGAAATTCCACAAAGGTGAGATCCCGCTGCCGTCGTTCTGGGGCGGCTACCGGGTGAGGCCGGAGATGATTGAATTCTGGCAGGGCGGCCCAGCGCGGTTGCACGATCGGTTTCTCTATCAGCGGGACGGCGAAGCGTGGAAGATCGAGCGACTGTCGCCCTGAGTGCAGCATGTTCTGCTGCCGCCATGTGGCGCAGAGCCCTTCCGTGAAAGCATGAAGAGCTCCGGCCCGCATTCAGCAGAGCGTCGCGCATTCCGGGGAGTCATTTTGAAAGCGCTTTGACTGCAGCGTCGATGACCGGGTCCTGCCAGGCTTCAATGGTTTTGCGTTCTTCGGGCGGTAGGGAATTGATCTGGCAGCGTTTTTGGAAATTCGCGCGGGAGGTTTCATCCATGGCCACCGGGACGTCCGGCGTGATGCCCTTGCGATGGGGGGTGTTTCCGGACGGAGTGTGATAGGTGGCAAAGGTGAGTCGCAGCGCAGTGCCGCCGCCGGTAGGGATGATGTTCTGAACGGATCCTTTGCCATAACTGATTTCTCCGATCACGGTCGCCCGCTTGAGGTCTTGGAGCGCTCCGGCGGTGAGCTCCGAAGCGGAAGCGGACATGCGGTTCAACAGCACGACCATCGGATACTCGCGTTTCCGGCGTTGGCGGTCGGGTGTTTTCATCGCGTCGCCGGACTCCCCGTCGCGGCCACGGGTGGTGACGACGGCGGTCGCGGGCGGCAGGAAAAGACCGAGGATTTTCACGGTTTCATGGAGATCGCCACCGCCGTTTTCGCGGAGGTCGAAGATGAGGGATTTCATTCCGGCGTCCTCCAGTTCATCGAGCGCGGCCTCCATCTCGCGGGCACAGTTTTTTCCAAATGACTCCATGCGGATGTAGCCAATGCCTTTCGGTTTATCCCAAAGCTTCGCCTCCACCACGGAGCGCTGATCGACCACGCGGTGGACCAGCAGCACTTCTAACGGGCGTGGCGCAGCGGGGGAATTCAAAAGAAACTTCGTCGTCTCACCCGGTGCGCGGCGGAGCGGGCCGAAGAGTTCGGTGAAATCGACGCCGGCTGTTTTCCTGCCATCGATCTCCAACACGGACGATCCCGGCAGGATGTTCGCGAGAGCGGCGGGTCCTAACGGAGTGACGTTGGCAATATACGGTCCGTCGTCCCGAAGTGCGAGCGAGAGTCCGAGCGACGGGATTTCCGGGTTGAGACCGACATGCTCGCGCATCTGCGTGGCCATCTCCGGATGGATGAAGGATGAGTGTGGATCGAGACTGGCCAACATGCCCTCGAGCGCGTGATTCACAAGGCGGTCGTAGGCCAGCTTGTCCACATCGGGATGGTTTTTCCTAACGGCCTCCAACACTTCCACGAAGCGCTCGATGGCCGGATAGGCCGCCTCGTCCGGGTCTGGCGGCGATGGCTTCTGGGCGACGGCAAGCGCAGCCGATGCGAGCCACAGGCAGAGGATTCTCATGGGCGGAACGCTAGCACCCGCGGAACGGCGCAACAGGTAAAAATCCGTTTCCAAAAAGGCTCCGACCGCGTTTGAAAAGCCTTTTCTTTTTTATAATTTCCATTGCGGACAGACATCATGGCGGTAGTCTCCTCACGACTGCTGTGTACGACTATTTTGGTAGCTGGCCCGAACCGATATGATTGAACCGGGGTCATCTTCCTTCGGACGATGTCATGCCTTTTTAGGAAGACGGAAAACCGCAGGACGACCCCACTTATTGAGTTTACGGAACGTGGCTCACAGCGCCAAGGACGGCACAGCGGTTTTCTTTTTTCCTTCCGGCGGAGGATTGCAGAATCGATTTCCTTGCACCGGATTTCGCGACCCTGCATCGTCACCGCGTGATGCGATTCGTGGTGTTGGGCAGTGGGAGTGGAGGAAATGCGGCGGTCGTCGAATGTGGCGGACTGCGCCTGATGATCGATGCCGGACTCAGCGCAAAACAACTCAGCCTGCGTCTCCAACAGGTAGGCATTGATCCTGCGTCGCTGAACGGTGTGCTGCTCACCCATGAACATGGCGACCACGTTCGCGGGCTGAAAGTGTTTCTCAAACAGAACCCACTGCCGGTTTACACGACAGCGGCCACCGCGCGGGTCGTCCGGGAAGCCGGGATCGATGGCGGACAGTGGAAAATTTTCGAGGCCGGGCAGGCATTCACGCTGGGGGCGGTGAGCGTCGAGACCTTCGCGATCCAGCACGATGCAGTGGATCCGGTGGGCTTCGTCGTGGGTGATGCATCACGCCGGCTGGGATTTCTATCAGACGCCGGATTTGTCACGCGCAGCATGACCGAGCGGTTGCGTGGGCTGCGCGGGCTTTTTGTGGAGGCAAATTATGACGAGCAATTGCTGGAAGCGGACACCAAGCGCCCTTGGTCCATCAAGCAGCGGATCAGCTCGCGCCACGGCCATCTTTCCAACCACCAGGTCGCCGAACTCATCCGCGAAATCGCCCACCCTGCGCTGGGACGCATCGTGCTGGGGCACCTCAGCTCGGACTGCAACACGCCGGAAATCATCCTCACCCGGCTGCAAACCTGCCTCAGGGAATCCGGTCACGCGCATGTGGACCTGCAATGCGCAGGCCAGCATGAACCGTCCGCATGGTTCGATCTGTAAAACCTGCAAGGTTTCGGTTAGAACGCGTCTCTCGAGGCCGGATCGCCGGCGGTAAGATTCCCATCAACTACCGCCCAATCCTTGGCGAGCACGCGGGTGATTTCGAATTGTTTCGAGTCTGCCCCTTCCACGCGGCGGATCTTCAGCGTGGCGCGGCTGGTCCGGGCTCCGTTGGCTAACAGCCGCTCCATTGCGCTTTCCTCCGCCGAGCCGGTCTTGCAGTAGCCGCGGAGCAGGACATCGATATCAGGCGAGGCCATTCCATAACAGGTCCAGCGTTTGTCATCGCTGAACGGACCATTGAAATAAACATCGCGGCCGATAGTGACACGGATGATGGCACTTTCCGCCTGTTCCTCCAGCAGCGCCTGCCATGAGGGGGTGACGGACCGGGCGAAGGCGTCGAAATCCATTTTCCAGATTCCCTGATGGTCGGGAGTGAGGAGCGCGAGCCGTTCCGCCGGTTTGTCATTGCCCTTGAATCCGACCTGCACGCCTTCCAACAAGGTGCCATCGCCATCAAGGCTGCTGAGCCAACTGCAGCGGGCGATGACACCATCGCGGGATTCCGAGTTTTTGAAAAAATCGACTACCTCTTCCGGGCTCGCCGATCCGGTGTGGAAGAATGCAGCGACCTTCGCCGGGTCACGGTTCGCCATGGCCCGCTTCACCAACCGAAGCGCTTCATCCTCCCCCGGCGCGGGAAATCGGGAGGCAATGCGCACTCGGGATTCCTGATCCAATGCAGTCACGGCCGCCGCGCTGTCACGCTCTCTCAGATAGGGCCTGATCCAGAAAGAAATGGCGGCCACGATGACTGCTGCGGTCGCGGCCCCCAATGCGATCGACCAGCGGAGGATCAGTTTTCGGAGTGCCGGATTCCCCCTGCCAGCGCCCCGGCGTGATCCACGGGAACGGAGCCGCTTGGTCGACGATCTATCAGTCAACAGCTCCGTGTCGCGCACACGGGCTACCTTCCCGAGGGGCGGCGGCTGGCCGGATGACCTGCTGTGGGGCGAGCGAATGTCGCGCTGAATGTCTTTGGGATTCATCGGGGGTTTGATGAGGAAACGGGGTCTCGCAAAACAATCAGCTAACAGCGTGGGAAGCCGTTGCAAAAAGGTGCATTTCCGAGATCGATGAAATGACACTCGGGAAACTAGGAAATCCGCATGCACCACGGCAAGCATTGGTTTCTAATCACTTGAAGCCTTCGTCAAACGGCTTTTCCCCCATCACCCAGTCTTCCGCCAGGACCCTGACGATTTCGAACTGTTTCGGCGAAGCACCTTCCACCCGGCGGATCTCCAAGGTTGCCCGATTGATGCGGGTGCCTTTGCTGAAAATCCATTGGATCGCAGCCGCCTGCGGTGAATCCACCTTGCAGTAGCCGAGCATCAACTGCTCGGTATCCGGCGCTGCCATGCCGTAGCAAAGCCATTGGTCGTCCTTGAATGGTCCGTTGAAGTAGCTGTCTGCCCCCAGAAACACGCGCACGATGGCCTGCTCCGCGCCATTTTCCAAATCGCTCCACGACGGGGAAACCGTACGGGCAAAGGCGTCGAAATCGATTTTCCAGACTCCCTTTTCATCCGGCGTGAGGAACGCCATGCGCTGGCGGAGTTTTGCCGCGGAATTGAACACAACGAGGACTCCATCGATCTGAAGATTGTTCGCATCCATGCTTCCCAGCCATTGATAGCGCTCGATCTGGCCCTCGTTGGTTTCGAGATTTTTCAGGAAATCCACGACCCGCGCGGGGTCTGCTGTTCCCAAGTGGAAGTGCGCCGGGATTTCCTCCGTCGCACGGATGCCAAGCGCTGCCTTGACCGAAGCAATGGCGGTCGATTCCGTCGGCGAGTCGAACTTCGAGCGGATCCGGACGGTTTCCTCGCGATCGGTCGGGGCTGCTTCATCCGCTGCAAGCGCCGTTTCCATTTTCGGCTGAAGCCAGAAATAAACAGCCGCGATCAAACTCAGAACGGCAAAAGCGCCAAACAAAATCGACCAGTTCAGCACCACGTTTCGGCCAGTGTTGCGCGACCTCTCGCTACGCTTCCTGCGGCGGCGCATGCCCTTCGGCAGACCGGTGCCGGGCATGCGGGCGAGCCGTCCCAGATTGGGAGCATCGCCAGCCGACCGATCGTGGCGGTTGGCTCGGACAGCACGCTGGATACCGTCGGGTTTCATGGAGGTGGGGTTTTAAAAAGAGGGGGCTCAGCGTGGAGTCATTGTGATTCGCATCCGGTCGTAACGGTCGTCGGGGCGGAAAAGCCAGCCGGGTTGGCGGTCCAGCACTTCATATCCGGTGAGCATGAATTCCGGGAGGAACTGATTGCTGTTTGGATCATAGACCTGCTGGCCTGTGTAATTCCCGCGGATGCGATATTCCGTGTTGTTATCGAAGGTGTAGCGCTGTCCGGGCGGGCCGTTTTCCGGCAGGCGGTCCGGAGTTAGCTTTTTATCCTCGTTCATGACCACGAGTTTCGCCCGGCTCCACGATTGCCGGGGCTGGCGGAGGTAACCCCAGAAGCGGGTTTTTTCGACAAAGTAACGACGGCCGTAAAAAAAGTCGCCGGTGGGCTCGCTTGCGATTTTTGCATTCCGCTCCTCCACCGTCGGCCCGCCAAGATTGCCGGAGCCCATCGAGCCTCCGCAATGGGTGAGCAAACCGCAAAGGGTGATGAGCAGGGTGATTTTCGCGCACAATTTCGCCATGGGAAAAGTTAATGGCGTTCAGACAGCCCCGGCAAGCAAGGATCGCAGTCTGGATGTTAACGCCAAGCGGAGCAGGTGACGTTTACTCACTTGGCAGCGCAAGGAGTTCCACCAATGCTGCCGCCATGCCACGCGTTTTAATCACTTTGGGAGATCCCGCCGGAATCGGTCCGGAAGTCATCGATCTCGCTTTGGAATCCGGGAAAATTCCTGCCGGGCATGAGATCGAAGTGATTGGGGATCGCAGCGCGGGCAATGCAGGGAAACCCGACGCACGTTCCGCCGCCGCCGCCATGGCAGCGCTCGACGAAGCGGTGCGGCGTTTGAAAAACGGCAGTGCGGATGCTGTTGTCACCGGGCCAGTGTCGAAGGAAGGCTTGCAGGCGCTTGGGTTTCCCTATCCCGGGCAGACCGAGTTTTTCGCTGATGCTTTCGGGGTCGCGGACTTCGGCATGTTGCTCACCGGCGATACATTGAGCGTGGGACTCGCGACGATTCACGAGCCGCTGGCGCGTGTGCCTCAGCTTCTCACGGAGAAACGCATCCTGCGCATCGGCCTGCTGACTGCAGGGTTTCTCAAACGCCGGGGAATTTCATCGCCGCGCATCGCCGTCGCCGGTCTCAATCCCCACGCCGGTGAAAATGGAGCGTTCGGCGATGAGGAAATCCGCATCATTTCCCCCGCCATCCGGGCACTGAATGCAGCAGGCGTTGGCAGTTTCACCGGACCTGCAGTGCCGGATGCGATTTTCCGCGATGCCGCCCGTGGCCACTATGACGCGGTGCTCGCGATGTATCACGATCAAGGCCTGATCCCGCTCAAGCTGCTGGATTTCGACACCGCGGTAAATGTCACGCTCGGCCTGCCCAAGCCGCGCACCAGCCCCGACCATGGCACCGCGTTTTCGATTGCCGGAAAAAGCCTAGCAGATCCCTCATCGATGATCGCCGCCATTCGGCTGGCCTGCGAACTCGCTTGACCCACACAACAGAATTTCTAGCGTCCCAGCATGGCTAAAGACAATTGGATGTCCTGGGAAGGTGGCGTGGATCTCATCGCAAAAACGAGCGCGGAACTTGAAATGCCGAACGTGATCGTCCACGTCGCGCGCATGGTCCACACGCCGGTCGGGTCTGCTCCCGGAGGCATGCTTTTCTGGCAGCCAGATCCAACTGCCCCACCACTTGTTTTTGGCTTCGTCAGCACCGAACAAACGGTGGCGGACTACTTCGGCAAACACATTTTCGCAGGCACCCCGTTTGAAAATGCGCCTTCCATCATCGGCTCCATCACCATCGAAACTTCCGGTCACTCAGCGTCCGCTGTCGTTGAAATCCCCGGCTTCACTTTCAAAACCCATCTATCTGATATTGGAACGCAGGACCTGATCGACCGCGCCCCGCTTCCCACAGCGCCTTTCCATCAGCAAGGCCTCGAAGCCTCCGCGGGCACGGCCAGCCTCGAAGTGAACGGCGGGAAAATCGAACTCACCATTCCACCCGTCGGCATCACCGGCGGTCCATGTGCCGTGCTTGCTGCCTGCGGCATCTATGCCCGTTAGAAATTCCCGTTGCGTCTTGTCAAATCGTGGCCGGTCGTTTTCCCAATCCTCGATAGAAGACCGCGAAAATCAGGAAACAAAGCGCGATCATTCCCGCGAGCACACTCCAGAACGTCATCCATCCCTGGCCGTCCGCCGTCACGAATCGCACCCGCAGCCAGCCGCAGATCACCGCACCAGCCAACGGACCGATGCCGCCGGAAACCAGCGACAGAAGCCCCTGCGCCTGCCCTCGCAGGCCTGGGTCCACCCGACGGTCGAGAAAGACCTGCGCAGTGATAAAATAGAACGTATAACACATCCCGTGCAGCGCGATGCCGCCGATGTGCCAGGCGATCAGTCCGCTCTCTCCGGCATAAGCACTCATGCCGAAGCGCACGACTGATAGGCCGAGCGCCCACAGCAGCACCGTCTTCACCCGATAGCGCAGCATCACGCGGCCGACCAGCAACATGGCGAGGATTTCGGAAAACTGGGCGATCGTCATCGTCGCCGTGGCATGGGCGTTTCCCAAGACTTTCAGCAATTCCGGCGCATACATGTAGAAGGCCGTTAGAGGAATCGAGAACAGCGTGGTGGTGACGAAAAACACACAATGATCGCGCTGTTTCATCAGCTGGAACGCATCAAGCCCGAGCCGGCTCTGCCAAGACGTGCTTTTTCCTAACGGCGGCGTGTGAGGCAAGGTGAACGACAGGATCGCCCCCACCATCCGCGCCGCCGCAGACGCATAGCCGACCTTCGCGCTGACATCTGCATGAAATATGAAACTCGTCATCGCGCCGGCCACCATCCAGCCGATCGTCGCCCCCACCCGCACCAGCGGAAACTGCCGCTCGCCGTTGGGAAGGTGGGTGAGCGCGATGGTCGTTAGAAGTCCCCACGCCGGCGCGGAAAAAAGTGAATACAAGCCTAGCAGGACCACAAACCACCAGGGATGCAGACCCGCGTCGAGGCAGCCGAACGCAGCTAACAGAAGCAGGGCGCCGATCACCGACGTCCACAGGTAAAGCCGTTCAGCCGCCACCCGTTGATCGGCCAGCGCGCCACCGATCAGCGGCGAAATGAGCGCGCACACCGGTGGCACCACGAACACCGCCGCCACCCACGTGCCAAGGCCTTTGGCCTGGAGGATGTTCGTCAGCGCGGGCAGCCAGAAACCGGGCGTCATGCCTTGGAAGAAAAAGACGACCCACATCCACCAAAACAACGCCTGCGGCTTTTGAGGAGAATGCTGTTGCTGGCCGTGCACTGCAGCGACCTAGTCCCGCGCCCTGCAAAATACCAGCGCGATCTCACCAGTCATCTGGAGCCTGAAAATTTCGCTTGCCTCCATCACCCGTTTGTTCTTTGTTCTTAGGAACACTGTTCAAAAAAACCGATGAGCTCAGAACTTACCATCCGCCAAGAGGAAATCCTTGAATACCTGCGCCGGTCTCAGCGGCAGACCGGCGTCATGCCGTCGACGCGCGAGATCCAGCACTTCTTCGGATTTGCCAGCCAGACTGCCGCGATGAGCCACCTTCGAGCGCTTGAACGAAAAGGCGTCATCCAGCGCCTGCCGGGCAAGGCCCGCGCAGTCATCTTCCCGGAAGAACTTGACCGCGGTGAAATCATCGACATTCCCATCTACGGCAGCATCGCTGCTGGCATGGCCCAGGATGTGGAGCAGGACAAACAAGGCTGCATCTCCATCGATATCGCCGCACTTGGCCTCCCTCGCCACGCACGGACCTTCGCCCTGAGAGTGAGGGGAGATTCCATGATCGACGCGCACATTTGCGATGGTGACACCGTAATTCTCGAATTTCGCGAGCCGCGCAAAGGAGACATCGTCGCAGCTCTGATCGATGGTGAAACCACTCTGAAACGTTACGTCTTGGAAAAAGGAAAACCCTTTCTCCACGCTGAAAACCCGGACTTCCCGGATCTGATCCCTGCTCGTGAACTGATCATTCAGGGCGTCCTCATCGCCTTGCTCCGCAACGCCGCGTGATTTTCACCATGGAGTGTGGGCAATTTGCACACCATCACCTAGGTCGAGTCGAGAAATGACATCGCCGATCCTCCGGGAAGTTAGATGGAACCCTTCTTTTAGAACTCGGGATCCTGTTCTAGATTCTACGACTGCTGCGTTGGGTGACAGAAGTTCTGAGAATTGAATTAAGTTCCGCAAGGAATCGTGAGAGTTTCCACGATTTGATCGCATCTGCTTTCGGTTTCCCATCTTACTATGGGCAGAACTGGGATGCATTCGGCGAGTACGTCCGCGATATCGAGCTTGCGCAGCGGGTTGAGATTTGGGGACTGAAGGCTCTGCAAATGCGGTTGCCCAAAGAATCTGAATTGTTCCAGAGATGCATCGCGGAATTTGCTGACGAAACTGGGAGGAAACTCAACTTATGGTGCAAGCCGAGGGACGAGCCTGACCAGCCTGGCGGTATATAACAGGTATTTTTCCCGGAAGGACTGTCCGCATCGGATAGGTCGGCATCCCACCTTGAATAGACTCGTGGGCAGGACGACCACACCCCTTGAAAGATGGCTGAATCGTTTAAAATTAGTTAAGCTTTCTGAATGATTGACGGGTTCGGGAGATTTTCGTAGCTTGCGCTTTAAGCAATGGCCAACGATTCAATCACCTTTTCCTGTCCCTTTTGCGGGATCAGACTGACGGTTCCTGGAACTTTGTTGGGCGTGAGCGGCCCATGCCCGTCCTGTCGGGCGACGATTCAGGCTCCACACCCCTCGTCGGTTGCAACGCCTGCACCGGCGGTTGTCGCCCCTGCGCCTCCACTCCCACCGGCTAATTCCCATCGGGAGCCCGTCTATCAGCAGCCGATCCAGACACCGCCAGCACAACAGGCACCGGGTGCCTATCCTCAGCCAGCAGCTTATGCGGCGCCCGCCACTCCAATACAACCGGTTTACACACCCCCACCGCAGGCGGCCTATCAACCGCCTGCCCCTCTGCCCCAGCCGGATTACAATCAACAGCCACCGGCCTTGCCGCCGCATCCTCAAGCCACCGCCTATCAGGCACCTCCACTGATTCCCTTCCCACCGCCGCAGACCTCCTATCAGCAGGAACAGCCAGTCCAAAAGGCGGACCAGCAGCCGGTGCCACAGGCGATTTACACGCCGCCGCCGCCGCAATACATGGACTATGCTGCACTGCCGGTTGCTGAGCCGATTCCGGCATCATCGCCGACGGTTACCCCTGCCCCAGCGTCCTCACCGGCGGTGCTTCGGCCGGAGCCGCGTCAATTGCCAAGCAGGGCGGCGCATGCCGAGCAACCGATCGCAAAGCAAATGCCGGAGCCAAGTCGCTCCAGCGGGAGTTCAAGTTCGCGATCGAACCCGTTGCCGAGACATCCGCATCACCGCAGTCCGCTTCTCCGCTCCTTGATGGCCGTGCTTTTCGTCGCTGCGGCGCTGGGCATCATCTACGGTGTCCGCACGGTTTTGAACAACCAGACCAGGGACCCACTCGCGGCGAAAAGAACGGAATCCACTGTCCTGCCCATACTGCCTGAAAACCAGCCCCCGCTCAGAAAGCTCGACCCCGAACAAGAGGATCCAGTACCGTCATTGCCCGTTTCTCCACCCGATCAGCCGTCAATCATCCAGCCCGTGCCCACCCTTCCCGAAGGAATGGAGCCCGAAACGCCGGGAAAGGCGGCGAACGAAGCTTTGGAAAAATTCCTTGCTGCCAAATCCCTACCGGAGCGGCTCCCGATGATCGAAACCAAAACAGACGAGGCCGAGCTGGTGAAATCCTGCCTTGCCTCACCCCTTCCAGCAGCCAGTAACATTCTGACGGAAGCGCAGGAGACTAATGCAGTCGAGCGCGTGACCGACATCTACTACAACGTGGATTTCGACGCGGGGAACAACACCCGGAATCCCCAGACTATCCTGGTGAGAACCCGCGGAACCGGAGAGCCAAAAATCGTGGTGGATCCTTTCCTCGATTCTTATGGCGGCCGCCTGGCTGCCTACGCAGCAACTCCTTCCGAAAAATCCGGAACCTTCCAGGTGATCATTTCCGCCGTGGCATCCTGCAATGACGAACGCGTCCCAAATCGTGAGAAAAAGCTGACACTTAAATTGTTACCACAGGACAATACCAAGGAAATCGCCCGCGCCTACTTCGGCAGACAGTCGAAAATTGGGATGATGCTCGAAGACGGCACCTACAGTCTCAGTTACGGCAAAGCGAAGGCCTGCACGGTTCTTCTTCGCTGGAACACCGAGGACAATCCGGCGACACCCTATCTCGAAGCCATCGACCTTAAGAGGCTGGACTGGAATCCTTGATTTTTCCGGCATCCACCAAGGCACGCCATCCACCTCGTAGGACGGAAACCTCAGCACCAAGATCGAGCGCCCGAATCCGTCTCGCGACTTCATGGCTAAGGCCGCAGTTTTCATCGCCGCAGTAGACGATGACGCGTGGATTCTCCAAAATTTTCGGAACGATCTCCGCTTCAAAAGCCTGCATGTTTTCCGCGGGGTCGAGATTCCACAACACCGAACCGGGCAAACCGGATTTTTCCCACTGGCTGCGGGGTCGGGCATCTACCCAGAGAATGGCCGTGTCTGACGGAATCTGTTGGAGGCAGATTTCGTCCGGTTTGAGAGTGGCAGGATCGCAAATGTAACTCCCCTGCGGCATGCCTCTAATGAGAAAGGTGCCGCCAGCCGCTGCAGCCGAGATGGCGACTACCGCCGTCAATTGGCCGAGCGCATTCATGGCTTTACCGCGGTCTCAGCCGCTGTCGGCTTGCGCACAACACCGAATGCCTGCTGGACGCGGTGTTTCTGGACTTTGCAATCGGTCTCGATCCGGAAAACACCGATGCCTGGAGCATTCATGTCACGCGGGGTGACGACGAGTTCGTAATGCTTGCCGGCTGCTACGGTTTTGAGTTCACAAGCGAATGCGTCAGAGGAGGATTTGATGGCGGTGACTTGGATGGTCTGGCCTTCGAGCATTTTAATCTGGATCGTCTGTGGTTCGGCTTTTGCGCCCAGATTCCATTTCACGGTTTTCGGCTCGACGCCGACGAGCACCGGAATGTTCACCTTGAGTTTTAAGACCTGCGACGGTTTGTCGGCCGGGTCGTCATTGAGGTAAAGCAGGATCATTTTATCAACCGTGCCCGAAAAATTCGTCATGTCGAACTTCGCGCGGAGCGTGCCGGATTCTCCAGGGCCGTAGCGGAGTTTTCCCTCGGACACCTGGATGGCGACGCAGGAACAGCCAGGATCGCTCTTGGTGATAGTGATCGGCTTGTCGGAGGTGTTGGTGAATTCAAAATCCGCGGTGACGTTGAGGACATCTGGCGGAGCGTTGATTTCCTTGGACATTTCCTTGAACTCCAAGGTGACCGCTTGAGCCAGCGCGGCGAGCGCGAACCAGATGCCGATTGCTTGTTTCATGGGTCAACTATGACTTCGGTTTTTCCTTCGGCACAAGTGCCACAGCAATAATCAATCGGCCCCCGCGCCACTCGGGGCCGAGGACAAAGAGCGGGCGATTCCCTTCGAGCCGGGCGTCAGTTTTGAAGATTTTTTTCCGGCTGAGCCAAAGTTCCAGATCGAGCTTCATCATTTGCTCGGTGGGCTCGCTGTTGGCTTCAAATTTCACCAGCACTTCGTCCGAAGGTTTCAGCGGCTGCGCCCAGCTTTCATAGCTTCGAAGCAAGGGCTGTACATCCTGGCCCAGCGCACGGTAGCTTTTAAAATTGAGACGTGCCTCACTTCGGAGGCGTTTTTCTGTGGCTTGGCTGACGGCGGCGGTTTTTCCCCCGGCAACCTTGGGATCCCCATTCGTGGCGTAGTAAACCGTCACCGACACGCGGCCGATATTCGCTTTCCCCGGGTCCTCCTGCGCGGCAAGCGGCTGACCGAAAGCCAAAACCAGCGGAACAAGTGCGGAAAAAATCGCTTGGCGGCGGTTCATGGGGTAGCGACGTCCGAGATGAATGTTCCGAGAGAAGCGGTGGAATCAAACTCACGGCCCACCGGCACGTACGTGGTTTCCGTGAAATCCATGGAATCCGGGATAGCGCGCACGCCATCGAGGACGATTACCATGGCCGATCCATCCTCGCTGGCGATCAGCTCGGCCTTCACGCCATTTTCCGGCGTATAAACGAGCTGCTCGACTGGAATCGCCCTTGGCGCGCCGGCCACATCGATTTCCGCCTTTGGCTGGGCTTTCGTTCCGACCCAGAAGGCGAGGACCATCCCGGCGCACGCTGCAAAAGGAAAAAAGATGGACTGCCACGAAAATCCGCGTTTTTCCGGCATATCAGCCATTTTCGGACGCTGGTCGCGGATTGCTTGGGAGATGCGGCTGTTGAAAAAGTCCGGATAGGGCGGTTCCTCGGATGCGGGCAATGCAGACGAGATCATCGCGCGCCACCGGCGGGTCTCCTCGCGGGCGGCAACGTGTTCCGGCTGGTCGAGCACCCACGTTTCGAATTGGGCAAGCTCCTCGCCCGCCAATTCGTCGTCGAGCCACAGGGCCAACTTTGCTTCATCTGGATTCGTATTCATCTTTTAGCAATGTTTGGAGTTTTTGACGCGCGTAATACAGCCGGCTCATCACGGTGCCGAGCGTGCTGTCCATGGCCTCGGCGATTTCCTTATACGAAAGCCCTTGGACGTCTTTCAAAAGAACGACCTCCCGGTGCTCAGCGGAAAGCTTGTTGAGTGCCACCTGGATTTTCATTCGCAGCTCACCCAGGGACATCGAGGTATCCGGGGATTCGCCGCCCGAGGGCGTGGTGAACGAGGCGGAGTCGATCCGCTCTCGCTCGAAAATCTCGTCGTTGAGTTCACCGGCGCTTTCGATCTTCCGCTTGCGCGTCCAGTCATAGACGACGTTGTGAGCGATTCGATAGAGCCAGGTGGTGAACCGCGCCTTCGCCTCGAACCGCGGAAGAGCATTCCACGCCTTGATGAAAACCTCCTGTGAGAGGTCCCATGCGTCTGCTTCCTGATGGATCATGTTGCGAATCATGGCGAAAATCCTTCCCCGATGCCGGGTCACGAGCGCGTCGTAGGCTTTCAGGTCGCCCTTTTGCGCCAATGCCACCAGTCGGAAGTCGTCTTCGGGATCGTCCATGGAGTTGCCCGAATCGGTGGAACCGACAGGTCCCTGCACGATTTTGGACGGTTCGCCATTGGAATTATTCATGTGCGCTGGAAAAAATCTGATCGGTGCGGAAGCCGCCGAAATCAAGGGCAGACTGAGCGCCACCCCTAACCCGCGCAACCTCAATTCATGCCATCGACATCACGGCGGCAGCACCACGCGCAGCCTGGAAAAGCGTTTTATCTCGTCATCGGTCGTGACCGTGTCGGTGATTTTCACCCTATCCCAGCGTGGGTTGAGCGAAGTGGAGCTCTCTGTGCCCAGTGCCTGCCAAGTGACAAGATCGTTGGAAAACTCAACGATATAGCTGATACCGGCCCCGCTGACAGAAGTCCGGCGGACGAATTCGATAGTGAGTCGGTCACCGCTGACATCTTCCAGCATCACCGCGGGCAACCCGCGCAGACCGGTGCCGGGCGTCATCGGCGGACGTTCGTTGAATGTGGGATCCAAGTTGAGTGAAAACTCCAGCAGGTTCTCAATCCCGTCCTTGTCAGGGTCCCCGAGGACACCGCAGATCGCAGGGTTGGATATTTCCAGCGGGGTGAAATAGAGCTTTAGCCAGGCGTTGAAATTTTCCGGGGCAAGGGAGTTGACCTCGGGTCCCACGTTTGTGGTGAGCCAAGGAAGCGAGGCGGACACGCGGGAACTGTAAAAGCTGCTGCCGATATTGGCCGGAACATCGGCAATCGCTAACCAGTTGGTCCCATCCTTGATCTCAAGCCCCCCGCAATCATAGAGCGCTCCGAGAAACTCGGCAGGTATCGCCGAGGAAAGTCGGAACGGTCCATCGACTGAAAAGTTGATCCCTGCCAGTCGACACAGACCGTTTTCCAATACGAAGATGCCTCCCCCGGAATCACCCACCGAGAGATGGCACTCTTCGGCAATCCCCGGATGGTCGAAATCGCATTGCAAAAACTCTCCCAGATTCGGGAAGGCTACGATTTGCGAGACTACATTTCTCCCCCAGCGTTTTACGTCGTCGGCGCTTCCCCAAAGCCAGCCTTTTGGCTCGCCGGAGACAATGAGTTCGGTCCCCCGCTGGGTTCCGCGCCCGAACACTGTAGCGATTGCTCCGAGGTCGGCCACGCCCGTGGAAATCGGCGCATAATTGGGAAACGGCTTCACATGTTTCACCTCCCACACCCGCATGTCCGTGGATGGGATCGTCGCGAAAGCGATCGTCTCGTAGTCATCTCCGTGAAAATAAAACTTGTCCCCGACCGTCCCGCCGATGTGTTCGGCCGTGATGAAAAAGAACGGCGCAATTGGCACTCCGAGGAAACTGTTGAATTTCCCCTCATACTGCCATCCCGAGTTGTCGCCAGGTGTGCTCGTGTTGTGAGCAGGATCCGGCGTATCGAGGAACATGACCGCGGCAGACCGCTCTGTTAACAGAAGCATGAAGAGCAATCCGAATGCGTGATTTCTAAACAACTCCATTCCTATCCTTAACGCTCGATCTGCCTTTTGGCAAAAGTTTAACCTTTGGCTTCAAATCCGCCCCAGCACCTGACTGAAAACCGTGAGCGTGTCATCCAGGTCCGCTTCGGTATGGGCGAGAGAAATGAAGCCCGTTTCATAAGGTGAGGGCGCCAGATAGATTCCTTCCTCCAGGCAGCCCCAGAAGAACTTTTTGAAGAATTCCAAGTCCTGCTTCATCACATCCGAGACATTGACGATCTCGCGATCAGTGAAAAAGAGACAGAACATCGAGCCCACGCGGTTGAAACGGAACGGCACTCCTTTTTCCGTCAGAAGCTGGCGCAGGCCTTTTTCAAAGTGCGCGCCCAGCGAGTCAAGCCGCGCGAAGCCAGAATGATTGTCCAACTCCCGGAGCTGCGCCAAGCCTGCGGCCATCGCCAGCGGATTGCCGCTGAGCGTTCCCGCCTGATAGACCGGGCCGTTCGGGGCGAGGAAATCCATGACGTCTGCCCGGCCGCCGAATGCGCCCACCGGCAGTCCACCGCCGATCACCTTGCCGAAACAACTCAGGTCCGGCGTCAGGTTTTCCAACCCCTGCACTCCCGCCTTTCCTAACCGAAAGCCCGTCATTACCTCGTCGAAAATCAAGAGTGCTCCATATTGCCTGGTGATCGATGAAAGAAGATCGAGGTATCCTGGCTTTGGAAAAACCAACCCCGCGTTTGCTGGATACGATTCGACGATGATCGCTGCGATGCTTTCTCCCTGCGCTGCGAAAAGTTTCTCCAGCGCATCGGGATCATTGTAGGGCAGCACGATGGTTTTTTCCGCAAACGCCTTCGGCACGCCGGCTGAATCCGGCTCACCATGCGTCAGCGCGCCTGAACCCGCTGCAACTAACAAAGAATCGCTGTGCCCGTGATAGCAGCCGTCGAATTTCACGATGTAGTCACGTTTCGTAAAGCCCCGTGCCAGGCGGATCGCGGACATCGTCGCCTCGGTCCCGGAATTGCACATGCGGACTTTCTCCACGGATGGCACCCAGCTGCAAACCGTGCGCGCCATCTCAATTTCAAACATGTTAGGAATACCGAACGAGATGCCGCTCTTCGCCACCTCATGGATCGTGTTGGTGATGACGATCGGCGCGTGGCCGAGAATATTCGGTCCCCACGAGCCAATGTAGTCGATGTAATGTTTGCCATCGATGTCCTCAATCCGGCTGCCATGCGCACGGCGGACGATGAATGGCTCGCCACCCACGTTCCGGAAGGCGCGCACGGGCGAGTTCACCCCGCCGGGGATGTGTTGTTTGGCGACAGCGAACATCTTTTGTGACAGCAGGCCTTGCGGAATCATGCGCGCACCATGAATCAGGATTTGCGATCGTCCAATCGCGAAGAGAAGGCAATTTTTCTGAATATCTCCAATCGGGAAAACGTCACTTGAAAATGGCGATTCCGTTTTTCGAGAAATCCCCTACTTTGCCATCATGAAACTGGAAATGTTCGCGCTCGTCACCGTCCTGCTCCTCCAGCCGCTGGCCGCCCAGTTGAGGCACATCGAACGCAAGTCCCTGCTCGATTCGGACCCGGACGTGGTCTATCTTGAACAAACCCTGAAAAAGCCGATCGAGCTCAGCGTGATCAAGGAAGCACCCGTATTTTCCGACAAGGAAGGCCAGCACAAGCTCGGGACCTTAAAAGCGGACCAAAAGGTGCAGCTCGAGGCCATCACGGAAAAAATCTACCGCGTCCGTGGCCGTGGGACTCGGGACGGGATCGCCGGCTGGGTTGCTCCATGGGCGTTCACTTCAACCGATCCGGATTTTGTGGCAAACCTGAAGCTTCTCTATCAGCGCCAGATTCAGGTGCAGGCACTTATCGCCGCAAGGGATGTCGCAGTCGGCATGACACTGGATGAGGTCAGCCTCGCCAAAGGCAAACCGACCAAAACTTCCGTCCGCAAGACCGGCGCGGGACAATCCGGTCGCTGGGAATTCATCGATTACGAGGAAATCAAACACTACACGACCACCATCGATCCGCAGACCGGCCAGGCTTATCGACAGCTCGCCTATGTCACTCAGGAAGAGAAAAGCAAAACTGTCGTCGAGTTTGAAGACGATGTCGTGAGTGCGGTGGAAGAAAGTGAAGATCGCAAAGGCGGCAATGTGAGAATCGTTGTGCCGCAGCTCGTGTTCCGCTGGTGATCATTTCGCGCCGCGCCACCGTTCCAGAATGCGGCGCGCAGGGTCGGGCAGACTGGAAACAGGCTCAAGATTCCGGATCGCCTGCGAACTCGCTGGCAGCGTGATGTTGCCCGCCGCTTTCAAATGTTCCATCGTTCCGCCGCTTACGGTTAGCCCGCCGTTTTGCGGGGCAGTTCCGCTGCTCAACGTGACGTTCCCTGAAACCACAATTCCCGGTGGCCGGACATGATCCTCATTTGCGAAATCCTTCATTTCCGGATACTCCCTCATTCGAGCGGCGGAGTCCGGAGCGGTCGGCAACGCCGCCCACCGCTTCTGATAGTCCGGCAGCATTTCAACGCCCCAGGTTGCTAGAAAAAACGCAACTTCGCACGGCCGTGGGCAATCGAGAAACACGTTGTCCAACACCTTGTTATAGCCACCCCCATGGACCATCACCGCCCAATCTTCCGGGCCGTGACCCACGTTGCGCAGGAGATTTCCCTCCACCCTCACGCCGGCCGTCGCGTTGTCCAGATAGACCGCACAGCGTTTCCCAAGCGGGCTGCGGATGTCGTCGAAAAAATTGTTCCTGACGATCGATCCCCTCCGCAGCGGATTCTCTCCCAGATTAAAATAAACCGCGCCCATGTCCACAAAACCGGTGGTGATCCTCCGGAAGACATTGTTTTCTATCACGAAATTGTTGCCCTTCAGCTCGAGCGCCATGTGCGGCTGATCCTCAAAGGTGCACCCGCCCACCACCTGGCCCACGCCGTTCAGCTCAAGAGCGGGCCGATAGATTCTCGACCACCAGGCGTTCTTCGAGAAAACACATTGCTCCACTGTCTGGCCCGACGGCGTCAGGTCCACCTCGTTTCCACCCGTTAGAAACGCCCCTCGCCCGCCACACCCTTCAAACCGGCAGTCCTTCAAGGACACGGACGAATCCTTCACCACCAGTCCGTCGCCCCCGTTGAGGCCGAATTTCATGCCCGTCAGCACGATTTTCTTCGAGTCACGGATCTCCATCAGGTCCTCCCGCGCACCACCGAGCACAATCCCTTCGATCCTGACATTCTCCGCCCCCGCCACCCGGATCAGCGGTCCGGTCGTCCATGAAATTGCGGCTGTCGCCTTCCACGCATCGCCGCCTGCCGGTGGATGGAATAACAGACGCTTCCCACCGAAGTCATACCACACCTCACCCGGCATGCTGATTTCTGATAGAGCATTGCTCACACGGAAATAAGGCTTCAACCATTCCTTATCGAGTAGCCCGCTCACTTCGCCTTGCGCCAGCGTGATCGACTTCCCGATGACATCCACTTTCCTCACGCGATTGAAAGACCACTCCCAGGGATTTCCGAACACCCCGTCCACCCATAAATCCTTCTCGCCCGCCCACGCGACCAGCCGGTCCGAATCAAATCCAAAGGTGCCGCCGCTTCGGTAAAATTCCGCCACATTTTCAGGCGTTAGAACCGGGCCGGGATCGATGATTTTTCCCGACTTCACCGTCCCCTCGTCCGGCCATGACGCCAGTGGCATCGCCCCGCCGTTCACGAACAGCAGCGCCGGGGGAGTTTCCTGTGCACCCGCCAGATTGAAGCCGCGCCTGCTCAACCGGCCAGGATCACCTTCGCTGATAGAGGAAAGTGAAAGCTCCAGCACGCTGCCACGGACTTCCGGTCGCAGCAGCTTGAGGGTTTCGGCATCCGGCCGTTTCCATGCATCGGCAGGGACGTTTTTGAAGCCACTCAGCACCGCGCCTTTCTCACCGCGGATCAACAGGTTGCCATGCTTGGGGCCAATCACGCAGGTTTCCGAAATGTCATAACAGCCCGACTTCAGAATAATCTCGGCGGATCCGGCGGATCGCTTTTCCGCCCTGCGCAATGCTTCATGGAGCGACTTCAACGGTGCCTCCGCAGATCCCTTTTTCTGATCGTTTCCAACCGGAGAGACAGTCCAGGTCTCCGCGAAACCGCGACCGATGATCCATATCCCCATGACAAGCCACGTCTTCATTCGCATGCACGAAGCGTTGCAAGGATTGGCTTCCCTGACCAGCTCAGGGTGTTACAACCCGACATGGAATTGAAATCCGCTTTTGACGAACTGCCGGACTGGGCGCGTCCATTGCTAACAGCGCTCGATCTTCGGAAGCCGGAAAGCCCGCAGCAGGTCCTCAGTGCGACCGATGCCGCCGCCACCCGCCTCGCTCCAGACACCCGCCGGATGTGGAAATGGGTGCTGGTGCTGGAGGGGATCGCCGTGCTGGCGCCGTTGTTATGGCTGCTGGTCTCACGTTTCCGGCTGCCGGTTTCCTTCGCCGCCTGCTCGGTGCTCGTCTGCACCCTGCTGGTGGTGGGAATCTGCTGGTGGCTCCGTTGGCGCGGCATGCAGTTTTCCTGGGCACGCACACGCATGATCGCGGAAATCTCCCGCTCCGCAGTGGCGACGGAAGGCATTGGCAGTAAGGCAACGGCTGGAGCGCTCAGCGGAGCACCCGGCTTGCAGATGATCGCGGACTGGATTCTATCAGCCAACCACGAAACAAAAACCCAGGCGGATGATGCGAAACGAACCTATCTGGAATCACGCATCGACGACCAGCTCGCCCACTATCAGAAAAAGCACCGCGAGGCCCTCGACGAGCGCACACGCCTGAGCCGTCACGTCACGCGGGCGATGGACGGCGCCCTGTTTCTCGCGGTCACCGGCGTGGCGGTTTCCCTCAACGAACGGGCCGAGCGTTGGCTGCGCCTTTCCGGTGCGGATTACGTGCTCGGCTGCGTCGGCATCATGCTGCCGCTCGTGGCCATCCTCATGCAGTTGCTGGGTTCCTATCTGGAGTTGAACCGGCGCACGGGACGCTACGTTCAACAAATCGAATTCCTCATCGCGGCGAAAAAACGGCTGGAAGAGGCCACGACGCCGGAAGAAATCGGCACGGTGGTGTGCGACGTCGAGAGAGGACTCATTGGCGAGGTGGTAGAGTGGTTCTATCAGGCGCAGCACGCGGAGCCTTACTATCGCTCGAAGGCGGGTGGCATTTTGGAATGGGAAATCAGCAAGGGGAAGGCCGGCGGCCGCCGCACTTGGTCCAGACGTCTGGTAGAAGGCTTCGGGGTGAGCGCCGGATTTGTCGGGCGTGTTGTTTTTGGCCGCATCCTCGTGGCGGCCCTGTCGATGGTGGTGACGACGGCGCTCATCGCGTTCTGTCTGCCGAAGGATTCCGAACAACTCAGTCGCCTGCGCATGGAGGACGGTAGGCTGGTTTCATCACCCACCTCGAAGGCATGGGACATCGATCCTGCTCGGGCGGAAAAAGGTCTCATCGTGATCGCGCACGGACTTCATGATGGTGTCGATTTCAGCGGCAAGCGCGGTAAGGATGCCCACTGGATGACGCTGATGCAGGAAACCCTCAATCAGCATCTCGGCGAAAACATGCCTGACGTCTGCCTCGTGGATTGGCACATGGCCGCAATCCCGGCAGCGTTTTCTGGAGATGGTCTGCAAGCCATCGAAGCAAACGCCGTCGGAAAATCCATCCCGACGCTCCCGCAGGCCTGGCTGCAGGACGTAGCGGCCATTCGTCCGCAGGCGGAGCAAATCGGCGACCTCGTCGGGTATAAGATCGCCCGCGCCATCCGCACCGGGAAGCTCCGTCGCGACCGGCCTGTGCATCTGATAGGCCACAGCGCCGGCGGATTCGTCGTGCTACATGCAGCGATGGTGTTGAAACAGCTTGGACTCGCTCCAGACGATTTGCGCGTCACCATGCTCGACACACCGATGCCGGTCGCAGCCAATCTCCTGGCCGTGTTAGAGGACATCCCGGTGGACTATTACTGCACCTCGTCTTTCGCTTCGGGTGTGCCGGCCGCCGGGTTTCACAAGAATTTCACCCGCTTCGACATCAAGCCACCAGCCACGGTCGATTCCTATCTCGGCGCCCATTCCTACGCTTACCAGTGGTTTACGCAGTCGATCACACAGGAGAGTGCGCAGGGATTCGGACGCTCTCCATTCGCGAGGACGCGATGATTTTCAAAAGTTAAGGACTTGCCGGAGTGGCATGGAATACGCTGGTATGGTCGCTAACGTGCCAAGCGCCGTTTTTCCAAAATCATGAATTCCACCGAAAACCCCGTCTGTCCGCTCTACATTTCAGGAAAATGGCTCCCTGTCGCCGGAAAAGCCGGAAGCCCCGTTTTCAATCCCTCCCGTGGGACCGTAATCGCCAGTGTCCCCATGTGTGGACCGGCCGAAGTGGATCTTGCCGTCGCATCGGCCAAAGAAGCGTTCCCCGCCTGGCGCGACACGCCCCCCAACGAACGGGCACAGGTGCTGTTCCGGGCAAAAATCCTTCTGGAGGATGCCTTCGAGGACCTTTGTCTGGGCATCGCCACCGAACACGGCAAAACCCTATCAGAATCACGCGGCGACCTTCGGCGCGGCATTGAGGTCGTCGAATACGCCTGCGGTATCCCGACACTCTTGATGGGCGAAAGTCTCGAAAACATCGCTCGCGGCATCGACTGCCACACGGACCGCCATCCGTTAGGCGTTGTCGCCGGTATCTGTCCGTTCAATTTCCCCGCGCTCGTCCCGATGTGGATGTGGCCGATCGCCATTGCCTGCGGAAACACCTTCATTCTCAAACCCAGCGAAAAAGTCCCGCTGACCATGCAGCGGATCGTCGCTCTGCTAGAGAAGGCCGGGTTGCCTCCTGGCGTGATGAACATCGTCCACGGCGGTCGTGAGGTCGTTGATGCAATTCTGGAACATCCCGACGTGAAGGCGATCAGCTTCGTTGGCTCGACGCCCGTGGCGCGCGAAATCCATCGCAAAGGATCGCTTCACGGCAAGCGGGTGCAGGCCGCCGGCGGAGCGAAGAATTTCATCATCCTCATGCCGGACGCCGACGTGGACCGCACCGTGGAAGCTGTAAAGGACGGCGCATTCGGCTGCGCCGGTGAACGCTGCATGGCGGGTTCCACCGCCGTTGCCGTGGGCGATGCGGGTGAAAAACTTCTGCCGGCGCTGGCGGATCTGGTGAAGGCCATGAAAGTGGGCCCCACCGATGTTAGAGAAACCCAGCCGGACATGGGGGCAGTGATTTCCGCCGAGCACAAGTCCCGCGTCTCCGGGCTGATCGATGCAGGCGAACGTGGGGGCGCGAAAGTTCTAGCAGACGGACGTTCCACCACGGTGGACGAGGCTCCTGAAGGATTTTTCCTCGGGCCCACGCTGATCGACCATGTCGAACAGAACAACCCGCTGATGGAGACCGAGGTCTTCGGCCCTGTTCTCGCCGTGATGCGGGCAAAGACGCTGGATGAAGCGATCGACTCCGCGAACCGGCAGGCGTTTGGCAATGGAGCCGCGATTTTCACGAACTCAGGCAAGGCCGCGCGCGAATTCCGCAGACGTGTTAGCGCGGGCATGGTCGGCATCAACGTCGGGGTTCCGGCACCGCTCGCGTATTTTCCTTTCAGTGGATGGAATGATTCGTTCTTCGGCGACCTGCACATTCAGGGCAAGGAAGGCGTGGAGTTCTACACGCAGCGGAAAACCACGACCACACGTTGGTTTGGATTTGGCGACGGAGAAATCTGGGCGAAGTGAGATACGAAGAAAATTAAAACGCAGATAAGCCCAGATGGACGCAGATTTCAGAATGCATAAGACAACTTCTTCGATTTTCATCTGCGTTCATTTGCGGCTGAAAAACTCTCAATCTAATTCGGTGTAATGAATTTACTGATTCGAAACGGAACCATCGTCACCGCCGACTCGAAGTTCACCGGCGACATCCTTTGCCGCGACGGAGTGATCGTGGAAATCGGCACGCATCTAACCGCGTCGGATGCGGAAGTCATTGACGCCACCGGCAAGTATGTTTTCCCCGGCTTCATCGATCCACACGTGCACATCTATCTGCCATTCATGGGAACGTTCTCCAAGGACGACTATGCGACTGGTAGCAAGGCGGCGTTGATGGGTGGCACCACGACCCTGATCGAGATGTGCTGCCCCTCGCGCGCGGACGACCCTCTCAAGGCGATCAAGCTGTGGAAAAGCAAGGCGGCTGGCATTTCATCGTGCGACTATACGTTTCACATGGGAGTTACGCGCTTCGAGGAAGGAACCGCCGAGGCCTTGCGAACGATCGTGAAAGAGGAGGGCATCTCTTCTTTCAAAGTCTTCCTCGCCTACAAGGGCGCCTTCGGCATCGAAGACACCGAACTCTATCAGACACTCAAATTGGCCAAGGAGCTTGGCGTGGTGGTCACCGCGCATTGCGAAAACGCGGACCTCGTTTCGGAAACGCAAAAGAGACTCGTCGCCGAGGGGAAAACCGGGCCCGAGTGGCACGAACCGTCGCGACCGGTCACCGTGGAGGCGGAAGGCTGCCATCACCTGATGACCTTCGCCGAGATGACGGGTGCAGAGGTTTACGTCGTGCACACCAGTTGCATTCCGGCGGTGGAAGTGATCATCGCTGCACGGGCGCGTGGAGTGAAGGTGTCGATAGAAACCGTCGCGCCCTACCTGGCGCTGGACAGCACGTATGCAGAGCTTCCCGACTTTGAAGGTGCGAAGTATGTCATGAGCCCGCCGATCCGCGCGAAGGAGCATGGAGATTACCTGTGGAAATGCCTTGCTGATGGAACAGTCGACACGGTCGGCACCGACCACGCGCCCTTTGACTTTGCCACGCAGAAACACATGGGCCATCCCTCGGCAGAAAAGTGCGTGGACGCCAGCCTGGAACCTACCGGGAAGGCTGGGAACTTCACCCTCATTCCTAACGGAATCCCAAGTATCGAGGAACGGGTGAAGCTTCTCTACACCGAGGGAGTTTGCACGGGACGCATCGATTTACAGACGCTCGTACGATGCGCCAGCACCCAAGCTGCGAAGATTTTCGGTCTCTATCCGCGCAAGGGGACGGTAGCTCCAGGCAGTGATGCGGATCTCGTAATCTGGGATCCGGAGTGGAAGGGGAAAATTTCCGTCACCACGCATTCGATGGCCACGGACTACTCCGCCTTCGAGGGCCGTGAGGTTCTAGGCCGCGCTGAACTGGTGACCGTGCGGGGCAAGATCATGGTCCGCGACGGCGCGTGGTGCGGAGAAACCGGCTGGGGAAATTTCCTGCACCGCAAGCCGAAGCCCTGAAATGCAAGCCCACGCCTCTCTTACCAACAAGGATCTCGCCCCCGTTCCGCCTGGCGAACGGACCTGGACCCGCTGGGACATCGCCGCGTTGTGGGTGGGCATGGCGGTCTGTATCCCGACTTACACAATGGCCAGCAGCCTCATCGGCAACGGCATGAGGTGGTGGCAGGCGCTTCTAACTGTTTTTCTTGGCAACCTGATCGTCCTCATACCGATGACACTGAACGCCCACCCGGGCACGGCCTACGGCATTCCCTTCCCCGTCCTCCTCCGGGCTAGCTTCGGCATCCGCGGGGCGAACGTTGCCGCGTTGCTCCGCGGCGTCGTCGCGTGCGGCTGGTTTGGCATCCAGACATGGTTCGGCGGCGCGGCGCTGCATTCCACCGTCGCGATCATCTTCGGATTTGACGCCACGGCGGGTGTCCCGATTGCTGATCTCGGAATCACGGGCGGGCAACTGACGGCATTTTTCGCCTTCTGGCTGATGAACGTTTTCTTCATCTGGAAGGGCATGGAATCCATCAAGTGGCTTGAGAAACTCAGTGCCCCTTTTCTGTTGATAGTGGGCGTGTTGATGATGATCTGGGCAGTCACCAAGGCTGGAGGATTTGCCGCAGTGTTTGCCGCATCCTCTCCTAACAAGGCTGTCAGTTGGGTCGGCTTCGGCGCGGGTCTCACTGCAATGGTCGGATTCTGGGCGACGCTCTCGCTGAACATCCCTGACTTCTCAAGATACGCGAAATCCCAGCGCGACCAAATCATCGGCCAAGCAGTCGCCTTGCCGACGACTATGGCATTTTATTCTTTTGTTGGGATCGTCGTCATCGGCGCGACCGTAATAATTTTCGGCGAGGCCATCTGGGATCCCGTGCAGGTGGTGGGAAAAATCGGCAGCAAATGGCTGTCCGCGCTCGCTCTGATCGTGCTCACCGTTGCGACACTGTCTACCAACATTGCCGCCAATGTTGTCTCGCCTGCCAATGATTTCTCCAACCTCGCTCCGCGGCACATTAGCTTCCGGACCGGGGGTATGATCACCGCGTTCATCGGCATCTTCATCATGCCGTGGAAACTCGTCGCGGATCCCAGCGGCTACATCTTCACCTGGCTCATCGGTTACGGCGCGTTGCTGGGCCCCATCGCCGGTGTCATGATCGCCGACTACTACGCATTGCGTAAAAAGCACCTCGACGTGAACCAGCTCTATCAAACCAACGGCATCTACACGTACACCGGGGGATTCAGTCTAGCAGCACTTGCAGCATTCGCCCTCGCCGTGTTGCCGAATCTTCCCGGTTTTCTGGTCCAGACCGGCTATATTTCCGGCGCACACCCGGTTTTCACCTCGATCTATCAGCAAGCGTGGTTCGTCGGATTCGGCCTCGCATTCGTCCTTTACCTCCTTTTCCGGAAACTATCGCCCACTCCCATTCACTCCTAACCGCACACTCTCATGCCCCAGCTTCCCCCATTCGATTACACCCCGAAACCCTACGATGGCCCATCACCCGAGGAAATCCTCGCCCTCCGCAAGCAGTTCGTAAACCCGGCGATCTTCCATTACTACAAGAAGCCCATCGCCATCGTTGAAGGAAAGGCCCAGTATCTTTTCGATGAATCCGGGCGTCGCTATCTCGATGGCTTCGGTGGAATCGTCACTGTCAGCGTCGGCCATTGTCATCCAGAAGTGCTTGCGGCGACAAACTTGCAGAACGAAACGATCACCCACACCACCACCATCTATCTGAATCCCGGAATCGCGCTCTACGCCAAGGAGCTTGCCGCGAAAATGCCGGGCGACCTCAAGATCTGTTATTTCGTCAACTCCGGCTCCGAGGCAAACGACCTCGCCATCCTGATGGCTCGCGCCTACACTCAGAACTTTGACGTCATCGCCCTTCGCAATGCCTATCACGGCGGCAGCCCGAGCTCGATGGCGCTGACCTCACACCACACCTGGAAATTCAATGTCCCTCACTCCCACGGCGTACATCACGCCGCCATGCCTGACTCGTACCGCGGGCCTTTCGGCATGGATGATCCGGATGCCGGGAAAAAATACGCGAACGACATCGGTGAAACCGTGCGCTACGCCACCTCTGGAAAAATCGCCGCATTCATCGCCGAATCCATCCAAGGCGTCGGCGGCACCGTTGTGTTTCCCGATGGCTATCTGAAGGAAGCATACGCCCAGACCCGCGCATTCGGCGGTCTTTGCATTGCGGATGAGGTGCAGGCCGGCTTCGGACGGACCGGCACCCACTTCTGGGGATTTGAAACACAGGGAGCGCTGCCCGACATCGTCACCATGGCAAAGGGCATCGGCAACGGCTGCCCGCTCGCTGCCGTTATCACCACCCCGGAAATCGCACAGGTGCTCGCGACCCGCATTCATTTCAACACCTTCGGCGGCAACCCGGTCTCGATGGCCCAAGGTCGTGCCGTGCTGCGCGTCATCGAAAAGGAAGGACTCCAACAGAACTCGCTCGAAATCGGTGCCTACCTGACCGCCGGTTTCCACAAGCTCGCGGAAAAGCACTCCCTCATTGGCGAAGTCCGTGGCAAGGGACTGATGTTAGGCGTCGAACTCGTCAAGGACCGGATCACCAAGGAACCTGCCACCGCCGAATGCGCAGCGGTTTTCGAAAAATGCAAGGACCTCGGACTGCTCATCGGCAAGGGCGGACTTTTCGGCAATACGCTCCGCATCAAACCACCGATGTGCCTCCATCAGGCCGATGCGGATTTCATGCTCGAAGTCATCGACGAAGCGCTGGGTGGAGTTTGAACATCCATTTCTTCGTGAACTGCTCCGCAAAGCCCTCATGTTAGACGAGATGGCCATTTCAGGAACGTAGCGCAAAGGACCTTGCCTTTCGCTCGAGCACAAGGGCAGGGTCCGCTATGACCCACTATCCCTTCGCGACTGCCATCTTTGTTGGAACCTTCACTCTCAGCGCTTTAGGAGACAGTTTTGGCCCACGCACCATTGCGGATGCGTGGCTCGGGGGTGTGGAACCCATCAGTTATCAGGTCAGCTACGCCGGGGCTCCCGTCAGCGCGATGGTCTCTAACGATTTTGCGTCAGCGACCGTCCATACCTCGCTGGGTCAAGCACGAATCACAGCAGAATCCACCGGTCCCGGAGGTGCGGCCAACTTGAGCGCTTACAGCTTGGATACCCATACCATTACCGGGGGTAATGGCGAGGGAACGGTCACCTTCACCTATCAGTTGAGTGGGACTCTGGCGGGCTCGACCAGCGCCGGGAGCATCGCGGGTTACAGTGCCGGGACCAATCATTGGGGTGGACTCCTCTGGGGCCGTAAAGACTACGAGGGCGACCACAACGTTTTTCCACCTCAGACGATGACGGATACCTTCACGTTCACCTACGGTGAGCCCTTCGATATGGAAGGAAACCTGACCGTTAATCTCTCTCAACCGAGCGCCAACCAGAATGGATCCGCCAACCTTGTCCTGCAGCCCTGCGGTTTCGTGGTAAGTGGAGGCGGCAGCTACATGGGAACTGCCACTGGTGGATCCACCAAAGGCACACGCTTTGAGGCTAATGCACCCTACGCTGGATTTACGCTCACCAACATCCGCTACCGCCAATCCACGGTGAAGCTGCTAGACGGAACAGCGAACGATGTCCGCGATGTCGCCGTGAGTTTCCTGGGTCCGCGCGAGGGGCTGAGCACCTTCAGCGACAATGTCCATTTTCAAGGAACCGCTGCGGATCCTGTGGTTATCCAATTGAACTATGACGAGGCGGCCGCCATCGCCAGTTCGGGCTCGGAAGAAGTCATGTTGTCACGACTCGATTTTGCAGCTCAGGAATGGAAAAATGCAGTCACGGGAAATTCCAGCGGAACCCCAAGCGCAAAAAATGGCCCTTACAACCCTGCCACTGACTTTGTGCTTGGTAAATTCGGCATCGACCGCAGTGCCAACGTGGTGTGGGCGGTCGTCAATTATCCAGGCAGTTTCGCCGCGACCCAGGCAGCCGGAATTGCGCCGACTCCAACAAACTATCCCGCGTGGAAATCCGCTTTTTTCAGCGAAGCCACCGCCGCTGATCCACTGGTCAGTGGACCCAACTCAGACCCGGACCGCGATGGATTGGTGAACCGCTTGGAATATGCGTTCAATCTATCACCCATCGTCGCCGGACTTTCAGTACTTACCCCAGGTAGCGGAACCGCCGGCCTGCCATCCATCACCGCGGTCGGAGCAGACCCGCTGTGGCAATTGCGCGTCGAATACATCCGGCGGAAAGCATCCTCGGTTCCGGGGATCCATTACACGCCTCAATCGTCTTCGAGCTTGGCGGAAAGTGGCGCGGAAAACTGGGCAGCCATTATGGGAACTGAAACGGTGACCTCCATTGATGCTGTCTGGGAACGGGTGGTGGTCGTCGACACTGCGACGGCGGTGAAACGACGTTTCGCCCGTTTGAAAGTGGGAGAGCCCTAACAAAGCACGATCATTCAAGCCTCAGCCGGCTTGATTTTCAGCTCCGGCTTGTAATTCCGGTGGATCCACACGCTCTGCACAAGGCCTAGCAGGAACATGCAGATGACCACGAAAGTTCCTGAATAACTGATCAGCGGAAGTGGGATCCCAGTGATCGGAATGACCAGCACACACATGCCGATGCTCTCGAATATATGGGCGAAAAACAAAGCCACGATCAGGCAGACGAGCAGACGTCCCGACACATCCCGGCTGTAGAACGCAATGAACAGCGCCTGGATCAGCAACAGTGCGAAGGCAGTTAGCAGGAGAAGACTTCCACGAAATCCGAGTTCCTCCGCGATGACCGCGAAAATGTAGTCGTTGTGAGCGGTATCCCGCGGGATGAAACCCTTGTCGTGGAGCGATCCCTGCTCGGCGGTTGCGTTCCAGCCCACGCCCTTCCACCCAGCCTTGCCGACGGCCATCGAAATGTTGTGCGGCGCGTAGGCGGGACCGGCGATATCGACTTCCTTGTCCTGCATCATCCTCAGCCAGATTTCGATCCGCTCTGGGCCGCGTTTTGAAACAAGCGGCAACGCTACGAAATAGAGCAGCGGCAGGCAGCCAATAGCGATAAGCGCCATGAATGATAGATAGCGGAAAGGAATCCCTCCGATCAAAAGTGCGACGATCGACACGGGTATCCAAACGAGCGCCGATCCCATATCACCCATTTTCATCACCATCAGGAACGGCACCGCAGCGAGCACACCAATGATCCCAACCCTAACAAAAGGCGCACCGAACCAGCGGTGGAGCTTCGGCAGGTCTTGGATCAACCAGGCGATGAGGAGGATCCCCGATGCAATCCCGAGCTGGGCTGGCTGGAAGCTAAAACCACCGAGCTTGAGACGGTGGACGGAGTCATCCTGGATCATTGCCATCGCCATCAACGCCATGCTTGCCAGATAGAACGGAATTCCCAGCCAGCGGATCCAACGGTAGTCGATGAACGCGGCCATGAAATAGGCGACACTGCCAAACACGATCCACATTTTCTGCGAGTGGGCATAATAGGCGCCGACCGTGCCATAGCGATCGACAAGATCCTTCGAGATGGCCAAGTGCCTCGCCGCACTCTCGATCATGAAAACACCAAAGATGAGCAGCCCGTACATGACCAGCACGAGCACCCAGTTCATCCCGAGAATTTTCCTTAAAAACGGCGTCATGAAAGATCCGGCGCGACGATACGCAGCCCGTGCAGCATGGCAAGGCAGGTGTGCAATTTCGCAGCCTCCCCGCTGAAACCGGATGAAAGCGTCTTGTTCCCGGCGAAGACCGTGGCTAGTTTTGCGGCGTGATTGAAAAAACCCTGCCCGCCGCCATCTTGATGTCCCTGACTTTTTCCAGTCATGCAAAGCTCGGGGTCGAACTCGTGGCCAAAGGCTTCGAGCGTCCGGTATGGGCTGGCGTTCCAAAAGGGGTGAGTGGAAAACTCTGGGTCATGGAGCAAGCGGGGCAGGTGTGGATCGTGGATGAAAAAACCGGCACGCGCTCGAAGGAGCCGTTTCTGGACATCCGCAAAGACGTCAGCCGGAAGGGCAACGAGGAAGGGTTGCTCGGGCTCGCCTTTGCACCGGATTTCAAAAAGAGCGGTCGTTTCTATGTAAACTATACCGATAAGGATAAGCAGACCCGCATTGTCCGTTTCACTTCGAAGAACCAGGAAACGACCGCTGCCGCGGATGGTGAGATTGTCATGACATATCCCTCCGAGTTTGAAAACCACAACGGGGGTTGGCTTGATTTCGGTCCGGATGGCATGCTTTACATCGGCAATGGAGATGGTGGTGCTGGCAATGATCCCAACCAACGAGGACAGGATCTGAAGGTCCTGCTAGGGAAAATCCTGCGGATCGATGTTTCCCCGAACAAGGGCTATCAGGTTCCAAAGGATAATCCGTTCGTGAAGCGGATCGGCGCGAGGCCGGAAATCTGGGCTTATGGCGTGCGCAATCCATGGCGATGCTCGTTCGACCGGGTAACTGGAGATTTCTGGATGGGCGACGTCGGCCAAAACCACTGGGAGGAAATCAACTTCGTCCCAGCGGGCAAAGGGGCGGGAGTGAATTACGGCTGGCGGCTGCGCGAAGGCGGGGTGGCCACACCACGAAGCGGCGTCGGCGGGGATGCTCCGGCAGGAGCGATCGATCCGGTTTATGTCTACAAGCACGGCGGCAGTGCGGACCAAGGCATGTCAGTCACGGGCGGTTACGTCTATCACGGTCCGGTCAAGGAACTACAAGACCGCTATGTTTTCGCGGACTATCAGAATCCACGCATCTGGTCGTTCCTGCTGAAAAACGGCAAGGTTTCCGATTTCAAGGACCATACCAAGGAACTCCAGCCTGAGGGAGGAAGGATCAACCTGATTCCTTCGTTCGCTGAGGAGAACGATGGCAATCTCCTGATCGTCGACCACAGCGGTCCGATCTATCGAATCATCGAACGCTGAGCAACCCAATCACGCGGTTCCCGGCAGGCTGAGCGCTTCAGCGGAATCCTGAATGACGGGGCGCAGCATTGAATGAATGCCGTCAAGACGCGGATCCTCACCCAGCACCTTCTCCGCCAGCGCTCGTGCCTCTCGCAGCAATGCTGTGTCTGCTAGAAAATCGGTGAAACGGAGGTTACCAAGTCCGCTCTGTAGGGTTCCCAGAACGTCGCCCGGCCCGCGGAGGCGCAGGTCAGCCTCCGCGATTTCAAAACCATCAGAAGTTTGCTCTAGCACCTTGAGTTTTTCCATGGCTTCCAGGCTCTTTCCATTAGTTAGAAGAACACAATAACCCTTGTGCCCGCCGCGCCCGATTCGCCCGCGGAGTTGGTGGATCTGGGCAAGGCCAAAACGTTCCGCGTGGTGGATGATCATCACACTCGCGTTCGGAACATCGACGCCGACTTCGATGACCGACGTCGCAACCAGCGCGGCAGTGTCTCCCTCACGGAAGCGACGCATCACCGCTTCCTTCTCCTCTGGTCTGAGCTTGCCGTGGATCAATCCCACTTCATACGAACCAAGCCGCTTTTTCCATTTTTCAAAAGCCTCCGTCGCGGACTCGGCCTTCAGCACCTCACTCTCGTCCACTAACGGATAGACAAGATATGCCTGCCGGCCGAGAGCGAGCTGTTCCTTGACGAACTTCGTCACGTCCGTTTGTTTCGCAGCGGTCCTGAGGGCGGTGATCAGTTTCCCACGTCCCGGCGGCTTTTCATCGAGCAAGGAAACGTCGAGGTCACCATAAACCGTCATCGTCAGTGTCCGCGGGATCGGAGTGGCCGTCATGACAAGCACATCGGGCATCACACCCTGGCAGATCAGTGAAGCGCGCTGGGCGACGCCGAATTTGTGCTGTTCGTCGATCACCACGAGGCCAAGGTCGGTGAAGGAAATCGAGTCATAAAGCAGTGCGTGGGTGCCGATGATGATCTGAGGCTGGCCATGGATTTCCAAATGATTATCCTCGCCGCGGTTGCCCGTTCTCAAGGCGATTCGGATCCCCAAGGGCTCCAGCCACTTGCAGAAAGTTAGGTAGTGTTGCTCTGCTAGAATCTGTGTCGGAGCCATCAGCGCAGCCTGCACACCGGAATCGATTGCCAGCAACATCGCCGCCATTGCCACGAAGGTTTTCCCCGATCCGACATCTCCCTGCAGCAGCCGGTTCATCGGACGGGACGAGCGCATGTCTGCAAGGATCTCCTTGATCGAGCGCTTCTGGGCGCCGGTAAGGTCAAACGGCAAGCTGCCGTAAAATTCTTTGAGCGAGGCCGTCCTTTTCCCTAACACCCGGCCCTGTCTTTCGCCGTGTCGTGACCTGCGCCACACCACGTTGAGCTGCAGCTCGAAGAACTCCTCAAGCGCAAAACGGCGGCGGGCATCCTTCGCTTCTTCCGGGGATTCAGGAAAATGCACGTTTCCAAATGCCTGCGCGCGTGATGTGGCACGGTCCACGTCGTAACGCGCGGATAGACTGTTAGGATCCGTTTGTAGGAGCAGCAGATGGATGATTTCCCGCAACCTGCGTTGAGCAAGTCCGGTGATGTTCTTGTAGATTGGAACAATCCGGTCGATGTGGATGGAATCCTTTTCCTCCCCCTCGCGGAGGACTTCGAATTCCGGATGGTCGATGACAAGCCGCCCGTTCGAATCCTTGACCTTGCCGTAGATGATCACTTCATGCCCTGTCGCGAGGAGTTTCTGGATGAAAGGCATGTTATACCACCGGCAAGTCACCTTTCCCGAGCCGAAGACACCTCCCGAGGCGTCCATGACGATCACCTCGTAAAACCTGCGGCTGGGCCCGAAGTGTTTGAGTGACGAATCGATCACCGTGCCGCGCAGACAAACCGCCGCCGCTGTCGCCTGGTTGGGGAACGCATCGAAACGACGCCGGTCTTCGTAGCGTTTCGGCAGATGTTCGAGCACCGCTGCCGGGGTGGTCAGGCCCGCGGCGGACAGTGTGGCCACATCCTTTGCTGGCAGCAACGGCAGCGTGGCCAAATTGTCTTGGGCGGCGAACATCAGGTCGGATTCCTTGCCTAATCAGGCAAGGCAGCGAGTTGCTGCAGATAGGAATAGCTGTAGATCCCCGATGAATGGCCGTCGGCCCAGAAGGGCTGGATCGCGTAGCCGCCGATTTGCTCGAATTTTAGGAGCTCAAAAGCGCGAGGACCGTGTTCAACGTGCGGCCGCAAAACGCGACCCATTGCATCAGGTTCTCCTTGGCACTTCGCACAAGGGCAGGCGCGCCGCAACATCGGCAGTGACAGATAGGCTTCGAATCCATCGGCAAATGAGAGCGCCAGCTCGTTACCAATCACAGTGGCCTGTTGAAGAATGAGCGTCATGGGAAATTCTGACTTTATCCGAGTTCACCGTCCACCCGATAGGAGCGCTCCCCGAAAATCGCCGAGCCCACGCGGACATGAGTGGCTCCCTCTTCAATGGCGATCTCGTAGTCCCCACTCATGCCCATGCTGAGGAATGGTAAAGTGATGGTGAAGTCGGATTGCAAAGAATCCCGCAGTTTCCTCAACATGACAAACCATGGACGGGCCAATTCCGGATCAGCCGCGGCCGGAGGGATGCACATCAGACCGAGAATCTCCAAACGGGGCAGATCCATCAGCCGCACAATGTCTAACCGCAACTCGTCCGGTTCAAAGCCTCCCTTGGACTCTTCTTTTCCAATATTCACCTGCAAGAACACTTTAGGAAAAAGACCGAGCTCCTTGCCAATCTCATCGGTGTATTCAGCAAGTCGGGTGGAATCAATAGCATGGATGACCTCGCACTGAGAAACGATTTTCCTGACTTTATTTCGTTGGACGCGCCCGATGAAATGCCAGTGCAACCGGTCGGGTAGGAGTGCGATCTTCGCCTCTGCTTCCTGGAGTTTGCTTTCGCCAAAACAATCCTGCCCGGAATCGATGGCTTCTCTAATGGATTCGACAGGGAAGGTTTTCGAAACGGCGATCAGCTCGACGGATGATCGATTTCTACCCGCGCGGGAGCAGGCGCTATCGATCTTTGCAACGACTTCCGCAAGGTTCTCCGAGACGTCCGACATTACCGGATCTCAGCAGCGCTTTTCAGGATTCCCGCGAGCCGTGCATTTTCTGTCAGATCGACAAGGTCCTCGAGCACAGCGAGCGACTCGCGTTTCACCGGATCGAGACCAGTAGGCCATTTCGGAGTTTCGTCGAGATCTGCAGCCTCATCCTTTGCACGGCGCATGTATTCCCCACTCTCATCGGCAGGATTGTAGGCCTTGAGATCCGCGCCTTTTTCCAGCTCATCGAGTGTGATTTTGTAGAATTTCATGTTCCTTTTGTCTTCCTCGGACGTCTTGGCAAAACGATCCCGGCGTTCTGCATTCCGCTCTTTTTGGAGTGTGTCTGATTCGGCGAGTTCCTTCTCCCGGGCGGCTTGGTTGAGAGAGAGTTTGTTGACCTTAAGCCTGTCTTTGGCTTTCAGAACGTCTTGAATGACATAAGAAAAATCCTTGCTGGAGTTCAGCCTTTCCTGACTGAGTTCTTTCAAACGGGGAATGAACAATGCCTCAATTTCCAAAGGCTTGAAATCGGATGCCGGACGGATCCGATCGTGCGGAAGTGAATGGTCGAGAAACTCTTCACCCACTTCCATTGCGTCCATCAGACTTGGCACCTTGATATCGGAAACCACTCCGTCCATCTGGGTGGAAGACCCAGATGGACGGTAGAATTTCTGGATGGTCACCTTCAGGAATCCAGCGCGGTTGCGTTCCGCAAACAGGGGAAGCATCCGGCCGATGTCCATCGGCTGCTGGACCGTGCCTTTGCCAAAGGTCGAGGATTCACCGATAATGACAGCACGATTGTAGTCTTGAAGCGCACCGGCGAGGATTTCACTCGCAGATGCGCTGCTTTTGTCAGTGAGAACCACCATCGGACCCGTGTAGATCGGTTTGCCGTTGTCCGAGTCTTTCACTTGGACCTGGCCTAGTGTGTTTTTCACCTGCACCACCGGGCCACGCTCGACAAAAAATCCCGTCATGCGGCGGACTTCCTCCAAGGAACCACCGCCGTTATTGCGCAGATCCATAACCAGCCCATCGATTTTTTCATCGTTAAGCCGATTTAAAATTCTTTCCACATCCACGGAGCAACGAATTTTGCCTTCCTCGAAATCTGCATAAAATGATGGAAGTGTCAGCACGCCCAGGCGACGGGTCTCACCCTTTTCCGTTTTCATTTCAATCACGTCACCACTTGCCTGCTCATCCTTCATTTCAACTTTGCCGCGCTGGATTTTGACAATTTTGGTTTCGCCAGGTGCCCCCCCCGCAGGCTCCACTTTGAGAGAAACCGACGTCCCCTCTTTGCCACGGATGTAATCCACGACCTTGTCGATTTTCATAAACATGATGTCGATCATGTCCTCGGCCTTGCCAGTGCTCATCATGTCAACGGCGATGACACGGTCGTTCAACTTCAAGGTCCCCTCCCGGTCGGCAGGTCCACCGACCACGATTCCCATGATTTTGGTGGCACCGTCTTCTTCGCCCTGGAGCAGCGCGCCGATTCCAACGAGTTCATTTTTCATACCGTCCTTGAACCGGTTCATCTCACGGAAGCTCATGTAGTCCGTGTGGGGGTCGTAGGCTCGAGCCACTGCACTGAGGAAATAATTGGCGACTTCTTCGTCATCCACATCCTTCACGCTTTTCAAAAAGCGCTTGTAGCGAAGTGAAACCTTGTCCTTTGGGCTGCGGTCGTCCTTGCCCGGGTCTGCTTTTTTTTGTTCTTTGGAGAGCTTGGCTAGAAGTTCACGCCGCAGGGTTTCCCCGAGCACCGCCTCCTTGATTTGCAATCGCCACAGATCAGCCGCCTCCTTGTCATTCCGCGGCCATGCAGCATCTTTGCGGCTGAGCATTACCGATTCGTCCTTGCCGAAATCAAACTCGGAACCCTTCAGCAGTGTTTCGGCCAACGCAACACGCTCTTCCACACGCTTTTCGAATTTGCGATAGATCTCAGTAGCTGCAGGGATGCTGTCTCCGTGGAGCAACTGCATGTGCAACTGATCTCCATACTTTGCCGAGAAAGCATCCACATCTTCCTGGGTGAAATAAAGTTTCTGAAAATCGAGATCCCTCAAATAGTCATCCAGAAACCGTTTGCTCAGTTCGGCGTTGAAGGGAAGCCTGGCGAAGTGGCTGTTTTGCAGCATGATCGCCATTTGTCTGCCTACCTCGTTGAAATCCGCTTGTTGGGCGCATGCGGAGCAGGAAAGCGCGACCAAAGTGGCTGCCGATGCGGCTTTTCGAAACCAGGAAATACTCATGAAGGTCAAACGTTGCGAGGTTCGGAATGTTCCAAGAAAGTGCCACGACTTTTCCGGATGTCGATTGCTAAAAACTCCGAGTTCCCTCACCCAGGCAACTTCCTCTGGCTCAGCCAGCGGCGGAAATAAGCCTCTCTGTCAGCACGTTCGATGGCCTCCGGATCGAAATTCTGGCCGTTTAGAAAGACGCCGTTTAGACTCGGCGGCCGCTTCCCCAAAACCACGTCCATTGAAATCAACTTGCCGTCACGAAGCACACTCAGTTTAACCTTTTTCCCCGGCTTCATGCTCTTGATCTTCGCTGCAAAGGGATCGGCTGCTAGCTCCTCATGCCAGAACTGGCCGTCGAGACCTGCGATCAAATCATTCTGCTTCAACCCTGCCCGCTGTCCGGCCGAGTCCGCGACGACATTGGTCACCCGGATCACACTGCATGGCCTGGGATCGCCCGGAACATTTGCGGAATCATTCTGCATGCTGATTCCAATGTAGCCGTCGCCATCTCTCAGATACTCGTCGGTTACCAAATCGCGCAGGACATTCAAACAACGTTCCCTTGCTTCGGGATCTGCCGCGAGTCTGGATTGGCGCAGAAGTTCCACCATCGCGGGTTCGGGCTGCTGGCGTCCCCACGCTAACAACTCCAGTTCGGCTGTTTCCCGTTTTCGGAATTCCAGCGAAACCAGATCTGCAAAAACCTTCGTCGGAATCTCCAAAGCACGTGCAGACGAGACGAGCATCACCACACTCAAAAAAGCGGTGGCTCGTTTACCCCCGTTGCGCTGACGATCCGAGATCATGGTTAATCAAAGACGTGAGGAAATCTGTATCCACTCCGCGGAGACCGGCCGTGAAGCTCGGGACCCGGGACAAACTACTGGCCGATAATGTTCTTCTGCGGAACCTCGATCGTATCGTTTGGCTCGAGCGGGATCCTCATGAACTGGGCCTGCGTCAGATCATAGAGTTTTTGGCTGCCACCACGGAAAAGCTTCACCCGTTTGATACTTCCAAATTCAGTCGCACCGCCCCCTGCCTGGACAGCTTGGTAAAGAGTGAGGCCTTTTACAAATGGAACAGGACCCGGCCTCCGGATCTGGCCGCCCATGTAAACGACCTGTTCATCAACGCCGGCACCTTCGCGATTGGTAATCACCTGAATCGTGATGTTGGTATAGATACCTGCATTTTTGTAGCGGTTCTGAAGTGATACCGAAAGATCCTCATTTCGAAGTCCAGCAGCACTGACCAAGCCGATAAAAGGCATGTTGATCATACCACCATCCGAAACCGGATAGATTCCGTCAATCCGTCCTTTCTCCTCAGGTGGGATTCCTGCTGCCATGATTTGCAGACTTTTGCCTGCAACGATCTGCGCCATCACCGGGGCTGAGAGGCACATCAGCGCAAGCAAGAGGGTGAAAATGTTTTTCAGCTTCATCTTTTTTTAGGTGTTCAGGTAAATCAATATAACTCAGAATCATTTCCGCGAGACGGAGCCTGCGGCTTTGCTGGAGCTGACGTAACCCCGACCGGCGGCCCGACCTGTGATTCAGCCGGCGCGTAGTAGGTGTAGTAGCTGGTGTAGTATTGATACTGGCTGTCACTGCGGACATCCACGTTGTTCAACACCACACCGATCACGTTCCCACCCACGTTTTCGACCGCCTGCTTCACGCGAAGCAGCATGTTGCGTGGCAGTTTCCGGTGCTGGACGACGATCATTGTAAGGTCCACTTCACTGGCAAGAACAGAGGCATCACTTACGCCAAGAATCGGAGGACTATCCACAAGAACCAGGTCAAACCGCTGTTTGACATCCTGGATCAATTCAGACATCCGCCGTGAGTTCAAAATACCTGCCGCGTCAGCGGGTAGAATTCCTGATGGCATGAAATACAGATTGTCGACCGGGGTCTGCAGGATCACATCTTCCAGCATCAACTCAGTCGTCAGATAGTTGGTGAGACCCACTGAGTTGTTGATATCAAAAAAGGTGTGCAATCTCGGGCGACGCAAGTCCGCATCGATCATGAGTGTTGTGTATCCGCCCTGTGCACAAATATAAGCGAGATTTACCAGAGTTGTGGATTTTCCTTCGCCGGCACCCCCGGAAACCACGGTGATCGCATTGTCTTCTGGATTCTTGCGGTTGAACTCGATGTTGGTTCTAAGAATCCGGTAGGCTTCGGCATCCGGGCTCATGCCACTTTGCTTGTGGAGAACTCCGACATCCTTGGGAATCACTGCAAGCACGGGAACTTGAAGATAGCGCTCCACATCTTCGAGACTTTTCACCGAGGTATCCAGATACTCGAGGAAGAAAGCGATGCCGACTCCGAATATGAGTCCGACAACCGCTCCCAGAACCAGATTAAGTGTGACATTAGGGCTGACCGGAGAATCTGAAATCTGCGGGTCATCGTGGACTTCAATACTGTCGTGCGGAAGTTTGTTGGTAATCGTCTCAGCCACCTGCTTGAGCTTCATCTGCTGGAGGAGTTCCTGGTCAGTTTCAAAATCCCTCTTGGCATCCACATAGTCCTGGGCGTCCAAGCCGGTTTTAATGGCGTTTTCGCGTGTATCGTTTCTCCTCGCTTCAACGCTTTTCAGACGATCAACCGCCATGTTGAGTTGCGCCTGCAAGGTTGCCCGAAGATTGACCACTCCCTCGTCGAGTTGGCGTTTCATGCCTTCGATCTGTTCCTTCGCGGCCTTGACCGTTGGGTGATTCTCTCCAAGCCCGCTTGTTTTGAGACTATTCAGCTGAAGGTTGCGTTCGAGATACTGCGGATAAAGATTTTTGATAATGTTGTCTGGCAAATTCAAACCAGCCGCATAGACGATCAATTGATCGCTGTCATACTTCAGCAAACTATTGATCTGACTCTCGAGCTGCATCTTCTCCTGCTCAAGCTGGTTAAAGGTTTCCTGAGCGCTCTGTGCGCCCTGGTCATCATTGACGCCATTGCTACCGTAAAATGAATCCTGGCCCTTGTAGATGATTCCTTTGGTCCGGACAATGGTAGCAAGAACCTTGCGTCGTTCTTCAACCTTATCCTCCTGATCTCTAACAGCCTTGTTCAACTCATACAGGTTCTTGTCGGCATAACGGCTCTCGATCTCCGTGCGGTATTCCTTGTAAGCTCTTGCCACCTCTGCAGTCACGTCCCTGGCATCCTCCTTGTTTGTGTGCCGCACCCGGATGGATATCAAATCGGTTCCGCGGATGTTTTGCGTGTTCACGATTCCTTTCAGGATCCTCAACGCGGTTTCCTTGTCCACGTTCCACTTATTTACCAGCTCCAGGGTATCCACCACCTTTGAAAGCGAGTTGCGGCTCTTGATCTTTTCAAATTCGGTTCCGAAAAACTGCGGAGTCATCATGGAGCCCCCTGAACTCGAAGCCATTGAACCCAGCGGAGACATCCCGATCTCCCGCGGTTTGACTTCAATGATCGCCTCACTCTCATATTTTTTCGGCATCACGTAGGTGATCACCGCAGCCGTCATAAACACCAGAAGAAGGGTCAGTAGAATGATTCCATAACGGTTTTTGATGACCTGCCAGTAATCCACGGCATGGAGCGCCGCTTCACTTTGTTGTGGAGATGAGAGATTCATTTTTGGTCAGTCTTTCACGGTTTTTTTGAAGTTCCAGTGGAAACAAAAACTCCCGCAATGAAAGACATTGCGGGAGTTCAAGATCAAGCAAGTAATATTTCGAACAGAGGCTAAGTTTCGACTCAGTTTGAAGGAATCAGAATTCAGCGCTCAGACCCACACTGATGCGATTACGATCGTAGTTACGACCGTCGACATCGGAATCCGAATTGGTGTAGTTGTAGGTCGCAGTGCCGGTGAGGAAATCATTGAACTTCACCGAAAGCCCGATGTAGGTATTGATGATTTGCTCATCCAAATCCGAGATACTTCCGATGAATGGAGGAGTCGTCGCCGAAGTGCCGCTTTCGTAGGTGGTTGGTATGTAATCAACACCACCAAAGATCGATAACATTGGCGAAATCGCGTAGTCTCCCGAAACACCGAATCGAAGAGTCGTCGTTTCGTCGTATTCCACCAGGCCTGCTGTTGGATCGACTTGGATGTTGTTGTAGTTCTCAATCCCGTAACGGGTATAAGCACGAACCCTGAACTGCTCGTTTATTTGTGAATTCAAGGCCAGCTCAAGATACGGGCTGGTGGCACTGGATCCGCCGTCCACTTCGTGGAACTGGGCTCCCGCTCTGACAATACCGATCGTATTGGGGCTGAAACGATGTTCTACACCGACGAGAACGTAAATGTCGTTCGCATCTGTGAATGCGCCGTTACCCGATGTTTCGGAGTAGCGAGTATCTTGCGTCAAAACCGTTTGTGGCGTCAGCTGATATCGGGCTTGATTGTAGATCTGCCAAGTGAACCGGTCGTTGTTTGCGGAATCCTCGTAACTGGTTCCAGAGAGAGTGAAGCCAGTGTAAGTCGCGAAGCGCTCACTCCAGCGGAAACCCAACGAATTGTCGGTGCTCCAATAAAAATACTCACCCACCTCGCGGGATGAAGCATAGCCATAGGAATAATCGGGCTCGAGTTCGTAGGAAATGAAGTTCCGGCTGGAGAAACGAAGCCGCTCGCTAAAACGGTGTGTCAGGTTAACTCCCGCTCTCGACTGGCTGCTCAACTCATCCATGCCGTCTGGAGCGTCGAAATAGTAAATCAAACCGAGTCTGACATAAACATCCCAAGTGGTTTGGGGCGTGATGTTTACGAAGGAAACTCCGACATAGGGATTCAGACCAAAGGAATCCTGTTTGTCGCCGAACCCAGGAGAAACATTGTCATCATAGGTCACGCTTGCACCCACCACCCACTTTAAGGGGATCGACTCCTGTGCCTCACTACCTACGTAATACAAGCCTTGGGCTGATGCGGAACCTGCAAGCAGGAGGGTAAGGAAGCCGGAGGAAAATTTGCGTTTCATGGAATGTTTTGGGTGGGTGCTTACGGTTGAAAGTCTGAAAACTTGAATGACAGGCAGATCAAGGATTCACATCCGAAATTTCCGGAGGATTGATGATCACGGGAGGAAAGATAGGAATCAATGGTGTGCCACCTGGGCTGCCTGGGTTTGGACCGATCGGTCCTTGGCCTGGAAAGTCCAATGGATTGGGCATTGCAGCAACTTCTCCGGCAGGTGCCTTGGCATCCTTGGAGCTCTTGGTGCCAGATTCACCGAGATTTGGATCGAGTTTCGCAAGAACCATTTGCACCTTGGTGATGGCATCCGGAGCGACAGCAACAGCACACTGGGAAATCAGACGCATTTGCTCGGGAGCAGCGGTTGCTGCAGCCTCGACGATCGCGGCCACTGTGTCCACGTCCGCTTTCGACCCTTCGATCGCCGCTTTGACGATCTCGCAGGCGCAACCGGGAGCCGCAGCCACTTCAGTCGAGACGATTTCGAGAACTTTCGATTGTTCCTGAGCGACCACCAGCTTCACGGAAAGTGAGAGCTTGAGGCAGTCGACTTCAGCGGAGGCCGTTAAAGTGCCTAGAACGGCGCTCATGAGAGCAAAATAAATGGTCTTTTTCATGTTGTTGAGTATTCGCGGCTTCTGAAAATTATTTGGAGCGGGCAGCGGGAATCGAACCCGCATGTCTAACTTGGAAGGATAGCGCTTTACCACTAAGCTATGCCCGCAATGTCGAAGCGAATATGACTCTCGTTTCGATGCCCGATCAAGTCTTTTTTGGCGTTTTTGGAAATTAATTAGGGTTAGTTCAAAAGTTAGGGCAGCAACTGGTAACCAATCAAATACAAGGCTTTGCCGCGTTTACTTGCCGTCATTTGCGAGCAAAACGAAGCCTCAAAATGCACGATGTCGTAGGTTTCATTATTTTCGCTGTGTTGGCCCGACCAAATTCGACCGGTCTGGCATTTATCGATGGGGACAGGCGGAAATTGGCATCACAGTCCCGTCGGCCGATCGACAAAGCACCACGGAATGCCAAAATTTTGTGAGATGGCAGCCGCGACGGATTTGACTCCAAGGGTTTCCGTCGCGTAGTGACCCGCATACATCACGTTGATTCCCAGTTCCTCAGCCAAAGGGTAGCTCCAATGCGGCCCTTCTCCCGTAATAAACGTGTCGACTCCCTGAGAGGCGACTTTTTCGACCTCACTTCCCGCCCCGCCAGTGATCAGTCCAACGATGCGGGGGTTCTCGGGCCCGCCCGGGCAGATGAGGACTTTGCCGCCCACCGCGTCGCCCAGACTGTCTGATAACTCTTTGCGAGAGCCATTCCAGTCACCTCGGAGGCCAATCAAAATACCTTGATGGTCAAAAAACGGCTGGGGATTCTGCAGTCCGATCGCACGCGCCAGATGAATATTGTTACCCCACTCCGGATGGACATCGAGTGGCAAATGGGAGGAATAGACTGCCAGGCCAGAATCCATGGCAAGTTTGAGTTTCCGATAAAGTGCACCGATTACCGGCCGACTCCCCTGCCAAAACATGCCGTGATGGACGATCAGGAGTCCCGGCCCGCCATCAACGGCTGCCCGGATGACTGGAAGTGAAGCATCCACCGCCGCCACGATTCGACCAACGGTTCCTTCATTGGCCAGCTGCAGTCCGTTGAGCGCGCCTGGGTAGTCACTAAGGGCCGCGGTTCTGAGTTCCCGATCCAGGAAATCCACTATTTCATTGAGAATGATCATCGCCGGAGTCAATCATGGCGGCTCCAAATTACAACATCCGGCGTGTCCCGGACTTGCCTTCCGGAGCAAAAATCCTGCAAATCCTGAGGTAATTCTGCTTTCCACTCGACCATGTTGCCGTGCCAAGGCACCCGCAACCGGGCGGCGTGAAGTGCGTGACGGGGTAGGATCAAACGCTCTTCCAGTTGGAGATTCCACCCGTGGGCCATCCACTCGATGTACTCTGACCCTGAACCCGAATAGAGTTTATCGCCGACGATCGGGAACCCGCCGTAGGCCAGGTGGACGCGAATCTGGTGCATTCGTCCTGTTTCGGGAAAGCAACGGACCCGTGAAAAACGGCCTACTCCCCTTTCGAACCGATCCTCGACCTTGAAGCGCGTCCGGCAAATCCGACCGAGCGGACTCACCACCTGCCTCACCCAGATTTCGGACGGCCCAAGCTCGCCCGCACGGATGATGGGTTCGTCGCATTCCCATTCGTCGTATGCGGGCCAGCCGATGACGATGGCGAGGTATTCCTTTTCCGCCTCCCGCCTTTCGAAAATCATTCCCAGCTCACGCGCCGCAGCCGTCGTTTTTGCCACCAGCACCACTCCACTCGTTTCGCGATCCAACCGGTTGACGATCCCCAAGCAGGCCCCGGTTTCGATTTCGTAAGCCAGCAGTTTTTCCAAACCACCCAGCAGAGTCGGCTCGGGTTTGCGGTTCGCCGGGTGCACGATCAAGGGCGCAGGCTTGTCCACCACGATCCAGTCGTCGGACTCGTCGATCACCTTGAAATTGACGACCACTTGCAGGCTCATGACGGAAAAGTTTTAAAATCGAGCCAACAGAAAAGCCAGAGACCCGACAAGCGAGCCTCTGGCGAATGTAAAAAGCTGATGAATCCTAAGGACTAGGACTTGTAGCGGAGACGCTTCTTGTGGCGGTTCTGCTTCATGCGCTTCTTGCGCTTGTGCTTATTGATCTTGGTCTTACGGCGTTTCTTGATGGAGCCCATGGCTTTTGCGTTCGGGGTTAGGTTGCGATGAAAGAATTAAGGGACGATTTTATTGAGCGGATACTCGATGATCCCCTCAGCCCCCAGGCGCTTCAGTTCGGGGATAATGTCCCGGACGACGATTTCGTCAATCACTGTCTCGACAGCCACCCAACCTTCTTCCGAAAGCTGGGAAATCGTCGGACGCCGGAGAGAAGGAAGTTTCCCGATCAGTTCGGGCAGGCGATCGGCCGGCAGGTTCATTTTCAATCCTACCTTGCCGCGGGCCCCGAGAGCAGCCTTCAGGAGAAGGGCGATCCGGTCCATTTTCTCCTTTTTCCAAGGATCCTGAGCGGCAGCCGGGCTCGCATAAAAGTGGGGAAACGACGTCAGCAACGTGTCCACGATGCGAAGGCGGTTCGCTTTGATCGACGAACCGGTTTCTGTCACGTCCACGATGGCATCCACGAGGTCGGGCACTTTTACCTCGGTTGCTCCCCAAGAGAATTCGACTTCCGCCGTGATTCCGCGCTCTTTCAAGTAGCGTTGGGTAATGCCCACGCCTTCCGTCGCAATGCGTTTACCTTCGAGGTCTTCCGGCTTTTGGATGGGGGAATCTTCCGGCACGACTAAAACCCATTTGGTGGGTCGGGTGGTGGCGCGGGAATAGGGAAGTTCTGCGAGATCGACTAGATCGACGCCATTTTCGTAGGCCCAGTCGTAGCCGGTGATGCCACAATCGATGAAACCTTGGCCGAGGTAACGACCAATTTCCTGCGCACGGATCAGGTACAGATCCAGCTCCGAATCGTTCGAAGTCGGCCGGAGACCCCGCGAAGAGACGTGGATCTCGTAGCCAGCCTTGGCCAGAAGCTCGATGGTGGGCTCCTGAAGACTGCCTTTGGGGATCGCAACTTTGAGGGTTCGTGACGGGTCCGACATGAAGGGAGGGCGGTTTTAGTCGCGAAATGAAGCGAATCAAGCCAAGTTTCGCTTATTTTCATACCATCCGTCCAAAACCCGCCCTTCCCTCTCAAAAATGGGGGGAAGCATCCTCTTGTCGGATGCCGATTCGCTGCCGATGATGGCGTTAAACCATCATGCCCCCGTCTTCCAAATTGTGGTATTTCCTCATCTTTCTGGTTTCCGCTGGAATTTGCGCTGCCCGCGGTGCGGAAACGGGCCATCCCAAACGAGACCCAGCCTACCAGCTGGTCTGGGCGGATGAGTTCGACAAGGATGGCCCGCCTGATCCAACGAAGTGGAAATCCGAGGAAGGCTTTGCCCGCAATCGGGAGTTGCAGTGGTATCAGGCGGGAAACTCCCGTTGCGAAGCCGGGATGCTGATCATCGAAGCGCGCGAGGAGCGGGTGAAAAATCCGAGGTTCGAGAAAAACTCCCGAGACTGGACGAAAAACCGTGAATTCGCCCGATACACTTCCGGATCACTTGTTACCACCCGGGAAAACGCCTGGGTCTACGGTCGCTATGAAGTGCGCGCACGTTTCCCGGCCCTGCCCGGGCTCTGGCCAGCCATCTGGACAACTGGCCGCGGGCGTTGGCCACATGGCGGAGAAATCGACATCATGGAGTTCTATCAGGACAAGATCCTCGCGAATTTCGTCTGGTCGGGAAAAGGCGGCAAAGATCATTGGGCCGCTTCCGATCACCCCATCTCACGTTTCAACAAGGAGACCTGGGGTGACTCGTTTCACCACTGGGTGATGGAGTGGGATCGGGAAAAAATCACGATCCATCTCAACGGCCAACTTCTCAATACCCTTCAAATGAATGTGCCCGTCAATCAGGACGGTCCCGCCATCAACCCATTCACAAGGCCCCACCACTTCCGCCTCAACATGGCCATCGGCGCGAACGCCGGCGATCCGTCCGGCACCCGTTTCCCCCAACGCTACGAGATCGACTACGTCCGCATCTATCAAAAAAAGGCTTTGCTAACGGAACCCTGAATTCATCACGCAGTCGCCTCGCCAAACCACTGCCAGCCCGGATGGCGGACGTAGGAAAGCGCCTCCTTCACGGCAATGCCTGACTTCGCCTGGATTTCAAATTGCTTGCGATGCTGGTCCCACGCTACACGCTCGCGCGCGTCCGCCTGATGACGTTTCCGATAGGGCACCTGATTGCCGACCAGCATGGTGAAATAACCTTCAATCCCGAAGTCACTCTGGCTGCTTGGCATCCGGTAGCGGCAGAACCCGGTGGGCCCGTTTTCCTCGTAGAACTCGAGCATCGCCGCAATTCCTGATAGATCCGTTTCGTTCTGGCAATGTTTCCAGAAGGGCGTGTCTCTGAGCGTGTTCACCTTGTAGTGCAGCCCCAAAAAATCGCGGATGTCATTCCAGATGGTCGCGACCAGATCGTTGTAGAGATGCCGCATGGATGGAGTCGGCTCCAGTGACGTGTGCAGCAGGAAATCCACGAATGTCTTGCAGTGCGAGCAGACGATCATCAGCGCCGTCGCTTCTAACGGCTCCACGAATCCACCGGCATTTCCAACCGCGAGCACGTTATCCACCCACAGGCGCTCGTAACAGCCGGAGCGGAATCTCACCACGCGCGGGGCTTCGGGCACTTTGGGATTCTTGCGTTTGAATTCCGCGGCCGCATCATCGTCGGAAATGAATTCGGACGAGTAAACGTAACCCCGGTTCACGTGATGTTCGTGCTCGATCTGCCAGGCCCAGCCCGAGTCCATCGTCTCCGCGGTGGTGTACGGCAGGATCGGCTCGTCCGTCCGTTCCCATCCGCCGACCACTGCCCGATCACAGAAAAGTGTTTTGCCAAAGCTGGAAAACGGCTCCTCCAGCGTCCTGCCTAACAACTCACTCCGAAAGCCGCTCGCATCCACAAAAAAATCCGCTTCCATCCGGCGTCCGTCCTCGAGATGCACCGCCGAGACACCCTGCGGCCCGCGGTCCGCTCCGGTGACCTTGCCATCGATGATTTCCACTCCGGCCTCACGCGAGATTTCCTCCAGCATGTCGACGAAGCGCTTGTTCTCGATGTGAAACGCATGCCACGGCTGGATGTCCGGGCAGCCGTTCTCCTGCCGGAGAAACACCTTGTCCTCCCGCATCAGCGCGGTGGAAAGATGGTTGTGGGAAAATTCCTCATCACAGTAGAACCCGTGGGGCTTTGGCAGGTCCATCCATTGCAGGTCTAACTGCGGCGCGAATGAATAATCAAACCTCCCGCGCGGGCCCCACAGAAACTTGATGCCGAGTTTCCACGTGGGCCCGGCGAGTTCATAGAATTTCTTCCGCGAAATGCCGAGGTAGTCGAACAAGTGCACCGGGAAATTCGGCGTTGTCCCCTCGCCCACGCCGATCACGCCGATCTCCGGACTGCGCACGATGCGCACTTCGACCTGCGGGATCTTGCGCTTGATCGAGAGCGCCGCGATCAGCCCGGCACTGCCGGAGCCTACTACCAGAATGGACTTGATCATGAGGGTAAGGGAAACCGGATTCGATAAAACGCCAAGCGTGATTCTTCGCCCGCGAAAAAGCGTATTTCCAGCCGGAAGCAGCAGGGAAAACGACTCAATTGGTGACCTTCACCCGCAGGAAACCTTTGTTAGGAAGGTTGTTGGTGCCATCAAGACTGAAGGTCCGGTACTCATAGCCGGCGGGCACCGTCGGCAAGCCAGTAATCACATCGGCCACGGGTGTCACCGTCACCGGGAACGACCCGAGCGTGGTGCTGCCCTCGATGGTGTAGGTGAATCCATCCTTGGTCGCGGTGGGCGACGGGCTGCCGGTGAAAGCCGGGGTGGCGGCCCGCACGGCAATGGTCATGAGCGATTCGTTCAAGGTATCGCCATCGACACTTCCATCTGCGATGAGGCTGTATGTTTTTGCATTGTTTGCCCCGCTGTTAGGCGCGCCGCCGAGCGCGAATTCCACCGCATTCGATTGTCCGTCACCATCAGGGTCCGCTGCCGTGCCGACGATGGCGGGGTTCGTCACGCCGGGGAAGAATCCTGCGATCCAGGTGCCGTAGGGCGAGGCAGCTCCGGAGACCTGGATCTTGCCGATTCCGGTGATCGCTCCACCGCTGTTCGTTGAATCATAGAGGACCCCCGCGGGCTGAGCCACACCGTCGATGATCAATGCGGCGACCGTGTCGGTGCCCGCGTTCGGCAGATTGAGCACGGCCGGAGACGCGGCCACCGCGCCGATGGTGAGCGTCGAGGCGTCCGCGAGATAGGTGCTGGAAATGCTGAGGGTGCCGTCCAGTACGGTGGTGTTGCCGGTGTAGGTGTTGGCTCCGGTCAGCGTCAGGGTGCCGGTTCCGGATTTGGTGAGTCCGCCGCCCCCGCCGCCGTCCGTTAGGGCAAGGCCGATGCCGATGTTCTGGCCGTTGCTGTCGATGCGGGCTCCACCGGATTTCACCGTCAGCACGTCCATCAGGTTGATGAAATCCGCATTCGCACCGGTCCCGGCTTTCAGCAGTCCACCGTTGAAGTGGAAGGTGCCCGTGCCCGCGCCTGCGGCACCGGCGGTGATTTGTTTGGTGGTGAGCGTGCCGCCATTGAGGTTCAGAGTGCCGTTGCCCGTCGCCGTGTTGGAGATGACGATGCCCGTCCCTGCCACCACGACCTGTCCGGTGTTAGAAATCGTTAGCGTGCCCGTGCCCTCCTCACCGACGAGCAATGACTGGCCGGCTCCGTTCTGGTTCAACGCTCCGCCACTGAGGTTGTAGGTGCCTGTTGCTCCGCTGAACCGGCCGATGCTGACGAAGGAACCTCCGTTGAAATTGCCGCCCGACTGCGTGACCACACCGCCCGTTCCCGTGTTTTTTCCCACGAAAATGACGCCACCGATGCTGATGGTGCCGTTGTCCTGGAGGTTGACGGCTCCTTGTGAAGTTCCTACGTCACCGATGTTCAGCACGTCATCGCCGGTCACCGTGCCGTTGTTTTTCACGTTCAGTGTGCCTTGACCATTGTTGCTGTTGCCAATCGCCATCCAGCCTCCGAGTTTGTTCAGGCTGCCGCTGTCCTGAACCGTCACCGTTCCGATGGAGTCCACACCGTTGCCGACTCGCAACAAACTGGAACGGAACGATCCCGTGCCGCTGATCACGAGACTGGAGACTGAGTTGGCCGCCTGGGCGATTTCGGTGTTGGCCGCGATGACCGCGGAGTTGTTGATCTCAAGTCCGCTGTTGCCCGCGACGGATCCCACCGCGAGGTCACCTATCAGAGTGGCGTTCTGCGTAGCGGTGCCATCGAAGGCGAGCGTGCCTGCGGCGACTTTGTTAGCCAGTCCGGCCGAGCCGATGGTGAACGCGCCGGTATTTGACAGGACCAGCTTGCCGGCTCCGGCTTTGACGAAATTTCCGCTCGCGGTGACGACGGTGCCGCTCGTCGTCAGGGTGTTCACCGTGCTGACCGTCGAGTCCGTGCCGGAAATGGTGAATCCGCGGTCGATTGTGCTGTTATTACCGGTGTAGCTGAGCGTCGCCGCGCCGATGACCAGGTTCGAAGCGGCCGCAGATGCCGCCCCGAGACTGCCTGGCGCGCCCCCGTTAGAGAGCACGGTGGCTTCGGTGATTCCTCCCTGCAGCGTGGTGACACCGGTGTAGTCGTTGCCGGCTGTTCCCAGATTGAGGGTGCCGCTGCCGGATTTGACAAGTCCGGTCGCGCCGGAAATCTTGCCGCTGCCGGTAAGGGTGTAATTCAGGAAACTGTGATCGAAGGTGAGCAAACCTGGAGTGACCGTGGTATTGAGCACCACGTTGGTGGTCCCTGTGGCATCGTCGTTGAACAAGGTGGGCGTCGCATTCGAATAGGTGGACGGATTTCCCGAGACCAGGTTGATCCAGTTCTGGGTGGTGGTGTCCCAGACCGCGCTCACGTCGCCCTGCCATCGCGGAAGCGACACGCTTGTGACGTTCAGCGAGACCAATCCGCCGACGTCGGATAGAGTCGCCGAAACGCCTAACGGAAGTGTGCCGATGACGAATGATCCCGCGCCGGTTTTCGAGGAATATTGCAGCAGCGGGATGGTGCCCGTCGCCGGAAACGCGTCAGCCACATTTACGGTGATGGGCCCGTTGAGCACCAGGTTTCCGGTCACTTTGAGGGGTGCCAGGACGGTGTTGCCGGGAAAATTTCCGAGATTGAAATCCACACTGGCACCGGTGGCCGTGGTCGCGAGCGTGACGTTGGTGGCTTCCAGTTGATTGTCGTCATCCGCCGCTGTGATGACCCCGAGGGTGGCACCATTGGCGACGGTGAAACTGCTGGTGTCGGCCGCAGCCGTGGAGGTGGCGAGTTTTCCCCCATCGATACCGACTGCGCTTACGTAAAGCTGCGACCCTGTTAGCGCGAGCGAGCCGAGACCGGTCTTGGTGATGCTGCCGGTGCCGGTTAGAATCTGGGATGACGCGAGGGTTTTCCCGTTGCTGTCGATTTTCAATCCACCCGCAGCGATGACGGCGGTGTCGAGGTCGTTGATGAAATTCGGCTTGTCAGCGGTTGCGATGATCTGGGTGCCGTTGAAACTGACGTTGGCGGTGCCGAGTCCGCCGTCGATGATTGCGGTCTGCAGGGTGCCGCCGTTGAGGTTGAGGTTGCCGGTCGAGGTGGCGGTCACTGCGATGAGGAGGTTGGCGCACGTGTTCAAGCTGCCTGATCCGCTGATCGAGTAAGTGCCGGTGCCAGCTCCGTTGCGGCCGATGATGAAATCCTTGTCGTAGGTATTGATCGTCCCGCCGGATTGGGTGACCACGCCGATGGCGTTCGTGCCTTCGGAAATGATGAATCCTTCGCCCCAGGTTTTGGTTTCGAGCGTCCCGCCGGTGAGGTTGACCGTGCCTTTCGAATTGTCATCCCGCGGCACCCACAAGGTCCCATAGCTGGTGAGAGACCCGCCGCTCATCCGAAGCGTGCCGTCTCCACCAGATCGCCCAAAGGCGGTCCAACAGGCGTCCGCGACGGCTCCAGCGCTGACGGTGCCACTGTCCACATTCATCGTGCCGGTCCCGCCGGTGCCGACCAGCAAGTCATTGCGGACGATCAAACTCCCGCTGGTGTGGACATTGACGATGCCTGTGGCTCCCGCGGCGTCGCCGATCCGGAGGTCACCATTGGTCGGATGAGTGCCACCGACGGTCATGGTTCCAGAGCCCTGTCCCAGCGCGGTGAAAGCTCCGCCAACACCACCGCTGTTTGCGAGGTTGTAGGTGCCGACCCGGCCCGAGCCTTGGCCGACGAACATCCAGTTTTGTGACCCCGTGGCAGCCACACCCGCCGTGTGATTCAAGATTCCCGCGGCGGTGTTTCCCACGAGGATGTCCACCGGCACCGGAGTCATATCCACGGCGATCGTCGCGACATTGCCGGTGGTGGTGTTGATTTCCGCGTTGCCGCCAGGAGTCGCACCACCCGACCAGTTTCCGCCGGTGTTCCATGCAGTGCTGACCGCGCCGTTCCACTGGATGGCGGAAACGGACCCGACCGGGCAAAGGCAAACGGTGATCACCGCAGCAAGAGAGGTTCCGAGGGCGTGTGGGCGAAGTGGAGAATGGCTGAATTTGGGTTTCATCGGAGTGGGGCGTGGAGTGGGTTTTATGAGACAAGGACACCAACCGATCTGCGGCGAATCATCGCGCAGATCGAGCAGTGGTAATGGATTTTGGGTTTTCCCGTCGTTCAGGAACTCCCGAACGAAGGTATGCTGGCGATCCTCATCACGACATCCTGCAACTCAGCAGCATGCGGAAAGTAGTGAGGTCCCCGTATCCTTAGCCCGCGGGTTTCACTTCGTCAAAGAATGCGCAGCCCCCCTTTCTGGGGAGAAGGGCCCCCATCGAAAAATTTTCCTCCCTCGGGAAACTGGGCGCAAAGGGAGAATCGTGACCGCGCGGGAGCACGACCGGCAACCCAACCGTTTGGCGGAGGCAGCCACTTGATTCGTCACCCACGCGGGCCCGGTCCGCCGCCGTCTTAATCCACTTCACTCTTGAACCTGGGGAATGCAACGGGATCGCCCGAATCCTCAACACGCGCCCCAGAAAAAGACATGACTATCAGACTCTGGAGGAGGTGTTGCTCCAACTATAACTTCGTTGCACTTCACTCTTGAACCTGGGTCAGTCTGAAGATCCTCCATCAGATCCTCCTGAATTGTGGTCACCGCCGCTATCGTCACCGAAACTGCCACCGAACGAGCTACCAGATGCGCTGGAGATACCGCTCATGACAGTGTCGTTTGGATCATCAAATCGATTCCACATACCCTCATAACCAACCGACGTGCCTCCTCCGAACATCCAACCAGCAAGAAAAGACCTGAGCTCTCTGGACGTCTTGGATGAACCCATTCGGGTGAGAAATCCTTGGCACGCCTCCTCCTCGGCAAACATTCCATAAGCCCACTCACGTTCCTTGCTGCTAACGCCCATTGAAACTGCCACTTCCTCAACCTCGGCTGCGGAATATAGGACCTTCTTCCCGAAGCGGTCCTTGATCTCAGACGTGAAAGCCTTGGCAAACTTTCGAAGCTGCTTGCGGCGGTAGGTTTGGATTAGGGTCTTCATAATTTTTACCCGAACATCTAGCTCATCCACGGCGGGGAGGGAAGATTGAATTCAAACTGGAGCGTTACCTGCCGTTGGATGGAGCGTCTCGTTCGCCTTTGTTTGTGTTGCGTGTGCATCAGCCGAGAAGTGAAAGGATGAAAATCACTATAGCGATACCTACTGCGATGAGAACCCATTCCCACGCAATGGCAATCAACCCGAGACCGACTGCAGATGCAGCAAGCCTAGTGTGTGCCTTCTGCGTCCAAGCAAACACACCGAGCCCAATCGCAAGTATCCCCAATCCGGTAAAAACCATCTGATAAGGGTGGAGCGGCAGTCGGCGCGGGTCGGTGACGGGCTTCGGAGGCGGCTTCTTGTGCAATACCTTCTCTTCAAGCACCTTCTTCGCAGCATCAGCAGCCACTTCCTTCAATGTCCGCTTGCTCTCCGCGTTCTCAGTCTTCGGAGCGGCTTGGACAATGTTGTTCTGAAATGCCGCCATACCAACGGCTAATAAACCGAGGACGAATGCTATGACTGCGATGCGGTTCCTCATTCGAGATTCAGAGCTAGTGTGTATTGTTTTTGGCGATTAGTCTTTATTAGTAGCATCACACACGACGATATCCACCTGCTTGGCACGATCAGATTGGCCGAAAAATGGTTGATCCGTCAAGGTTTGCTCAGTGGCGGGTGTACATATCAGGCGAAATGCCACTTCGGGAGGCGGGGGGAACGGTAATCCCCGATATGAGGACGTCGGCACAAGCCGATCTTCTCTCACATGACGGGAGTGATTGGCCGGGGAGCGAGGGAGAATTTTCGAGAATTTCTTGCGTGCGACGGCGACGGACGGCGGCTACGAATGGTGGCATGCCGTGCATCGCTTTGCTACAATCCGGGACTTTCGCTTCGAAGGCGGAGGCGTTCGATCGTCATGAAATGCTCATCCGCGAGGCGGCGTCGGGCGGGGCGGAGATCGTGGTGACGCAGGAGCTTTTCCTGACGCCGTATTTCTGCACCGTCGAGGACCCCGCACTGTTCGATCTGGCGGATGCACTGCCCGGCCCGGTGACGGACCGGCTGGGGAAGCTGGCCGGGGAGTTGGGGATCGTGCTGGTTTCGTCGCTTTTCGAGCATCGAGGACCGGGACTCTATCACAATACGGCGGCGGTGCATGATGCGGACGGCTCGCTGATGGGATTCTATCGGAAAAGCCACATCCCGCAGGACCCGGGATTCGAGGAGAAGTTCTATTTCACTCCCGGCGACAGTGGCTGGCCGGTGTGGGACACGCGTTATGGAAAAATCGGCGTGCTGATCTGTTGGGACCAATGGTATCCGGAAGCGGCGCGGCTGATGGCGCTGGGCGGGGCTCAGGTGTTGGTCTATCCGACGGCGATCGGCTGGCTGCCTGAGGAAAAACCGACGCTGGGCGATGCACAACATTGTGCCTGGGAAACGGTGCAGCGCGGCCATGCGGTGGCAAACGGGTGCTACCTTGCCGCAGTGAACCGCAGCGGCACGCACGATGGCACGGAGTTCTGGGGGCGCTCGTTTGTGGCGAATCCGTATGGCGAGCTGGTGGCAAAGGCTTCCACGGAAAAGGAAGAAATTCTCTATCACGACCTGGATTTCCAGGCGGTGGAAGACTTCCGCCGCATCTGGCCGTTTTTCCGCGACCGGAGGATCGATGCGTATGGGGATCTGACGAAGCGGTGGCGGTCGTGAGCCGCGTGGCGCGTCTTTGTGTGACACAAAACAGTGGCGTGGAGAAAATGGCTGCTTCAACCTCCGCGAGTTGAAGATTGATTCTCCATACCGCAGGTTTGCCTCCATTCTGGTCGGTTCGGCCTTGTCGCTGCTGATCGGCAAATCGCGGGGTGAGGCCGTTTTCCGCGAGATCGACCGCATGTGCGTGGGCCGGAATTCGCACACGGCCACGGTGCTCGCAGACGGGCGCCTGCTGGTTACAGGTGGCAAGGATGCGCGGCACAAGGCGATTGCGAGCGCCGAGATTTATGATCCCGAAACGGGCACATTCACCCCGGCAAAGGCACTGATCCATGGGCGCTACGGCCACCATGCCACCTTGCTGCCAGATCAAAGGGTCCTCATCACCGGCGGGGGAGCAGATGCTGAAATTTTCACGAGCGCCAACGGCAGCTGGTCCGTCACCCAGCCTGCCGACGGTCAACCAGGCGGCGATTCCGCCACCCTTCTCACCAACGGTCTCGTTCTCGTCATCGGCGGCGTGGGAGACGCACCGAGCGGAGTCGCCCGTCTCTACGATCCCGTCGCCCACAAGTGGACCCGCACTGGATCGCTCTCAATGGCACGCCGAAATCTCACCGCCACCCGACTCGCCGACGGCCGCGTGCTGGTTTGCGGCGGCAGTGACTATCAGACAGGCAGTGTCACCCGCTCTGCAGAACTCTACAATCCCTCGACCGGCACCTGGAGCAACGCCACCTCCCTTACCGTTTCCCGTCACCGCCACACGGCGACTCTTCTTGCCGACGGCCGGGTTCTCGTCTGCGGGGGCAACAATCGAGACGCAGTCACGAGCAGCGAGATTTTCGATCCAGCGACCGGTTTCTGGACCACCGTCAACCCGCTTTCGATCCAGCGGGAAAATCACACCGCCGTCCTCCTCCCCGATGATCGCGTGCTCGTCTGCGGCGGGGTGGCGACAGAAACCACAGTTCTCGCCAGTTCGGAGATTTTTGATCCCGCCCTTGGGTCATGGACGGCCGGAGATGATCTCGCCTCGTCCCGCTGCCTGCATGCCGCCACCCAATTGAAAAACGGCGATGTTCTCATCACTGGAGGATGGGGAGCCTATGGCCGACCCTTGCCGAGCGATTTTAATCTCGCGATGCACGACGCTGAAATCTTCGGCATACCCGCCCCGGAAATCGCCCTTCTGCAAGGCGGCGCCGCCATCACGACGGGTGAAACCATCGGCTTCGGCACCGTGCCCATCGGAGGTGAATCCATCCGCCGCTTCACCCTCAGAAATTCCGGATCCGCCACCCTCTCCAATCTGAACTTCACCATCGATGGTCCTTACGCTGCGGCGTTTGTTTCCAATCCCAGCGGTTTTCCCACCACTCTCGCTGCCAAATCCGAGTTCTCCTTCATCCTCCGCTTCTCTCCTCTATCAACAGGAAATTCCGCCGCACGGCTGATCATCAGCAGCAACGACAACAACGAGGGCGAGTTCACCTTGTATCTTACAGGATCAGCAGTCACACCGTCGTTTCCTGAAATCGCAATCGAGCATCCCGCCAGAAAAAACCTCGCCGACGGTAGATCGAGCGTGGACTTTGGCGGAGTGACTCTTAGGTCGGGCCGCACGCTCAATTTCATCATCCGGAACAAAGGTCCCGCAAATCTTACAGGGATCTTTTTCCGGAAGGTCGGCGCTAACAGCAATGACTTCACCGTCGTCAAGCTCCCGAGCAGCACTCTGCCGTCCGGCGGCAAAACCGTTTTCAGCGTGACGTTCAGCCCTTCTGCCAAAGGGCAGCGCACCGCCTCACTGCTCGTTTACAGCAACGACAGCAACGAAAGTCCTTTCGACATCTTTCTCACCGGAAACGGCAGGCGACGGTGATTACCCATCCCACCGTCTGCCGCCATCGTCAGCGCGGCCACTCACGGAAAACCTGAGCGCGAGGATTGGGTTGATTTCGTGCGGCGAATCTTCAAGATCCGCCTCCAACCCAAGCGGCGCGCGCTCGATGATGCTCATACCAGCCGCTGGTTTTCCCTTCGCCTATGAACCCGACTGCCTTGGAATCGACCGCCGCCCAGCCCCGTAAAAAAGCCACTGACAAGGGGTCGGTCGAAAAGCTGCGAAAGCCGATTTCCTTCCTGATGGCCTCGATCCTGATTTTCCTACTCGTGTTCGTGCAACCGCGCGAGGCCGACACGTTGCTGAAGGAAATCCTGAAACTGGTGGGGCTGTTCCTCGTTTTCGCGGGAGCGCTGGGACGGATCCTTTGCACGGTTTACATCGGCGGGCGGAAAAACCGTGAGCTGTGCCAAAGCGGGATCTACAGCATGTGCCGGAATCCGCTCTATTTCTTTTCCTTCCTTGGATTCGTCGGGATCTGTCTTGTTTCAAAAAACCTCACGCTCACCGCAGGAGCTGCCGTGCTTTTCCTGATCCTCTACCGCGCGGTAATCCGCAGTGAGGAGAAGAAGCTGGAAGGAATTTTCCCCGAGGAATTTCCGGTTTACGAGCGCAACGTGCCGCGCTTCTGGCCGCGAAGTTTTGCCATCAAGGACAACCAGACGCTCCAAGTGAGCACGAAGGTTTTCATCAGTTCTCTGTCCGAAGTGCTTTGGTTCCTCATGGCACTAATCGTGGTGGAGGGAATCCAGATCCTGCGGGCGCACGGAGTGATCCATCATTTCTTTTCGTGGTATTGAGCCGCCCTTTTACTTCCCGATGAAATGAACTGGATCGTCTGGTCACTGCTCTCGGCGTTTTTCGCCGGCCTGACCGCCGTTCTGGCGAAAGTCGGGGTGAGTGGCGTGAATTCGGATCTTGCGACGGCGATCCGCACGGCAGTGGTGCTGGTGTTCACATGGGGCATCGCGTTTGCGACGACGCGACCGGCGGAGGCGCTCGAGTTTCCTAAACGGGTTTGGCTTTTCCTCGCGCTGTCGGGCATCGCCACCGGGCTTTCGTGGATCTGTTATTTCCGCGCGCTCCAGCTCGGCGAGGTCTCGCGGGTCGCGCCGGTAGACAAGCTGAGCGTGGTTTTTGCGATCGCCATTTCAGCACTGTTTCTGAAAGAGCGGCTGAGCGTGCAGCATGCAGTCGGCGGTGCGTTGATCGTCGCTGGGGCGCTGGTCCTTGCGTGGCAGCCGAAGTGATTTGGCGGGGTTTCTCACCGGGTTCTCATGTTCGGTGCAGTAAATGATGCCGACCGTCGAGGGGGAATTTTCTCGTAATCCCGCTCATCCGCCTGACGCTGCTTCGATTGCGCCCATCCAAAAAACCGCCATGCCTCTCCCGTTCCGTTCCGCGCCTACGCGTCTCCCTTTCATCTCTTTTGTGGTGTTCTTCAGCGTCTCGCTGCTCTCGCGTCTGGCGCTGCTCATTGCAGCACGCCGATTTCTAACATGGGATCCCTCGCTGGCCGGGGTGTTTGGCGTCGGGATCTTTTTCGATGTCGTTGCCGGGCTGTTCGCGGCGTTGCCCTGGGTGGTGTATGGTGCCATGGCTCCGGATCGTTTCCTCAAATCGAGGGCCGGGCGCACGGTGACGGCGCTGGGGATGGTGGTTTTTACCAGCACGTTGATCTTCATCACGGTGTCGGAATGGTTCTTTTGGGATGAATTCGGCGTGAGGTTCAACTTTATCGCCGTCGATTATCTCATCTGGACGCAGGAGGTGCTGGGCAACATCACCGAATCCTATCCGATGGTGCCGATCATGGGCGGAATCGTCCTGCTAGGTATGGGGGTTGTATGGCTGCTTCATCGCCGGGGCGTCCTCGTCTGGGCGGTGCGGAACGAGGGCACCTGGTCCGGGCGCATGGCGGCACTGCTAACAGGAATCGCCCTGCCAGCCGCTGCGGCGGTGTGGGTCAGCCAGTCGTCGATGCCTTCCTTCACCAACCAATACCACGGCGAACTCGCGAAAAACGGCTGCTGGTCATTCATCGCCGCATTCAAATCGATGGAGCTGAACTACGACGAATGGTATCCAAAACTCCCTCAGGACGAGGCCCTCGCCGCGGCGAAGCAACTGCTGACAACCCCTAACGAAAAGCCCGCCTCAACCGCGCCGGATGACCTCCATCGCAGCATCAAGGGCCGTGGCGAGGAGCGGCGCTGGAATGTCATCCTCATCTGCATGGAAAGCTACAGCGCGGAATACATGCACTACGCGGTTGGCAAAAAGAAGGGCCTCTCCCCGAATCTCGACCGCCTTGCCACCCAGTCGCTTTTTTTCGACAATCTCTACGCCACTGGCACCCGCACCGTGCGAGGAATGGAGGCACTCACGCTGAATCTGCCACCCACGCCCGGCCAGTCGATCATCTATCGGCCGGAAGGAAAGGAGCTGCTCACCACCTTCCGCCCCTTCCTGAAACGCGGCTATGACTGCGCGTTTTTCTACGGCGGCGATGGCAAGTTCGATTACATGAACCGCTTTTTCTCGACCGCCGGTGCCCGCGTCATGGATGTGAACGCCTGGGACAAAAAGGATGTTACTTTCAAAACGTCATGGGGCGCGTGCGACGAGGACCTTTTTCACAAGACCATCGCCGATGCTGATAGAAATTACGCCGTGGGCACGCCGTTCCACTACTTCTGCATGACCACCAGCAACCACCGACCATATGATTTCCCGGATGGCCGGATCGACAAGAAGTCCCATCACGGACGCGGACCCGCCGTGAAATACTCGGACTGGGCGGTCGGAAACCTGATCGAAACCGCGAGCAAGAAACCGTGGTTCAAGGACACGCTCTTCATCTTCGTCGCCGACCACTGCGCCAGCAGCGCGGGCAAGTCAGACCTCGATGTCACGAAGTTCCACATCCCGGCGATGATCTACAATCCCGGCCTGATCCCACCGCAGACGTACTCGCGGGTGTGCAGTCAGATCGACCTGATGCCCACCGTCTTCGGCCTGCTGAACTGGAATTACGAAACGCTCAGCTACGGTCACGATCTGCTAGCACCGTCGGCCGATGCGCTGACGGAGCGCGCCTTCATCAGCAACTATCAGAAAATCGCACTGCTGGAAAAGGACTCGCTGGCGATCCTCAAGCCGAAACGCGAGAGCTCGCTGTATTCCTGCGATCTCAAGAACGGCGACCTCTCACCGCCAAAAACGGAAAACCCCGAAATCCTCCACAAGGCCACTGCATTCTATCAGAGCGCGTCGTGGCTGTTCAGCGCGGGCAAACTCAAGGACCCCGACTACCACCCGATGGTGGCGATAAAGCACTAGTGCCGCCACCCACCGACGGCCTAACCGATTGAGTCCGAGCCGAAATAGGGCACCAACGCCTCCGGGATGCGAATGGAGCCGTCGGGTTGCTGGCATTGCTCTAACAGGGCGACGTAAAGGCGGGGCAGTGCGGTGCCGGAGCCGTTGAGCGTATGCGGGAAGCGGTTTTTGCCCTCGGCATCCTTGAAGCGGAGCTTCATCCGGCGGGCCTGGTATTCGGCAAAACACGAGCAGCTCGACACTTCGAGATATTTCCCATGGCCCGGTGCCCAGACTTCGATGTCGTAGGTCTTCGCCGATGAAAATCCAATATCACCGGTGCAGAGTTCGATGGTCCGATAGTGCAGTCCGAGTTTCTGAAGAATCGACTCCGCATGGGCGGTTAGTTGGTCCAACACGTCGAAGCCGTGGTCGGGATGGACAATCTGCACGAGCTCCACCTTGTCAAACTGGTGCATCCGGATGATGCCCTTGTTGTCGCGACCGGCGGAACCTGCCTCGCGGCGAAAACAGGGGGTGTAGGCGACCATTTTCACGGGCAGGTCGGTTTCTGATAGAAGCGTGTCCCGATAGAGATTGGTGACGGGAACCTCGGCGGTCGGCGCGAGGAAGAGGCTGTTCACGCCGTTCTCGTCGGCATCGGTGCCATACATGTCGTCCTCGAATTTCGGGAGCTGGCCAGTTCCCTCCATGCACTCGCGTTTCACCAGGTGCGGAACATTCACCTCCTCGTAGCCGTTCGCACCTTGGGTATCCAGCAGGAAATTGATCAGGGCGCGTTCGAGCCGCGCCCCTTGGCCCCGGTAGACGACAAATCCCGAGCCAGCGGTGCGGATGCCGTCGTCCCAGTTCACCAGGCCGTGTTGCAGCGCGAGTTCGACGTGGTCCTTGGGATCAGTTAGGTCGGGCTTGCTCCCCCACTCGCGGACAACCGGGTTCGATGCCTCGTCGGTTCCGATCGGACAGGCGTCGTGTGTAAGATTGGGAATGTTCAACAGCAGATCACTCTGACGAACCGAGGCGGCTTCCGTTTCAGAATCGAGCTCGGCGATGCGTTCGTTGATCCCGCGGACCTCTGCTTCGATCGGCGACGTGTCCTCGCCCTTGCCCTTGAGAATGCCGATCTGTTTGGAGATGGTTTTGCGCGAACTCTGGAGCTGCTGCTTGGCGGTCTCGGCGGCACGGCGCGATTCATCGCAGGCGAGCACGTCGTCAACCAGTTTCCAATGGTCGCCGCCGCGAAGTTTAAGACGTTCCTGGACGGTGGCGGGGTTTTCGCGGATGACGCGGATATCGAGCATGGCGCGGCGACTCTCACGGGCGATGGGGTGAGGAATCAACGCGAATTTTCAAAGAGCGGCTGATTACTCGATCGGTTTCAGGGCGACCTTGCGGAAATGAACTTCCCTGTCCTCGCTCTGCAGACAAATCGCGCCTTTTGAGGTGCTCAAGCCGGTGGCTTCGTTCATGAGCGTGCCGTTGACCCACACCGAGACTGTGGCCTTTTGGCAGCGGATGCGCATCGTGTTCCACTCACCGGGTGGCATTTCCGGGCTTGCTGCTTTTTTCACCCAGCGTCGGCCGTTGCCCTGAGGTTCGTGGCCGGCAACAACAAGTGTTTCTCCGACGGTCCAGAAATCTCCCGCGTTGCCGTTGGCGAGTTGGACTTCGATGGATTTCGGCCAGACGAAAAGTTCCTTGGGTTTGGAAGCGTGGATGAGCACTCCGCTGTTGCCCGGTTTTCCGCCGGGTGCCCAGCGCCATTCGACGGTGAGCTCGTAGTTGGAAAACACCTTCTCCGTGCGCATCAACCCCGGCGGGCGGCCTTTGCAAATGAGAACTCCGTCGGCAACACTCCAGATCGACTGCGGGGAAAGTTTCGGATCGATCGATTCGAAGGTCCAGCCAGTGAGATCCTTGCCATTGAACAACGCAACGGGTTCGGCGGCGTGAAGGGCGGATAACAGAACCAGGGCAACGGCAGTTCTCATGATCATTCCCCGCATCTATCTGTTATTGGCGGGGATGACAAGGAAAGGATCCGGGCCGCATGGGTTTTTTCATCGACTCCTGGGGCGCTTTCGGCTTTTCCGGACGGCGGATGGATGGAAATGCAAGATCGCCCGCAGAAATGGAAGCCCTCGGCCGCGCCGCCGCAGCCTCATCAGGTGAAGGCAGCGTGATCGCCCTGGTCGGTGGCTTGGGCGCGGGAAAAACCCACTGGACCAAGGGATTCGTCGCCGGGATGGGTTCTCCCGCAGAAGTGACAAGCCCGACGTTTGGCCTTGTCCATGAATATTCCGGCGGCCGGTTGGAGGTGTTTCACCTCGATTTCTATCGCCTCGAATCTGCAGACGAACTGCTGGCGCTTGGTTGGGATGAATACCTGGAATCCGGCGGAGTAGTAATCGCCGAATGGGGCGACAAATTTCCGGAAATCCTGCCGCAGCAAACAATCTGGCTGCGATTCACCATCGGCGACGACGGCAGCCGGACGATCACGCGTGATTGATGGTTCAGCTCCCGGCCAAACTGGCGGCTGAGTTCACCAGATTGCCCGCGGTGCGCACAAGGGCTCCGGGAAGACCGCAGGAATTCAAGGACAGCGCGATTCCCAGCACTGCGAGAAATTGTAAAATTCGTTTCATCGTCCGAAAGCATGTCGATCACCCACGGCGAGTCAAGCAATCGAAACCAATGTTCCATTCGACGGATGATCGGCGGACGAACTAGGGCTTTCGATCATCGAGTTTTTCCTCGATCGCCCGGAGGTGCTCGCGCATCGCCTGGACTTCCCGCGTCAATGCCACGATGTCCTCGTCCTCTTTCCGGATATCGGTGCCGATGAACAGACTCGCCACAAATCCGGTAAATGCTCCGAACAGTCCGACTCCCGCCGTCATTAGGATCATTGCAACAACGCGGCCACCCACGGTGATCGGAAATTTATCGCCATACCCGACCGTCGTGATCGTGACAAAAGCCCACCAGAACGCATCGCCGAGGGTTCGGATGTTCGCGTCCGCAGAGTCAGGCTCAAACTGATAAATTGAGAACGCTGAGAGGAAGACCAGGCCGATGGAAATGATCGCCACCGTGCCGAGAGGCGAGATTTTCCCGCACTGGATCGCATACCTGAGCAACAACTTGATCGAACGAACCGCCCGCAGGATGCGGAAAATCTTGAATGCCCGTCCGAACCGCCACGCGCCTAACATCGGCAACGACGTCACAAAATCAATCCAGCCCCATTTCAGGAACGCCCGCTTCGAAGGCGCACGCGAAAGGCGGATGAAGAAGTCTGTTAGAAAAACCAGGCACACTCCGAAATCCACCAGTTGAAGCGTGTTTTTCGTGCTCTCGGACAAAGTGAAAATCTGGTCTGCACAAAGTGCGCCGATCACGTAAAGCGACAAGATCAGCGTGACGACCTGCAGCCTCGTGAAGCGCTCGCTGCCATCGATCGGTTTGTTGGAACTCATGGCTGCGATGGCTGCCGGGAAAATCCACGCGCATTTCAGCAGCGTGCCAGCAACCGGGCTAGCTACATCAAAAACCTTTCCCGCGTCAACGACTATCCCGGAACACCCTCCGCCATCAGCGTTTTTCGAAAAACAAGGTGAACTCCAGCCGGTTATAAGTCAGATGCGTCCGCGCGAAAAGGAACAGCCCCGTGGCAGCTGCGGAATGGGCCACCGCGTCATACAGGCGGTTGATTTCGCCGAATGTGACCGCGCCGGGAGTTTTCAGGGTGAAAACGGCCAGTCCACCTGGTGCGAGAAAACGAGACAGGCGCCCGACCTGGCCGATCGCGTTCTCCGCCGCGCCGTTCATGTCGGATAGGATCGCATCGAACCGCATCGCGGATTTCGGCTCGTAGGCAGCCACGTCTGCCAGCATGAAATGCAAGCCTCGCGCGCGATCCAGCCGTTTGTCCAAGGGCGCGCGATCGATCGCCGTGACTTCGTAACCACGGCCCAACAACTCGGAAGTCATGCCGCCGGGACTGGCTCCAAGTTCCAGCCAATGCGCGCCCTTCGCTGGTGCGGGGCGGTGCAATAACAGGTAGTGCAGCGCCTCGGCAATTTTCGCCCCGGCACGGCTGATGGTATCGGGCGAACCCTGGCTGATGTATTTCGTCCCACCCGGATAGAATCCGTTAGCGGCTTTCGGGCTTTGCATTCCGCAGAACAACCCCTCTTTTCCTATCAGACAGAAAAGCGTCGGCACGTCCGGCTTCTGGGCCTCGATATCCTTCAGCGCCGCGACTTCGGGCGGAAACAACTGCAGCGTTCTTCCCCGCAGGTTGGATGCGAGCGATTTGTAGTATCGGTTGGAAACTCCAGGATCAAGCTGACCTACTAACAACGCCTGCGGCTGCAGCGCGCCGAATTTCCGGAACAAGGCCTGTGCCGCTTTTTCCACGAATCCATCCATGCGCTCCGGATTGCACGGCCAGCTGTGGTGCACCGGCAGGTTCCAGCGAACGAACTTCGCCGCGTCCGAATCGAGCATCGCCAGCGGTTCCAGACCGCGGATGAGAAAATAGCCGCTTCCAAGTTTCTTGAACGAACTTCCACCGAGTCCGCTGATGATTTCATCGGTGAAATCCGCGAAGACGTCGGAAATCCGGATCAGGCTGGCGGCTGGTGCGTTAGATGGTGGTTCCAAAATGTATGACTCTCACGCGGTGCGATACGGCCTGCCAGACGGGGAGGCAATACCTGATCAGCTCCGGACTGGAGCCACGAGTCCAACGAATCACCCGGAAGATCGACGGAACAATGGGCAGAACCGCAGCCGACAGGGATTCGTTGGACTCGTAGCACCCGGCCGGACGCCATTAAATCGCACTGCGGAGCGTGGCCTCCACTTCGGTGAGTTCCACCTCATGGCAGTTCGGCGGAATCTGATCCCGGTTACGCACCAGCCAAGATTCCGCCTCGTCGCGAGCGTTGAAAATCCGGATCCGGTCGGTATTCCGCGACCAATAGCCCAGCATGCGGACGATCCCAAACACCGTCGAATTCGGAACGACATAGGCCAACCAACCGCGCGTCCGGTGATCCGCATTTTTGAGAACCAAGGCGAGTCGGAGAATGTCGTTCGCACTCAAATCCAACTCCGCTTCGTGAAAATCGATCAGCCCATTGAAGTCCGGCGACCAGCAGGGATCGGAGGCCATCGCGGAAATGATGGATTTCAAATCCGACAACCCTACCTTACCCTGATATTCCTCGATCCGCATCCTGCGTTCCGAGTCTATCCGGTAGTGACCTACTGTTCCCTCGGATGGATAATCAGTTGTTAAAAATTTCATAGGGTTCCTTACTATCGGACCCTCGATGCAGGCATTCGTTCAAAAAATGTGAACAAATCAGCTCTGCAACTATCTGTTTTTGAATCTGTTACGGAAAGTCGAAAAGTAAGGAAACATTAATGAAATACGGTATTCCCATTGGAACATAGTGCTAACATCCGAGAAAGAGCTCCCCTCCCCTGCCAAAGCACTCGTACTGAAATTCACAAAACTTTTCCCCCGAAAGCAACTCTCTAACGGCTCAGATCTTCCTGGTACATCAGCTTGAATCCACTCTGATGGAGAATGGCCACGGCGAATTCGTAATCCTCCACATGCATCGCCAGCATCGATTGGCCTTCGGGACTCGGCATCAGGGCGTAGGCAAAATCGATGTTCGTCTCGGCGATCATCAGGGTATCGAGCGATTGCAACAGCCCGGGACCAGACTCGCGCATGGCGATGACCACCAGTTCGCACGTCGTGTGGGGGATGCCCTTTTCCATGAAAAGATGCTCTGCGGTATCCGGATCCGAAACCACCAGACGCGCTACCGTCGCATCGCGCGAGTCCTGCACGCTGAGGCCTACCACTTCGATGGCCGACGCCCGCAGCAACTTGACCAGCGCCGCCAACGCACCAACTCGGTTCGGGAGCAGCACGGAAAACTGGCGCACCGGTTCGCCGTGATCGATGATGGTGTCTTGTTCCATGATGGGTTGATTTTTCATATCAGCCGCGCGGACCGCGCAAGGGAAGGGTTTGAACGGCACCGGTGGCCACCTCCTCGATGACGATCTGGTTGGGCCGCACGTCGGAGATCAAAAATTCCGTGCCATCGGCCGCTTTGAAGCGCTGGCCTTGGGTGGCGAGGTACCGCTTTCCAGTCGCGGCATCCTCCACCAGCGCCACGGGATCGTGGGCATCAGCGGAAATTCCGGACGTCCATTCGCGGGTCGTGCCGGTGGCGGTATCGCGCACGTCCATCACGGAAATTTCCATCCGCCGGCCCTGGCTGACCTTGCTCTCCTCCATCCGGCGCTTGACGGCAATCACCGCCAATCTTGACCCGGGAATCGTCTCACCAGTCCGCACTTTCATCTGCCGCGGGGTGGGCCCCGCGATGCTGACCGTCGCCATGTCGCCCTGGACGGATTGCACGTTGATCGGCAGTTCACGCTCACTGTAAAGTCGCATGACCAGCGGCGGCATGGCGAAGGGTGGGTTCGCCACGGTCTCGGAGGCAGCCGCGCGCGGGCCGGTTTCCGACGGGATGATCGCCACCGGAGTACTGAGCGTTTCCCCACTGAGCGGCCGTGGAGACTCGCGTTTGGCCAGTGGCCGGGCGGGAGGATTGAAAACCCGGGCGCTTTTCGAGGGTTCCACCGGATTTCCAGCGGACTCCTTGGCCGTCGCGGCATCGACAATCGAATCCATTTTTTCGGCCAGTTTTTCCGGTGACTCGAGTGTGAGTTCTTCGGGAAGTGGCTCACGCAGAATGAGCGAAGAAATCTCCGAATGTCCGGCAGCGGTGGCAAGGTCCGCCGCTGTCCGGCCATCGGGATCGGCGGAGTAGCGGCTGGCACCGAGTTCAAGCAGGAGTTTCACCGCATCCGTGTTGCCATTCTCGGCTGCGATCATCAAAGGCGTCCGGCCGTCTTCCATCCGTGCGTAAACAGACGCTCCGTAGTTCGTCAGGGAATCGATCACATCCGCCCGGCCGACCAAGGCGGCGAGAAGCAGCGCCGCATCAAGATTTTCCCGATTGTAAGGAGCCAGCTCGCCAACCGACCCGCCGCTCCCTTCGCGGACCGCGAGCATCAGCGGCATGAATCCCTCCGAGTCCTTTGCGCGCGGATCTGCTCCCTGGCGCAACAACCAGCGCACCATCGGCGTCTGATCCGCCATCACGGCCGCCATCAGCGGCGTGCGCTCGGAGGCACCGCGGAGATCCACCAGCAGGCTGCGGTCGAGGAGAAATTTCGCTGAATTCTCTGCCCCGGCCGATGCCGCGATGTGCAGGGCGGAATCACCATCGGGATTCCGGACATCCGGCTTGTAACCGGCGGAAATGAACTTTTTCAACGCCGCGGCATCGTTTTCGCGGCTGGCGCGGAACCAATCCTCCGGCGTGAGCTGATAGCCAGCTTCGCTCAGGTCTGACTTCACGGTCGCCCCCTGTTTCCGACAGGAAGGCAATCCCGCCAGGAAAACGGCCACCCAAACGAGGGCAGCGGGGTTTGAAGAAAACCATCTCATGAGGGGCACGTTACTTTGGAATTCTTAAGCATTCAACCCCGAACCTTCCGCCAATTCGATTCGCAGGATCCGGCAAATCCCATCACTCACGACGAACCGCACGTTGTTTCCACAAAGACCGGCGCCGAACTCTCGGCCTGTGTCAGCCACCTGCGTCGCTGGCCGCGGATCGAGTGAAAGTGCCTCCATCAGTACCGCCCGCGCACGCTCGGTTAGGTTTTCAAAATCTTCTGCCGCCGCATCATCCACCTGCACTAACAGCCGTGGAATTTCCTCGCGTGCGAAACCGGAATTCGCCTCTGGCAGCGCCTCGGCATAAGGCAGGTAGGGTTTCACATCGTAAACCGGAGTGCCGTCTAACAAGTCAAGCCCGCCCAGCAGAAGCACCGGTGAATCCACGGCGGAAAAATCCACTCCCTCCAGTTTGACCAACGAAAGTCCCAGCCCGTTTGGTCGAAACGTCGAGCGGCTGGCAAACACGCCCACCCGTTGATTTCCCCCCAGCCGCGGCGGTCGCACGGTCGGTTTCCAACCCTGATCGAGCGTTTCATGGAAACCGAACACAAGCCATAAGTGGGAAAACCCTTCAATGCCCCTCACTGCCTCCGCGCTGCGATAGGTTTCGTGGAAGACCAGCCGTCCCCACGCGCTCGGGCACAATCCCGGCTGCCGCGGCACACCGAATTTCCCGCCGAAGCAGGAACGGACGGTGGCGATCGGGTCGAGATTCATGGGGGACGGATTGAATCCCCTTCGCAGTAAAAAACAAGCCAAGGATGAATCACAAAAAAAGCCGCCCCGGTTTCCCGGGACGGCCTTGGATTGGATCGTTAGACCTGATTACTTTTTCGCGGCGCGCTTTTCCATGATCGCTGCCTGGGCAGCGGCAAGGCGGGCGACCGGCACGCGGTAAGGCGAGCAGGAAACGTAAGCGAGGCCGACGTTGTGGCAGAACACCACGGAATCCGGATCGCCACCGTGTTCGCCGCAGATGCCGAGCTTGATGTCCGGACGGGTCTTGCGTCCCTTGGCGACGGCGGTTTCGATGAGCTGACCGACGCCGACGGTGTCGAGCGTGGCGAACGGGTTCTTGGCAAACACGTCGTTCTCCACGTAAGGCAACAGGAACGCGCCCATGTCGTCACGGCTGATGCCGAGCGCGGTCTGGGTGAGGTCGTTGGTGCCGAAGCTGAAGAACTCGGCGTTCTCGGCGATCTGGTCGGCGGTGAGGGCACCGCGCGGGACTTCGATCATGGTGCCGACCTGATAGTCGAACTTGATCTTCTTCTCGGCCATGACTTCCTTGGCGACGCGATGGACGATTTCCGCCTGGAGATCGAACTCCTTTTTGAATCCGACGAGCGGGATCATGACCTCGGGCTTCACCTTGATCTTCTTCTTCGCCACGTCAGCGGCGGCTTCGAAGATGGCGCGCGCCTGCATCTCGGTGATCTCCGGATAGGCGATGCCGAGACGGCAACCACGATGACCTAACATCGGGTTGAACTCATGGAGATCGGACACGCGCTGGATGATAGTTTCCACTTTGACGCCGAGTTTTTTCGCAAGGTCGAGCTGCTGCTCCTTGCTGTGCGGAAGGAACTCGTGAAGCGGTGGGTCCAACAGACGGATCGTGGCAGGAAGTCCCTTGAGCACGGTGAAGATGCCGGTGAAATCCTCGCGCTGATAGGGCAGGAGTTTTCCGAGGGCGGCTTTGCGCGCTTCGAGGGTGGTGGCGAGGATCATCTCGCGCATCGCGTCGATGCGATCGCCTTCGAAGAACATGTGCTCGGTGCGGGTGAGGCCGATGCCTTTCGCGCCGAATGCAAGTGCGATGCGGGTTTGCTCCGGAGTGTCTGCATTCGTACGGACGGACATGCGGGTGGCCTGTTCGCACCACTTCATGAGCTGTTGGAAACCCTTGAATTTCTCAGTGGACATCGCGGCCTTGTCTCCATCGACGATGCCGGTGATGATTTCCGATGGGGCTGTCTTGAGTTCGCCACCGAAGACCTTGCCGCTGGTGCCGTCGATGCTCATGTAGTCGCCTTCCTTGAAGACCTTGCCTGAAGCAGTGACGGTTAGTTTGTCATAGTTGATGTCGACTCCGCCGGCTCCGCAGACGCAGACCTTGCCCATTTGGCGGGCGACGAGTGCGGCGTGGGAGGAAACACCACCCTTGGAAGTGAGGATGCCTTCCGCCGCGATCATGCCGCGGAGGTCTTCCGGGCTGGTCTCGGTACGGACTAGCAGAACTTTTTCACCACGGGCTTCGGCGAGCACGGCGCGGTCGGCATTCAGATAGATCTTGCCGGAAGCAGCTCCCGGACCGGCGGGAAGGCCGGTGGCAAGAGTCTTTGCTTTTGCGACGTCTTCGAGGTCGAAGATGGGTGCGAGGAGTTGCTCAAGCTGTTCGGCAGGGTTGCGCAGGATGGCGGTTTCCCAGTCGATGAGTTTTTCCTTCACCATGTCCAT
>JANODE010000060.1:0-1884 GCA_031412525.1 Akkermansiaceae bacterium | reverse complement strand
CCGCGTCGTGGTGCGGTGTTGCTGGCGGTAGTCCGCGCGATTGTTAGGCCGTTGCTCACGGTGATCGTTCCGCCGCTTTGTGTCACTCGTCCGGCGGCGTTGCGTCCGGCGGAAGGCGCGCCCGTAAGGCGCAGGCCGTTGCCAATGGTGAGTGAGGCGTTCAGTCCGATGGTGAGGGTGCTCCAAACGTTGTCGGCGGCGGCTTGGCTTGAGGCGGTGAGCGTGCCGGATATAGCGAGAAGTCCACCGTTGAGATTCACGTCCCCTGCCCCGCCGCTGGTGAATCCATTGTTCAAGGTCAGCGCAGTCGCGGTAATGGTGCCGTTGCTTTGGTTGAAAGTGCTGTTGCCCGCTCCGTCGTTGCCATTGCCGACGACAATCGAGCTGAAACGGCTGAGGGCGCTGCTGTCGTAGTTGAAGATGCCGACGGCTGAACCGCCGAGCGTGAGGGCCGCTCCAGTCGCCGGTGCGATGGAACCGCTGCCGGTGATTACCAGTGTGCCTTGCACGTTCGTCGCGCCGGTTTCCGTGTTGGCTCCAGAAAGGGTTAGCGTTCCGGTTCCGGTTTTTGTCAGCACCACACTGTTTGCGCCGCCGTTGGAAATCGGGCCACTGATCGTGATCGGCCCGGGCGTCGCGACGTTGAGGATTTTCGTTCCCGCGATGCCGCCGCTGCCACCGACGATACCACCCGCGAAACCAAGACTGTTATCGGCATCGCTATTGGTGAGGCTGTAGCTCTGCGCGCTGCCATCGGTGCCGAGAACGAGCGCGGCATTGAATAGTTGGTTCTGACCAATCGTGTTGTTAGCCTGAATCGAACCGCCGTCATTCAACGTCAGCATCTGGCTTCCAACAGCACCCGCGCCGATCGTGTATGCGGCGACGAATGGCGTTTCAAAAAGCAGTGTCGAAATCGTGACGCCTGAGCTGAGATCGATCACATCGACTGGTCCGCCCGCGCCACGGAAACGGGCGGTGCCACCGGTGCCGGGGACGAGTGCGGATGTCCAGTTGCCGGCGGACGCCCAGGTGCCGGTGCCGAGGGCTCCGGTCCAAACGTCGTTTGTTAGTTCGACGGTGAGAACACCGCTGGCAGTGGTGTAAGTCCAGAGGTTGCCGCCATCCACCAGGGTCCAGACGCCGTTCACGCCGATGAAATCGCCGCGGTCACTGGTGACGGAGAAGCTCGGCTCGTAGGTGTCGGTGGCGACATCCACGAGGGTCCAGGTTTTTCCCGCTGCCGGAGCGGCGGTGGCGAGGTCGAGTTGGAAGGTACCTGCGAGAACGGCCTCGCTGCCGCCAGTGAGTTTGTTACTGTTGGCGGGGCCGATCAGGAAGCGCATCCGCGCCCCGGCGGCGAGTTCGACCGTGCCGGCGTTGACCACGGTGTTAGAGATATAACTATTCAGACCTTCGAGGGTGAGCGTGCCGAAGGACTCTTTTACGAGATCCGCGCCGCCATTGATCGAGGCGATGTTGCGCAGCGTGCCCGAATTCAAGGTGACGGTGGGAATCGGGTTCACCGCGCTGCCGATGTCATGGCCCTGCATGTCGAGGACACCGCCGTCGAGGATGATGGATGCGGAAACGGTGCCGACGCCGGTGACGTCGCCTTTGACGATATCGTCGGTCAGCGTGAGCGAGCCACCATAGACTGCTAGAGAGGCGTTCGCCTGGCGACCCGTCGCCGTGCCAGTGAGTTTGGCGAGGGTGATCCGGCCGGAGGTGACAGCGGCGCTGCCGTCGATGTTCACGGAGCCTTTGGCGTATCGCTGAGTCGTGGCGGAAGTATTGTTACCGATGGTGATACCGCCGGTGAAAGTGATGGTGCCGCCTTCGAGATTGATCGCGCCGGTGTTGTGGGCCGCGCCTTCGGCGAAC
>JANODE010000059.1:0-97306 GCA_031412525.1 Akkermansiaceae bacterium | reverse complement strand
GGGACTCACCGCCGAGCAGCCCGTCGGCATCCACCATCGACATGATACCGGCATAGATCTGCCAGGCGCTGGCGGGATAGACGAGCGACAGCCACTGCGCGCCCATAAAACTTTCCCACGAGCAAGTGGCGGGTGCGCGGTACTCGCCACCATCCCACAGCGCGGCTTTGCCGAGGCTCATTTGCGGGAACGGAAAGTCGGGTTTCTCTGGCAGGAGGTTGATAGCGCTTTGTTGGAGGAACGACCAGGCCATGTAATAGGCTTGGCGTTGTTGCTCGGGGGTGACACCGGATGCCAGCCGCGGATCCAGCCCCCAGACGGTGGGCGCGGGCACCTTGCGCAGGAACTCTTCCGCCACGGCTTGGCTGTTCGCGAGAGACATGCTCACCGGTTGTGAGATGGTGTTCCGGGCGCGCGCGATGGCGGTTTGCGCCCCTTCTCCGCGTGTGGCGAATCCGAATCCCATGGCGAAGCGCCCGTTGCCATTGTCGAGGGGTAGCGTGATTTTCCAACCAGCAGTGCTACTGTCGGGGATCAAGCTTGATGGCGAGGGAAGGCCCTCCGCGCTGGTCAATAACGCGAAACAGAGCGAGTAATAGTAGTCTTCCCCAGTGACGAGGATCGCCTTCTTCTCCGCTTGCCATTCCACACTCGCCTTGGCAGGCGCAGACCCAGAGAGCTGGAGTTGGTGCGTTCCTGCATTGCGAACATCGATCACCCGGAGCAGCGAAGAATCCGCATCCACAAAAAAATCGTCTGCTGCCATGGTGGCTCCACCGGTATGCTGCGAGTTTAGGGCAAGCTTGTGAGGAAACCAATCCGTGCGCTGGCTCGTGGGTGTCAGTTCCTTGCCGCTGGCATCGACCAACACCATGCGCGCCACCTTTGGCAGGCGGAGTACTTTGGTGCCCACATATCCACCTAGGTCCAGCGCCAGATCGGCAGGAGTCGGGTCGATCACAAAAGTTCCGGCAGCAGAAGGATTAAGGCTGAATCGCCCGCCCGAAAAGCTGTGCCAGCGCCGTTCGGGCCCGCTGGTCTGCGCGATGCTGTCGGCGGAGAAATCCGGATTTCCGCCCATGTTCATTGTGCCGAGGGTTTGCGCGGGCAGCTGTAATGCGGCACCTGTCACGCAGAATGTCGCCATCAGTAAAATCAAATTCAGGGATCGGATCGATGCTGAATTTCGTTTCATTTTCGTAATACTACCCCGTCCCGAACGAGCGTGCCACGATGATGCGTGCAAATCATAGGCGCTAGCGTGCAATCGCCGGAGGGGCGGTCAGGATCGGCTTTACGCCCTCAATTGCCCTGATGGACGCCGCTTGTTGTCATGGGTATGCTTTACTTCTTCAAATCAGCTCCTTCTGTCGTAAGAAAAAACTCTGCGGCCTAGCCTAAAATCATCCGACTTCGGTTTTCGGGTTTGATTTTCAGAAACGACACCCATTCACGGCAGCGGCAGCCCGCCGGAGAGTTTCCACTGGAGCAGGGGAAACGTGATTTTGCCGATGCCTTCGGCATTGGGGTGGACGCCGTCGGTGATATAGGATTGGAAGGTGGCGGGGGCGGATTGTTGCAGCGCGACCCAGTTCGGATGGTGGTCGATGAGCATGAGGCCGCGCGCGGCGGCGACGTCGCGATACATCTGATAGTAGGCGGCGAGGTTCGGACGCAGAGTGGCGGATTGGTTGCTGCCGGTGGGCGAGTTCCAGACGCTGTTCATCGTTTGCAGGATGATTTCCACAGCCGGGTTCTGGGCCTGAATGGCATCGATCATCGCGATGAGGTTCGCCTGGGCTTGGGCGACGCTGAGTTGCGGCGTGCCGTCGGAGTAAAGGAAGGCGTCGTTCATGGCGAACTCGATGAAGACAATGTCCGGGTTGTGGGCGAGCACCTTGGTGGAGAGTTGGGAGAGCACGGTGGCAGAGTTTCTGCCGCTGAGGCCGCTGTTGATGAGGGTGATTTTTCCCGGGTATTTGGCGGAGAGCCAAGTGTTCATCAGGCCGGGCCATGCGCCGCCGGCGGTCAGGCTCGTGCCGTAAACGACGATCTTGCGGTTGAGGCCGGCCGCCAGACTGGTGACGAGCTTGGATGGCTCGGATTGCAAGGCGACGCGGAAGAATCGGCGGTCAGCGTCCCGGGGAATGGTTAGGGTGAAGTCCTCGAAGACACTCCAGTCGGAATTCAACATCGAGAAGCCGAGGTTGAACGATGGAACGCCGCTTCCTGATAGAAATGGCTGCGTGACCAGCAGATCATGGATTTCGGTTTCCGAATGCAGATCGAAATACCCCGGATTGCTTTTCACTGCGGCAATGAACGCCGCGTCGGAAACCACCGGATTCATGCCGAGGATCGACTCCCTGACATCGGTGATGCCATCATTGTCGCTGTCTTCATTTGGGCCGACCGGCGAGAATCCGACCGCATCCGCGATGACGAAGCCATCCGCGCCGGTGGTTTTGATAACGAGCCCTTCGGTGGACGCTCCGGTGAAGGTGTGCAGGCCCAGCGGATTCCACTTCGCGCCATCGGCACGCTGGTTGACGGTCAGGGCGGTGGTGCCGTCGCGGTGGATGATTTCGATGGGAACGTTGGAGGCGCGGTTTGCGTCCTGGGTCCAGCGCAGATAGACGCGCTGGAGGCCGGTGAGGCTGGACGGGATGCGGAAAAGCACCTGCTTGGTCCCCTGCCCCGCGTTGCCGTTGTGAAGGTAGTTAGTGCCATGGAAACCAGCGGTGGAGGTTGTCGAGGTCCATGCGCCGGTGATGGTGACCAGACCCGTGTTTGTATTGTCAACGACGGTGGGCGGAGGTTCTGGGACCAGCGCGCCGACCGCCACATTGGCCGTTAGAAGCGCGGGACGCAGTGCCGCGTATGACAGATCCTGAACGGCGATGTTCTGATCGATCGCCATGCTCGCGGCGATGGCGGCGGACTGGGCCAGGCCCATGAAAACCGGCTCCATGCGGATCGAGCCGAAGGCCATGTGGGTGGCTGATAGACTCCACGGGACGAGCAGGTTCGAGCACTCCCCGCGTTTCGGAATGATGGAGCGGTAGGAAATCGGATAGGGTTGTGGAGGGTAGACTTGCACGTCGCCCTCGTTTTTCACCATGCCGTCTTTCACGTGGCGCTGGACATGGTGCGAGTCCATCGCGTAGGCGGCGAGGCCGACGGAATCCGCAGCGACAGCGGATCCTTGGCAGTTCGCCTGGGTCATCACGTAGTCGGAAACCATGCGGCGGGCCTCACGCACGTAAATCTGCCTGGGCCAGTTGCCGTTGTCGGTGAACTCATAGGCGGGCAGGCCCCAGTTTGCGTAAGCGGCACGAATCGCCGCCGGGACGCGCAGGTGGTTTTGCACCGTCCAGATGAGTCCACGCTGCCATTTTTCATGCTGTTGGGCGAGGGCCAGGCGCTCGTCGTGATCGAGCGTGGTCCAGTCCCAACCGGGCCCGTAATTTTTGCCGATGAAGTCGGTGGAGATGCCGCCGGTGTTGTTGGAGTCGGTCTTGCGGTTGGGCATCAGATCGAGCTTGAAGAAACCCGTTGTCTGGCCCGCTGCGATCGAACGGAAGAGCAATTCATAGTCCGCCTCGTTGTATCCCTGCGGCTGCGGGATCATCACGCGATTGGCGGCCACATCCGTTAGATACATACGGAAACAATAGGCCTGGAGTTTGACGTCGCCAGTGCCGTCCGTGCCGCCCGGATCCAGGTTCACGCCGGGCAACAGGCCACTGGCAGCGTTACCCGCAGTGACGTAGGGATCGATGTTCTTCCGCAATTGGTTGCCGGACGCGCGCGCCGTCTGGATGCCGTTGATGGTTTCGTTGTAGGTCGCGTTCGCCTCGCGGCCGACCGTAAAACTAACACCCGCGCCGGGAAGCAGGTCGCCTTCATAACTCGCATCAATGAACATCTTCCCGGAAAACTCGCGGCCGTCCTCCAGCCGCAAATGGCTGATTTTCCCGGCGTTCATGACGACGCCCGCGTCCAGATCGAGACGTCCGGTGATGACGGGCACGTTTTCATCCGTAATGAATTGATTGAAGATCCCTTCCGCGACTTTCGGCTCGAAGACCGACGCGACCTGCTTGGTCGTGTTGAACGCGGGGCCGTCTTGTCCGGACATGCCGAGATTCTTGGTCTGCCAGTTCCATGCGGAATTGTTCTGGTAGTGCAGATAGGCGCGGTGATAGAACTCGCGGCTTAGTCCGCCGAGGATCGAGTCGCTGCCCAGATCCGTCCAGCCAAGCCCGCTGCTCGTCAGCCCGCCGAGGTGGGCTGTCGGGGAAATGAGGACCACGGATTTGCCCGACTTGGCGGCCTGTGCCGCGGCGACCACGCCACCCGAGGTGCCGCCGTAAACGACGACGTCATGATAAACCGGCGCTGCTGAAGCGGTGGCAAGGATGCTGGCAAGTAGAAGAAGGTATTTCATGGTTGATCATCTATTCTAACGCGGACGAAGTCTTTTCCGGCAGGTAGCGGTACGTTGCGGTTGTAGGTTTGCAGGCCGCGCCATGCCGTCAGACCACTGCTCTGCTGGACTTCCAGCGTGAAGTTGACCGGCTCGTTTGCGGTCTGTGGCAGCACCACGCCGCCGCGCCCGAGTGTTAGAATGCCCGCCGCGTCGTGAAGGCCGAAGTAATCCGGGTGGGCGCGGATCGCGGCGATCAGCGCCGCGTTGGAAACCGCCGAGTTCAGCCCGAGCACCGTTTCCTGCGCGTTGGTCAGGCCGTCGCCATCGGGATCGTCCGTCGCCGTGTGCGGTGTGACGTCCGCATAAGTGTTTCCGACGCGGAGTTCATCCACCAGCAGAGTCGCTCCGTCCTGGCCTGCGATGCGGATGGTGTCGAAATCAAAGTTGGTGCCATCAATCGTGCCATCTGCCGTCGTGGGGACCGTGGCGAGGAGCGGGTCAACAAAGGCCTCCACCCGGTCCATGCCACCAGCCCCACCTGCTTTGGTTAGTCGGAGCGCGATGAAATGGGTAGTATTGAATGTTCCCTTCTGCGTATCCACGTCGGGAGCGGCGCCTATGGTGAGTGCGATCCTGGCGGTTGCGATTGCGGCCGGATTGTTCACCGAAAACACGGGCGTCGTGCTGCCGAAAAAGAAGCTGACGCCTTCGAACTTGGCGTTACTGGCGGGAAGCTGATAGAGAAACGAGATCCACACGTTGTTCAACGGGACGGCGGCGACCGTGCGGAAATTCCGGATGGTGGCGGTGCCGGTGGTGTCCGCGCGTTTTCCCGAGACGTTGAGAATTTTTCCGGTGCTATCGACATAGGAAAGCCCGCTCGCTCCGGTCACGCACGTCTGGCCGGTCTGGGTCCACGCGCCGGACCAGCCACTGCCGCCCGTTTGTGATGTGAGATTGGAGCCGGCGGAGTAGTCGAACGGCTCATGCACCAATTGGGCCGCCCGGACGGATAGGGCGGAGCCAAGGCAGAATGCGGAAAACAGCACCACATACCGCGCTCTTGAACGCCCATACGCGGAAATTGGTGCCCGGCGTGAGTCGTTTTTTCGTCGTAATGCCTTCAAAATGCAAAACATTCTCTTCCTTTGAACGGGAGGAGCAGGTAGCCCCGGGACTTGGAGGTGATGATCGCGATGGATGGAGAGAATGGAGTGGATCTGGCTTTCATGGTGTGGGTTTTGATTGGTGGGAATCCTACGGTTGTAGGATCGGAATTTCCGCCGGGAATGAATTTTCGTTGTCGGACAGGAATACTGGAAAACTTGGGTTGGGCCTTTCTCGGAACGTGGGGATATTGGTCCTTGAGGAAGGGTTTGGAATCACTCTTTCGAGTGATGCCCGGTAGTTTTTTGTCTTTGGCTCGGTAGGGAGTCTGAGGCGTACCTCTTACTGAACCAGCCCGCTGAGGTTTCAGACCTCGGGCAAATGGACGATGCCCCGGCGCAAGGCCACCGTGACTGCCTCCGTGCGATCGCGCACCTGGAGCTTCGCGAGAATGTTTTTCACATGGGACTTCACCGTCTGCTCGGTGATGCCCAGCGCCGATCCGATCTGCTTGTTCGCTTCTCCCAACACCATCAGCGTGAGGATTTCCCGTTCCCGTTCCGAAAGAATTTCCCCCCGTGCTCGGGAGGCCAGGCGATCCGCCACCTCCCGCGGGATCCAAGGTTTTCCGCGCATCAATGAGCGGATGGCGGGCGTGACCTGATCTCCTGAACTGTGCTTGAGCAAGTAGCCCATCGCGCCTGCGGAAAGTGCCGCATGGATGTCCTCGTCGCCCTCGGAACTACTCAGGACCAAAATCCGTGCCGCCGGGTCTGTGGCACGGATTCTCTGAATTGCCTCGACGCCCCCGCAGACCGGCATCCGTAGGTCCATGAGGGTGACGTCGGGGCGCAGCCGGGCGTGCGCGCTGGCGGCCTCTAGGCCGTTCGCGGCTTCACCCACCACGGTGAAATCCGCCTCTCGGCGGAGAATGCTGCGCAGGCCCTCGCGGACCACGAAATGATCATCGGCGATCAGAATGCTGATGGATGCTGCCGGGGTCATGATGATGGGTTAGCTTTCAGGTTTAAGATCCAGCGGCACTTCGATGCGGATGGCGGTACCCTCACCGGGCTGGCTGGTGATGTCGAGTTTTCCACCGATCCGCTCCGTGCGTTCCCTCATCCCCATCAGACCGAAATGGCCGGTTATGCCATCCGCAGCGGTGGTTGGTGTGAAGCCGCTGCCATCGTCGCTCACCACCAGCAAAATCTGCTCGCTCGTGGTGGTTAGATCGATCCGCAGAACGGAAGCATTCGCGTGCTTGAGCGCGTTGGTAATGGCTTCCTGGCCAATTCTCAGGACATTGTCGCCGATGAGTTGAGGGATTTCCGTTTCGCCCTTCTGTTGGCGGAACTCCACCCGGGTGCGGGATCCGAGGAACAGGGACTGGGCCGCGCGGTGGAGCGCCTCGCCGAGATCGAATTGTTCGAGTGCCTCGGACCTCAGGTTCCAGATGGATCGCCTGATTTCGGAATGGCATTGCTGCACCAGTCGCCGCGCCGCGCCGACCCGTTCCTGGGTTTCCCCTGATCCTTCCTCGTGTGAAGGACCGATGCCGTGGAGCTGCAAATGAATGGCTGTGAGGCCCTGCTCCAGAGTATCATGAAGATCGCGGGCCAAGCGGCTGCGTTCGGTCGAGATTGCAGACTTCTCGCGCATTTCCGCGCGCAGGCGGAGATTCTTCTGCGCGAGAAAATACGTCCTCAGCGCGGCTGCCAGCAGGATGGCCAAGGTGATGCCCAGTAGAACGAACAGGCGTCCCGGGGTGAAATAGGGTGCGGGTTCGACGATGGTGATGGGAGCCGCATCCGGGACCAGCATTTTGAATCCGACGGCTTCCCCCGTCCTGTCTGTCTGAACCGTGCTGATACCCGTCACCCGCAGAAGGCTGCCGGTTTCCAGTTTGGCTAACAGCCCGGAACCCTGGGCGTTCAGCTCGGCGGTGAAGACTCCATTCTCGGACTGCAACACCAGAACCACACGCGGGTCCGCGCTGCCGATGGGTGCATGGATCCGGTCCAGCAGATGACCCGTCACCGAGACAAAATCTCCGTGATGCAGCCCCTCCCGCAGTCCCGCCGTTTCGAGTTGCCTTGGCTGCAACAAAATCTTCGGCCCGCTGTCGGGGCGGATCACGACATCCGACAAGACCGGCAGGTAATCCTCAAGGTCGCGGAAACCTACCGCCTCCACCAGATCCCCGGGCCGGACCTTCATTGCATCCGCTCCCCGCAGAGCCAGACCGGCATCTCCGTCGTGCAGCCACGCAATGCCGTCGGCCACCAGCACCACCTTCCCCCGCACATGCAGACGTTCGCCGCGGGTTTGGCCGGGGTGATACTGGAACGCTTTGCGCAACGGCAAGAGAGGCTGATTCCAAGGCGAGAGGGTTTCCCACCGATCCACGTACAAGTCCTCCTCTCCATTCGCGAGCAGCTGTACGTCGAACAATTGGCTGAACGTGCCGCGCGATCTAACGGGACTGGTGACGCCGGTCAACCCGCCCTTGGCCGCAATGAGCTTTTCGGGCTTCAGGGTTTTCACATTGTTGATTCGGAAGCTGATCCGTGAGGCTCCAGAATCAAACAGCCCTACCATCGTCGTGGCGTCAACCATCTCCGCCGTGCGGATCCAGCCTTCAAGAGTCACCCGCTCACCGTTGTAGGAACCGCTGAGCAGGCCTCCTGCGGTAGTTAACTTTGCCTTGGGCAGCGCACCCGGCCCGAGGCTTTGATACTGCGCCTGCCTGATCAGCGGGGCGAAGTCTCCTCGCACCAGCCTTCCCGTGACCCTCACCAACTCGGCCAACTTCGGGCCGGGCCCCGTTTCCAGTGTCACCCGCAATCCGCCGGTACCGTCTTGGAGATAAAAACCAGGGCCTGTTCCACCTTCCACCCAGGTCACCACCCCGCGCGCGCTCACCTGCGATTCCTCGAACGGCTCGACGATGGTGGCGGCTTGGATTTCCCGGATCCGCGTGACTGGGGGCGCAGGAAGGTCCTCGCCGGAGGAAAGACCGGAGAAGCAAAGCATCACCGGCACCAGTAATGGGATTTTCATGCTTGGAGGATTTTCCGACTCTACGCGAGCAACTCCTGCCCGAGGCGAGGCAAAAAACAAAAATTCCGCCACTCACCCGAAAGAGTGATTTCAATTCCTTTTCATGAGTCCAGCATCCGCCCTCCAGACACCAGTTGAGATCCATTTTTCCGAAGGGTGTCACTGATTGTAGGCACCTCACGGCATTTCGAATAAAAACAATTGGGCATTTTTCCGAACAACAATGAATCGTCGCAATTTTATTCAAGCAGTAGCCGGCAGCACCGGTCTGTGGGCGCTTGATCCTTTGGCCGCCGCGCCACGTCCCGCAGCCAAAGCCACCGATAAATCCGCTGCAGACAAGAAAATCCAACGACTCATCGACGACCATCGCCCCAGCCGGATCAAGAAATTGCCGCTCGACTTCAACACGCGGGTCGGCGCGTCCCACGTGGCGGGACTTTATCATCTGACCGACAAACCGTTTCTCATCGAGGGTGCGGAGAAGTTGCTAGAACTCGGTTCGCGGCTCGGCAAGTTCTGGTTCATGCCCCACTCGCCCGCCGCCAAGTATCCCTTCAACAGCCAATGGGAGTCTTGCGCGACCCTCTTGGACCTGGCGCGCTCGAAATATGTCCAGCAGCTCTTCGCCCTGCCCTTCTCGACGATCATTCTCGAAACGGATGTCGCGACTAACTGGCCAACATCCGACAAGAAAGCCACTGCAGTTTCGTTGACTGAAGTCACCCAAACCTACTTCGATCTGACCGAGCATCTCTACAAGGTGTTCCGCGACCGTAATGTCACCGTGATTCTCCAGAATTGGGAAGGCGACTGGCTCCTACGCGGTCGCGCCGGCGAACTCTGGAAAAAACCACCGCCGGATTGGAAACAAAGATGTGAAGCGATGACCCAAGCGCTCGCTGCCCGTCAGAAAGGTGTCACCGAGGCCCGTGCCCGGTTCGGCAGGGGCGCGAAGTGCCGCGTCGCCCATGCCGCCGAGGTGAACCGCGTTACAGATCTTTGGGAAGGCATTCCGACGATGACCGAGCACGTGCTGCCCGGCGTTGAATTGGACCTGGTTTCCTACAGTTGCTACGACGGCATGAAGGACGGCGTGACACTTTGGAAATGCATTCACGAAATCAAGCAGCACGCGCGCACCACAGGACTGTTCGGGAAGAATTCCGTTTATGTCGGCGAAATCGGCATTCCCGAAAATGATTACCCGAACCGCCTGACCGAGCGTTGGGACGAATTCTTCGGCGCGATGCTGGCCGCCGAGGTGCCCTACATTGTCATGTGGGAACTTTACTGCAACGAAGCCAACCCGAAGAAGCGGCCAGTACCGCCTGCTCCGATCAAGAATCTGAACGACGCCCGCGGCTTCTGGCTCGTCCGCCCCGACGGATCGCTGAGTGAAACCGGGAAATTTTTCTCGAATCTCTGGCAGCGGAAATAGAGCCGCCGCGCGTTGAAGTGCCCCGAATGTTCGGACCTCCCCCGTTCGTTTCCCCAGTTGACGCGCGGAATGGCCCGCCAGGCTGCTGGGAGTTTGCTTTCTGTGGGAGGCCCCTGAAAGAGCCATTGGGTCGGACCGGAGGCCGGGGAAATGTGGGTTGTCCGTGAGTGACACTCATGTCAGCTTCAGTTGGAAAGATCGCGCCAACGGCGGTGCCCCACGCGTCGAGACCGTGAAAGGCGCGGAGTTCGTAAAACGTCACCTTCGCCATATCCTGCCACGCGGCCTGCGAGCTGTGCGCTACTTCGGATTTTGCCACCCGACCGCCAAGCGCAAGCGCGAGCGCATCGCCTTCCACACCGGACGCCCACTGCTCACCGGAGCGTTGGCCGTCACGCCCGTAAAACCACCCCACGTCGTCACCTGTCGGAGCTGTGGCGAACCGATGAAAAAAGGGTTGCGTTTGCCGCCCTCATGGAGCCCCAGCCGCGCACCACCCCTGATCCAATCCGTCACATGACGAACACTCCGTTCATTACCCGCACGACCCCCGGCTTTTTCCGATGCAACGGACAAAGCGATGGCGAACCATGACCAGCGGGTGCGGGCGGGACGGAATCCATGGCTGTGTTCGCTGAGGTCTGCTTCGAAAAAGGCCCCAGCACTTGGGCGATGGCCTGCTGGATCACGCGATCCTGCACCGTCGGTATTTCTCAGGGACGCATGGTCCCGTCGGGTTTCGGACTGCGCTGCGCGAAGCGCAAAACACTTTTTGTGAAGCCACTCCGCAGATCGTCCCCTCGGGAGGATAATCCACGCCCGACGAACGGGCTCGGGCCGGTAGTTTCCTTCTCTGATCGCAGTGGCTATCCACGGCCAGTGTTCCTGCTTGAAAGCAGGGAAGTCCTCGACGGTCATGCCGTCGATCCACGGAGCACCTTTGTTTCTCTTCACGCGTTTCCACACTTCGGAGAGGTTTTGCCTCCGCTAAGCTCCGTCCGTGCGGGATGGCTTCGCAATTTAAATTGGAAAAGACAGTCAGTCCCTCCATGTCCGCTTCGCTACCATTCCCCAGGTAATTGCACGTTGCTCCACCGCACTACCGCCGAATTTACCTCCATGGGCATAGCCGTCGATTTCGTTGTGTTGTGCCAACTCGTCGCGCCGTGTCGGCCTTCTATTCGGTTCTTCTCCATCAGCTCGCGGTTTTCTCCTAGCCTTCCTTCCCCGAGACGGTCGCCCGCTTCCGAGTTGGCTTCAGATGGTGGTTTCTTCATTTTCATTTTTGGTATTTCCACAGGGAACTTGAACCCCATTTACAACGGCCCATGCTGGGCACACACAAACAAGCGCCATCCAGTCGGCCGTAACGGCACGCCGGAGGAGGTCGGAAACTTCTGTGCCTTCCTCGCTTCACTGCTCTCCGGAATTGTCACCGGCGATACCCTGCTGATGGACGGCGGGAGACCGGCCGTGATGCAGGATTGATACCTCCACACCATGACTCACTGGTCACCATGAATCAACAATGCACTTACCAAACCGGGCGCGCTTTCGAGCCATATGATAACACTGATTACGGCTGGTTTCGTGATGCGCGGCTGCTGCGGAGGGCTTCTCGGTGAGGGGGGGGTGAAGGAAACATCACCCATCATTTCATGGGGGCCGAGACACCGATTTCTTGTGCATTCAAGGGCGCAAGGTGATAATGGACCCGCGCGGATGAGGTCGGGCGGGCGAGCTACAAGACACGCTTCTTCAACGTGCTTGTGCGCCGACAGCAACAACAATTTCACAAATATTGGCGGTGGCCCGGAATCGGACCACCGGCAGACTTTCAATCCGCAGCTCTGTCCATCTTATCACAACTATTGGGATTGGAGCATGACTTTGCTAACCTTGCGCCTGGGTACCGGAGGTGGGGTTGTCATCCTCCGGTGGGAGGTCCGGGACGTCGTGCGGCTTGCTGGTCGCTGGAGCTTTAAGCGGCTTTGCCGACTTCAACGGGAGGCCCATGTCGTCCAGCTCACTGAACTGCATTCGGCGACCTTTCTTGGACCGCTTACCCTTCCCTGTGTTCGGGGAAATGATGGCAGTCTTCTGGTCATCGGCAGTTGTAGTTTTTGCAGCTTGGGCAGGTTCCTCGTTGTCATCTCCGGCGCGGATGTGGGCCGGTTCGACTTCCAAGAACGGCGGCGCATCCGGCATGACACGAGAGTCCGGAATGTCAGACTTCCCGGCTGGTTTTTTGCGAAGGATGTCGGGTTGGACGCCAGCCTTTTGCAAATCGACCACTTGGATCAAATGCGCCAGTTTGACGGAAGGCAACGCCCGCAAAGCGCGTCTTTCTGACCGGAGCTTTTCCTGAACCAGATGGTACAAATGCCGCTTTGCATTACCCCTGTTGACCCGCTCTTGCTCAGTGCGCCCGAACAGACGCCCGATCAAATGCCACGCCCGGAATTTGAGGCGCTCCTCGACCTTGCCATGTAGCAGAGCGAGCCTGCGTGAATGGAAAGCAGGATGCAAGGGAGTGAGCGCAACAATTGGCCGTTTGCCGAATTCCGGGCGGTAATAGATGGAACCGGCAAGTGGCAACCAGTTGCCACGCGGGCCCATCACGACAGGCTGTTCAAGCTCCCCACCGGCATGTTTTTCGCAGCGCACTTTGTATCCGCCACCGCTTAGTAGAGGTAGCAAATCGTCGCGGGTTTCCATCATATTGTGGCTGACCCACCTGTTCACGAGTTTCCAAATCTCGCGGAGGAATTCGACATCCTCCCCGGCACGATGCATATGGCCAAAGTTGGGTTTAACTCGCAGGTGCTCGTTCGGCACAGGCAAGGCATGGCGCAGACTGTAATGTTCCACCCAAGCTCGAAGGCCATTCCGGTCGATTCGATCGATATAGGGAAGCACGACTTTTTGGAAAACAGGGTCGTAATTTGGAATCACGAAATGTTTCTCCTCAGCCCCGTGGGCGATCACGCACCATGGTACAGACTCATGACAGCGACTGGTCAGGAGCTGGATTTCCAGTTCGTCGATCAGTTCTTGTTCCTTTTTGGAATTCATCATTGGAGGACAGCCATTGAGCACCCCAGCCGTAAAGCGCTGGACCATGCGCGGTGGGCTGGAATCAATCAATGCCTGCGTGATTTCCGGGTTGCCGCGGATCACGCGAGCCGTGGGATTGCGCAAGAGGTAGCCGAACCCACCAGGCTCCGGGTTTACTGCTTTTTGGCGGAAAAAATTGAGTACCATACACAGATGAGGTTTTGGAAGTTATTCTTGAGGTGTTGCAGCGTATCAATCAACTGACCGCTTTGATTCGCTTGGAACTGTCGCACGAGGCATTCAATATCGGCTTGGCAGGCATACAGCGCGCGCACCATCGGCAGCACGGATTCAGCATTCGGAGCCGTGGGATTTTTCGCTTGAAAGCCGAGCCAGTAGTCACGAGCCATCGCCGCCGCCGCCCTGCCAAACATGCGCCGGACGAAGTCATATTCCTCATCGGACAGTTTGATCTGGATGGATTTCTTGCGGGCCTTCCCGTTCCGGTTTCGCGCCCGAGGACGAAGCCGGGGTTTCTTCTTCGGATCAGGCTTCATTGCGAGTTGCTCCTCCGGTTGGGGTTTCAAGAGCCGAATTTCCCGAGGCCTTCTTCTCACGGGGTGGCCTAATGGTTTTCTTCGTGACATCGCTCAGGCAACTGATTACAACATCCATTGTCAGCGACCGGGTGAGGTAGCTTTTCAGGGACTGCACGCACTCGGTTCCAATAGGACATTCGTCCAGCTTGAGGCCGATCTTGTTGAATGCCTCGCGAGCATCGATTTCGATAATGTGTTTGGTCGTTTTCATGACACATGTAACGAAGTGCGCTGAGATTAGGAAAAAATCCCACCTCAGTTCCTGTATTTCGCCGAGCACGGTGACTGGAGGGATCGGGGTCGGTTTCAAGCCTGTGGAGGCTACTGCTCAACTTTGATTCAAGTTGATTCAAAGACGGAGAAAATCGATGATCGATCCGTCGGGAGTTTTCGGTGACATCCCTGCCGATTGTTTGAAAAGTCTCACCGTGCGACTTTTCGAGCCTGTAAGCCAGGTGCCAGTCTTTTTGAAGCTTGGAATGATAACAGCTTCAGTGCTGCCGCAAGATGTGTTGGATCGGGCGGTTCTGACGGTATTGCCTCGCAGTCGAAACAGTGAATGCGTCAACGGCCATCCATTCAAAAATGTCGCACGGTGCGATTTTTTCAAATTGAGACCCGGAAACCCGGACAATTTGCGTCGTATCGAATGCCTCTCGGAGGCACGTGCTGGGGCATTCAAATCTGGCCTTTTCCCTTTGGGAAGAATTTCCAAGTTCGCCTCGCCAGGAGACATAAAGCGGCCAGCGCTCCGGTTCGGACTCCATAATTTTCTATCAGCTTAAAAAATAGGAGTGACAAACTTTCAAGAATACTTTAACTATTTTAGTATGGATGAATTTTTCACGCCCTGGAATCCGTCAAATCTCGACTACAGTTACGAGGCTGCGATGGAACTGCTATATCGTGATCATGTGGAAGCCCCGGTCCTAACAGGCTGTTATACGCTCCCGGATCGCAAGCTGCGTCAGGTGACCCAAAGAAGTGGAGAAAGCATTCGCCCGCTCCTCCGGAACGGAGCCAAGCCGTGTCGCGTCCACCCGGATGACGTCATCCGGGCACCATTGGTCGACATCCTGGCCGTGGGGGGCCTTAACAGCGACGAAAGCTGCCCGCTCTGGCTCGCACTGGGAACATCGACCCTCAAGCACCTTGTTCACCTTACAAAACCCGAGGTCTTCCAAAGTCAAATTGCCATGCCAGTTGACGAACGAAACCGCTGCATTCAAATCATATTGAAAGCTTTAGAGTCCTACACCTCCAAATTGAGGAAATTGGGGGTTCGTGAAGGGATAGGCGGCGAACACACGACGCAACATCTGCGGAAAGCCCTTGATAATCACACTCACGACACCGACCCGGGATCGGGAAAAATCGATAAGGAAACCGCGAATGAGACCGCACCCGACGGGCCCGGCATTCTCGTCGTTTGCTCTGAAGCGGATTTACCATCTGTCAGATGCCATTTTGATGGGAGCGGTCTCGAAGTGTGGGGAATTCCGAATCTCGCAGAACTGTTCGGTGTTTATCTGCCCAGCCTTCAAAGGTCATTCGGAAGCGGATGGCTCGCGAATGTTGATCTAATGGCTGCCGCGATGAAAAAAGCGGCAGCAACCCAGAGGCCACCACGGATTGTGCTGATGAATTACGAGGACCACTCATTGAGGGATCCGGGTAGCATGGGGTCAGCTCTGGCCATGAAAATGACTGCTTATGGCTGGTTGCCGGATCCGCAAGGTGCCGTGCTCAACCTTTTCAACCGCGCCGCAAGCGGAAGGATCGTGAAAACCGTGGGCGGGGGCTATACCGATGGCGACATTTCTGTTTACGACCTTCCGAGAGTCAACTTACCCGATGAAGATCATTTGGGACTCAGCATCCATGAGCGGCTGAAAGAGTCGTGGCTGCAGTATCAGTCAAATTTCCGAGAGGATCGCGTGGTGTTTGCCATCGAATGCACCCTTCTCGGCAAGCGAAAGGAAGGCAAAAAGCGCAACAACAAGATTCCCTTCAATTCGGACGATTTTGATGAATTGGACGAATGGGAGGATTGCGACTGGGAGGACGACACTTTCGATTTTGCCGAACCGAAAGGTCGCCAGAAAACGAGTTCTACTCCGAGGTTCCGGCTAGTCGGCTCGTTCCACATCTCCGCACTCGGGATCATGCGCCGCTTGCTGCCAGGCTTGCGCATTCGGATGATCGGTTACACGGCAGCAGCGTCCTCATCCACTCGGTCATCCAAACTGGAACGCCTGAGCGACCAATACGATTCCTGTCCGGGAAACATCGAGGCCGGAGCCAAGCTCACAAGGGAAATGCTGCGACTGCGTAATCTTCAAGCTCACAAACGGCCGAAACGTTCTCCGGTAGAAGAATGCCTGGACCTTGATATTGATTCCATGCGGTCGAACAGTGCCTGCGAGGAGAATCTTCCAACTGAAAAGAAACTCACCGAATCCAACCTTCTTTCTCTCGGCCTTCGTGCCATGCTACGACGTGGCCGGACCGGACGGGGCCTCCAAGCATTCGGACTGCTTTTGGTGGGCAGTTTTATCCGGCTGGCCTTTGGCATTTCCAAGCAAACAATGGCGAACCTCGTGACACATCCGCCGGAAACCGCAGTTGCTCGGCGCGAGGTCGAGATGACCCTGAAAAAAGAGGTTAGGATCAGTAGCGAGGAAGATCCTGATGTCTTGCGTACCAGCAAGGCCAAGCATCCGCTTCAAACCATTTACAGGGACATCTCGTTGATGTTCCTCAATGCATGTGCGAGTCGGCTGCAGCTTCAATCCAATGTCGCCGAATGGATTTGCTCAAATTTCCGCCTGGTGTGTCTGGCGCCCCTCGATCACATGCGTCCGTTTGTGCCTGAGATGCGCAAGATTTCGTCCGACGGTCGATATCTCCCGGAGTCGTTCCAGAGCTACCGGGCGTATTCATCGCTTTTTGGCACCGAGCCGGTGGACGGTGCAATTCCGGTTAGCCTGGTTGATCTACTCGATACCGCAGGACGGTCCCTGGATACAGGGAAGAAGAGTGGAACAAGAGGCTGGCTGGCAAACAAGATCTCACAGACCTCCGAACTGGAGATCGGCATGCTGACAAAGTGCGGGCATGTCGGTGATTTTCCCTTCGCGGATCTACCGAGAAAGTTCGCGGAAACAGGAAACCCAGCGTTACTGCTGCATCTGGATTCGCGGCTGATCGTCCGGAGCATTATTGCCCAGGCTGGCGGACAAGATCTACTCATGAATTGGTGCGGATCCATTCCTCTTGCGGTAAAAAGGGAGCACTCGAGAGTTGGGTCGAATAAAGGTGTTCTTGCATTTGATCCGTTCATCTCGATCTTCCGGGACTGCAATGGAATGGCTGCTGCCGCCCTCGACATTTTCCGTAAAGGACTCCGTGCGGAAGGCAACTATTACAAAAATCCGTCCGGAGCGGGCCTCACCGTCTACTTTCTGCCCGGTCAGCTTGAGAAGGTGTTCAAGCCGCGGTCCACCCGTTGCTCGCTTGGTGTCTGGGAATCCCCGAAGAGTTTGAATTAAGCGGTGCCGTAGGCGGCAAGCATCGGCGGCGCGATGTATCCCGCATAATGTTGCATCAGCATCGCGATGCTGGTTCCCATCTCATCCGCAAGGGTCTTCAGGTTCCAATTTTCGCGGATCCGATCAGTCGCATACGTGTGGCGGAAATCCTGCGATGTCCAGAACAGCCCGGAAGCACGATTCAGAATACGCAGCGCGGCACCGAATTCATCGGTCGTCATTCTTTTGCCCTCACATGACATGAAACACCAACTGCTATCCGACGGTGGATTCCTGTCAAGAAACCGCCGGATGATGGGCCGGAGCTCCATTCTGGCAGTGATGGTTCTTTCGCCGGTTTTGAGCAGCGTGGCGTTGGCAGTGGTGTTCCTAGGAATCAGCAGGCGGATCTTACCTTCTTGTGCCAGATCACACTTGCGAAGTGCGAGCAGTTCGTGAAGCCGCAAACCGGCCTCAATCATCACCTGGACGCCGAACAAGATCAGCGGATTTTCTGCGACCACTGCATACTGGGTGGCAACTTCCTCGACTGACAGCACCACGATCGGTTCGTCGCGGCCGGTAAAGCCAGGGAGATCATCCGCAGGATTGACGCAGTACGGGTTGGGGGGCCGGTAAATACCAGACTGAAGGGCGATCGTGAAAAGCTGATGGAACATCTCGCGGAAGTGCCGTTTGCTGCTGAGTCCGTAGTTCTTTTCAAGCAGGAACTTGAGGATGGTGATCTTGTTGATCCCGGACAGATCGCTTCCCTGGAACCATGGCGGAATGACCTTGCCCTTGCGGGCATGTTTGAATGTTTCTGGAGGGCGTGGATCCAAGCCGTTAATGAATTCGCTCCCGAAAAACTGCCTGAGGCGCGAAATCTTGTCGGACTGCGCATGCGGAACATTCGTGGCCACGGCTGAAATCAGATAGGCTCGGACAGCTTCTTCGACCGATCCTCCGACCCGGTTGGCCAGGGTTTCAACCGGTGCTGGGGTATCCAACGTGGCCGCCGGTGGCGAAGGCGAGGAGGAGAGGGAAAAAGCGGCAAGGATCTTGTCCGGCAGGGCCACATCGGCGAGCTTTTCGAGTTCGCAGAGAAGCTCAATCTTGCGGGTGGCTTTCTCGGCGAGCACCGTGTCATCGGTGCCCAAGGAGGCGCGCACGATCTTCGCACCCGGTTTTGGGTAAAATGCGACGGAGAAATGCTTGGTCTCGGGACGACTGTAAAACGATGCCATGGTGGGTGCGCGGGTTCGCGAAGCAACGAAACCCGGCAACTTCAGGAAAAAATCCCGCGTGCGAACCCAGGATGAGCCTTCGACCGCGCTTCACCCGTCCCACTCGGGAACGGATTGTGCACAGTTTCCGGCCCCTTTTGTTCACAGTGGCAGAAATCGCACCTTTGATGGTCCCCCCGAAAAAGGCGAAAGCCGCTGGATTCCTTGGAATTCAACGGCTTTCATTGGTTGCGGGAAGAGGATTTGAACCTCTGACCTTCAGGTTATGAGCCTGACGAGCTACCTGGCTGCTCCATCCCGCGATTTGAACCATGCGCCTTTCAGCGCGGGGCGAAATGATTAGTGGCAGGCATGTGGAATCGCAAGGGAAATTTTGCCTTTGTTTGGGGATTGTGGTTTTTTCACGGCGAAATGATTTCGAAAATTCCCCCGTCCGTCCTGTGTATTGCCGAATGGCGCGGACGGGCGGCGGCCCATCGGCGGAGGGCGGAGCGATATACACTGCCTGCGCGGAAGCGGAGTGACTCGGGCGAGCAGCATCCGGTGGAGGATTTCCTGTTTCAATATTACCCTTATCCATTCGCGCTGTTGGAAAAATGGCATCCAGGGGTCGGAGTCGCGCTTGAACTCGATGAATCTTCACCCGCGCTGCCTAAGCCGTTTTCAAATCGGGATTATTCCGTGGCGGGTAAAGTTCTGTTTGCTGACACCCAGCGGCTCCCGTTGAAAGAACGGGAACGGCTGCGCTGGATTCACAGCCTGCTGGTGGCGACGCGGGATCGGGCACCGAATTTTGCCTGCCACGGTCTGCACGAATGGGCGATGGTCTACCGGGGCGCGGAAGTCCGGCATGGGAAAACAACGCCTCTGCGTCTGCCACAGTCAACAATTGACGCGCTGGTGGAATCTCGGGCAATCGGCTGCTCGCACTTCGATGCCTTTCGTTTTTTCGCAGGTGGGTCGAGCGCGATGAATCGTCTGCAGCCGACGCTTGATGACCGGGTGGCGCACGAGCAACCCGGCTGTGTCCATGCCAACATGGATCTCTATAAATGGGCGGCCAAGGCGATGCCGTGGGTGGGCACGGAGTTGCTGTTGGATTGCTTTAAACTGGCGATTGAACTCCGCGATCTTGACATGCGGGCAAGTCCATATGACCTCACGGAGTGGGGACGAGAGCCGATTTGCATCGAAACGCCGGAGGGCAGGCGGGTGTATGAAAATGAACAACGCAAGCTCGCGGAGAGGGCAGTGCCGCTGCGGGAGAGGTTGATCGAGACGTTGGGGAAAATCGATGAGTGAGGCAGAGACCGTTGATCGACGCTACACGCCTTGCCAGCGAAGTTTCTGACGCAGGGCTTCATAAAATGAGCGGTCCTGCAGGCGGAGTAAATGAAAGGAGCGTGCGGCTTTTTTAACCTCGATTCGGCCGCCGGTTTCGATGCGAATGCTGTCCCGTCCATCGACGGTGAAGAGCATGGGTCCGCATTCGGGGTCCTCGGAGGAGAGCTCGATCACGGAGTCGTCGGAGAGGATCAGCGAGCGTTGACTGAGACTGTGTGGACAGATCGGCGTGATGACAAAAACAGCGGCACTCGGGGAAATAAGCGGCCCGCCCGCAGACAGAGAGTAAGCGGTGGAACCAGTGGGAGTGGCGACGATGAGACCGTCGGCACGGTAATCATTGAGAAGCTCACCATTCACGCTGGCCCGGAGTGAAACCAAACGGCCAGTATCACCGCGGGCGAGGGTGATTTCATTGAGGGCGATGAAAGTCTTCTCCGGCTGCCCTGCGCGGTGCACGGTCGCTTCCAGCAAGGTGCGGATGCTGGTAGAGATTCTGCCGCGGGCGATGGACTCGGCGAAGAGATCGAGCTCGTCATCGGTGCAACTGGTCAGAAATCCGAGGGTGCCGATGTTGATGCCGGCGACGGGTTTCTGGAAATTTCCGAGCCGAGAAAGCGCGTTGAGCATGGTGCCGTCCCCACCCAACACGGCGGCGATGTCGACGTGTTTGGAAAATTCGGCCGCCGGGATGCCGCCTGATTCTCCTGCCAATGCGGCGGTTTCTTCATCCAGGACAGCGGTGCACCCGCGGGCTGACAGCGCGGCGCGGAGGGCGTGAAGGGTGGGAAGCGAGCCAGATTTGTGTGGGTTTACGAGGATTCCGACGTTCACGATGCAATAACCTATCGGGTCAAAGGGTCCGGTGGCAAGCAGCAGAACGGCGGATCATCAACTCAAACAGCGGCCGGGCGCGGCGTGGCGATGAGGCTTTTCACCGTGGGAACGAGTTGCTCCAGCTGGTCAACGACGACGAATTCGCCATCGTAGCACCAGGTGCCGAGCAATTCGATGAGCGGCGTCCAGAATGCGAGCCCGTTGGCGTCCACACGGTTGAAAACGACGACCGGTTTGCCGATCATCGACGGATGGCCCTGGTGCTTGAAGATCATGAGGGCGAGCATTTCCTGAACCGTGCCGGAGCCACCGGGGAAAATGATGAAGGCATCGGAATGCTGGATCATGATTTCCATGCGGGTGTAGATATCGGGCTTTAGCCAAAAGCTGGACATTCCATCGGGCAAGCCTTCCAACTCAATGATGTGGGGAACATTCGAGCCAGCGGTCCAGCCGCCGGCGTCCACTGAGCCACGGACGACTTCGCCCATAATTCCGGAGCTGCCTGCACCGGATACACAGCCGAGATTGTTTTCGGCAAGGAGTTTTCCGAGTTGGTAGCCGTCGCTCAGATACGCCGGATCCTCAATAGATGCAGAGCAGAAAACGCAGACGCTGCCCTCGTGGTCGGCAGGAAGCGGGGTATCGAATGATTCCACGGTGCTGGTGCCGATTTTTTCCCGGCCCACGCTGGGAATGCCATTGCGGCGGGTGGATTCGAGGAGTTCCAGGACTTGCTCGGGCGATTCGGCGAGGAGCAGGTAGTCACGGTGGTTCTGCTTGACCGTGCCTAGTTTGTTTAAATGGGCGAGCAACGAGAAGAGGCGGTCCCACGAATGGTCGGAATTGAGCAGGACGGTCGGTTTTCCCGAAAGATGGACATCGAGCGTCTGGTAGCCGACGAACACGGAGACGGCTTTGAAAAGATCTTCGAGGGTGGCACCGGGGGTGAACACGAAGGCATCGGACTCGATGATTTTGCGCTCGATATTGGAGAGGGAGATTCGCTGGTCGCCGTTGGAATTGTAGATGTCCCAGCCTTTGCTGAAGAGGCTATATAAAAGACGGGCACGGACTTCCCGATTGGGATCCTTTTCACCGCGAACGGTTCCTGCTAGACGGACTTTGGGCATATTTTCGAAAGGGTGGGAGATTCATTAGGCAATTTCCGTGCCGTTTGGTGCTTTTTATCGCGGAGGCGGCCTGCCATCTGCATATTCAAGCGTATGGACACCTACATGCAAGCGGCAGTTGACGAGGCCCGCAAGGGATTGGCGGAGGGCGGCATCCCGATCGGCAGCGTGCTCGTCCATCAGGGGAAAATCATCGGCCGCGGGCACAACCAGCGCGTTCAACACGGCAGTACGACGCTCCACGGAGAAATGGATGCGCTCGAAAACGCTGGCCGTCAAAGTGCGGCGGTCTATCGGGAATGCATCATTTACACCACCCTCTCCCCCTGCCCCATGTGCAGTGGGGCCATCCTTCTTTACGGAATTCCCAAGGTTGTCATCGGCGAAAACGTCACGTTCATGGGCGACGAGGAGCATCTGAAGTCCCGCGGCGTCAGCCTGGAAGTGCTCAACGACCCGGAATGCATCGAAATGATGACCCGATTCATCGCCGACAAACCGGAACTCTGGAACGAGGACATCGGCGAACCGTGATTTTCCAATTCCCGATCATCAACTGAGCCAGAGGATCTGATATCGACATTGCCAGCGTGTCCGTCCATCGTGCCGACGAGCATGAACCCTCTCAAAGCCATCTGCCTCACGCTTTTTGCCACCGCCGTTGCGGCCTCAGCTGCACCACGGTTCGCGCTGGTCCGTGTGAAGGACATTTACGTCGCGCTTCCTTCCACCGTCTCTTTGCAGCAGGAAATCAAAAAGGAGCGGGACGACATCATGAAGGACGAGCGTGCCGACCAGCTTCGGAAAATCCTCACCGAACTCCAAACGCTCCAAGCCCAACTCTCAGACAAGAACAATCCGCTTGATGAGGCGACCGGAAAAAAGCTCGCTCGCAGTTACGAAATCAAGCGTCAGGAAGCCCAAACACTCCAGCAGGAATTCGAGAGCTTCAAAGGTGAAAAGGAGAAAATCATCAACAAAAAGATGGTCGCAGGGATGCGTGTGTCTCTCGACCGGATCGTGAAAGTCTCGAACAAGATTGCGAAAGAAAAGGGCTTCGATACCATTTTCGACAGCTCTGGCAACACCAACACCGGCGTTCCCTTCGTGCTCTACAGCAAACAAGCGCCTGATCTGACGGATGACGTGCAGGCTGCTCTGAAAGACAGTGACGGGGCTGCACAGAAACCGGTTGATAAACCGTCGAGCAAACCTTAATTCCCTCACACCATGGATCAACTTACCGAAGTTCTGAAAAACCCGTTCACCTGGGGCCTCCTGCTCGGCCTGCTCATTGCGGCTTTCATTTGGAAAGCGGGATTCTCAGCCCGCCGCGCCGTTAGCCGTGATCTCAAACGTGTCGAAGAGGAAATGAAAAACCTCCAGAGTCACCTCAACACCCAGCTGAAAATCAACGCCAGTGGCAACGAATCCCTTCAAGTCGAACTCGAATCGCTCCGCAAACAAAACGAAACGCTGCGGGTGAACAATGCCGCGCTCCAACAGAAACCCGGCCGTGCCGAGCAGAAACTTCTGCAAATCCATGAGATCGCCATCCGCTCCATGCGTGAGCAGGCACCGGGATTTGCTCCTGCTTGGGAAAAAGCCGTGCGCCAGGCGGAAGCTGATCTGGAAGCTGCCGAGTCCGGTTTGAAAAAACTCGTCCGCCGGGTCATTCCAGGATTGGGAAATGCAACCGCAGCTCAGTCCACTCTTGCCATCGCGGATGATGCGACAGAACACAACTGACCCGGACAGTTACCCCAGATAGGGATTTCCAACGGCTTCTTCGCCCACGGTGGTTCCTGGTCCGTGGCCGGGAAATATTTTGGTTTCCGGAGGCAGGGTCATCAGATGTTTTGCGATTCCATCCAACAGCTGCTCAGTGCTGCCTCCCGGCAGATCCGTGCGTCCAATGGATCCTGCAAAAAGCGTGTCTCCTGAAAACACGACTCCATGGCCGATGAGGTGGAACGCCACACTATCCGTCGCATGACCGGGTATGTGGGCGAGTGAAATTTCCAAGCCAGCTAGCATGAGAGGCCCACCCATTCCGAAGCGCTCGTCGATCTGATAGGGTTCCACCGAGATCGGCAGCCCCCAACCACGTGCCGCGGATTCCAGCGTGAGATCCTTGGAATATTCCTCCATCGCATGCAGCTTCGCCCCGGCTTCCCGCAGCGCTGCGGCATCGGTGACGTGGTCGTAATGCTGGTGTGTTAGCAGCACGTGATCCACGCGCACGCCGCGATTGGCGATCCATTCCGTCACTCCCTCCGGCGCGTCAACCAGCAGGTTTCCATCAGGAGTTTCGATCAAATAGCCATTCGTCTGGACGAAGCCGCCGGTGTAGGTGCTGAGTTTCACGCCGGATTAACGTCGGGAGATCAGGATTTCGTGCTCCTCTTCGCGAAAAAATACATGACAAGCCCGAAGACGAGCAGCACGACTCCCCACCAGATGTTCACGTTGATACCGAGGGATTTCGTGTAGATCTCCGAAGCCCGGGTGAAAAGGCCATACCCGATCAGGATGAACCCATAGAGTGTGAAGATGATGCCAATTGGAAGTCGAAGGTCCATGGAAGTAGTGGTTGGTTGGAATTACCAGAAGATGATGTTGAGGATGATCACTGCGATCATGACGATCGTCCCGAGCACCGCCGGTCGCAGGATCCATGGTTCGTGGCCTGACAGTTGCTTGGGTGTGAGGGAATAGACCAAGCCAGCGAGTTCCTCATCGGTTTTATTGCGCCCGGTGGTGAACGAGAGGACGAAATTGATGAGGAAGGTTACGCTGAAGGCGACGATGGCCACCATGAAGCTCTGCGAGAGGTCTTTCGGATACTCGAACATCTGGGAAATCCATGCGCCTTTGACACCGGGCGCATTTCCCGTCACCCAAGACAAACCATGGAAAATGACCGCGGTCCCGGTGCCGATCAGCAGGCCCCAGAATGCTCCTGCATTATTCGAACGTTTGGTGAACATGCCCATCAGGAATGTGGCAAACAAGGGTGCGTTCACGAAGCCGAAGACCAACTGCAGGATCGCCATGATGTTGTTGTATTTCGCTGCAATCAGCGCACAGCCCATGGCCAGGATGATGCCTGCAATGGTGGCAAGCTTGCCCATGTTCAGCAGGTCCCGATCGGTTTTTTTCCCTCCGGACATCTGCGAATAAAGATCGTATGTCCAAACGGTATTGAACGCGGTAACGTTTGCAGCCATGCCTGACATGAAGGATGCCATGAGCGCGGTGAGTGCCAGACCCAGCAGTCCGTTAGGAAAATAGTTGAGGATCATCGAGGGCAGCACCTGATTGTAATTCATGATGGTCCTTCCGGCGCTATCGAGCATCGCCACTCCATTGGCATCCAGCTTGGCGGGAATGGCATAACCACTGCCAGGGCCATCCATCGTCAACGCGTAGGCAATCATGCCGGGAAGAATCACGATCGCCGGAAACAACATCTTCGGAATCGCACCAACAATCGGCGTGCGACGTGCGGCTCCCATCGAGTTGGCCGCCAAGGCGCGCTGCACTTCCGCGAAGTTGGTGGTCCAGTAGCCGAAGGAGAGGACAAAGCCGAGGCCGAAGATGATCCCATACCAGGGAACTCCCATCGGATTTGCACCGGTTGCGGTCTGCGCCCATGAATGAACGGAGCCGTCGCCGAGAGGCGATGCCTGCAGCTTCGTGACGAGTCCGTCCCAGCCACCGACATTTTTCAAAGCAAGATAGGCGAGCGGTGCGATCCCGAAGACGATCATGAAGAACTGCAGCACTTCGTTGTAAATCGCCGAGCTCAAGCCACCTTTGAGCACGTAGGCGAGAACAATCACTGAGGTCACGACCAGCCAGCCATAATAATTCCACCCCACAAGTGTGAATAGCAAATCGGCGAGCGCGTGCATCGAAATGCCGGAAGAAAAGATCGTCATGAAAGCGAACGAGACCGAGTTGAAAACGCGAGTGCGCTCGTCGTAGCGCATCTTCAAATACTCAGGCACCGACTTCGCTTTGGAGCCATAATACATCGGCATCATGAAGATACCGAGGAACACCATCGCCGGAATAGCCCCCACCCAGTAGAAATGGGAAGTCATGATCCCATATTCGGCACCGGATGCTGCCATTCCGATCAGTTCCTGCGCGCCAAGGTTTGCGGAAATAAAGGCGAGACCAGTGATCCAGCCCGGAATCGAACGGCCCGACAGAAGGAAATCCTCCGCTGTCTTGGACTGGCGCTTCAGCGCAAAACCAATGCCGATGACGAATGCCAGATAAATGGCGAGGATCACCCAGTCGACTACGTTGAGATCAAACTTGAGACCGCTTCCCATGCCGCCGCCTCCGCTGCCGCTGACTGCGGCGATCACTGGAAAAACGAATGAATTCAGCATGTTGGTATCAGGTTTCTAATTGGCGTTAGGAAAGTGGCGTCGCGCGTCGAGGGCAGGGAGTCCGCATCTGCGACGCCTAGGGTGGATTTTATCGACTGTAGCGGCGGCTTGAAGATTACTCAGCGGAGAACTTGAAGATCATCGAGTGCGAGTAGGTCTCTCCCGGACGGAGCACCGGCGAAGGAAATGCAGGCTTGTTAGGAGCATCGGGGAAATTCTCGGTTTCCAGCGCGAAGGCGGTGCGCTTGGCGTAGGCGACGCCACCCTTGCCGATCGATTTGCCGTCGAGGAAATTTCCTCCATAAAACTGAATGGCAGGCTGGTCGCTCGAAACCTCCATGACTCGACCGGATTTCGGATCCTTCACGCGGGCGTTGAGACGGACGCCAGTGCCCTTTTTGACCACCCATGCGTGGTCGTATCCACCTCCGAGCTTCAGGGCTTCAAAGTCAGCATCCACGCGGTCACCGATGGCGGTGGGCTTGGTGAAATCCATCGGTGTTCCGGCGACGGGAGCAATTTCTCCAGTGGGGATCAAACCGATATTGGTGGGAAGGAAATGGTCCGCGTCGAGCGTCAGGACATGGTCGTTGATGCTGGTGTTGGGGTCTCCGGAAAGATTCCAGTATGTGTGTTGGACGATGTTGAGGATTGTCGGGGCGTCGGTGGTCGCAACGGCCTGCCACTTGAGCTGGTTTTCATCATCGAGGCGATAGGTTACTTTCACCGTCAGGTTGCCGGGATAGCCTTCTTCGCCGTCTCTCGAAAGATAGGTGAACTCGACGCCATTGCTGCCGACGGTTTTGCCAGTCCAGGCGACTTTGTCGAAGCCCTTGAGCCCACCGTGGAGGTGGCACGGGATGTCACCGGGGCTGTTGTTAGCCGCCAGCGAGTATTCCTTGCCATCCAGGGTGAATTTCCCGTCCTTGATCCGGTTGCCGAAGCGGCCAACGGTGGCTCCGAAATACTGACTGTTGGTCAGCCAGCCCGCCAGGGTGTCATAGCCGTGGGTGACATCCACGATTTTTCCGGCCTTGTCCGGAGCTTCGAGGGAAACGAGGATAGCTCCATATTCGGTGACTTTGGCAACGAGGCCGTTCTTGTTGGTCAGGGTGAAAATCTTGATTTCATGGCCATCGGGCATTTTTCCGTACACCTCCTCTTTTACCTTAGTCTCAGCGGCCATAAGTAATGCGTTCTGACAGGAGAGAACGCCGATGACCAGTGCGGAAATCAACAAATTGGGTTTCTTCATGTGCCGACGGGTTTGGCTGATAACCCGAAAGATGCCAAGCTCGAAATTCTGCCTAAAAGGGGGGTGACGGGATGACTAACCGATGATAGTTCTCCGGTATGTCTGACATTCAAACATGGGAGTCGCTGCTCAATTCCATCCTGGAGGAATTCGCCTGTCAAACAGGCACCATCCACCGCTCGGAGGACGGCAGGAACCTGAGCCTCGTCGTGCAGACCGGCGTGCCTGAAAGCCTTTTGGAAAAAATCTCCTTCATCCCTTTCGGAAAAGGTATCGCCGGCGCGGCAGCCGAAAGCAAGCAACCGGTCGAGCTTTGCAATCTCCAGCAGGACCTCGGTGGAGTGGCAAAGCAGGACGCCCGCCAAACCGGCGTTTCCGGCTCGATCGCAGTACCCGTTTTCTCGTCGAAAAACGATTCGGTCATCGGCACACTGGGTATCGGGAAGTACGTCCCCTACGAATTCACCAGCGATGAAAAGTTGAAACTCGCTCAACACGCCGATCAAATCGCTGCGCTTTTCGAGGATAAACAAGGCTGAGGTGATTGACCACGACGAGGATGTGATTAGACTCCCGCCATGAACACGGTGGAATCAGCGACCCGCATCCTCGATACCATGCTCGGGCATCTCGGCTTCACCGCCACGATCGAGGCCCAGGAAACTCACGACGGACCCTGTTTGCAGATCCATTCGGGCGAAAGCGAGGCCATCATCGGTAAAGACGGCGATCGCCTGGATGACCTGCAATACCTCGTCAACCGCATCCTGCGCCGACATTCACCCAAGGCCGAGCGCGTCAAAGTGGATTGCTCGCACTTCCGTTCCATCCAGGAGGACCAGCTCAACGAGGAGATCCGCGGCATCGCCGAGCGCGTGAAGGCGACTGGCAAGCCCTTCCAAATCCGCCCCCTCAACGCCTACTACCGTCGGCTCGTGCACAATATCCTCGCCGATGATCCGCAGATCGCTTCACATTCCCCGGACGGCGATGATCGGCTGAAACGGATTACGATTTCTGCGAAACAAGCGCCGCCAGCCAATCCTTCATGAAACAATTTCTCTTCGACTGCGGCACCCGCGACGTTACCGCTTCCATCGGATTTCTCGCACTGCGCGTCATGGTCGGGCTCATGATGCTCATCGGCCACGGAGTGCCGAAAATCAAAAACTATGCGACCATCAAGGATTTTTTCTATGTCCCGGATTTCCTGCCAACGACGTGGGCACCAGGATGCCTGCTGGCCTGCATCGGCGCGGAGGTGGTTGCTTCAGCCATGATCATTGTGGGCTTCGCCACCCGTCCCGCAGCTTTCGTTCTTGGATTCTGCATGGTGGTCGCTGCCTTCGGCCGGATGGGCGCCGCACCTTGGTTTCTCAACGGACCAACCCTCATTGAAACCAAGGAACTTTCCCTGATGTATCTGATCCCGATGATCGCAATCATTCTTGCAGGTGCGGGAAATTTCTCTCTGGACGCCCTCATCTACCGGGACCCAAAACGCCGCCGCTGGTGAGATCATGGAAACGCACCGCCTCGTTCTTCCCGGTGATCTGAACCACTACGGCTTTCTCTTCGGTGGCCGGCTGCTGGCATGGATCGACGAGGCATCATGGATCGCCGCCAGCCTCGATTTCCCGCATTGTCAGTTCGTCACCGTCGCCATGGACACGGTGGAATTCCACCATAGCGTGCGAGATGGCACCATCTTGAGAATTTCCTGCATCTGTGAGAAGGAAGGCAACACCAGCACGACCTATCAGGTGAAGGTTTTCGATGAAAAAGCCGGGCACCATCCGATTTTCTCCAACCGTGTCACCTTCGTCAGCGTCGATGATGAGGGCAGAAAACGAAGCATCCGCGGCTGACCGTCACATCCCTATCAATCATCTTGGACACACTGATAGAAACCGTCGACATCGTCCTTCCGTTGGAAAAATCCGAGGACCACAGTGCCCGCCGCACCGCTGCGGCGCTCAAGCTTGGCGTCCCCGTTTCCCGCATCGGCGGGGTGAAGCTGCGCAAGCATTCCATCGATGCACGCCAGCGCGCGGTCAAGGTCCAGCTCCGGCTCGATGTCTCGTTAGATACTCCCCTGCCGCCGGACATCACGCCGCAGTGGTCCGCCTCCGCGCTGCCGGCCGGCGCCCGCAATGTCATTATTGTCGGATGCGGACCGGCGGGAATGTTCGCCGCGCTGCGGTGTTTGGAAAACGGCCAGAAGCCGATTCTGCTAGAGCGAGGTAAGGACGCCAGCGCCCGTCGCTTTGACCTCGCACCCATCCTCCGCGAGGGCCGGGTCATCGAGGAGTCGAATTACTGCTTCGGCGAAGGCGGTGCCGGAACGTTTTCCGATGGAAAACTCTACACCCGCGCCACCAAACGCGGACCGGTGGCCAAGATTTACGAAGTGCTCGTCGCCCATGGCGCGCCTGAGGTCATCCTGACGGACGCCCATCCGCACATTGGCTCGAACCTTTTACCCAACGTCGTGAAGGCGATCCGCCGGTCCATCCTTGCCGCCGGCGGAGAAGTTAGATTCCAAACGAAGGTCACCGATTTCCTCATCCACGAAAATCACCTCCGCGGCGTGGTCACCGGCAGTGGTGAGGAAATTCTGGCAGACTCGGTGATTCTCGCCACCGGCCATTCCGCACGAGACATCTATCGGTTGTTGGCGGCGAAAAAAATTCTGTTGGAAGCCAAGCCATTCGCTGTTGGCTTCCGCATCGAGCATCCCCAACCGTTCATCGATCAGGTGCAGTATCACCTCCATCCCGGTCAGGAACGACCGCGGCTTCTGCCAGCCGCACGCTATCGGTTAGCCACCAAGATCCGCGGCCGCGGCGTGCATTCGTTCTGCATGTGCCCGGGCGGCTGGATCGTTCCCGCATCGACGGAGAATGATGAAGTGGTGGTGAACGGCATGAGTCTCTCGCGTCGCGATTCCCCGTTTGCCAACTCCGGGATGATCTCCACCGTCGAGCCAGAGGATCTCGCACCGCTGGTGAAGGAGCATGGCATCCTCGCAGGCTTGGTCTTTCAAAAGAACCTCGAACGCGCCGCAAAAATCGCCGGTGGTGGTGGCCAGGTCGCACCGGGCCAGCGAGTAACGGATTTCATTGCAGGAAAACTCTCCGCAGATCTGCCGGACACCAGTTATTTCCCCGGCACCCGTTCCGCACCTCTTCACGAATTACTGCCGTCGTGGATCAACAGCCGGATGAACGAGGGACTGCGCTTGTTTGGTCGGCAGATGCACGGCTACATCTCCCGCGAGGTGCTTTTGTTAGGATTTGAAACCCGGACCAGCTCACCGGTTAGAATTCCCCGCCGCGACGACAACCTCGAACATCCCGAAATCCATGGACTCTTTCCCTGCGGCGAAGGCGCTGGTTTCGCCGGCGGCATCGTCAGCGCGGCCATGGACGGCATGCGTGTGGCGGACGCCGTGGCGGCAGTTGCCAGGAGCCGGGCCTAACCTTCCGGATCTTCGAGAAGGATTTGCAATCGATCCCGAAGCGATTGGGGAACACGCGTGAGCCAGCTTTCGTCGAGCATCCCTATCTCGATCATATCCAGCAGATGCACCTGATCTTTTCTGCGATTGGAAGTCAGCTTCATGGTCACAAGGGCATTAAGGTCGAGGAGACGAAACTCCGAGTGGGAAGCGTCGATTTCCTCCACGCGGGGAGATGGTTCAGGAGATTCCGGATTCACCTTCTCGCCTGAGAAAATCAGATGCACCCCATCTCGTGCCTTTGCTTGCGGACCATCCAGAAACATCTCGATGCGGCCCTTTCCTCCTAGAATGGAAACAGAGCGATGGATAAAGCCTCCACTCTCCATCACCTTGACGATGGCATCCATGTCTTCGCGGCGGACGAGGAGATCCACGTCTCGTGTGTTGCGCACGACCGAGGCATCCACGCGGGATACCCAGGCTGCAACCGCGTTTCCGCCGATGACGGCATACGGCAGACCGGCAGCCTCTAGCAGCGCGGTGGCGCGGCGGAGCCGAGCTTTTACTTTCTCAATACCTTCGCTCATACGCGTCCATGAGGTTTCGCCGGTGATCACAAGTGGAGAACCCATGTGTTTACTTAGCCCGATCGACCGATGTTGTCCAGTTGGGAAGAAGATGCAACCTAGCCAAAACATTGGCAGGGACGTTTACCAAACGAAAAAACCGGCACGCCGCGGGAAGCGACGGCCGGTTGGTAGAGTTTTCGCTGATCAGTAGTTATACTGAAGCGAGAAATTGAACTGGCCGCCTTTATCCGCTTCCGAGTCGGGTGTGGAAACTGGAATTGCGTAATCGAGGGCCAGCGGCAGCGGGCTGATCGGAAGCTTCAAGCGGATGCCGACACCGACGTCGCTGTAAATGTCACTGAGCCCAAGATCCCAGCTGTCCGCATTTACAAATCCCGTGTCGGAGAATACCGCAGCACGCACGGTTTCAATGATGGGGATGGTGTATTCGGCGGTAATGTAGCCCAGCGAGTTTCCGCCGAAAACCTCTTTGGTATATTCGGTATCACGGGGTCCAACATCGCGGAATTCGAAACCACGCAACGTGCGGCCACCGCCGAGGAACATGCGTTCGAAGATCGGAATGTCTTCGCCGTTCACGCTATCCACCACGGCAAGCTCGCCGTTGAGGGAGAAGATGGAGTCCCATTTCAGGTTCCAATATTTCTGCGCCTGGGTGGAGACGGTGAATGTGTTCACATCCCCGCCAACACCTGCGAAGGTCAATCCGGCATCGATCTTGTGCCCGCTGCGGGCCTGCACGGTGCTGTCACGGCTGTCGTAGATGTAGTTCGCGGCCAGCGCGCTTCTAACGAAATCGCCACCGATCAGATCGTCGGCGAGCTGAGAGTTGTCACCGTTGTCGCCTGGGAAGTTCTTATTGACGTAATCCTTCTCATTCACTTCCGAGTCGATCGTCACCTGTTCGAGGCGGTATTCACCACGGATCGAGCTTTTTTTGCCCAGAGGTTTTCTGAGAGAGACCGCGGCACCGACGTTCGTTTGCTCGTAGTAGTCGCTGAAATAGGTGGACTGCTTGAAGAACAGTTCGCCGCCGAGGGCGAGCTGTTGGTCCATGAACCAGGGCTCGGTGAGGGAGAGGGTGAACTCGGAACGCTCGGCACCCGCGCGGAGGCTCATCGCAAAACGTTGGCCGCCACCGGTGAAGTTCCATGGGTTGAAGAGGTCGAAGTTGGATTGCTCTAACGTGACAAATCCGACAATGCTGTCGATCGAGCTGAATCCAGCACCCACGCCGACGGAACCAGTGGCTTTTTCCTCGACCAGCACATTCACGTCACGATAGCCGGAGCCGCCGGGCGAACCGTTCGTCTGGACTTCGCTGAAATACTGGAGGTTTTCCAGACGGGTCTTGGTGGTCTCGAGTTCCACCGAGTTGAACATGTCACCCGGCTTGAGCGGGATTTCCCGGCGGATGACCTTGTCCTGGGTCTTGGTGTTGCCGCTGATGTTCACGCGGCCGACTTTGAAACGGGAACCCTCGGTGATCCGATAGACGATACTCACCCGGTTAGGTCCTGCATCGCGGATGTCCGGAGTGACCAGAGCATCGGCGTATCCACGAGATCCATAGTAGCTGCGGATCATCGTGATGTCGTCGCGCATCTTCTTGGACGAATAAGCGTTGTTCGTGTTGAGGGTGAGCGCCGGATAGAGTTCCTCGGGTTTGAAAACGGTCATCTTGCCGAAGCCCACTCCCGCGACGGTGTATTTTTCACCCTCGACGATGGGGATAATGAGATCCACGCGGCCATCTTTTACCGGCTCGCGGCGCATGCCCGGGCTGCTCGCGCGAAGGTATCCCTTGCTACGATAGTAATCGAGGATGGCGTCAAGATCGCCTGCCAACTGGTCGGACTCGAAGCGACCGGATTTCGTTAGCCATGAGAACCAGCCTTTTTCCTTCACCTTCATTTCCTTGCGGAGCTCAGGATCCGTGAAGGCATTGTTCCCCTCGAAACGGATACGCCGGATCTCGTTTTTCGAACCCTCGTCGATCACGAAAATCAGGTCGGAAAGGCCCGCCTGGCCGGTTGCCTGAGTGCGGTGGCTGACGGTGACATCGGGGTAGCCGTAGCCCTGATAGTATTTTTCGATGTTGCGCCGGGCTTCGAGGATTTGCTCGTCGCTCAGTGCGCCGCCGGCCTTCATCTTCGACTCCTTCGCCAGCTTTTGATCGGTGAAAATCGTGTTTCCCACGAATCCCACGCCACCGAGCGCTGGGCGGGTGGTGACTTCGGCGATGAGTTTCACGCTGTTGCCAACCGGCTCGGCCAGGAAACGCACATCATCGACCAGACCGGATTCAAAGAGCGCCTTGATGTCCTGGTCCAAGCTCTCCGAACGATAGGTGGAGCCGGCCTTTGAGGCCATCAGGTTGCGCAAGCGGGCTTCATCCACGGTTTTTGCGCCGTTGTAGCGGATCGTCACTTCGGAAATATTTTTCCCCTCGAAATCCTGCGCGTGCAATGTTCCGACCATCGCGACGAGTGCCAGAGAGGTGAGAGCGGCGAATTGTCCCACGCCACTCGGCATGAGAAGGGAGGGATTGGTTGGGAATCGCATGCGTGTAATGAGGATGCGCAATAAAGCCCGCCCGCCCCCCGATTCGTCAAGGTCAATAGCTGGCATTTCCTTATGTTCCCGGCTTCCTGCCGAAATCCTTGCCCCCTCGAGCATCCTCCATTACACCCCCCGCGTGCTCACGATTCACAAGCTTACCAAAACTCTCGGCGGCCGCACACTCCTCCGCGAGGCGGAAATGTCCATCAACTGGGGTGAGCGCGTCGCCCTCGTCGGCCCGAACGGCGCCGGCAAGTCCACGCTCTTCCGCATGATCCTCGACGAGGATTCGCCGGACGAAGGCAAAATCGAGCGCGACGAATATGCTGTCACCGGCTATCTCCCGCAAGAAGCCGGCGAGCCGACGGATGAGACGATTCTGGAAATCGCCATGGGCATCACTCCCGAGATGATCGGCCTGCTCCGCACCATCCGCGAAGGGGAAAAATCCGGCGACCTATCGAGCCCCGAGTTCGCCCACGCCCAAGACCAATTCACCGCGCTCAACGGCTATCAGCTCGAACCGAAGGCCAAGAAAATCCTCCACGGCCTCGGTTTCAAGAGCGAGGACTTCAACAAACCCGCCCGCGAATATTCCGGTGGTTGGGTCATGCGCGCCCATCTCGCCCAACTCCTCACCATGGAGCCGGACCTGCTCATGCTTGACGAGCCGACGAACCACCTCGACCTGATCTCGCTCCTCTGGCTCCAGCGCTACCTGCTGAACTACTCCGGCGCCATCCTCATGATTTCGCACGATCGCGACTTCATGGACACCATCATCGAGACCGTCGTCGAAATCGATCCCGACGCCGCCTCGCTCATTTCCTACACCGGAAACTACAGCGCCTTCCTCGAACAACGCGAAGCCCGCTACGACCAGCAGGTCCAAGCCTATCGGAATCAGAACAAGGAGATCGAACATATCCAGGAATTCATCGACCGCTTCCGCCAAGTCGGATCAAAGGCCGCGCAAGTCCAGTCGCGCATCAAGACTTTGGAAAAGCTCGTCCGCATCGAGAAACCGCGCACTCCGAGGAAGCCCTTCAAATTCGCCTTCCCCCAGCCACCGCGCTCCAACCAGAAAGTCATCGAGCTTTCCAAAGTCGGCCAGTCCTACGGCGACAAGCGCATTTACAAGGACCTCGACCTCACCATCGAGCGTGGCGACCGCATGGTGCTCGTCGGACCTAACGGCGCGGGCAAATCCACCCTCATCAAGATTCTAGCAGGTCATTTGGAAATCAACGCCGGCAAACGCGAACCCGGCTACGCCACCAAGATCGGCTACTACAGCCAGCACCGTTCCGAATCGCTCAACGAGAACAACACCGTGCTCGAGGAGGTCCTCGCCGCGTGCACCACTCTCCGCGAGGAGGAAGCCCGCTCCATCCTCGGCTCATTCCTCTTCCGCCGCACCGATGTCGAGAAACGCTGCGGCGTTCTATCCGGTGGTGAAAAATCCCGCCTCAACCTCGTCAAGTTCCTCGTCGATCCGCCGAACCTCCTGCTGATGGACGAGCCGACGACTCACTTGGACATCCTCTCCATCGACTCGCTGGTGCAGGCCCTGAAAAACTACGAAGGCACGCTCGTTTTCATTTCCCACGACGTCCACTTCATCCGGACCCTCGCGGAAACGACCCTCCACGTCACCCGCAACGAGAAGGACCCGGAAAAAGGCGCGCTGGTCACGAGATACACCGGCGGCTACGACTACTTCATCGAGAAGAGCGGCCTGAATGACGACCGCAGCGCGGTGACGGCGTAAGGCCCAGGGCGGACGCCCTTAAGAATCGGAGCCCTAACAATGCCGCGTTCCTTATCCCGATAGGGATTACAGAAGATAGCCCGGGGTCGAGCGATAGCGACCACCTCGGGGTTTTGCCCGCCCGAGATATCAGCACCCTGAAAGGCGTGCCAGAAACGCCGGATGTGGCACGGTTGTCATAGCGGCTCAAACAGCCCGACCTCGACACGACCGCCTGATGGAACCAACATCGTCCATGCAAATGCGGCTCGTCTTCGAAAACATCGACTTCACCATCGTCGGCCACATGAAGTCGCTACTCGATAGCGAGGGCATTCCCTGCGAGATCCGCAACGCCGGTGCCTCCGGCCTCGCCGGTGAAGTTCCTTACACACAAGTCTATCCGGAACTCTGGATCCTGGACAATCTGGACGAACCCCGCGCCCGCGAAATCATCCGCAACTACCGCGAAACGGATGCCGCTGCCCCCAAGCCCCCGGATTGGACTTGCCCCAGCTGCGGCGAAAGCGTGGATGGCGTTTACGCCGAGTGCTGGAACTGCGGTGCCGACGTGCCGTCATGAGGTCGCACTTGATCAGCCGGGAAAGGTAGGACGCTTGTCTGGCTTCACGAGCTCCTTTACAGTCATCGTGCGATTTTTCCCATCCGAGTATCGGAAGCTGATTTCATGCTCGGTAACCTTGGTGACTGCCGGAGCCTCCTCAAAAACATCGTCCGGCTTAACCAGCCTCGAAGGCAAAACGAGATAGTCGTGTATCAGACTGTCATCCTCCCCTCTTATCAGAATCCAGTTTTCACAAGGTCCGCAGTCATTCGGCACTTCTTCGACAATCAATAGTGTTTTACCAGAACTGCTGGTGAAGAGTTTCACGAATTCGACCGGTGTTGACTTCGGGTTGTATCGAAACCAATCCAATGATTGAGCGCTCTCAATCGCGATCGAGCTCGGATAACTTAGAGTCTCAAACTTGCGAGAGACTTCGTAGGATGAAAAAGATTTCTGAGACGTTGCAGGGCCGGCTCGAAATGCGACGGAGTATTCACCGATTTTCCAATCTGCCGTCGTTGCCGTCGAGCTGGCGGTGACAGTTGCCGGCTGAGTCGCACATCCGGCAAGAAACATTGAGATGCCGCCGACTGCTGCAATAATTCGATAGGTCGATTTCATCTTTAAAGGCAATTTCCCGATGCGAATGCTATCCCTGTCTCCATCAAAACCAGAATCCGTGCAAGCATTCGATAGCCCCCCTTCAAGCCGGACAAGCCACATCGATCATCTCAAAATGCTTGTCACAGTGTAGCAGCTTCACCCGATAACGGCGCGCGCAGGCATGCACCAGTAGATCGCCAAATGGCACATTCACTCCGGCCCGTAGGCAGGCCCGGCCATTCCTCGCCGCCATTTCCCAACAAAGTGAGTCAAAGTCCAGCCATTCGCATGAATCGCGCAGTCGCTGGAGTTCCGTTTCCTCGCGCTTGCCCCGGATTCCTTGATAGAGTTCCGTCCACACCGGTCCGGTCAGAGCCAGTTTCTCAAGTTGCAATAGGCGGCTGACCTCATCCCGAAGCGTCCCGTCGCTACCCTCCCGGGCAGCGGAAATCCAGGCAGAGCTATCGATCAGAACGTGGCCACTCATGGTTGAGTTGGAAGGTTCTTTTGCCGCGTCTCGATTTCCATCAGGTCACCGGCTTCTATCTCTTCGTTCGTGGCCATGTCCCAGGTCCCGAGCGATGAAATGAGCTGCTTTACCTTCTGCTGCCGGTTGTAATCCTCAATCGCCTTCACCACTGCCTCCCGCTTCGTCTTCGCTCCGGTGAAACGCATGGCATCCGCCAGCGCCTGTTCAGGAATATCAATCGTCGTTTTCATGGAATCCAGATACACGAAAATCGGATTCTCGACAACGCCTGATTTCGAATCCTCCGCATCGCCCCTCACCCATTTCAACCAAAATCACCCCTCACCCCAAAAATTTCCCCGGCCCAATTTCTTGCCCACCCCGCCGGGCTCCTCTAGATCTCCTGTCCGCATGACCCACCTTGAAGCCATCGCCCGCGAAACCGGGATTTCCCTTTCCTCTGTCTCCGCCACCGCCAAGCTCATCGCCGAGGGCGGCACCGTTCCCTTCATTTCCCGCTACCGGAAGGAACAAACCGGTTCGCTCGACGAAGTCCAGATCACCACGATCCGCGACCGCATGCTCCAGCTCGCCGAGCTCGATTCGCGCCGCACCGCCGTCCTGAAATCCCTTGAAGAACGCTCACTCCTCACCCCCGAGCTGAAAAAGAAGCTCGAAGCCGCGCTCACCGTGAACGCCGTGGAGGACATCTTCGCCCCGTTCCGCCCGAAGCGCCAGACCCGCGCCACCAAGGCGATCGAACGCGGCCTCACCCCGCTCGCCGATTTCATTTTCGAAAACCAAGCCGCCAATCCCGAGGAGGAGGCCGCCAAGTTCCTCAACCCGGAAATGGAAGTCCCGACCACCATCGAGGCCCTCGCCGGTGCCCGCGACATCATCGCCGAGCGTGTGGCCGATGACGCCGCCCTGCGTGGCCGCGTCCGGAAAATTTACGAAGAGGACGCCACCGTTTCCTCGAAGATCATGTATGGAAAAGAAGAAGAAGGCGACGCGCAGAAATTCCGCGACTACTTCGAGTGGAGCGAGCCATTCCACTCCATTCCGTCCCACCGCATGCTCGCCATCCGCCGTGGGGAAAAAGAAGGCTTCCTGCTCATGCGCGTGGAGGTTCCGCTAGAGCGCGTCGTTTCCAACGCCCTACCCGATTACGTGAAATCCACGGGCCCAGCCGGCAAGCACGTTGCCCAAGCCGTCGAGGACGGATGCAAGCGCCTGCTGATGCCATCGATGGAAACCGAAGCCCGCTTGTTGGCAAAAAAACGCGCCGACGAAACGGCGATCACCGTCTTCGCCGACAATTTCCGCGAACTCCTGCTAGCCTCGCCGCTCGGAGAAAAGCGCCTGCTCGCCATCGACCCCGGCTTCCGCACCGGATGCAAGACGGTCGTGCTCGACCGCTCCGGCAAGCTGCTCCACCACACCGTACTCCACTGCACCGCCGGCTCGCAGAACCAGGCCTACGAAGCCGCCGTCGAAGTCACCACGCTCATCAAGAAGCACGACATCGAGGCCATCGCCATCGGCAACGGCACCGCCAGCCGCGAGACCGAAGCGTTCATTAAAAAACTCAAGCTCCCCTCCTCCATCCCCGTCGTGATGGTGAACGAAAGCGGTGCCTCCATCTATTCCGCCTCCGATGTCGCCCGCGAGGAATTCCCTAACGAAGACGTCACCGTCCGCGGCGCGGTTTCTATCGGCCGCCGCCTGATGGACCCACTCGCCGAACTGGTGAAGATCGACGCGAAAGCCATCGGCGTCGGCCAATACCAGCACGATGTCGATCAGCGCGCGCTCAAGGCCAGCCTCGACGACACGGTTGTTAGCGCCGTGAACGCCGTCGGCGTCGAGCTCAACACCGCCTCCAAGCAACTCCTCTCCTACGTCTCCGGCCTCAATGCCTCGCTCGCCGAGAATATCGTCGCCTTCCGCAATGAAAACGGAGCCTTCACCTCCCGCGAGCAGTTGAAAAAAGTCCCGCGCCTCGGCGAAAAAGCCTTCGAACAGGCCGCCGGGTTCCTCCGCGTCCGTGGCGGCCAGCATCCGCTAGACTCCTCCGCGGTCCACCCCGAGCGCTATCCGCTCGTCGAAAAAATGGCAGGCGATGTCGGCTGCAAAGTGGAAGAACTCCTCGGCAATGAAGCCGCTAGAAAGAAGATCGACCTGCAAAAATACGTCGATGACCAGGTTGGCCTGCCCACGTTGAAAGACATCGTCGCCGAGCTCGCCAAACCCGGCCGCGACCCGCGGAAACAATTCGAACTCTTCTCTTTTGTCGAAGGCGTCGAAAAACCGTCCGACCTCCAGATCGGCATGAAGCTTCCCGGCATCGTCACCAACGTCACCGCCTTCGGAGCCTTCGTCGATGTCGGCGTCCACCAGGACGGCCTCGTCCACGTCTCTCAGCTAGCAGATCACTTCATCCGCGACGCCTCGGAAGTCGTCAAAGTCGGCCAGAAAGTCCAGGTCACCGTCGTCGAAGTCGATCTGAAGCGCAACCGCATCGCCCTCTCCATGAAGTCCAAAGTGGACCTCGACAACCGCCGCTCCACCGGCGACGACCGCGACGCCCGCCCGAACGGCGGAGGAAATCGCCACAACGGCCCCCGCCCTCAAGGCGCCGGCCGCACCGCCGACTTCCGCCCCAACGCCGCGCCAACCAACGACTGGTTCTCCCAAGCCCTCAGCCAAGCGAAGAAAAAATAAGGGGAATGGACGCCCCGTCCATTCAAAGAAGCACGTTCATCCTGAGCGCCATTTGCCGCGGACATCCTGTCCGCTGGCACCGTTCCCGCCCTTCTGTTCCAACACCGAATTCGTTGCGGTGAAGCGAAGATCGCCTTGGACTTTCGCAGAAATCTAGCGAACTTCCGCGTCTATGGCATCGCGTTCCGCCCAAGGCAGGGTTTTTCTGATATTTGCGCTGGTGTGGATTGCCACCTTCGCCAGCTCAGTCGCCGCCGAACCCAACTGGCCGGTGATTGCATTCACTCCGGTCCTGAGCGGTGTTGGCGAGACTGTCGATATCCAGAACGCTGCGGATGGTTCCGGCAGATTGTTTCTCGTTCGCCAGTCTGGAAAAATTCAGATTCTCAAAAATGGTGCCTTGTTGCCCGCTCCCCTTCTGGACGTCGGCGATCGCATCCAACCTTATGGCGAACAGGGTCTGCTGGGGCTTGCGTTTCCACCAGGTTTCGCCGTCAAAAAGTGCTTTTACATTTACTACTGCCGCAAGGGGGACGGTGCCACCGTGCTCAGTCGATTCCGGATGAGTGCGGATCCCAATGTCGCCCTCCCACTGTCCGAGGAAATTCTGCTCACCACTCCGAAGCCTGATACGAACCACAACGGAGGCCAGTTGGTTTTTGGACCCGACGGTTTTCTCTATCTCTCCATCGGCGATGGCGGCGGATCCGGCGACCCACAGCGGAACAGCCAGAAACTTACCAACCGCTTGGGCAAAATCCTACGGATCGATGTCAACAATATCTCTCCTGGCCTTCCGTATGCCATTCCCGCCTCGAATCCCTTCGCCACCAGCCCTACCAACTCCCGTGAGATACTCTGCTGGGGACTGCGCAATCCGTGGCGGTTCTCATTCGATTCACTCACCGGGGGTCTTTTCATCGGCGACGTGGGCGAGCAACAACGCGAGGAAATCAATTTCATTCCGGCCGCCGCCATCAATGCGGGGACCAACTTTGGCTGGTCTGTCAAGGAAGGCACACTCGATTATATCGCCCAAACAAACACCACAGGAATTCTCCAGTCACCCGCCTTCGAATACGGCCGAGCGCTCGGCGCATCCGTCACGGGCGGGCACGTCTATCGGGGTAGCAACCCCCGCTTGCACGGGTTCTATCTGTTTGGAGATTTCGAGACCGGCCGGATCTGGGCCATGGAACACCCCGCCGCCGGGGGGCGGGTGGCAATGCTTAAGGATACCACCTATAACATCTCCACCTTCGGCAAGGACGAAACCGGGGAAATCTATTTCGCCGACTACTTCCGCGGGGGCATCTACCGGATCGACGCCCCTCACACGCTGCCGCCGCCTGTGATCTCTCCGGTTGCAGGCATCTATACCTATACCGGTGGATTCTCTTACAGTATCCGCACCGATGTGCCGGGTGCAATCATCCGCTACACTACAGACGGCACCCTTCCCGATGGGACGAGTCCTGTCTTTCCTGCCGGCACCTCCATTCAAAAGAACGAGCCTTTCATGCTCAAGGCTGCTGCATTCAGGGCTGATTTCCCTCCAGGTCCTGCTGCCGAAGCCTTCTACCAAGTCAGGCCCGGCACCGTGGCACTGGACCGCCACCCTTCCTCCAACAACTACATGACATGGTGTTTGAGCACCAGCACTCCAGGCGCAGAGATCCGCTACACGATCGACGGTTCGGAACCCACGACGGGCAGCTTGCTCTATAATCCCCTAACCGGCGTTTTCATCAACCGGCACAACTTGGTCGTTCGGGCCGTCGCCATCAAAATTGGAAACGGCTGGGTGCCCAGCGACAGCGCATCCTGGAGGTCCGGTCTCTACGTTTCCGACCCGATGCTATCCTCCCGCTACAGCGATCTTTACGATCCCATCCAAATTGTCAGCGCGACAACAAACTGCGTCTTCCGATATACGATCGATGGTACCCAGCCCACCCCACAGTCACCGGTCTGGACAGGCCCGCGTCACTTCCCCGCAAACACCGTTCTCAAGGTCCTCGCCACCAAGGAAGGCATGGAGTCCCGATCTGCCTCGCTGGATGTGATAAAAATCTCCGCGCAAGAAACCCGCTTTGAAAAAGTCCCGGGGACCACCTCATTCGTCACAGGCGATCTCATCCGCATCAATGACTCGGATTTCTATGCCCTGAGTTACCGGGGACTGTGGAAGCTGGCAGGGGGCACTTGGACACAGCTCCATCAGGGAAGCATCTCGCAGACTTTCACTTCCATGGTAATGACCCCGGATGGGAAAATTGCTATCGCGTTTGCATTTGACAGCGGCAGCGGCGGGATCCGGTTCATCAACACTTCCGGCACTGTCGACGCGGACTGGCATTTCAGCTCCATGACTCCCGAAGGTCTCATTTCAATGCCTGCGGGAGATTATATTGTCGCGGATTCGTGGAGCGACAAGATTCTCAGGATATCGGGTCCGGGAGCTAAATCAATCGTGCCCGCGTATGACGCCCCGGATTCCCCCACAATATTCAATGATCCACTGGCGGTCGCCAGCGATGCCTCCGGCGAGATCCTCGTGAGCACGGGTGACGGCCGGATTCGTAGGATCGGCGCGGATGGAATGGTCACTAACATCGCCAGCAACATCTATTCCGGCTGGACTGATGGACCTGTCTCGACAGCCCGCTTTGAAAAGCTGATTTCGATCACCACAGACCGGATCGGTAACATCTACGTTTGCGATACTCGATCAAGCAACGGGAAGATCCGGAAAATTTCGCCAGACCTCACGGTCGGCACCCTCCGCGGGCCATTCTACGAAGGAAGCCTATCCTCCCCGCCCATTCCCGATTCGCTTGGTCCGACATACCCCGCGAACTTGAATGTGGATGAAAATGGTGTCCTCTACATCGCCGGAGATTACGGCATTGTCCGCGCAATCCAGGAAGACTGGGACAACGACGGCATCCCGGACACCAGCGAGATCGCTCTCGGCGCTCCGTTTGTCGTCGGGATCGACGACCGTCTGGCCGACGCTGACGGCGACCTCTTTTCCAACGCTGCCGAGAGGATCGCCAGCACGAATGCGCTCCTAGCCACCAGCCGTCCCACCGCCAGCACGGTGACGAGACTCGCCGATGGCACGGTTTCCCTCCAGTTCCCCTGCGCGCCAGGTAGGATACATCAGCTCGAGTACTCCGATGATCTCCAGGACTGGAAACCCATGGGCATCCCATCGACCTCCCCCCTCCGGTCCTTCACCGCCCGTTTCATAGCGCCGACTCTCTCCAGTCAGCGGTATTATCGACTCCGAAGCTACGATTGAGCGGAGTGCTCACGCCCTCCGCGTCGCCAAGTTCCAGGTCGATCCCTGCCGAGGGCCGGCGCGCGGCGGGAGAGTGGCGTTTTCACTGTGCTTTGGGCTCTCTCCTTCTTTCAGGTGATTGGGGGAGAGTCACTTGTGACTGATCTCGACGGTTGAACTTGGATCGTCGACCAAGCCGTTTGGATAAGCGACCGCAGCATTTGGACTGCCGACCGTAGCGTTTGCGCCATCGACCGCCGCGTTTTGCTCTCCGACCGGGGCCTTTGGGCTGCCGACCGGTGAATTCGGATGATCGACCGGGGCGTTCGGAGAGCCGACCGAAGCGTTTCGACCATCGACCGGGGAGTTTTGGCGACCGACCGAGGGATTTGGACGAGCGACCGGGCGATTCGGATTTCCGACGAGCCTGATGGGATTATCGACCGCATGGCCGTGCGATCCGAACGGCAGGGTGAGCCACCTGACCGGGTGGCTACCGCACCCGCAGGGAGATTTGAAACAGGCGGCGGCAAACCTTCTATCCGTAACTGCCTGACAGATAGATCCTGCGGGTGGAAATCTGTCAGATGACTAAATCAGAACTCGGTTGTTATAGAGGGCGACGGATCGAGGATTTATTTCCATCAGTCCTTGCCGCTAGAAACTGGCACCAAGAGATGGAACAGGAGGAAACAGAGGTAACGGAGAAAGACGGGGTGCGCTCTGAATGGGGCGTGGTTGTGCGGTTTTTGGAAGGAAAAGACTCGGGGCAAGATGCCCCGGCAACGGCCTGGAGCGAGACGCTCCAGCCACGTTCCGTTAATTTAGCGTCATCCGCTATCCTCCGTTCTCTCTGTTTCCTCCTGTTCAATTCCTCATCCACGACGAAGGGAGGCGTTGTAAACCACTGGGGAGATCGGTCTATCTGGCGATTTGGGCGGTGGTGCCCCTTGTGTTTTTCCGCTGTGGTTCTCTATGAAAAATCTGTGAAGATCTCACATTGCATCGACACCGTCACACCTTTCCAACTTCATAAAGCCACCATGAAAACCCTCCTCCTCTCTATTATACTGACCCTGCATGCCCACGCCTGCCTGTGGTTGGACGGGACGACGATCGATGGGAAGGAAGGCAGGGTTGAAACTGATCACACTGCCAACCTGCTGAGGAAGTCGAGGGATATGGGGACCGAGGATCGATTTGATACCCTCATGCGGAACCGGAGCAATGCCTCACATGACGCATCCACCACACGGGAAACCGAGGGTGTGGAAAAGGTATTCGACGGGAAATATGGGGACGCGCTTTCCATCTTCAACGAGATCGAATCCAAGCATCCGGGGCGCTACAGCACTGCAGTCAACATGGGCACCGCCTATGAGTTGCAGGGAGATCTAGAGCAGGCATTGAAATGGATTACCGAAGGCATTCGCAGAAATTCGGAATCCCACTTCGGGACCGAATGGTTGCACGTTGAAATCCTGAAAACCAGAATCAAGCTGAGGGAGGATCCTGGCTATCTCCAACAGAACCACATCATCGAGCCTCCCAATACTGTCTCAAGATCATCGCTAATTCAAATCGGGGGCAGGAGCTACGGCATGAACGAAATCGCCGATGCCATCTTCTACCAACTGCGCGAGCGGATGATTTTCGTAAAGCCGCCGGACCCTGTCGTCGCTGATCTTCTGTTCACGCTCGGCGAGATCGAAGGTCGGATTAAGATCGTGGAGTCCGCAATCAAGTCGTTCGAACTGGCGAATGAATACGGTTTTCCCCACCGCGACGTGATCACTGGAAAAATCGAACGGCATGAGCAAATGCTCCATGACCGCGAGGAAATGCTCCGTTATCGAAAAATCGGGTTGATATCCGGTGCCGTCCTGGCGATCGCCGCCTTCATTCTTTTCCTGATTTCCGCCTGGCGGAACAAGTGGTTCTTCCTCAGCCGGGCGGCCTATCTGAAGCATCGGAGGGAGAAGGCTCTGCATCCCTAGACATGAGGAGCACTGAACTTCAGGCATCCGGGGTCGACCGTAGATCGACGCTCTTCATGGCTTTCCATAACAGTTACCAGCTCGTCACCTCGCGGAATGTCTGAAGGCGGGCTTCGATGTCAGCTTCGGTGAGGCCTTCGAGCTTGCGGGTGGAGAAGGCTTCGCAGGTGAAGGAGGCGAGGATGGAGCCTTTGATGATGGCTTCGCGGAGGTGGGCGTCCGAGTAAGGCGGGTGGCCTTTTGAAGCGAGGTAGCCGGCCATGCCGCCGAGGAATGTGTCGCCGGCACCGGTTGGATCGGCGACTTGTTCGAGCGGATAAGCGCTGCAGCGGAAAATGCTGCCATCCTTGGAGAAGAGCATGGCACCGAATTCGCCAAGTTTCACGACGACATAGGAAGGGCCTTTTTCCAACAGGAGGCGGCCGGCTTTGACGAGATTGGAGGTGCCGGCGAGGTCGCGGGCTTCGCCTTCGTTGAGGACGAAGAGGTCGAGGTGCGGGAGGACTTCGTGGAGGCGGTCGTTGGCGATTTCAATCCAGAGGTCCATCGTATCGGCGATGATGAAACGTCCGGTGCCGTTTTCGCCGCCCTTGAGCGCACCGCACTGGGTGAGCATTTCGAGCTGGTTGTCGGGCGACATGTTGGCGCAGACGACGATCTCGGATCCGGCTGACTCGGCGGGAACTTTGACCTGCCAGCTTTCGAGCACGTTAAGGCCGACGCGGTGGGTCGTGCGGTCGTTCATGTTCGTATGATACTCGCCGGACCAGGTGAACGACTCGTTTTCCGATCGCTCGACGCCGTCTAACGAAACGCCCTGGTTTTCCAACATTTCCAGATGCTCCTTGGGGAAATCGTGGCCGATGATGCCGATGAGATTGACCGGGCGGCTGAAGAACGACGAGGCGAGCGCGGCATAGGCGGCTGATCCGCCGAGCAGGTTCTGGGCTTCCGCTTCGGGGGTTTTGACGTGATCAATGGCGATGGTGCCGCCAATGACAATGCTGGGGGTGGTGGTGGGGGTGGACATGATGGCGCGCGGAGGCTGAATCTGCGCGGGCATTCTGCAAAGCGAAAATTGAACATCGAACATCGAACGCCCAACATTGAACGTCGAAGTGAAGAGTCTGACTGCCCGCCATGACGGAAAGCAGCGGATGCATGAACTCCCAGCCGTCGCCTAACGAACGGAGCTTAACCCCTTCCCAAAATCTGTTATTGTGATCGGAATAGCCTGCGGCGGAAGAGGTGAAGTGGGTCGGCCCGGTGGATCCTACCCTACCCGCCTAGGTCATCCGCCTTCGCCTTCGCGGGCGGGGGCGCCGGTTTCGAAGCGCATGAGGTCGGCGATGAAGGTGAGCGGGATGTGGCCGGTTTCGCCGTTGCGGTTTTTGGCGAGGACGAGCTCGGCTTTGCCGGCTTCGGCTTCTTTTTCCTCCGCGTCTTCGGCGTAGTAGGCGGTCCGGTAGAGCAAGCCGACCATGTCGGCGTCCTGCTCGATGGAGCCCGATTCGCGGAGGTCGGACATGCGGGGCACGCCAAGGCTTTTGCCGGCGCGGCTTTCCGGACCGCGGTTGAGCTGGGCGAGGATGAGGATGGGGATGGCGAGTTCCTTGGCAAGGCCTTTGATGCCTGCGGAAATTTCAGCGATTTCCCGTTCGCGCGAGCTTTCGGCCTGCTTGGTGCGGGATTTCATGAGCTGGAGGTAGTCGATCGCGATGAACTGGATGTCCTCGTCGCGCTTTTTCCGGCGGGCCTTGGCGCGGAGTTCGTTGATGGAAATGCCGGCGGTGTCGTCGATGAAAAGCTTGGCGGAGGAAGTTTCAAGGGCGGCGCGCTGGATGCGTTGGAGGTCGCCCTTGGTCGGTGTGTAGCCGCGGGAGAGCTGGCTCATGGCGAATTTCGAACGCGAAAAAACAAGACGCTGGACGATCTGGAAGGCGCTCATTTCGCAGGAAAAGACCATGGACGGCTTGCCTTCGTTCATGCAGACGTGCTCAACGATGTTCATCATGAACGACGTTTTTCCCATTGAGGGACGGGCGGCGACGACGAACATTTCCCCGGCTTTGAGGCCGCTGCTCATGCGGTCGAGTTCCTCAAATCCGGTGGAGATCCCTTGCGCGCCTTTTTCCCCGGCGAGGAGGGCCTGGAACTGCTCGATGACTTCGTTGACGGACTGCTTGACGGTCGGCGCGCGGTTCGTTTCCGAGCCTTCGCGGATGGCTAACACCTTGGCTTCGACCGAGTCCAGCAGCGCGGCGACTTCGTCCGGTGAGTCGTAGGCCTGGGCGATGGCTTCGTTGGAATTCTGGATGATGGAGCGAAGGACGAACTTGTCCTTCACGTGCTGCAAGTGGTGGCGGAAATGCCCGGGACTCGGTGCGTAGGTGTAAAGATCCGTTAGCGCGGATGGCCCGCCGACCCGGTCCAACAGGCCGCGGTCAAGCAAGCGCTGGACGAGGGAAACGAGCTCCACTTCATTTCCCGCTTCGAACAAATCGATGAGGAAACCAAACAGCGTCGAGTGCGATGGCAAATAGAAATGTTCCTGCGTGAGTTTTTCCTCGATCGCCACGCCGATGTATTCCTGCGGGTCCTGCAGCATCGAGGAGAGCAGGCTTTTTTCCGGCCCGAGCGCATGCGGCAAGGCACGCGTCACGTCGTCCACCGCAGTCGCTCCCTGTTGCAGATCCGCGGTTTTCTTGAAGGTGGGTGGTGATTTGGTTTCGACTGCCATGGGTGAGAGGCGATGAATGAATCAAAGGCAGGATGGGGTCAATATCACCGATTGTGCATAACATGGCAGTAACCGGGAACAACTCCGCACGGGTCTGAATTCCAATGCGGAGAGGAATGAAAATCGATTTCTGGAAAGCATTTGGAAGGTGGCTGGCGCTACTCCTTGGTCGGAATTTTAGTCGATTCCATTGGGTTTCCGAGGCTCCACCATTCTGGCTTGATACTTCCGAGCTAAGAATCAACCCTGCGCGTCCATGTCCGCTGCTGTTCAACACACTCTCGCTGGCTCCGCCACTCTCGAAGGCACGTCGCTGCATACCGGGGAGAAGGTCACGCTCACGCTCAAGCCCGCTCCGGAAGGCCACGGTTTCAAATTCCGCCGGATCGATCTGCCGGACCAGCCGTTCATCAACGCCGATGTGGACAAGGTCCAGACGGTGGAACGGGCGACGACGCTGGCTGAGGGATCGGTGAAGGTCCACACGGTGGAGCACGTGATTTCCGCGCTCACCGGGATGGGCGTGGACAACGCGCTGATTGAGATGGACGCAAACGAACCGCCGATCGGTGATGGTTCGTCGAAGCCGTTTGTAGAAATGATCCGCAAAGTCGGCCTGGTGCCGCAAAATGCGGTGCGTAAGGTCTGGGAAATCCGCGAGCCGATCCATTTGGAGACAGCCGATGGGACGATCATTACGATCGTGCCGAGCAAGACGTTCAAGGTCTCGGTGACGAACGTGGGGCCGGAAGGACGTTTCACGCAGTATTTCTCCAGCGAGGTGACGCCCGAACTTTACGAAAAGGAAATCTGCTCCGCGCGGACCTTCGTTTACTACGAAGATGTGAAGCCGCTGCTAGAGAAGGGCCTAATCAAGGGCGGTTCGCTGGAAAGTGCGGTGGTGATCCGCGGGAATGAGATCATGTCGAAGGAGGCGCTACGATTCAGCAACGAATTTGCGCGCCACAAGGCGCTGGATCTGATAGGCGATCTGATGCTGGCGGGAATCAGGATCACCGGGCATGTGATCGCGGTGAAGCCGGGTCATGGCCCTAACACGAAGATGGCGGCAAAGCTGAAGGTGGAATATACCCGCATGCGCTCGATGGTGCCCGCCGATGTGATCCTGCCGGACGCCGAGAGTGTGCTGGACATCAACGAGGTGCTCAAGATCCTGCCCCACCGCTATCCGTTCCTGATGGTGGATCGCATCGTCAGTTTTCAAGGTGACAACCTCTGCACGGCGATCAAGAACGTGACGATCAACGAGCCGTATTTCGCCGGCCATTTCCCAGGACACCCGATCATGCCTGGTGTGCTGCAGCTTGAGGCGATGGCACAGGTTTCTTCCGTGCTGATGCTCCGCAAACCGGAGAACACCGGAAAGATCGGTTATTTCATGAGCGCCGACAACGTGAAGTGGCGGCGCCCGGTGATGCCCGGCGACACCATCTTCATCGAAACGGAAATCATCAGGATGCGCGGCTCCATCGGCCAGACTCGGGCAAAGTGTCTCGTCAATGGCGAGGTAGTGTCCGAAGCGGAACTCAAATTCGCGCTGATGGATCGGTGAGGAAGAAGTTGATGGTCGAGAGTTGATAGTTGATAGCGAAGAGAAGAGTGGATTCAGCCGCCTTCCAATCGCAATGCATCCTCTCTCACCGTCCATTCTTTTTCTGCCCTCTTACTATCAACTATCAACTCTCAACCATCAACCTCTTCCTACATGTCCGAACGCAAGACCCTCGACGAACGCGCCCAGATGACCGACTTGGAGCGGCTCCGCCACTCCTCCGCCCACGTGATGGCCACCGCCATTCTGCGGATCTGGCCTGACGCGCAGTTCGCTTACGGCCCGCCGATTGAGGCTGGTTTTTATTATGACTTCGAGATGAAGCACCGGGTCACGCCGGATGATTTCGAAAAGATCGAGGCGGAGATGAAGAAGATCTCCAAGGAGAACCAGAAGTTCGAATACAAGGCGATTTCCCGGGAGGAAGCGAAGGCGATGGCGGAAAGCGGCCGTCTCGGCGGACTCACGGAGCGGCCGGGGAATCCGTCGCGTTTCAAGCTGGATTTGATCGATAAAATTCCTGAGGGAGAACAGATCTCGTGTTTCCAGAACGGTGACTTCATCGACCTCTGCGCGGGTCCTCACGTCGGCTACACGTCGAAGTGCAAGAACGTGAAGCTCATGTCGGTTTCCGCGTCATTCTATCTGGGAGATGAATCGAAGGGCAGTCTTCAACGGCTCTACGGCACGGCATTCGAGAGCAAGGAGCTGTTGGAAGCGCATTTGAACCGGCTGGAGGAAGCGAAGAAGCGCGACCACCGGAAACTGGGCCGCGAGTTGGGGCTTTTCCACATCGACGAGATGGTCGGGCAAGGATTGGTTTTGTGGAAACCGAAAGGCGCATTGGTCCGCCGGGCGCTGCAGGAATTCATCACCGCGGAGCTCGACAAGCAGGGTTATTCGCAGGTTTTCACCCCGCACATCGGCAAGCTCGATCTCTATCGGACCTCGGGGCATTTCCCTTACTATCAGGAGAGCCAGTATCCTGCCATCGCCGAGCGCGATGTGTTGGAAAAACTTGCTGACGAGGATGCAACCTGCGCGACGCTGATCAATGGTCTATCAGACGGCACCTACGAAGGCTATCTGCTCAAGCCAATGAACTGCCCGCACCACATCAAGATCTACGCGAGCGACCACCATTCCTACCGCGACTTGCCGGTTAGACTGGCGGAGTTCGGCACGGTTTACCGGTGGGAGCAATCCGGCGAGCTCGGTGGGATGACGCGCGTCCGAGGTTTCACTCAGGACGATGCCCACCTTTTCTGCACGCCCGACCAAGTGGCGGACGAGGTGACCGGCTGTCTGGAGCTCGTCAAAAAGGTGCTGAAAACGCTCGGCATGAATGATTACCGCGTGCGTCTTTCCCTCCGTGATCCCGAGTCCGACAAATACGTGGGCGCGCCGGAAAACTGGGACAAGGCGGAAGCCGCGCTGCGTCATGCCGTGAAAACGCTCGGCGTGGACTATACCGAAGAACTCGGCGAAGCGGCATTCTACGGGCCGAAGATCGACTTCGTGGTGAAGGACGTGATCGGTCGCGACTGGCAGTTAGGGACAGTGCAAGTGGACTACAACCTGCCCGTTCGTTTCGGCCTGACCTATGTCGGAGCCGACAACGCACAGCACGTGCCCGTGATGATCCACCGCGCGCCCTTTGGTTCGTTGGAGCGATTCACCGGCCTGCTCATCGAGCATTTCGAAGGAAAATTCCCGACGTGGCTCGCTCCCGAGCAGGTCCGCGTGATTCCGATTTCCGAAAAAACCCAGGAAGCCGCCGAAGCCGCGACCGCGAGACTTGCGGACGCCGGCATTCGCGTTTCCATCGATCGCACCTCGGACAAGGTTGGAGCAAAGATCCGCCTGGCCCGTCTTGATCGCGTGCCGTACATGATTGTGCTCGGCCAGAAGGAGGTGGAGGAAGGCAGCGTTTCCATCCGCCGTCGCGATACGGAAGAACTCACGACGCTGTCGCTTGAAGATTTCATCGCCAAGGTGCGATCGGAAATCGCCGAGCGGAGTCTTTAAAGTCTGCGAAAAATCAAGCTTGCCCAAAACGGAACTGTCCCGTATTTACTCATCTCAGACGTTTGAAAAGAGCTGCCAAGACAATTTGATCGTCACGATTCCGGCCCCCAGCCGTTCAATGATTTTACTGGAACGATACACTACGACCCTCAAAGCCGATCTAATAGATGATCGGTCTTTCCCCGCTGTCTCCGATCTATGATCCGGCGTTTGGTCCATCGTTCCCAACCCCTCTTCGCACCGGTATCGTGCAGTGGCTTTGTCCGCTTGTGCTCCGGTGTGTCGCATCCACCCACTGGAGGACATCGCCATCGCTAAGCCACAAAGAGACCAAAACAGGGGTCGTTTCCGCGATATGACGCGGATCAACGACCGCATCCGCGCCCCGAAAGTTCGTGTTGTCCTCGCCAACGGCGAGCAGCTCGGCGTCATGAGTTCACGCGAGGCGCTCGCAAAAGCCCAATCACTCGGACTCGACCTCGTCGAAATCGCCGGACAAGTGGACCCTCCGGTCTGCAAGATCGTCGATTACGGGAAATACAAGTACGAGCAGGCAAAGCTGAAAAAGCAGAAGTCGAAAAGCGCCACCCGCATGAAGGAAGTGAAATTCCGCGTCGGCACTGGCACGCACGACTACAACATCAAGCTGGGTCGCGCCGAAGGATTTCTCGATACCAACCACAAATGCCGCTTCGTGCTGCAGTTCCGCGGTCGGGAAAACGCCCACAAGGATCTTGGTTTCGTGGTGCTTAACCGCATCATCGAGGACCTCAAGTCGATGGCTCAAGTCGATCAAGCACCGCGACTCAACGGTCGTGCCGTCGCCATGATCCTTTCTCCCCTTCCCGCCCACCAGCGGAAGCGCAAGTTCCACCTCTTCCACGGCGAGCTGATGGAAGAAGACGACTTCGAGGAAGAAGAAGGCCATGCCGAGGATCCGGACGACGATTTTGTCCCGGACGAAGTGCCTGATGAAGTACCCGAAGAAGCCCCTGCCGAAAAGACAGAGGCCGAGGAAACAAAGTAAGCGGAGAAAGCAGCCGATGCTCTATCTGTTCGACATCGACGGCACTCTGGTGGACACCGGTGGTGCCGGGATGAAGGCCTTGCGGGAAGCGACCTGCGAGGTATTCGGACACGAAGGACCCTCGCTGGATCTCGCGGGCAGCACTGATCTGGGAATCGTCGCGACCATCCACGCGCATTTTGAAATCGATCCGACCCCGGAGCGCATCGCTCATTATTTCGATGTCTATCAGGGGCGTCTCGATTGGAATCTGGCTCACGGAAATTTCCCTGGCCGTGTCTATCAGGGTGTTTCACCATTGCTGGAAGAACTCTCAAATCGGCCGGGAATCACCATGGGACTTCTCACCGGCAACACCGCCGGAGGAGCGGCCAGCAAGATGCGTCATTTTGGTCTCGCCGCGTTTTTCCCGTTCGGGGCTTATGGCTGTGACCATGCGGACCGGAACCGCCTTGGCCCCATCGCTCTCAAACGAGCCGCCGCCCACGCCGGGCGGATGTTCACCGCGGAGCAGACTCTTGTCATCGGAGACACACCGAAGGACATCGCCTGTGCCCACGCGATCGGTGCGAAGTGCCTCGCTGTCTCAACCGGCCAGTTTACCTCGGAAGAGTTGAAACTCCACGGCGCGGATTTCGTCGTTGAGTCGCTCGATCAGGCACTGGAATGGATCTAACGACCTAGCAGGAAAGTTCAGGCGTGCCGGGTGGTGAAAAAGATTTCCATACGGTGGTGGAGATCGTCGTAGAAGCGCTTTTTGATGGCTTCGAGCGCGGCACGCTTGTCCATCTCAGCGACGCCGACTGACTGCTCCTCCAGCTTCATCTTCTCGGCGAAGGACTTTTCCATTTCTGTGAGAGAGTCAAGAAACTCCCTTGCCGCGCGGGTGTGTTCGACACCATCGACAAGCGCGTTTTCCAAGCGCTGGTTGCGCGTGACGGCGATGAGGTTTCCGCTGGCAAGCTGGTCCATGTAGCGTATGCGGCTTTGGCGGAACGCGCGGTGCTCGGTATCGAACGTGATTTCATCACGATCCACCAGCGTGTCGTAGGGACCCGGCTTGGTGAAAAATTTGACGATCAGCGGGATGGTATCGACCAGCATGAACAGTAAGGTCAGCACGATGTAGGTGTAGAACGCGAACTGCCCTCCTTCATTGCCGGCTTGGAAAAGTGCGTGCAGGGCGAGAGTCTGCGTGAGGATGTCGCGCCTTGGTTCAGCGCGCATGGCATCGATGCGGTCGGATTCTTCTTTGGCGACTCCGGCAAGTTCACCCTGCACGCGCGTGAGCTCGGCGAGACGCGTGTCGATCTGTTGTTTGATCGTCAGGCGCAGCGCATTCTGCTGGGTGACGAACTGCTCGGCCTGGTCGTTCTCGACTTTCTGTTTCAGCCCGGAAACGCGCTCGGCTTCGGTTTTGTTAGCGAGGGCGATGTCAGCGAGCTTTTTTTCAAACAACGTGATGGCACCGGCCTCTGCCTCGCGAGCCTGAGTTTGCAGACTGGCCTTTTCCGCAGTGAGATGTTCGAGCAAGGCACCGAGGCGTTTCGATTCCTCGCGGCGCGGCTCCAGCTGGTCTGCGCGAATCGAGCGGGCGCGCGGTCCTTCACCGCGCATGCCGGAGCGCTGGCCATTGAGCTCCCGCTCAAACTCCGCCTGCCAAAAACCGAGCTCGGTCTGAAGCTTCGCATACTGTGGCGTGAATTCGGCGGATTGTTTCTCCACCACCGCCAGCCTCTCGCTAAATGGCGCAGTGCCTTCGTCGATGGCGGCTTTGAGTTCTTTTTGCTGCTCGGAGGTGAGGCCGGGAATGGCGGACGAGGCCTGCTCGTTTTCCTGAAGGATGAATTTCGCCTGGAACGACTCATTCCACTTTGTGCGCTGCTCGGCGAGCGCGGCTTCAAGCGTGGTGACCTGAGCGCGGACTTTTTCCTTCTCGTTTTCAAATCCGCTGCGGACGACTTCAATTTCCGCTGCGCGGTCCTTTTCGATCACCGAGGAAATGGTGTCGCGGAAAAGCAGAAGCACGAGCGGGTGAGCAATGGTGATGCCCATCAAAACCGCGACGACCACGCGCAGGGAAAATTGCGAGAGCTTCCGGAAGATCGACATGTAGGGCCGGTAGCCAGCGAGCAGGGCGCGGTCGATCGTAAGGATGATAAACGCCCAAATTGCGGCGACCGGATAGATGACGCGGGCGTTGTCGGTCAGTGTGGACAGCGCGTAGGCACAGGCGATGAAGGCAAACGCGCAGGGGACGAGCACGGTGGCGCCGAATGCGACATATTTCCGCTGCTCCCATGCCGGGCATTGTTCGAGAGTCTCGGTGCCGGCCCCAGAGAGCCAAAAAAACGCGCGTTTGAAGGATGACATCAGGTTTGAGAGTTAGCGGGACACTACTTACGGGAAAATTTGGATGTTTCAAATGGAGCTGATTTAAATCTTGACCCCGCACCACATATGCACCACTTATTACCACATGAGTTATGCATCGACTTTGGTGCGGACCAGTGTGTCTTTGGACACTGGGACTTTGGACGTTTTGGACAGTCTGGCAAAGCGCTGGGGCGTTTCCAAAGCGGAGGTCATGCGCCGTGCCATCCGCAAGATGAAAGAGGAGGTTGATGCCGAGGATTTGCGCCCCAGTCCGCTTCAGGCAATGGAATGGCTGCAAGGAGGCGCGGGTTTGACTTTGCGCGAAGGCGAGGATTTCAAGGCAGATATCCAAGCCGAACGCGCTGCAAAACGCTACTGGTGGGAATCATGATCCAGCTGGATACCAATTACCTCGTGGACATGGTTACCGTCGGTTCTGCAGGTGCAGCGAAGGTGACCGCGTGGCTGAAGGCGGGGAAATCCGTGGCGACAAGTGCAGTCGCATGGTCGGAATTTTGCAACGGCCCTCTTTCGAAGGCGCAGAAAGACGCAGCCTACGCGGTGTTGGATCGGAAAATCACCGACTTCACGTGGCGGGAGGCGGAAGAGGCTTCACGGCTTTTCAACCTTAGTGGCAGGCGTCGGGGATCTCACGCCGATTGCATGATCGCGGCGGCAGCGATCGTTTCAGGTATGCCGCTGGCGACCTTGAACAGTTCTGATTTTGAGCGTCTGGTGCCTTTCGGATTGTTGCTGGAAGGTTGAGATTGCCGGACGCGCCGGGGCATTTAGTCTGCGGCAAATGTTGAACCGCTTTTACGGGGCTTTTGACACGGAGCGACGCTCGGGTGCCAGCGACGGGAATGATTATCGCACGCCATTCCAGATCGACCGCGATCGGGTGCTGCACACGCCAACGTTCCGGCGCCTGCAGAACAAAACGCAGGTGTTCTGGAGTGGAGAGTATGATTTCTATCGGACGCGGCTGACGCATTCGCTAGAGGTCGCCCAGATCGGGAAATCGATTTCCTACTGGCTGAAGAGCCGCCCGGACGGTCGGCTGGGCGATGACTTTTTCGTCGATCCGGATCTCGTCGAAGCCATCTGCCTTTCGCACGACCTCGGTCACCCACCCTTTGGCCATGCCGGCGAGCGGACGCTGAATCACCTGATGCGAGAGCATGGTGGATTCGAAGGAAATGCCCAGACGCTGCGGCTGCTCACCGAAAGGATTTTCTCTGCAAAGCGCAGCGGCATGGATCCAACACGCGCGTTTCTCGATGGGGTCCTCAAATACAAATCGCTGTGGACTGAACTCGGGAACCAGCCGGAGCATCATTTCATCTACGATGACCAGCACGTCTATCTGGACTGGGCGATGGGCGGAAATGATTTCCCGCTTGAACTAACAGCAGGCAAGGTGCGCGACAAGTTCAAGTCCATCGAATGCCAGGTGATGGACTGGGCGGACGACACCGCCTACTCGCTCAACGATCTATCAGACAGCGTGCGGGCCGGTTTTCTCAACATCGAAAAAATCGAAGGCTGGGCGGAAAAAAACGGCGAGTCCACCGGGGAAGGCACACCACTCGGTGATTTGATGAGGGCGATCCGAAAAAAGCGTGTGGATCCATTCGTGGGCAAGCGCATCGGCCGCTACATCCAGTCCACGCAGTTGGAAACGGACGTCAATTTCCTGAGTGCATCGACCAACCGCTACCGCTACCGGCTTGCCGTCGATGAGTCCGTGCAGGCCGAGTCCCGGCTGTTCAAACGACTCGCTTTCGACGTGGTTTTCCTCTCGCCGCAGTTGAAACAACTCGAGCACAAGGGCAGCCGGATGCTGCGGGAGTTGTGGGAGGTTCTGGGAGAAAGATACATCGCCCAAGGCACCATCGATGGTCAGGATTTCCAACTACTGCCCGCGGACACGGCGGCGGAAATCGCGGCGGCTCCGGACGAATCGGCGCGTGCGCGACTCGTCTGCGATTTTCTATCAGGCATGACCGATGGCTATGCCGCGCGGACCTACAAGCGGCTGTTTTCGCCTGACTTCGGCTCGATCGGCGACTTGATCGGATAGATCAGACAGCGGCGGAAAGTTTCAGCACGCCGACGTATGGCAGGTTGCGATACTTGCCTTTGTAGTCGAGCCCATAGCCGACGACAAACTCGTCGCCGATTTCAAATCCGACGTAATCCGCCTGGACTTCCTCGGCGCGTGCCTTGTCCTTGGCTAACAAAACGGCAGTGTGCACGGCTTCCGCGCCTTCTTCGATGAGCCGTTGCGAAACGGCATGCAGCGTGCGGCCGGTATCGAGGATGTCATCTAGCAGAAGCACGTGGCGGCCTTTGACTTCGGGAAAATGCCGGTCGAGGAAATCGACCTTGCCGGAACTCTCCATGCCGCCGTGATAGCTAGCGACATTGAGGCACTCGATCTCCAGCGGACGCGGCACACGGCGGAGAAGATCCGCAGCAAAAACGAGAGCGCCTTTTAACAAAATGATCACCACCAGAGTGCCGCCCGGGAAGTCCCGCTCGATTTCAAGAGCCATCGAATCGAGGCGCTTTTGAATCACCGCCTCATCAATCAGAACTTTCTCAATATCGTCGCGCATGCCGTTGGAGTAGCGGGTTCTTCCACCACCGCCAAGCGCCAAAACCCAGCGATCACTGCTCGCGTTTGAACTTCAGCACTCGCTCGCCGACGCGGTAGTAATCCAGCCGGTCACGCGCATGGATTTCCAGAAATGCCGGGTCTTCACGCAAGGCACGGTGCTCGATGGTGTGATACTCGCGGTCGGCCAGCACAGCTTGCTCGCGCTCTTTCGCCGCCTTCAATTTCACTTCGAGTTTGTCCAACTCACGGCGCTGGGGAAAGGCGGTGGCGACTACTACAAATCCGATTGCCGCGCAGAACATCATGAAGCCGACACGACTCGCCCCTTGGATGGCCCGCGTACGGGCTTCCAAGCGAGTCAGTTTCACGCCTGCCATTTTTCGTTTCGCCACTTTTCCGGCACTAGAAAAACCCGCGACCCTCATATTTGTCAAGAAATCTAAAGGATTCGTCCCAGGGCCTGTCGCGATCGACTATCAGTTGGCAACCGCCGAAGTTTGCGGAAATTGGCACTTGCACCCACCGAAGCTGGCCGAAAGCCTGACGGCGTGATTTCTCCCGCTGCTGTTGGCGCATCGGTCCTGCCGGTTTATCTCCTGATCGTGGCGGGAGCCGTCTTGCGCAAGATCGGCATCATCAAGCAGGAACACGACGAGGGCGTAATGCGGGTGGTATTCTCAGTGATGCTGCCCTGTTTCATCCTTGATAAAATCCTTGGCAGCGAGGTCCTGAAAAGCGGCACGGCAGTGAGTTCGGCGATTTTGTTAGGCTTCGCGATGATTGTCGTAGGAACCCTGATCGGGCTGGTCGTTGCAAGGCTGATGGGACTGGCGCGCGGCAACGGCATGCGGACTTTCGCACTGGCGTCGGGCTGCCAGAATTTTGGATTTACGGCCGCCCCCGTGGTGGAAAGCCTGTGGGGAGGCAGTGCGCTGGCCATGCTGTTCGTGCACAACATCGGTGTCGAGACAGCGCTGTGGTCGCTGGGAGTGATGATGATGAGCGGTGGCCGTGTCTTCAACTGGCGTCATCTCATGAATGGGCCGATCGTTGCCGTCAGCATCGGGCTCTTACTCGTCGCGATCGGCTGGGACGACCAGATCACCGGTCCTGCACGGAAAGCAATTTCAATGATCGGAATCGGCGCGTTTCCCGTGGCCATCTTCATTACTGGCTGCACCATGATCGATTTGGTCGTGGCAGAACGGCCCACCTGGAAAATCGTTCTCGGTTCCGCGATCGTGCGCCTCGCTCTGGCACCATTCGCCATCCTCGCCGCAGCGAAATACCTGCCGATTTCCACTGAGCTCAAACAAGTGCTCGTCGTCCAGGCAGCCATGCCAGCCGGCATGACCTCGATCATCCTCGCCCGGATCTATGGCGGTCGCCCAGCCATCGCGGTGCAAATCGTGATTGCCACGACGGTGCTCAGCCTGCTGACGCTCCCCTGGATCATTTCGTGGGGTTGCCAATGGATCGGGTTAAAACCCCTGTTGCCATGAGGACGCGTCGTGCCGTTGAATCGCGCCATGAAAGCGATCGGCGCGCGCCAGTATCTTCCAGTATCGGACTCGGAGTCGTTGGTGGATTTTGAAACGGAGTCCCCCACCCCGGGAGCGACCGATCTTGTAGTGGCGATCAGGGCGGTGTCCGTGAATCCAGTGGACACGAAGGTTAGAAAATTGTTAGCTGATGGACCCCATGATCCACCCCGGATTCTGGGATTCGATGCGGCGGGTGTTGTTCGCGAGATCGGATCGGACGTGAAGGGTTTTTCAAAGGGTGATGAAGTCTATTATTCCGGAGACGTCACGCGCTCCGGCAGCAACGCGGAATTTCATGCAGTGGATCACCGTTTGGTCGCTAAAAAACCGGATTCGTGGACTTTCGAGGAAAGCGCGGCGCTTCCGCTCGTCGTGCTGACAGCCTGGGAACTTCTATTTGAACGAATGGGCATCGACCCTAACGGAGCAGATGCCGGCAAGGCCCTTCTCGTCATCAATGGCGCGGGCGGCGTGGGCTCCGCGGTCATTCCACTTGCCCTGGCGGCGGGCCTCAAAATCGTAGTCACTGCCTCCCGTCCCGAAACCCGCGCCTGGTGTCAATCCCTCGGCGCGACACACATTCTCAACCACCGCGAACCACTGCGCCCGCAGGCCGAAGCGCTGGGATTTCCGCAGTTCCCCTACATTGCCAATCTCCACGACACCGAAGCCTACTGGGAAACAACCTCTGATCTGTTAGCGCCTCTTGGCACGCTGGGACTCATCGTGGAGACGTCCAAACCGATGGACATCGGCAATCCCTTCCGGCTGAAAAGCCCTCGCATTGTCTGGGAATACATGCCCGCCCGATCGCGTTTTAAGACGCCAGACATGCACGTCCAGGGTGAGATTCTCACAGAAATTGCCAGACGCTGCGAAGCGGGAAGTTTTCCCAAACTCCAGACCCGCGTTTTCGATTCCATCTCCGCAGAAAATTTCCGCGAGGCTCACGCCGCGATGGAAAATGGCACTGCCCACGGCAAGTGGGTGCTTGGCGGAAATTTCTGAAAAACTGCCATGGCCAGCCACACGGAATCATTCTCAATCAAAACCCACGGCAAGGGCACCACCGAGATCACACGTGAGATCGCGGCCATCGTCTCACGCGCTGGCGTGGAGAACGGCGTCGTCACCGTTTTCGTCCGCCACACCAGCGCAAGCCTGATCATCATGGAAAACGCCGATCCCAGTGCGCGCCGCGATCTTGAACTGTTTTTCGAAAAACTCGTGCCGGAAAACACCCCGTGGTTCATCCACACGCAGGAAGGTCCGGACGATATGCCGAGCCACATCCGCATGGCGCTCACCCGCACCAGCGAGGTCATTCCGATCATGAATGGCCGCATGTCGCTGGGCACCTGGCAGGGAATTTTCCTCTTCGAGCACCGCCGTGATCCACACCGGCGGGAAATCGCGGTCAGCGTGCTCGGGGATTGAAACTCCCCCGAAGTCATCTCTGGCATGATCCGGTCAAGTTTTTTCAACGGACGAACCGCCTGTAACCCACCAAAACAGCGCCGTTTCTTGCATCCGGCGGATCGATAACATCAGCGGCGACACAAAATTAGTTTTCCTAATCTTGAACATTTTGAACCCTGTGATTACTTTATAGGTGATGAAAGTTTCCACACCATCGCTGGCGGCATCGGCCGTCGTGGCAGTGTCATGCGTCGTATGGACCGGCGGAATCGCGTACGCAGCTGTGGAATTTTTCGGACTTTCGCCTGAAACCGGCTGGACCATCGCAGGATTTCTCGGATTTTCATCAATTGCGGCAGTGAGTTTCATCCTGTTTGAAATGAAAAACGCGATGGAAATGCCGAGTGACGTGGATCCACTGGAATACATGAATCAGCCGGTTCCTCCGCCTTGGAATTCTCCGACTTCCGCTCCACCGGCTCCCATCAATCCAGCGCCAGCCTTTCGGACGCCGGGTTGACGACCCTGGTTGGTAGCGCAGGGGACGATGGGAATTTCCGCCGTATTAACCCGTTTGGCGCAACAATTGCCGCAACAACAGGTTTCAACGGGCCGTAAGCGGGAAGTTGACGAAGGGCTAACGGAGCATTGTGTGTTCCCGGTTTAGCGCCATTCTTCCTGATTCTCCTGATACCCATTCCATGCCCTTGACGTCCCTCCATTCCGCCCAACCGCTGACAAGGCATGTTTTCTTCCTGTGTTTCGTCGCCGTCTGTCCGCTCACCCGCGCTGCGGTGCCGGATTATCAAAAGGACGTTCTGCCTATCCTTGAAGAACATTGCTACGACTGTCACGGCGACGGAGAGGATAAGGGCAATGTGACTTTTGACACGTTTGCTTCGCCCGAGGCGCTGGCGGCCCAGAGCGAACTCTGGGTCCATGTGCTGAAAAACGTGCGCAGCGACATGATGCCGCCCTCAAAGAAAAAGCGCCTTTCTCCGGACGAGCTGGCGACCTTGGAAAGCTGGATCAAGTGGGGTGCGCTCAAATTGGATCCCGCCCGGCCGGATCCAGGCCGCGTCACGCTGCGCCGCTTGAACCGCGTGGAATACCAGAACACCATCCGCGACCTCATGGGCGTCGAGTTCCGCACCGCCGAGGAGTTTCCGGCGGACGATACGGGTTACGGGTTTGATACCATCGGCGATGTGCTCACGACTTCTCCGCTGCTGTTGGAAAAATACATGCAAGCCGCGGAATCCATTGTTGCCAAGGCCGTGCCGCTCCAAAGCAGGATCACCCCGGAGCGCCAAATCGGGCCCGGTGCATTTAACCAGAACAAGCAGGAAAATGACCTCCGGCTCTCGCTTTACGATTCCGCTGACTTAACCGCAGAGGTCCACATCAAACGCCCCGGCACGTATCGCATCCTGCTTGATGCCACCGTCCGCGGATCCTTCGCTTTCGATCCAGGCCGGGCTGAGGTGACTTGGATCGTCGATGGCAGACCAGCATTGCAACAGGAGATAAAATGGCAGGACTCGCTCAAACTGGAGTCCACCATGGAGGTGAAGTGGAACGCCGGAAAACACCCGCTGCGCCTGATTCTCAAACCGCTGGTGGCGAAGGATAAAATCCCGGCGGAAAAGCCCGGCGATGGCCCACCCTCCGTCATTCTTGCGTTCGGCGGAGCCACGCTGCAGGGACCTCTGGAGCCCGAATACGCTTCCCACCCGCCGAACTATGAACGGTTTTTCACCCGCGAAGATGTCCCCACGGATGCGGCCGAGCGAAGAAAGTATGCCGGGGAAATCCTGACCCGTTTCACCAGCCGCGCCTTCCGTCGGCCAGTTGACGATGACACGGTCGAGCGCTTGGTATCGTTCGCTGCGGAATCCGAAACCGCCCTGGATGGCACGTTTGAAACCGGCATCGCCCGCGCGATGACCGCCGTGCTCGCGTCGCCGCGTTTCCTTTTCCGCATGGAGGATACCCTGCCCGAAAACGATCCACTCGCGCATCCCCTGCTGGATGAATACGCACTCGCCTCTCGACTGTCGTATTTCCTCTGGTCCACCATGCCGGACGAGGAACTCTATCAACTCGCCGCCCGCGGTGAGCTCAGGAAAAATCTAGCAGCGCAGATCAGCCGACTGATGGATGACGAGCGATCCAACGAGCTGGTGAAAAATTTCGCCGGTCAGTGGTTGCAAACCCGGGATGTCGAGAGCGTCAGCATTGATGCCCGCACCGTGCAGGCGCGCGACGCGGGTCAGGAAAAGGAAATGCAGCAGCGTTTCGAAAAATTCCAACAACTCAATCGCGAGATCGACGCTGCGGTGAAGGACCGCGACGCCACAAAGGAGGCTTCGCTGCGCGAGGAAATGGCCGCGCTTCGGGCACAATTTCGGGGTCGGCGGCGCGTCGAGTTTGGAGGATCACTTCGCACTGCGATGCGCCGTGAGACCGAAATGCTGTTCCGTCATCTCATGCGGGAGGACCGCAGCATTCTCGAACTCATCGATACCGACCAGACGTTCCTCAACGAGGAACTTGCAAATCATTACGGCATTCCCGGTGTGCAGGGCGGTGAGATGCGTCTCGTGAAACTTCCACCTGACAGCCCGCGCGGTGGCGTCATCACGATGGGCACGCTGTTAGCTGTTACCTCGAATCCCACCCGCACCTCGCCGGTCAAGCGTGGGCTTTTCATTCTGGACAACATCCTGGGCACTCCGCCCCCGCCCCCGCCTGCCAACGTTCCTTCTCTGGAGGCCTCGGAGAAAAATCACGATGGGGACGACCGCACTCTCCGCGAGGCGCTTGCGCTGCACCGCGAGCAGCCGCTCTGTTCGTCCTGTCACAACCGGATGGATCCGTTAGGCCTCGCTCTTGAAAATTTCAATGCCATGGGACTTTGGCGCGACAAGGAGCGCGGCCAACCGCTGCCGCCTGCGGAAGGTCAGCTCATCACTGGTGAAAAATTCGCCAACGTGAAGGAACTTAAAAAACTGTTAGCCACCACCCGTCACCGTGATTTCTATCACTGTCTCACCACCAAGCTCATGAGCTACGCCCTCGGCCGTGGTCCCGAACCGTGCGACATCACCACGGTCGATGCCATCGTCGAGCGCCTCGAGCAGACTAATGGAAAATTTTCCAGCCTCGTCCACGGGATTATCGAATCCCCCGCCTTCCAACAACGTCACCGCAACACGCCATGAACCACATTTCCGTGAACCGCCGCCGCTTCATCCGCGGGCTCGGCGCCTGCCTCGCACTTCCTGCCTTCGAGTCATTCCTTCCAGGATCCCGCGCGCTTGCAGCCCAGGCTGCCGGTCCCTCCGCTTTCGCCACGACCGCTACGGGTGCTCCACTGCGCATGGCATTCATTTATTTTCCTAACGGAGCCATCCAGGACCAGTGGAATCCCTCGGGCAGCGGGCGTGACTTCAGTTTTGGGAATACCCTCTCACCGCTTGATCCCGTCAGGAAAAGCGTGCAGGTGATTTCCGGACTCGAGCATCTCAACGCGAACGCCGGGGCCGATGGCGCAGGCGACCATGCTCGTGCCAACGGCACTTTCCTCACCGGCGTGCGGGTCAAAAAAACCGCGGGTAGTGACATTTTTGCGGGCGTTTCCGTGGATCAGATCGCCGCCCAACATATCGGCCGCCAGACACGATTTGCCTCGCTGGAACTTTCATGCGACCAGATGCGCAAGTCCGGCAGTTGCGATTCCGGCTACTCCTGCGCCTATGAAGCCAATCTTGCGTGGCGCTCGCCGACATCACCGCTCTCGCCAGAATCAAATCCGCGGCTTGTTTTCGAGCGGCTGTTCGGTGCGGGCGATCATGGCGAACGCGGAGCCAGCCTTATCCAACGTCGCGCCCAACAGCGCTCCATCCTCGATTTCGTCATGGACGATGCGAAAAAAATCGAAGGCGGCCTGACCCATCGCGACAAGGCGAAGATGGATGAATACCTAACCGGCGTGCGTGAAATCGAGCAGCGCATCATCACTGCGGAGCGTTTTAAAAACACCCCCGATCCATCGATGGACACGCCGGGCGGAGTGCCCGCCGGGTATGACGAATACATCGACCTCATGTTTCAGATGATGGCGCTTGCCTTTGAAACGGACTCCACCCGCATTGCCTCCCTGCTCCTCGCCCACGACGGCAGCAACCGTTCGTTTTCGGAAATCGGCATTTCGGAAGGCCACCACTCTCTTTCGCACCATCGAAACGAAAAGGACCTGATCCAGAAAGTCGCCCAAATCGACCGATTCTACGTCAGCCGTCTGGCAGAGTTTCTTACGCTGTTGGAATCGAAAAAAGATTCTGATGGAAACTCGGTGCTGCACAACTCGATGATCGTTTATGGTTGCGGAAACTCGGATGGAAACCGTCACACCCACGCGAACCTGCCGGTTGTTCTCGCCGGAAACGGCGGCGGTCGCCTCAACTCGGGGCAATATGTCCAGACGGAAGCCACGCCCATGTGCAATCTCTATCTGAACATGCTGGACCACATGGGCGTCCCTTCACTCGATCGTTTCGGTGACAGCACGGGCCGACTTTCCGGGGTGTGATCTGAATTTCAGACAGCAAGCCTGAGGGGAGTTTTCATTGCCGATTTCAAAGCCTCCCCATCGCTCGCGTTGATCTCGGCGGCAATGGCCACTTGCCCCATCCGCCCGTTTTGCGGATGCAGGGACACCGGCCAGACGGATTTCAGATAGAAAAAACGGCCCAATGGCTGGGAGGGCGTATCACTCGAACGGGCTAGCTGGAAAGATTTTACTTTCAGCGGAGTGTCGCTTCACCCTTTCTGATCCTATACCTGTTGCAAACCCCAGGTGATGGAGGCGCCCACTGACTTCATCCACTCGATCATGAAAACCCAAATCACCCTCGCCCTCTGCCTGACTTACCTTGTCCTAGCTCAGGCGGACCCGAAACGCCCGGTCGCGGCCACCGCTGCACTCGATCCCGCCGCTACCGCATCTCAATTCAAGCTGCCGCCGGGATTCCGCACCGAGCTCATTACCGCAGAGCCAGACGTCGTCCAGCCCATCGCCTACACCATCGACGACCGCGGCCGACTGTGGGTTTTGGAAAACACCAACTACCCCACCAGCCCTGGACAACCCAAGGACCGGGTCCTCATACTGGAGGACTCCGATGGCGACGGGAAATTTGAAAAGCGCTCGGTTTTCTGGGACAAGGCGACGTTTAGCAGTGGCATCGCCGTCGGCTTCGGCGGTGTTTGGATTGGTTCACCGCCGAATCTGTTATTCATTCCTAACAAAGACGGCGACGCCGTGCCTGATGGCGAACCGCAGGTAGTCCTCGATGGCTGGGGCGCAGAGGACACGCATGAGACATTCAACAATTTCACTTGGGGCCCGGACGGCTGGCTTTATGGCACGCAGGGAATTTTCACCCACTCCAAAGTCGGCAGCCCAGGCACGCCCAGCGCCGATCGGATCCCCATCAACGCCGGCGTCTGGCGATATCACCCCACGCGGAAAACCTTCGAGCGCTGGTGTGAAGGCGTGAGCAATCAGTGGGGCATCGATTGGAACGATCACGGCGAGATGTTCTTCGCCGCCTGCGTCATTCCGCACATGTGGCATGGCGTCGAGGGAGCACACTACACCCGCCAGTCCGGAGCCCATTTCAATCCACATGTCTATGAAAACATCCAGACCATCACGTGGGGTCGTTATAAAAAGGCCGGCTACTGTGGGGCCATGTTCTATCTGGGAGGAGCGTTCCCAGCCGAGTGGAAGGACAATTTTTTCTTCTTCGACGTCCACATGAACAAGCTGCGTTGCGAGACCTTCAGCCGCAACGGTTCCGGCTACCGCGCCGCTCGCAAGACGAATTTCATCGATAGCCCGGACGCATGGTTCCGCGGCCTGTCGCCCCAATATGGACCAGACGGCGGCGTCTTCTTCAGTGACTGGTATGACAAGGTGCCCTGCCACCAGCAGCGCGCCTTCACCGACCGATCTAACGGCCGAATCTACAAAATCGTTACCGATCAGGTGAAACCACGCACGGTCGATCTATCAGCCGCCTCCGGTGAGGAGCTGGTGAAATTCCAGCTCGATCCTAACGACTGGTACGTGCGCCACGCCCGCCGCCTCCTCCAGGAGCGCGGACCAAAGCCGGAAACCACCGCCGCGCTCGAAAAAATCCTGTTTGAAAACCCGGACGACACCCGACAGCTCCGCGCCTTGTGGGCGCTGCACAGCCAGGGAGCTCTCACCGACGCCACCGCCCTGCGCGCGCTGTCGATGGAATCCGAATTTGTCAGAGGATGGGCAATCACTTGCATTTCCGAACAGGGCGCATCATCCGCACCGTTGTCTGCCCGCCTTTTGGAACTTGCGGAAAAGGACCCCTCCCCAAGCGTCCGGCTGCGCATTGCCTCCGCCCTGCAAAAATTCAAACCTGCAGACCGCTGGCCGCTGTTAGGAGCACTCGCCGCTCATGACAAGGACATCGACGACCACAATCTCCCGCTGATGACCTGGTACGCCGCGGAGGGCTCCGTCGCCGGCGATCCCATTCGAGGCGTCGCGCTTCTGAACGCCACCCGCCAACCGCGCCTTCACGAATACATCGCCCGCCGGGTCCTCGCAGCCTCATTGCAGGATGAAGGAAAATCTGCTTCTGGAATGAATGCCATCGCTAACACGCTGGCCGCCGCCGAGACGCCGAAACGGGCCGCCATACTTCGCGGACTTCTTGCAGGAGCTGCCGGTCGCCAGCGCCTGGTAGAGCCTGCCGGATGGACCGAAGTCTACGCCACGCTCCGCACCGACAAGGACAACGGCGTCCGCCGCCAGGCCCGCAATCTCGCCCTCCTGTTCGGCAGCGCCGCCGCCCTTCAGGAACTCCGCGAAATTCTTACTGACACGAAAGCTTCGTCCGATTCACGCCGCGAGGCGCTCGACGCACTCGTCACCCAGCGCGACGCCGCCACCCTCGATCCGCTGCTTGTCCTCGCCGCGAATCCCGGCCCGCTGCGAGTCCATGCTCTGCGGGCGCTCGCCAGTTACGATGATCCGCGCATCGCGCAAAAACTAACTGCTGCATATGCAGCGTTCACCCCAGAGGAAAAATCCGCCACCCTCTCCACCTTGCTGGCGCGCACCGCCTCCATGCAGGCATTGCTCGCCGCGTTCGATGCGAAAACCATTCCCGTCAAGGATCTCACCGCGCCGCTTGCCCAGCTTGTCAAAAGCGCCGGACGCAAGGACTTTGACGAATGGTTGGTAAAAAACTGGGGATCCATGAAACAATCCAGTGCCGAGCTCCAGGCAGAAATCAAACGCTATCAGAAATTCCTCGGTGAGGAGGCGATCCTGAGCGCCGACGTGAAAAACGGCCGCGCCATCTATCAGCGCACCTGCTCCGCCTGCCACAATCTGTTCGGCGAGGGTGGCCACATCGGTCCAGAACTCCCCGGAAATTTTGCCGACGTGGACTACCTCCTTCAAAACATCCTCGATCCCAACGCCATCATCGGCCGCGATTTCCAACAGACCTTCATCACCACCAAGGACGGCAATCTTGTCGCTGGTGTGGTCATCCAGGAAGACGACAGCACCCTCACCCTCAAGACCCTCGCAGCTCCCATCACGCTGCCCAAGGAAAGCATCGTCAAGCGCGAGCTCAGCCCGAATTCGATGATGCCTGTCGGCCTCCTCAACGCCCTCGAAGAACCCGAAGTCCGCGATCTGTTTCTTTATCTGCGCCAGTCAGGCAATCCGGCTAAATGAGACCCCGAAAAGCCAACGAGTTCCAAACCCATGAAGGCCCTGCTTCCCGCCCTTCTCGCACTCACTACACTGCCTTGTCTCGCCCTTGAAAAGCCCGTTGCCTTTACACCGGCACCCATTGTCCCGGGCGGCGTCATCCTCCCGCTCTATCCGCCAGACTCTTCCCAGCTAAAGCGCGACCGGATCGCCGAGCCGGAAAAATACAACACTGCGACGGGCGGCAAGGGGCCGATCACCAATGTGATCAACATCCACAATCCATCGATCGAGGTGCACCTCCCCGGCAAGGACGCGCCTAACACCGGCGCGGCGATCATCGTCGCGCCCGGCGGCGGTCACAAGATCCTATGGGTGGGTCCCGAGGGCGGTGACTATGTGCCGTTTTTGGACAAAATCGGCGTCGCCACCATTATCCTGCGCTACCGCCTTCGCGTCGATGGCTATGAACCCACAACCGATGCGGTGAACGATGCTTTCCAAGCCATCCGCCTCGTGCGCTCACATGCCGACGAATGGAAGATCGATCCGAAAAAGATCGGAATCGTCGGATTTTCCGCGGGGGCCGAGCTGTCCGCTCCCGCAGCGTTGTTTTTCGATGAGTTTGAAAAAAAGAACAACAGCCGGCTCGATTCGTTAGCCAGCGTGTCCGCGCGACCGGATTTTGTCGGTGTTATCTATCCAGGCCCCACTCCTTTTACGAAATTTCCTGAAACGAAGATCCCACAGAACGTTCCGCCGAGTTTCATCGCCTGCGCCGGATCCGGCGACCGCGTGCATGCGCTGTGGGCCACTGATTATTTCACGCCGATGCTCAAGGCCGGCGTGCCGAACCTGGAAATGCACATCTACGGTCGCGGCGGACACGGCGTGAAACCGGCCGAGCGCACGACCATTCCTTACGGCGGCTGGCGTGATCGCTACCTCGATTGGTTCCGAGATCTCGGATTTCTCGAGCAATCGGGAGTCGAGACAAAAGCCGCACGCGACGTCGCCAGCCATGCCGCCCGCAAGCCATCCGCGGAACGTTGAACCGGGATTCTATCAGAATCGTGAACCTTCACAGCCGTCGCTCATTCACTCGCACTGCGCTCACGATGGTCGCGGGCGTTCCCTTCATCGCGCGGGGTCAGGATCAAACTGTTGTTCTGGGCCAGGGTGATTTCCGCTACCGCATCGTTCCGGGGTGGGGTATGTTAGGCGAAGCGACTCCGGTGGCGAACTGCCATGGCATCGTCTGCGACCGCGAAGGCAATTTGATCCTCCTAACTGACGAGACCCGGAACAACTTCATCGTTTACAGCCCGCAGGGAAAATTTCTCCACAAATGGGGATCTGAATTCCCCGGTGCACACGGTCTATCACTTGTGGTGGAGAACGGCCGGGAGGTGCTCTATTTCACGGATTTGAAACGCCATCGGGTCTTCAAGGCCACACCCTCCGGCGAGACGCTCGGTGAATGGGGCTGGCCGGAAAAAACCGGCAAGTATGCAAAGGAGGACGACTATCGGCCATCATGGACCCTGCATCTGCCGGACGGTGGTTTCCTGGTGCTCGACGGCTACGGCAAGGACTACATTACCCGTTACGATGTGGATGGAAAGTTGGTGAAAATCTTTGGAGGCCAGGAAGGCGGCATCGCCCACTGGGGTCCTCACGGCGGCATGGTGGATGACCGCACGCCCGAACCGACGATCCTGTTAGCGATGAGCGACCAGCAATATCTCCTGCGGCTCTCACAAGACGGAGCCCGGCAGGAAACCATCGCACTGCCCGGCGGAAACCCCCGCCAGATCCGCCGTGCGGAAACGCATCATTTCGTCACCCACCTCGCGGACAACTGGCCGGCTGACCGTAACAGCCGGGGCTTTGTTTCAGTGCTCGATGACAAGCTGCGCGTGGTTTCCAACATCGGCGGCACCGCACCGGATTACGATGACTCGGGAACGCTCAAGCCGATGCGCCAGGAAGGCGGAGCGTTCATGCACCCGCACGACATCGCGATCGGCCGCGATGGTTCGCTCTATGTGGCCCAGTTCGCGTCGAACAACACCTATCCAATCAAGCTCGAGAAAGTCTGAATCCCACATCTCTAACACGTCGTTCTCTGCGCGGCATGGTGGTGAAAGGCGTGCTGGCATGATTCTCCTTGGGCGCTAAGTTTACGCATCTCCGTCAAATCCCATGCACTCCGGACCTGTCAGCGTATGCGGATGATTCCCGCAACCATTGCCCTGATGCTCGCACTCTCGACCTTTGCGTCGGCGGGCGATTGGCGCGGGCTGTTCAGTTCGGATCTGCGTGCGACGGAACACGAATTGGAAACGCGCCGCGCCGAACTCGCAGCGTTGGGCGATCCAGTGGTCGGGAACACCGCGCCGCAGTTCGGCTATCAGACGAATCAGAGACCGGTACCGCCGCCGGAATCACCGTGGGTCCAGGTGGATCTGGGAAGTTCCCAACAGATCGACACGATCGCACTCGTCCCGGTCCTCGTCGACTTCCAGCCGTTGGATCGAGGTGCGTATGGGTTTCCCAAACGATTTCGCGTGGATGTTTCAAACGAGGCCTCGTTTGGCGATTTCACGCCGCTGTTCGTGCACACGGATGACGATTTCCCCTCGCCCGGCGTCGCGCCGGTGGTCGTAGATGCCGAGTGCAAAGCGCGATTCGTCCGGGTAACGGTCACCAAGCCCGCAGAGGAGAATCATACATTTTTCGTCGCGCTGGGCGAGTTGATGGTCCTGCAAAAAAACCGGAACATCGCGCTGGGCGGCAGGGTCAAATCATCCGACTCGGTAAACCTGCCACCGCGCTGGGATCAGTCGAACCTAACTGATGGAAGGACGCCACTGGGTCCGCCGATCCGAAACGGAGTGATGCCCGAGTTCGACGCCATTTTCGTCAACTCACCCGCCGGCTCCTCGCCTGTCTGGATGGCTGTTGATCTTGGCCGCGAAATGGCTTTGGATGAAGTCCGTCTTCATCCCTTGCACGCACGGCAGGGAGCGGATGTCCCGGGTTTTCGATTTCCCCTTCAATTCCGGGTGGAACTCGCGGCTCTGGCGGATTTCTCCGATGCGAGGGTGCTTTTTCAAACGGCTAACAGTGATTATCCAAATCCAGGTAACAATCCAGTGACCATCAACGCCAGCGGCCAGTCCGGTCGTTATGTGCGGGTGGTTTTGATAAAAGCGGAGATACCCACGGTTGCTGAATTCGCACTCTCGGAGCTGGAGGTTCAAGCCTTTGGCCGGCGGGTCTCGACGGGCTGCGAGGTGAGCACGTCAGGTGACACCAAACGCGACCCGCCAAGACCGATCACGCAGTTGACCGATGGCTTTACCAGTTATGGCAAACTGATGGAGCTCCCTGAGTGGCTGGACGAATGGGCGCGGCGGTCTTCATTGCACGCGTCAATCCGTGGGCTGGAGAAGCTGCTGCCTCACCGCATCACCGTGGCGGAGCGGCGGGCCGCATGGACGGGAGCCGGGTCGGCGATCGTGCTGTCACTGGGAATTGCGGCGCTGACCCTGCGGGCTCGCCGTGTTAGAGCACACGAGCAGGAACGTTTCCGCAACCGGCTGGCGAGGGATTTACACGATGAAATCGGAAGCAATCTGGCAGGGATTGCGGTGCTCAGTGAGACCGCCGCACAACCCGGAGGAGAGAATGAAGGTGACCTGCAGGAAATCCACAGGATTGCGAAGGAAAGCAGCGAGGCGATGCGCGAGGTGTTGTGGCTGGTCGGGGCGAGGCAGGAAATGGGGATCGACCTAGGCACGCAGATGCAGACTGCAGCTGCGCGTTTGCTCCCGGGGCGTGCGATCCGGTGGCTGCGGCTGCCGGAGCATCTACCCGCATCATGGAGCATGGACACGCGGCGGCAGGTGTTTTTGTTTTTCAAGGAAGCTCTAACCAATATCGTGCGCCACGCGCGAGCCGACTCAGTGGAAATTTCCGCAGGCGTCACCGGTGGTTTGTTCGAACTCCGCATCAAGGACAACGGCCGGGGATTCGATGTCGCCACCGCGCCTGCCGGATTGGGGCTGCACAGCTTGCGCGATCGTGCGAAATCGCTGAACGGAAATTTCACCATCGAGTCAATGCCCGGATCCGGCACACTTGTCATCCTAACCATCCCTAACTGCTGAATCATGGCATCCATCTGGATCATCGAGGACAACGCCGCATTCCGTCGCGGCACGTGCCGGGCGCTGGCCGCGGCTCCACAACGTCATCGCGTGGAGGTTTTTGAAAACTGCGAGGATGCTCTGGCCGTGCTGAAGCCCGAGGAGGCACCGCAGGTGGTGCTGCTTGATGTCGGGCTTCCCGGGATGGACGGCATCGAAGGCATCGCCCATTTGAAAAGCAAGGCTCCTGGAGCAAACATCCTGATTCTAACGGTATTCGAAGATGATGATAAAATCTTCCGCGCCATCTGCGCCGGAGCGTCCGGCTACCTTTTGAAATCCCAGCCGGTGGCGCAGGTCATCGCCGCGATTGACGAAGCCATCGCCGGTGGATCGCCAATGAATCCTCGCGTGGCGACACGCGTCCTCGCCATGTTCGCCCGCCTTGCTCCGGCAAAAAAGGACTACGGACTCACCGAGCGCGAGCAGGCGGTGCTCAAGTGCATGGCGTCCGGCCTGCCGCGCAAGCAGATCCCCGACGCCACCGGACTCAATCCGCACACCGCCGATTACGTGACACGCAGTATTTACCGCAAGCTGCATGTGAACTGCGCCGCCGCTGCGGTGTCAGTGGCGGTTCGCGAAAGACTGATCGCCGACTCAGAGCCACCTTACGAACCTTCGTAAATGACGGATTGGTTTCGTTCGATTAGCCTTTCATGAAATGTTCCGGATCAAACCCATTTTTCTCCTTTTTATCAGCTGCATGGGTGCGGCGGCGGAGGTGTCATTCAACCGCGAGGTGCGGCCGATTCTGTCCAATAATTGCTATCAGTGCCATGGAACCGACGCGAACCACCGTAAGGGAGACAGGCGCCTGGACACTCCAGACGGCGCGACGGCCGATAATGACGGAGTCAAGGCGATCGTCCCGGGGAAGCCGGATGACAGCGAACTCATCGCCCGCATCGTAACCGAGGATCCGGAACTGAAGATGCCGCCGGCGAAGTCGAACAAATCGGTCTCCCCCGCGGAAAGAGAGATCCTTAAGCGTTGGATCGCCGAGGGTGCGAAATATGAGCCGCACTGGGCGTTCGTCGCACCAGTCCGTCCAGCGGTGCCCGAAGGTGCAAACGCGATCGATCATTTTGTAGGAGCCCTTCTGGAAGAGAACAGTCTCGATTTTTCACCCCGCGAGGAAAGCGGCGCACTTCTGCGAAGAGCTTCACTCGATCTAACTGGATTGCCGCCCAATCCCACTGAGATCGAGCAGGCTGCGGGAGATAATTACGAAACGTCCATCGATCGTTTGCTCGCTTCTTCGCGTTTTGGCGAGAGGATGGCTGTCGATTGGATGGACGTGGCTCGTTACGCCGATACCAACGGCTATCAGGGAGACGCCTATCGGATGAACTGGCCCTGGCGCGACTGGGTCGTGAAGGCGTTCAATGACAACATGCCTTTCGACCAGTTCACCATCGAGCAGCTCGCCGGCGATCTGTTGGAGAAGCCGACGCAGGACCAACTCATCGCCACGGCCTTCAACCGCAACCACATGATCAACGCCGAGGGCGGCACCATTCCCGAGGAGAACCGCACCAAGAACGTGTTCGACCGCGTCGATACGACCAGCGGTGCATGGCTTGGCCTAACAATGGCTTGCGCCCAATGCCACGACCACAAGTTCGATCCCATCACTCATGACGATTATTTCTCGATGTATGCGTTTTTCAACCAAGTTGGCGAATCGGGAAATCCGGAACGTCGCTTCGGGAAAAAAGACTACAGTGATGATTACGACAAACTTTACACCGTCGAGTCGCCCTATATCGCGATTACGAATGATGACTTGAAAGCAGAGTTGAAAGCGGCAGCGAAAGTCCGCGAGGATGCAACCGCTGCATTTGTCGCCCGCAAGCCGGATTTCTATCCGCAGTTCGTGAAGTGGGTGGAGGAAATGATCGCAGCACCTGCGTTGATCGAGGAGCGGATTCAGGGACCTACCGCGGAGTTTGCCCGGCGTGCGGTTTCTAACGTCAAGTTGGACAATATCTTCGAGGGCAACACCCAGAAGGTGCTCGATGTCTTCCTCAAGAAACCGGAGTATGCCGAGTTTGATGCACTGAAGAAAAAAATCGAAGATGCGAAGATCTCCGAAGACCGGGTTCAGGAGAAAATCCCGCTGGTTATGGTGATGCGCGATGACAAACCACGCGAATCGCACATCCTGCTGAGGGGAAGTTATGAAACCCCTGGAGCAAAGGTTGAACCCGGCATCCCATCTTTTCTCCCGCCTCTTCCAGACGGTGTGAAAGCCGACCGGCTTGCTCTTGCGAAATGGCTCGTCGCCCCCGAGCAACCGCTGATGTCACGGGTGATTGTGAACCGGCTCTGGCAGCTATTCTTTGGTCGAGGACTGGTAAAGACCGCGGATGATTTCGGGCTTCAAGGCGCGTTGCCATCGCATCCGGAGCTGCTCGATTGGCTCGCCGTGGAGTTCCGCGAGAGCGGCTGGGATGTGAAACATATGGTGAAGATCATTCTCACCAGCCGGACCTATCAGCAGTCTTCTAAGTTCATACCCGGGCTTCAGGCCAAAGATCCGGATAACTCCCTGCTTGCCCGCGGTCCACGGTTCCGGCTGGATTCACGTTTCATCCGCGATCAGGCGCTCGCCCTGTCTGGTCTGCTCGTGGAGAAACAGGGTGGTTTTCCGGTCATGCCCTATCAGCCGCCCGGCATCTGGGAGGATATCAGTTTCGGTAAGAACCGCTACTTCCAAGGATCGGGTGAAGACCTCCACCGTCGCAGCCTCTACACATTCTGGCGTCGCAGTGCGAGTCCCGCGAACTTCTTTGACGCTCCGTCCCGACAGGTTTGCTCGGTGAAGTCGAATCGCACCAACACGCCCCTGCAAGCCCTAACAACCCTCAACGACACCACCTATGTGGAAGCCGCGCGAGTCTGGGCACAACAGCTTTCGGGCTTCCAGGATGACCCAGCGAAGCTCCGTCACCTCATCGTTGCCGCCACTGCAAGGAAGCCGGAATCCCGCGAAATCGATACGCTGCTGAAAGTCCTAAACCAGACCCGGGAACACTTCACTTCCAGTCCCGACGAAGCGACAAAACTCGTGGCAGCCGGCGAAGCTCCCCGTGATGGGGCGAACTCGGATCCAGTCGAACAGGCCGCTTGGACGACCCTTTGTCTGATGGTGCTAAACCTCGATGAAACCCTGACAAAATGAACTCCCCAGTCGAGCCTAACCGTTTTCACAGCCGTCGCCAATTCATAGGCCAGGGCATCGCCGCCGCCGGGCTGTTAGCCGTGCCTTACGTGCGGGCCTCTGACAAGACAGCACCCGAATTTCATGGTGAAATCATCGGCCACGGCACTCACCGGTATCGGGTGGACATGCTTTGGAGCAAAGCGGATCCGGCGAAAGTTCCTGTAAACAATTGTCATGAAATGGTGCAGGTCCGCGATGGCCGACTCTTTCTCCTCACTGACGATGCGCGTAACAACATCCTCATTTACTCAAAGGACGGTTCACTGCTCAGCACGTGGACATTGAAGCTGGGCTGCGCCCACGGACTGACGCTTGTGCAGGAAGGCGATCGCGAAGTTCTATGGATCGCAGATTTTCTCGGCCGCGTGGTCAAGACTTCGCTCGAAGGTGAGCTGTTGATGGAGCTTCCAACCGCAGCGCAGTGTGGAGCTTATAAGGATACCGAAAAATATCTTCCCACTGAAGTCGCAGTCGGTCCGGATGGTCAGATTTATGTCGCAGATGGCTATGGATCCCAGTTCATTCTGCGCTTCGACAGCAATGGAAAGTATCTATCAAAATTTGGCGGTCGGAGTGAATTCAGCGACGGAAAATTCCTCCAGGTTCACGGGCTGGTCATGGACACCCGTGAAAAAGAGCCCTTGTTAGTCTGCACGGAGCGGATGCGCAACGAGTTCCAATGGTTTACTCCGGCGGGCGAGTTTGTAAAATCCGTCTACATGCCCGGGGCGTTTGTTAGCCGTCCGGTGATTCATGGTGATTTCCTGTATTCCGGGGTTTGCTTCGGCATGGAACCGGATGATTTCCGCCCGAAGATGAAGCGAGGTTTCATCACGATCCTGGACAAGGAAAACCGCGTGATTTCCAGCCCCGGAGGAACTGCACCGAGCTACAATGCGGCTGGCAAACTCGGGGTCATGATGCAGGACAAACCCATTTTTCAACACTGCCACGACGTCTGCGTGGACGATCAGTGCGACCTCTACGCCTGCCAGTGGAATGCCAACAAGGTCTATCCGTACAAGCTTCATCGAGTCAGTTAACCCCGATCAAATTCCATGAATCCTCTCGTCGAACACTCCAATCTCCTGAGCCGCCGCCGTTTTCTTGGCACCACGGCGCTCACGCTGGGAATTCCCGCACTGCAATCGTTGTTAGGTTCGCAGCAGGCCGCTCCGCTGGACCTTCCCGGGCTTCCGCATTTTGCGCCAAAAGCGAAGCGTGTCATCTACATGATGCAGACCGGCGGGCCGTCACATGTCGATTTGTTTGATGATAAACCCGCGCTGCGGGAACAACGCGGCAAGGACATTCCTGCGAGCATCCTGGGAAACCTGAGGCTCACGACGATGACCGCCAATCAGAAAGGCAAGCCCTGCCTTCCCGCCGCATGGACCGGTAGCCAGCGCGGTGAATGCGGAATGTGGGTGAGTGATTTGTTGCCGCATACCGCCAGCATCGTCGACGACCTAACATTCATTCGCTCGATGCATGGCGAGCAGATCAATCACGCACCCGCCGTTTCCCACATGCTCTGCGGCCACAATCTGCCGGGCCGCCCCAGCATCGGAGCCTGGCTCACCTACGGTTTGGGCACAGCATCGGAAAACCTGCCCGGTTTCGTCGTCATGACCTCGCGCGACCAGGAGGCAAGTTGCGGCCAGTTTTTCTACGACTTCTACTGGGGCGCTGGATTTCTCCCCGGGAAATATCAGGGCGTCCCCTTCCGCGGTGCCGGTGATCCGGTGCTCTATCTGAGCAATCCGGACGGCATGGACCGGGGCCTGCGGCGCAAGATGTTAGACGGACTGGCAGAGATGAACCACTTCGCCAGTGAGCGAGTGGAGGATCCCGAGATCGCCACCCGCGTCGCACAGTATGAAATGGCGTTCAAGATGCAGGCGAGCGTGCCCGAACTAACCGATCTGAGTGGAGAACCGCAGAGCGTGCTGGACATGTATGGGCCGGACGTGAAACGAAAAGGCAGCTATGCCTACAACTGTCTGATGGCGCGACGCCTTGCCGAGCGGGGTGTGCGCTACGTCCAACTGCTCCACGCGGGATGGGATCAGCATGGGAATCTGCCGACACAGTTTCCGATCCAGTGCAAGGACACCGACCAGCCGAGCGCCGCGCTGGTAAAGGACCTGAAAATGCGTGGCATGTTAGAAGACACGCTGGTGATATGGGGTGGCGAGTTCGGACGCACGCCATTCGTCCAGGGCGACATTACCAATCCCAAAGCCCACGGGCGTGACCACCACCCGCGCGCGTTCACTGTCTGGCTGGCCGGCGGCGGGGTAAAAAAAGGCTGTATCTACGGCAGCAGCGACGAATTTGCCTTCCATGCGGCGGAAAATCCCGTGCATGTGCACGACCTCCAAGCCACGCTCCTCCACCTCTGCGGCATGGATCACGAGCGCCTCACCTACCGGGCACAAGGCCGTGATTTCCGTTTGACGGACGTGCATGGGCATCTGGTAAAGGGAATTCTCGCGTGAGACTGAATCGGATGGTTTGGACCATGCCAGTCATTTGTTAGGAACGTTGCGGGCTAGCTCGCACGAGTGAGATGGAATCGGAACGGACGGCACGTATTGCTTTCATCGGGGAACCGTGCGGAACGCCTCAGTATGGGAGAGCGGCAATGGTTTCCCAGCCACCTCCGTTTTCCAGCTCTCTTGAAATTTTATCGCACGATTCTCGTCATCGCCTTTGCAGCGGCTGCCTTCAGCCCTGTGAATGCTAATGAAGAATCTTTTCAAGCGCTGAAAGGCGGAGCCATCTGGATCGATGCGGACACCGGCAATGAGACGGATGACCTCTACGCGTTGTTCCGAATCCTGATAGAGCCTGGGGTCAACATCGCAGGGCTCAGCTCCGCCCACTTCAACAACGCGGATCTTGTTGCAGTCGAAAAGTGGAACCAATACCCCACCTCCGACATCGATACGGTAGGGATCTCACAGAAATTGAATGAATCCTTGTTGAAGGCAATGGACCTCCCGTCCATCCCGCACCCGCTTGGTGCTGACCGGGCGATAGGCCGCGCCTGGGGTGGCACAGACGCCCGCGACTCCGCTGCCGCACGGGGGATGATTGCGGCGGTTGGCAAGCTTCCGACGGGCGGAAAACTTCGCGTCGTTTGCCTCGGCGCTCTCACCAACATCGCATCCGCCCTCACTCTGGATGGTTCCATTGCGGACCACATCACCATCTATCTGCTAGGCACGCGATACGACAAGGCCACCCGCATCTGGAACAAGAATGAATTCAACATCCGCAACGACCTGAACGCATTTGATCTCCTTCTCGACCATCCCACTCTTGATCTCGTCGTGATGTCCACCAACACCGTGCGCGGCTATCAGTTTAAGAAGTCAGCCATGTTCGCCGCACTGAGTGAGGCGGAGCCTGCGGAAAAGATGCTGCAGGATCGTTGGGAGGAAACGAACCCAGAGGACCAAGCCCGGATTTTGTGGGATGTGGCGCTTGTTCAGGCCGTGTTGCGCCCTGAGCTGGCGACCCTCGAGTCCGCTCCCACTCCGCCGGAAAACACACCTCGCTCCATCCGGGCTTACACCCGCATCGACGTGCCCGCGATGACCGCCGATTTGTTAGGATCATTTGAAGACCGTCCCTGAACTTTTTCCATCAGAATCCACCTTGATCATGAAAACATCATTCAACATCACGCTCTGCGCGCTGATCTGTCTATCATCCGCGTTGGCCGAACCTCTTCCACCTGCTGCCCCGCTGAAGTTCGCAGGCACGGCGGTGGTCGCCAGCGACTGGCAGGCCGAGCTGTTGGCGCAAACGAAAAAGTCACCGCCCGCAGCGGGTGTGATTGAACGTGGCGTAGTGGGAATCAAACTCGTCACCCGCGTCCAGCCTGAGTTCACTTACAATCTGCAAGCACAGTTGAAGAACCAAATCGCCCTGAAAAAAGGCGACACCCTGCTCATCCGTTTCGCCGCACGCTCTCTGAAGGCAGACAAATCCGTCGGCTCCACCAAGGTCCGGCTTTCGTTTCAAAAAAGATCCGGGGACGCGCGCAGCAATTCCTATAACGGGGAGATTGGGTTCAGCGCCGAATGGGTGCGATTCGATGTTCCTTTCACGTGCGCCACCGATCTCGCACCGGGCGAAGCCAGCATGAGCATTGCTTTTGGTTATCCACCGCAAGAAGTTGAAATCGCGGAAGTGCAAATGTTACGATTTGCGCCTGAAGTTGCTGCCGGGTCATTGCCAAAAACGAGACGTCACACCGACCCAGTCCCGCGCGGGGTGATCGATTCGGAGGTCGCACGCATCAGCTCCATGCGACAAGCGCTGGTAGTCACCGATCCATCGCCCGCCAATGGCCGTACGCTGCATGTTTCTCCGAAAGGAAGCCCCGCGGGAAATGGCTCAGCTGAAGCACCGTTCGCCACTATCCCTCAGGCCCTGGCCATCGTGAAGCCGGGTGAAACAATCCTTGTTGCGGCCGGCACCTACAAGGAGCCACGAGGAGTGACTATCAAAACTTCCGGCCGTCCGGATGCGTGGATTCATATCAAGGCTGCTCCCGGTCCCCGGCCCAAGATCGTCAGCTCGGGCTGGTCCGGCATCGGCATGAGCGGTGGCGTCTGTTATATCGAGGTTCAGGGGCTGGAACTGGAATGGGTCCCTAACCCAAAGGTCGCGAGACAGATTGACGGGGTAGGTCTTGCACCCTCCTACGCCTGCCATCACCTGCGTTTCATCAACAACGTCGTGCACGGCTTCGGCACCGGCGGGATCTGCTCGCTGGATTGCGACTACCTCCACATCGAAGGGAACATCATTTATAACACCTCGAAAACCTCACCCTACGGCGGCAGTGCGATCTCACTCTGCCGGTCGTTCAACCTGGATGAAAACCCCGGCTACCACCATGTATTGCGCGGCAACGTTTGTTATGACAACGAGCTGCTGGTCCACGTTCTTGAAACCTCCGGCGGCAACGGCCGCACTCTAACTGACGGCAACGGCATCATCATCGATGTCTTCAACCGGAGTCGCGCGAACCCGCGCAAACCCCATACCCAGGACCGTGGCGGCCCGCTGGAACCCTATCGCGGCCGCACCCTTATTGAAAACAACCTCATCTATGACAATGGCGGCCGCGGCATTCATGTGTTCCGCTCGTCCAAAGTCGATGTGGTGAACAACACCTGTTACATGAACCAGAAATCCGGCGACATCAACGCAGGCGAGCTCACCGCCATCCAATCCTCAGAAGTGGTTTTCCTCAACAACATCGCTTACGGCCGCAAGGAGAAGCGAGGAAACACCCAGGATGGCAGCACACGCGTCATCTGGAGCCACAATTTGTTCTATCACAGCGAGGACGTGATGCGGCACGACGGGATCGTCGAGGCGGACCCGCGCTTCGTCGCGGCGTCGCTGAAAGCTTCTCCCGGTGGATTCCGGCTTCAGCCTGGAAGTCCCGCCCTCGGCCGCTCCCTGGATCTCGCCGCGCCACCCACGGACATCGCGGGTGCTCCACGCCCTCATGACACACCGGCCGATCTCGGCTGCTATCAACTCAAAAGATGAAATCCACTACCCTAACCATTCCGCTGCTGACTGCCGTCAAAGGCATCGCCCTTGCCTGCCTGCTCGTCACTTCAAGTTCTTCGGCGGCCGGTGTTCCCACAGGGACCGATGTTTTTTCCCCCGCGCCGGACGCTTTGTCCTACTACGGTCCCGGCAATAAAGCCACGGTTGCCAAGCTGGTGCCTGTCACTGGCCAGCCATTCAACCAGGCACTTCAGATCAACACTCTTGGTCTTCAGAATCCCATGCCGGACACCTACGGCCTGTCTGCCAGACCGATAGCCCCCGTGAAAAAAGGCGATGTGCTGTGGATTTCATTCAAAGCGAGATGCCTTGAAGCCCGCCGCGAAAGTGGCGAAGCGGCGTTCGAACTCAGGTTGGAGCGATTGGTCAACGGCGAATACCAGTGGCCGACGTATCTCGAGCGGGGCGTCTCCGTGGGTAAGGAATGGACGGATGTTCACATTTCCTATCAGATGGATCGCGATGTAGGAGTGGCGGAAATGCGGCTCGTTTTGGGCTTCGACCAGTATCTGCAGCACTTCGAGCTCAGCCCCATCACCCTCATCAATTGCGGGCGTAACGTCAAAACCACGGATCTTCCGCGCAGTGTTGTGAGCTATGGTGGATCCGAACCCGATGCCCCATGGCGTAAGACCGCCGCCGAACGCATCGAAAAAGTCCGCAAGGGGGATCTTTCCATCCGCGTGACGGACGCAGCGGGCAGTCCTGTTAGTGGAGCGGATGTCAGCGTTAGGATGAAGCGGCTTGCATTCCACATCGGCGCGGCGACCGACTCGCGGACGATCCTCGACCCCACCGGAAAGGATGCAGTGCAGGCTCGTGAAATCCTGACCCGCTATTTCAATCAGATCGTCTTCGACAACGAAATGAAGTGGCCGCGCTGGTCCTCGCCGACCTATCAGCCGGTGAACACGTTGCGTGCCTTGGATTGGGCGAAAGAGCAAGGCATGTCCGTGCGCGGTCACGTCATGGTCTGGCCGTCCTGGCGGCACCTGCCCCGCTACATGAAAAACCTGAAGGACGATAAGGAAGCGTTGCGCGGCGAGGTTTTCAAACACATCGCCCGCCAGACTGCCGCGATGCAAGGGAAGTTCGACCATTGGGACGTGACGAACGAACTTTTCGCCAACCACGATCTTGTCGACATCCTTGGCCGGGACGAAATCGTCGAATGGTTTCGCGCCGCCCACAAGGCCGCACCTAACACAAAGCTTTTTTATAACGAATACACCATGTTTCACCCGGACGGTCCCGCGCCCGATCACTTTTACGAGACGGTGAAGTTCCTGAAGGAAAAGGGTGCGCCCTTGCAGGGTCTCGGCGAACAGGCACACATCGGCGGCTCACCTCCTCCCATCCCGCTGGTCATGGCGCGTTTGGAAAAATTTGGCGCTCTGGGATATCCGATCACCATCACCGAGTTCGACATGGCGAGCAATGACGAGGACTTCCAGGCGAACTACATGCGCGATTTCATGACGGCGATTTTCAGCGATTCCAACACGATTGGATTCGTGCAGTGGGGGTTCTGGGAGAACTCCCACTGGATGCCTTCGGCCGCGCTCTGGAACAAGGACTGGACGATCCGCAAACACGGCAAGGTGTTCACCGAAATGGTGACCAAAACCTGGCGCTCCGACGCGACCGGGGTCACTTCCGCCGACGGCACCTATCAGACTCGCGCATTCTACGGTGACTACGAGGCCACCGTCACTCACGGCGGAAAAACCCGGACAACCCTGCTGAAATTTTCACCCGCCGCAGGACCGCAAGTCATCACCTTGCCGTGAGTCATTTCAGAATCTCGCTCTTATGAGCGATGGTTCCGATGTCGGGCCTTTGATTAGACTCTTGGAAACCCGCTGCTTCTGTTATGGAAAAGATCCCCAAAACCTCTGTTCTTCTTACCTTTGCTTTTGTCCTCCAGGCCCATGCCGCGGAATCGACCGGCAGCGCCGATTTCAAAAGCTGCCGGGTCGAGTGGAACGAGCGCGAAGTTGTCGCCCGCAATTCCCATTTCGAGCGTAAATGGCGGATCGACAACGGCCTTCTAACGGCCACTTCGTTTCGCGATCTGGATGCCAATTTCGAGTGGATTTCAAAGGCCGCCGATCGTCCCGCGCCCTATCCGGACGGCGTGATTCCTGATGGGAAAATCACCCTCGCTGGATCGACAAAAAGCGGAAGTCTGGGGCCAGTGGAAGAAGAATCATTGCTATTGGAACTCACCGGCGGGGGCGATGCTGGATTTTCCTATCAATTCAAGGTCTTTCCCGATGCGCGCGGCGTGGAAATGCGTTTCGGCAGCAATATGAAAAAAGCACAGGCATCACCTGCTGGCGCTGCGGGAAAGAGCGAATCCTCCACCGGCGTCGAGGTCAACCCGACCAATGCCGTGGCAAAGGCCAGTGGCGATTCACTGGAAGATCTCATGCTCGCACCGCAGCATCTTCGATTCGTCCAGGCGACCGTGCTGGACCAGACCGACGATCACAACGAGCTGGTTTTCGAAAAGGAATGGCTGCTGATCACCAATGAGCTGCCGTTAAAACTCCAAGGCAATGTCTTCTATACGGAAGATGCGGTGACCAAAAACGGACTTCTGTTTCTCAAACAAGCCGCGCTTCCCCACGCCCGCCCGGAGCCGACCGAGTGGGATGTGTTGATGCAGGCCGCCACCCGGCGGATCCGTTTCGCGGGACAAGGTTATCCTTTCACGTTGCTCGCCTACTCCGGCGGACGTGGCGGGCGCATTGAAGCGCTGCAGACCTATCAGCGGCAGTTCCGCAAATATGATCCCAAGCGGGACGCGATGTTTTTGAGCAACACCTGGGGCGATCGTTCCCGCGATGCCCGGATCAACGAGGAGTTCATGCTGAAGGAAATCGAAGCCGGTGCGCGGCTGGGCGTCGATGTCGTGCAGATTGACGATGGCTGGCAGAAAGGTCGCACGGCGAATTCCGCCAGCGTCAAGGGTGCTTGGGATGGATATTGGAATGCCGATCCGAATTTCTGGCAGCCCGATCCAGTCCGCCTGCCGCGCGGCCTCGCGCCTCTGGTCAAGGCGGCAAAGGACAAGGGAATGAAGTTCGGCCTGTGGTTCGGCCCGGACTCCAGCAACCACGCCGCGAACTGGCAGCGCGATGCGGATCGACTCGTCGAGCTGCATGAAAACGACGGCATTGATTATTTCAAACTCGATTCGGTCAAGGCGACCACTGTTGGAACGGAACAGAACCTGCGTCGGTTCTGGGATCGTTCGCTCGAGAAATCGGGTGGCCGCATCGTTTTCGATCTCGACGTTACGGCGGAGATTCGTCCCGGATATTTCGGAGCGATGGATGTGGGGCCGATTTTTGTCGAGAACCGCTACACGGATTTTCATCGCTACTGGCCGCATCAGACGCTCCGGAATTTGTGGAAACTTTCTCAATACGTGGACCCGCTGCGGCTGCGCATGGAGTTCCTCAACAACATCCGCAAAACCGAGATGTTTCCTAACGATCCACTCGCACCGTCGTGCTATCAGCCGGACTACCTGTTTGCCACGGTGATGTTTTCAAATCCGCTCGGGTGGTTTGAAACGTCGAATCTTCCGGAAGATTATATCTCGTCGGTTTCAAGACTCGCCACCGTCTGGAAACGCGAACGCGAGCAGTTGTTTTCCGGAACCATCATCCCGGTCGGCTCGGCTCCGGATGGCACGAGTTGGACGGGCTTCACCTCCGTCGCCAATGATCGCAAAAGCGGCTATGCGTTGATCTTTCGGGAACTCAACGAGCTCTCTGACAGCACCATCGATCTGCCCTTGTTCGGCAAAGGCAACTACAAGGTCACGGTGCTGGCCGGCGAAGGCAGCGCGAACATGACGGATGGAAAACTGGCGGTGTCCATCCCGAGCCCGCTGCGCTACCTGTGGGTGAGGATTGATCGTTAAGGGCGAAGCCAACTGCCGGTCTTGCGCCGAAAATGAATGCGGTTAGTCTGCAAAGGTCATGGCAAAGCACTTCGACTGTATTTCTTCGGATCTCGCAAAATGGATCGGGAGGCAGAAGATGTTCTTTGTTTCGACGGCTCCCCTAGCTTCAGACGGCCATGTGAACTGCTCGCCGAAGGGCGGTGATTCGCTCCGCATCATCGGGCCGCTAGAGGTGGTCTATCAGGACTACACCGGCAGCGGAGCGGAAACTGTGGCGCATCTACGGGAGAACGGGCGCATCGTGGTGATGTTCTGCGCGTTTGATGGATCACCGAGGATTGTTCGGTTGCACGGGAAGGGCGAAGTGATCCTGCCGGAAAACTCACCCTATCCGGAATTAGCCAAGTTGTTTCCTCCGCACGGCGGCACCCGGTGTTTCATTCGGATCCACGTCGATCGTGTTTCCGACTCGTGTGGATATGCGGTCCCGCTTTATGACTATCAGGGGCCACGTCTCATTTTGGACAAATGGTCCGAAGCAAAGTCAGCCGCAGGGATCCGTGCGTTTCGGCGCAAGCACTGCATGAAAAGCATCGACGGGCTTCCGGCGTTTGATGACCCGTGACAGCCAGCACGAAATAACCGGACCTTGTTAGAGTCTGGGTTTTCCGAGAGTGTTTCTGTAATGAATCAACGGAAGTCGTAGTTATCCTTGGTGTATTGTTTCACCACAAGCTGCTCGGCATGTCCATCGACGAAGTAGGCTGGAACGCGACCATCGATCATGAGAGGTTTGTAATCAGTCCGTTCCAGGGTGCCGCCCGAGAAATTGTAGTCAGGAGCCGAAATGAAAAGCATCGTCCGGGAAGGCCTTGGAATTTTCGAGATCGGCACAGGTCGAGTTTGATAACCTCCGTCCCCTGGGGTCCAGGAACCGGACCATTTAGGTTCAGACAGTTCTCCAGCGATCACCGTGTTGATGCCATGACCGTTTTTCCCTGCTCTAAATTTCCCTGAACCGATGTTATTTACGATCAGCGGATTATACATCATCGGCTTGTTGTTTTTCCACCATGTTTCATTGTTCATGGTCGCCACTTCGAGATCGGGATAGAGCTGCCTCATTACGATCCAGATCCAATCCTCACCGATTCCCCAGCTTCCATCAGGCTTCTGAATGTCCGTGCGGACAGGCGGGATGTTTCCGGAGTTTTCGGAGGAGTAGTTGGCAACAAGAAGTCCGACCTGGCGCATGGTCTGGAGATTCTTGGTAGCGGTTCCCCGCTTCTTCATCTTGCCAGCGACGGAGAAAACGATACCGGCCAAAGTGGCGATGATGACGATGACCACCAAAAGTTCAACCAAGGTAAAACCGGCGGTCGAAGAGGTGCGAGTTGGGTTTTTCTTCATTGCAATAAATACTTACGGCAGTGGGATTGTTTCGTCGATCCCCCGATCGAGCTACTCACCGCAGGAAGTCTGAAATTGGAAACGCGTGCGATTGGGTGAGCTGGAGGCTCGTCCGGACCGCTGGGTGCATCTGGGAATCCCGCTTGCTCCACCGCGGGCACGTGCCTAGTGTGCTCCCCCGATGTTTGAAAGGATCACACCTATTTGGCGCATGCCGATCGCCCGGCTCGCTGCAGCAGCATGGCTGATGTCCGCGCCCCCCGCCCCGGCACAGGCACGGGAAATGGCCCCGCAAAACGCGCAGTTTGATCCTTCTGACGTCTATTTCCAAGGCTACCTCGCCACCCGCAAGGCGGAGGAACTCGAAGCCAATGGCGATTTCGTCGGAGCCATGGACAGGATGCATCACGCGGGCAAGTTGTTTGAAACGGTGCGAAAATTTTATCCTGCCTGGAAGCCAGAAATGCTCGCGAGCCGGACGGAGAAGAACCACGAGTATCTCGTCAAATTGTTTCCCAAAGCGGAGGAGCAGAAGAAGAAAAAGCAAAGCGTCGTGGCTGAGCTCGAGGGCGGTGTGAAGAATCCAGGAATCGTGATTGATCCAGCGCAGGACGTCATTCCTCTAACACCCGGCATTCTGGAGGTCAATCCTCTGGAAACCCGCCGTCTTGCCGAGGCCGAAGCCGAGGTGAAGCGCCTTCGCGACCTCAGTAGGAATCCACCGGCACCTGACCCCGAAGCGTCTCGCAACGAGTCAAGAATTCGTGACATCTCCCGTCAGCGGGACCTCGCCCAAGCCCAACTCCGCGCTGCGGAAACGAATCTCGAATCACTGCGCTCCCGGCTCGCCGCGGCTCCCGTAGAAAACGAGATGAAGGCACTCAATCAGCGCATTTCCGGCCTCGAACAGGAACGGGAAGCGATGGGCATGGCGCTTTCTCAGAGCCGCAGTTCACACACTGAAGCGATGGCCCGCATCGCGACGCTCGAAGCAGACTTGAAGGTGACGCAGCAAAAATACGCAGATTTGGACCGCAATCTCAAGGCGGAGCGAGGGATCTCCAACGCCGTCGTCGCCGGTCAGCGAAGCCAACTCCAGGAACTGGAAAAAAAGCTTGAGCAAAAAAGCACCGAACTCGCGAAGGCCAACGAAACCATCGGCAGCCTCGTCAGACAGCTCGAAGAAAGCAACGCCGCCTCCAGCCAACTTCGCACCGAGCGCGAGGGACTTCTCCAGGAAAAAGCCCAGATGAGCGCCCTGCTCAAGCTCAACGAAGCCGGTCGCATCCAGGACCTCATCGAGCAGAACATGGGCCTCGCCAAGAACCTCCGCGAGGCGAACGAAAAGGTCGAGCGCCTCAACATCGACAACAACGCCGCCAAAGACGACATCACCGATGCCCTGCGCGACCTCGCCATCGCCAAGTCCCAAATCAACAAGCTCCATCAGGAAAAACGCGATCAGGACGCGCGCCTGGCAGAATTGGAAAAACGCCTCAAGGGCGAAGAAGTTTCGCTCGCCCAGGGAAAGGCATCCGCCGATTCCGCCGAAGTCGAGGTGCTGCGCGACATCATTCAGCGCCAGCTCCGGGTGCAGGAACGCCGCCGCCAAGCGCGTGATTTACTGATCGAAGCGGTGAAGGATCTGGGAGAAAAGGACGAGCGGATCGCCCAAGCCGTGAAACTTTTCGATACCCAGGAAATCCAGCTCACCCCGGACGAACAACGGTTGCTTGCCGAAAAAGACGTCGATGGGGAATTCACCTCTCCGTTCGCTCAGGATCGCGCGACCGTTGGACGGAACACCAGTGAGTTGAACAAGGACGTTACTGTCTTCGAACGCACCGCCGAAAAGGCCTTTGTATCGGGACGCCTGTTACCCGCACGCGAATTGCTGCAAATGGTCGTGGAAGAACATCCCGGACGGATTTCCGCACTCTGCAAATTGGGCGTAATCGATCTCCGCCTGAATGACCCCGCCTCCGCCGTGGACACGTTCCGTCGCGCCGGTGAGCTTGATGCCAACAATCCTTACGCCCGCCGCATGCTGGGTTTTGCCTTCATGTCGATGGGCGATTTGAAAGCGGCCGAAGCGAGTGTGAAGGAAGCCGTGGATCTCGCACCGGACGACGCCAAGAGCCAGTTGCTCTACGCCACGATCTGTTACCGCATGAACCGCACGAGCGAGGCGGAATCCCATTTCAAGGCCGCGATCATGGCGGACCCCATTCCTAACGAACCGTACTTCAATCTCGCCCTCATCTACGGCCGCACCAAAAAAACCGACCTCGCGCGCGACTACTATCAGAAAGCTCTCGAACGTGGAGCCGTCCCCGATCCCGTGCTTGAAAAACGCCTCGAACAAGACCCGTGAACAAAACCCATCCGCTTCTGCTACTGCCTGTTATCCTGCTAGTTTGTTGTGCTTCGGATTCCGGGAAGAAAAAATCGTCGTCCTCATCGGACTCCGCGCTGAAGCCGCTGAGCCAGCGTATCGAAGAGAAAAACGGTTATAAAAAAGATGCTGATGGCAACTGGGTGCCGATGAATGACAAGCGCAGCTCGTTCGAAGGCCAGGGCGAAAACGCGAATTTCAAGAAGGACTACAAGAAGTCCGTTTATAAAACCGGTGACTACACGAAGAAGTCCTGGTGGGGAAACAAGGCCTACGACAGCAAGCCATACGCCGGCAACACGGACGGCAGCCGGTTCCAGAAATCCTCGGACCTCCAAGGCAAAGGCGCGCGTGAATCCAGCAGCGCCGCAAACATCCCTGATCCCTATCAGACCGGTTCCTACGCCACCAAGAGCGCTCGCGAAGCTGGCAGGGACCCGATTGCAAAACCCTCTAACGATGGCATCGAGAACCGCCGTGAGGGTTTCCCGCAACCCGAAATCATTGACTGGAAGGAACAACGCTCACTCAGCGTCGACCAGTCGAAGGGGATTCTGGGTCGCTGACCACCTTGACGTCCGCAGCTGCGACGGCGAGTGATTCGAGCACGAATTTTTTCAACGTTTCCCATCGCCATGGGCGGCCTTCCAGGAAAAAGGTCTGCGAGACCAACAGCCTGACTTGGGCATATTGAGCCGGAGGGAATTCCTTCGCAAGACTGGCGCTCAACGGCGTCTCCCCCACCCCGCGGACATGGCGCACGTCCACATCGCCTGCCGCCAGCCGTGTCCTCCACGCAGCGGCGAATTTTTCCGCCAGCAGCGCGCCCGGCGGTGTTTCCAGCATCACCAGACCATCCGTCGTCGGATCCGTGTGGATCATGACATGCAGCAGCGCATCGTGCCGCCGAAGGTCTTCGGCGATGCGCTGGTTCAGCGAGTGTCGATAGGGCCGTTCATGCCGGTCCGCGACTTTCACACGGGTGGCTTCCGGCAGTTTCAAAGAGAACCGGCTCCAGCGCTCGTCGCCGTCTTTTCCGAGATCAATGAGCAATCGGGTGACATCACCATGCACCAAGGGCGTGCGGAATTTCATTGCAAAGCCTTGGGCCAGATTGAGCGAACCCGGTTCCCAACCTTCTTTTGAGGTGAGCATTTCTTCAGACCCACGGAAAATTTCCCGATAAGCCTCCGGCACCGCGCACGTCGCATAGTCACAACTGAAAAGAAATGCCGTCATCACTTGAAATTTCACCAACCGAAAGAGAGTTGCCAAAATCCCCCACCAACGCAACCCCTTCATTTGTCACAAACGAGCGATAGCTTCGATTTGACCATGGAGCAGCGGACTCCGATCCGCTGAGCCGATGAAGCGCATGTGAGGAGAGGCGAGTCGCGTATCACTGGCTTTTCGTTCGCCAAGCGGATGGGAATCCGCTTCTCCCTATTCTCTAGACTCGCGCATCAAGTCACTCCAGCACCTTGATTTTCAAATTGCGGTAATACACAGGAGCCATCGCTTTTCCATGCAATCCTTGAAGGCCGAGAGGGCCGGTCCGGGCGTAATCCTTCAGTGCGGTTGAGAATTTGTTAGGCGTGCCGTCCGGGTTTTTGTGGGCTTCGGTCCATTTGTCGAGATCGGCATGGATGACTTCCTCGCCATTGAAGACGAGGGAAACGAGGCTGCCTTTGCAGGTGATCGTGTAGCGATTCCATTCCCCTATCGGCTTCTCCATGCTCTTGGTTGGCGGGCAGGCATCATAAATCGCGCCGACCATGCCGTAGAGACTGCCGTCCTTCGACGCATGAACTTGAACTTCCAGGGCGGCCAGAACGTTTTTTGGATTGCTGGACCGGAGGAAAACTCCGCTGTTGGCTTCCTTTTCCACTTTGAATTCCAGATCGAGACTGAAATTCGTGTAGGAATCCCTGGTCCACAGGGTTGCCGCGTCCTTGGCCACCAGCGTTCCATTTTCAAAACTCCACTTCCCGGCCTCAGCAGCGTTCGAAAGATCGGGGGCGAACAAATCCTTCCAAGCCTTGGTATCCGGATGTTCTGCGGCGAAAATCGGGAGCGAGAGAATACTGGCGGCGGCGAGGGTTAGAAGTCGGGTCATGTGACCATTACGGCGGAGCAGCGGCCGGCCGTTCAACTAAAAAATGCCGGAGAATGGGATCGGTCTGAAATGGTGAAGCGGCATGGAATCACTCCCAACCGCCCTGCCCCCGCTCAAACTTTTTCCTCGTCCTCCCGCCCGCCCTTCCCCCACCCTCCCGCCGCAATGCTCAAGGCCGGAATCGTAGGACTACCCAATGTCGGAAAATCGACACTCTTCAATGCTGTCACGCGCACCCGCAAGGCGATGGCAGCAAATTTCCCATTCTGCACCATTGATCCGAACGTCGGTATCGTCAGCGTGCCCGATCCACGGCTGGCCGCGCTTTCGAAGATTTCCGGGTCGCAGAAGCTGGTCCCCACCGCCATTGAGTTTGTCGACATCGCCGGGTTGGTAAAAGGCGCGTCCGAAGGTGCTGGCCTCGGCAACCAGTTCCTCGCCAACATCCGCGAAACCGATGCCGTCGTGCAGGTGGTCCGGTGTTTCGAAAACGACGACATCATTCACGAGCTCGGTTCCGTCGATCCGATCCGCGACATCGAGATCATCAACTCCGAGCTGATTCTCGCCGACATGGCGTCGCTCGAAAAACGCCGCCACACGCGTGAAAAAAAGGCGAAAGGCGGCGACAAGGAAGCCAAAAAGGAAGTGGAACTCATCGACCTGATCATGCCTCATCTCGATCAGGGAAAACCGGCGCTTACCGTCGAGCTCACCGATGACGACAAGGCGATCGTGAAGGACTTTTTCCTCCTGTCCTCGAAAAAAACCATTTACGCCTGCAATGTGGCCGAAGACGAGTTGGCCGGTGCCATCGCTGATCCGGACTCACACCCCCAGGTCGCCCGCGTGCGCAAGTTCGCCGCCGAGCACACCGGCTCCGAGGCCGTCGTCATTTCCGCCCGCATCGAGGAGGAACTCAGCGACATGCCGGTCGAGGAAGCCAACGAATTCCTTGCCGACATGGGCGTGACGGACTCAGGAGTTTCCGCGCTGATCCGCGGCGTCTATCACCTTTTGGGGCTTCGCACGTATCTCACGACCGGAGTCCAGGAGACCCGCGCCTGGACCATCATCGCCGGTGACAAGGCACCCGCCGCGGCCGGCGTCATCCACACGGATTTCGAACGCGGCTTCATCGCTGCGGAAATTGTCCATTATGACGATCTCGTCGCCGCCGGAAGCATGTCTGCCGCGAAGGTTGCCGGGAAGGTCCGGATCGAGGGCAAACAATACGTCATGAAAGACGGCGATGTGGTGGAATTCCGCTTCAACGTCTAACGCGCGGCCAGGGAAATTGACTTTTTAGTCAAGATGACTAGCTTGCACGCATGCAAGTGACCATCCACGAGGCGAAAACGCATCTCTCAAGGCTGATCGCCGCCGTGGAACGTGGCGAAGAGGTGGTCATCGCCCGCCGGGACAAGCCGGTGGTGCGGCTCGTGATCGAAAACGGGACAAAACCGAAACGTAGGTTGGGATTTCTTCTGAAACCCGGTCAAATTCCTCCGAACTTCGATGGTTTTTTTGATAAAAAACTGGAGGAGGAAATCGAGAAGGACTTCTACGACTCGGTGGAGACGGATAAACCCTATCAACCCGGACCTTCACTTGGGTGACCGGAGATGGAGCGGCACCTACTCGATACGATGGCAATCTTGTGGATGGCATTGAGGCCAGATCTGCTAGGAAAAAATGCGGCAATGAAACTCACGGATGCCGATCAATATCTTGCCTACTCTATCGTTAGCCTTTGGGAAATAGGGATCAAAATGGCTGGGAAGGGTTACCAGGAATTTGAGTTGCCCGATGATTGGGATACCGCGTTGCCGAGGCAGTTGGGCGATCAGGGAATTGTTCGACTGGAAATCGAGCCGCGGAACTGCCGGACGATCCAGGAACTTCCGTTCCACCATCGGGATCCGTTTGATCGCATGATCATCGCTCAAGCTTTGAATGGGGAATTCAAGGTGATCGGAACGGACAGGATTTTCGAAGACTATGGTGTGAAGCGGATCTGGTGAATGCCTCCCATCCTTCCGCCTGCTAGATCTTCACGGCCTTCAGCGCAATGAACAATGGAAACTCCTCGGCTGCGGCATGCTCCGCTTTGCTGAACGGACCGTTGGCTTGCGAGCGACGGTGGCTGTAGAGTTCCTCACATCCGGTCACTGCGAGGCCGCCGTCACCCATGGCGGTTAGAAGATCGGCAAGAGGGCGGTGATGGAAACTGGTTTGCTCACCCGAGTTTTTTCCGGGATGGGTGGTGATGGGAATTTCCAATGGGGTGCCATAGCTGTCGAGACGACGAAATTGGATTTTTTGAGCGGCGTCCCACCCCCAGTGGCTCTTTTTCGGAATCCGAAAACAAGGGTGCATGCACACCATCACCGCGCGGCCACCGGGCTTGAGAGCACCGGCGAGGTTGGAAAACAAAGCGACGGGATCCGGCACATCGTGCACGGCCATGATGCAGGTGGCGGCGTCGTGGGAAGCATCCGCCCAACGCCCGGGCTGGCAGGCATCGGCAACAATAAGCTTAACAGCGGGGTTCGCTCCATGACGGGATTTGGCAGCTTCGATCAGCCGCGGGCTCGCATCGATGCCCGTGAATTTCCCGATCTTCGCTTCGAGCAGCGGCTTGATCAGCACGCCCTGGCCACAACAGACATCAATGACAGACTCGCCCGGTTTTGGAGCGAGGATGCGTAGCGCCGCCGGCAGGATCACGTTTTGATGGTAATCCGAACCGGACTCGCCCACCAGCTTGTCATACCAGGCGGCGACGGGATCCCAGCCGCGGTCCTTTTGAGGTGGTCCGGGCTTACGTCCTTTTTGCGGTTGAAAGGGACGGCGTGGCGACTGGGGCATGAAGGAAGATTGGCGGAATCCATTCCAGCCAGCAAGCCTCCAACCGGACGGAATCTCATCGATCCAACTAACACGTTGTGACGATAAAGGCACTGCACCACCTTCCCTCAGTGTCCGCCCGCGTCGTCATTCCCGAGTTACTCGATCACCTGCCACCGGACGATCCCGATGCATTGCGGAGCCGGCAGGATCTGCGACGGATCAATTTCCTGATGGGTAACGAACGCTGGATCTGCCGCACGATGCACCGGCATTCTAACCAAACACACCGTGGTATCATCGAAATCGGCGCAGGCGATGGCCGACTCTGCAACCGTCTTGCACGGCTCTTTCCAAATGCGCCGGTGACTGCCTTCGACCTCGCACCACGGCCCGGAAATCTGGACCTGCGCGTCATTTGGCACCAGGGAAACATCTTTGAAACTTCCGCACCGAACACTGGCGGAGTGCTGGTCGCCAATTTGTTCCTCCACCATTTCGAGGAAAACGAACTGCGGGCACTCGGCCGTTGGATGGCACACTTCGACGTCTTGGTTTTCAACGAACCCAACCGCAGCCAGATGCCCCATCTGCTAGGAAACCTGATGCACCCATGGATCAACGGTGTGACCCGACACGACATGCATGTGAGCATCGATGCAGGTTTCAGCGCCGGAGAAACCGGCCGTTTGCTAGATCTCCGGCAGGATCGCTGGCACGTCCGTGAAACTTCCACGTGGCGTGGGTCGAGACGGGTGGTAGCTTGCCGGTGTTGAATCATGAAATTACCATCACAGGCGGAGGCCTCGCGGGATTGTCGCTCGCAGTGGCACTCCGGCACCATGACGTCCCGGTGACCGTTCTGGAGGCAGGGACCTATCCCCGCCACCGGGTTTGCGGCGAATTCATTTCCGGAGTGAGCGGGGAAACGCTGGTGGCGCTTGGAATTTCCGATCTGTTCGCCGACGCCCGCCGCCACCGGTCACTCGCGTGGCATGATCGCGGGCAGTTGATTCACTGCGATGAGTTTCAAGATCACGCGCTGGGAATTTCCCGCCATCTGTTGGACGAGCGGCTGTGGAAAAGGCTGACCGAGCTCGGAGGTATTGTTCGGACGAATTTCCGTTCGGCTCCGGATTTCCGCGATGGCCACCTCTGGGCGGCGGGGCGAAAACCCCGTGGCGGCCCTTGGATCGGGCTGAAGGCTCACGTCAGGATCTCCGGGCAATCCGCAGATCTCGAGATGCACGCAGGGACCAATGGCTACGCCGGACTTGCCGGAGTCGAGGGCGGTTGGACTAACGTTTGCGGCCTTTTTCGTATCGATCGCTCGACCAAGGCGACGGACCGCCAATTACTAACAGCCTATCTCGATGCGGGCGGAAACAACCGGCTCGCCGCGACGCTGCGGGATTGCGAATGGCGCGAGGGATCGTTTTCGACGGTGGCCGGCTTCGAACTCGGCCGTCAACGGGCGACACCGGGACTGCTCGCGTTGGGCGATGCCGAGAGCATGATTCCGCCGTTCACGGGCAATGGAATGTCGATGGCGTTCCAAGCCGCCGAGTGTGCGATCGCGCCACTCGTTTCTTACTCGCGGGGGAAATCGTCGTGGCAGGAATCGGCGAACAACGTGCGATCCGCGGTGCAGCGGAAATTCAGGCGCAGGCTGGCCGTGGCGGGTGCGCTGCATCCACTGTTGTTCGAGGCGGCGAGCAGGTCGCTGTTGCAATACCTGGCATCCACGCGTTTGCTGCCGTTCCAGCCGATGCTCTCCCTGGTTCGATAGAAATCCCCCGCCTCCTCATGTATCTCAGTTCCATCGCCACCGCCGTCCCGCCTAACTCTTTTACCCAGGAATCCTGTTGGAGGGCGATGCAGCAAGGCGACCTGCTTTCCACTCTCAAACCGCGTTCGGCGGCGCTGATGGAGAAAATCCTGATGAACGGATCGTCCGGCATCGAGCGCAGGAACCTCGCGCTGGAATCGATCGAATCCTCATTCGGCCACTGCGCGGAGGAACTGAATAACAGCTTCGAGCGCGAGGCACCGCCACTTGCCAGCACCGCCCTGATGGAGGCTTTGAAAAAATCCGGGCGGCTGGCATCGGACGTGGACGCGCTTTTCATCTGCACGTGCAGCGGCTACCTCTGCCCCGGCGTCACCAGCCATGTCGCCGAGCTAACAGGGATGCGTAACGATGTTTTTCTGGCAGATCTCGTCGGTCTCGGGTGCGGTGCGGCCATCCCGATGCTGCGGGCCGCCCAGGGATTTCTAGCAGCCAATCCGCAGGCGGTGGTGGCGACGGTGGCGGTGGAGATCTGCTCGGCAGCGTTTTTTGCGAATGACGATGCTGGCGTGTTGATCAGCCTTTGCCTGTTCGGAGACGGTGCTGCGGCGGCGATCTGGACAGGCGACGGATCTGTTGGAGATTGGCAGGCGGGAAACTTCTCCACCACCCATCGCCCGGAACAACGCGAGAAAATCCGTTTTGTGAACTCAGCGGGGAAACTGAAAAACCAACTGCACCGCGCCGTTCCGGAACTCGCTGCCGAAGCAGTCGCAGGATTATATGCGCTACGAAAAGGCGAACCGGACCAGGTTCTAACACACTCGGGCGGGCGTGACGTGGTGGACGCACTGGAAAGCGTTTTGCCTTTCAGTCTAACTGAGACCCGCGAAGTGCTGCGCGACCATGGAAACATGAGCAGCCCGTCCGTTCTGTTCGCGTTGGAGAAACGACTTTCCGGCGGACATCCTGAGGACAAACGCCTCTGGCTGACAGCGTTCGGCGCCGGCTTCGCGGCACATGCGTGTGAACTTTGGCGGTGATCCCCCGGCATGGATGCACCCGCCACTAACAAACGATTACTTCTTTCGAATCCGCCAGACTTCGACGAGCTGGTTACGCTCCGGGATGCGGCTGCTGAAGCGGTCGGTTTGCCCAAGATAGACGGCTTGCACGAGTTGATCGGGCCGTTTCACCGCGGCATACAATTCAG
>JANODE010000058.1:0-30241 GCA_031412525.1 Akkermansiaceae bacterium | reverse complement strand
ATAGGGAAACAGGTGCTTCTTGGTACCGTGTATGCCGTCGTGGTTCTGGGGATCGTGTTGATTCTAGGGAATCTTTTCCAACAGATCCGACCGCTTCTGGTAGAGCAAAAGGCGCCGCTGAGCCTCGTACTGCGCTTCGTGGTGATGGTGCTGCCTCTTTCGCTGATGTACACGGTACCGTGGGGTTTTCTATCAGCGGTCTTGCTGGTGTTCGGGAAACTTTCGTCAAATCAAGAGATCACCAGCTTCCGGGTGGCCGGGGTGAGTCTGGTGAGGCTGTCCGCACCGGTGTTCGTGATCGGATTCGTGCTCTCGCTCGCCAGCCTCTATCTGAACATCAACGTGGTTCCCTATTCGAAGGCATCCTCCGTCCAGTTGCTCTATGAACAGGCGTCGCGAGATCCGGATTCACTGCTGAAACCCGGCGTGGTGCAGGGGAATTTCAAGGGCGACGACAGCAACCTGCAGAAAGTCCTTATCGAGGGAAAAACGAGCGAATGGGTGACCGGATTCCATTTCTATCAGCTGCCGAAAGGCAACGATGAGAAGGGTGACGTGACTTATGTGCATGCCGGGCGCGCCGCCCTGTCGGTGGATCCAGCACGCACGCAGCTTCGCCTGAAACTGGAGGACGCCTATTTCGAAACGCGCAACGAAAAGGGTGAAATCGCCATGGCTTTCGCCGGGGAGGCGGAGCCGTTGCTGATCGACCTCAAGGAATCCAAGCTCAAGAAGGTGCGTCAGGCAGCGATGACCAACGAGGAGATCTTGCGGGAAATCGACACGAATCCGAACCTGTCCCGCAGTAAAAAAGTGGCGCTCCGCTCCGAGATCACACGGCGCTATTCGTTTTCCATGGCCTGCTTCGCGTTTGCCTTTGTGGCAGTACCGCTGGGGCTCAACGCACGCCGCCGTGACACCTCGGGTGGCCTGATCATCAGTCTGCTCATCGGCGCGGGGTATTTCATGATCACCTTGCTGGCGAACCAGTTCAAATCGGACTCGGCCGCGACGATGATGCTGTGGGCTCCGAACATCGCCTGTGTTCTGTTAGGTTTATTTCTTTTCCGAAGAGCCCGCTTCAGGTAATGTGCGGGTAACTTGATGAATTTTTTCCGCCCCGTCCTCAAAGCGTCCCGAAACCTCCGCGATTTTTTCGCCAAGGAACATGTTTCGCCGGCTCCCTTTGCGAAGGACCTGAGGCACTATGACTTCTGGAAATTCCGCAAGGACGCCTGGGCGGCGATGAACGTGACGGTGCTGGCAATCTCGCAGGGCATCGCTTTCGCGGCCATCGCCGGTCTGCCTGTCATCTACGGCATCGTCTGCACGGCGGTGGCGGCCTTCATCGCGCCGTTGTTCGCCGGATCGCGCCACACGATTCTCGGACCGACGAATGCCACGGCGGCGGTGCTTTTCAGCTTTTTCGCGCTGCATCCCGATCTGGCCGACCGCTCGGGCGAGCTGATGCCGCTGTTGGTGTTTCTCGTCGGCCTGATCGCGACGGCGGGTGCCCTTTTTCGCGTGGCGGACCTGCTGCAGTATGTTTCGCGCAGCGTGCTCGTCGGCTACATTTCCGGGGCGGCGGTGCTCATCGTGGCGAACCAACTCAAGCCATTGTTAGGTGTCGAGGCGTTTGTGAGCGATGAAAAATCCGGAACCCTCGCGAGTTTGCTGATGGGATTGGTCCGGGCGATGCCGCAGACCAGTTGGATCACACTGGCGGTCGGTGCGGCCACCTTGCTGATCTTCCTGGCCTTCCGGCGGTGGCGTCCCGCGTGGCCGGCGTTTGGCATCGTGCTGGTGGTGTCCTCCGCGATTTTCGGGGCCTTGATCCAACATAACATCGGGCCGTTCGGGAGTGTGAAAACGTTTGAAACCTTCGGGATGAACGAACTCATCCCGAAAATGCCGCAGCTCATCACCACGGATTTTTTCGGCGACATTTCGGCACTGATCGGCATCGCCTTCGCGCTGGCGTTTCTCGCATGTTTGGAAAACTCGCTGATGGCGAAAACGCTCGCTTCTAAAACCGGCGACCGCACCGATGGCAACCAGGACATGCTCGCCGTCGGCATGGCGAATTTCGCCAGCGCCGCCGCCGGGGGGATGCCGGCGTCGGGCTCACTCACACGCTCGATGCTCAATCATGAATCCGGCGCGCGCACGAGGTTCGCGTCGATGATTTCCGGGATCTACACGATGGCCTTCGCGGTGCTCATCGCGGCATCAGTCGGTTGGGGTGTGCCACTCATCGACTACGTGCCGAATTCGGCGCTCGCCGCGCTGGTCATCGCGCTTTCGTTTTCGCTCTTCAACCTCCGCCACATCCGGATCTGCCTGCGCTCGACCACCGATGACGCGGTGGTGCTGGTGATCACTTTCATCGCCACTCTGTTAGCTCCGCTGCACGTGGCGATTTTCATCGGCGTGGCCATTTCCATCATGCTCTTCCTGCGCAAGGCGAGCCGGCCCCATCTGGTGGAATACGATTTCAACGAAGCGGGCGAGCTGCGGGAAATGGGTGAAAAACGCCAGCGGCCGATCCCCGCGATTTCGATCGTCCACGTCGAGGGCGATCTGTTTTTCGGCGCGGCCGAGCTGTTCCGCACGCAGATCCAGAGGACGGTTTCCGATCCGGCGATCCATGTGATCATCCTCCGCCTGAAAAACGCCCGCCACCTCGATGCGACGAGCGTGATGGCACTGGAAGACCTGATTCTTTTCATGCGCGGACGGGGCTTGCACCTGATTGTTTCCGGCGCGACCCGCGACGTCTATCGGGTCATGAAAAAATCGGGAATCCTCATCACCCTGCAGGATGGCTGTGACCGCCGGGCCGGGGAGAGCAACATCTTTCTAACCAACCCACAGAACCCGAACCTGTCCACCCGCGCCGCCTTGAAACGCGCGCAGCAGCTTCTCGGCACTAACAGGGCGGACATCCGGATTTTCTACGACCCCAGCCAACCTAAACAAGCCCCATGAAACGACTCGCCCTTTTCGCAGTGATCGGCGCCCTCCTTGTCGGGGCCGCCATGTGGTGGTTCTCACCGGTGCAAGTGATCAAACGCCGCACCGAAACTCTGTTCGGCACGCTCACGCTCAAGCCCGGCAGCGGCACCGCAGGTCGGCAGATGGGGACGTATTCACTCAACGCCCTGCTCGCCTCGGAAGTGACTCTTGAAAACCCCACCCTCAAGGAAGCCAGCGGATCCTTCGACCGTCAGGAAATGGAATCCGCCTACTCATGGCTCTGCGGCCAGGCGAAACAAACACGCTTCGAACTGGTGGAGTTTCATTCCGTCACCGTCACCGGTGACCGGGCCACAGTCGATCTAACACTCGAAGGGCTCGTCGAACTGCCGACCTACAACCCTGCTGATGGAAAATACGACGCCACGTTTGATTGGGTGAGGGAAAAGGACGGCTGGCGGCTGGCTAGGGCGAGCTGGAAGGAAGCAGAGTGAGGGATTTTACACACGTATAAGTAAGTATCCACCCTTACCCAATGCCTTTAACGGATTGGAATGTGTTCGGCTTCATTCCTGATTCCGGTAGGGATACAGATGGTAGCCGGGGTCGAGGAGCGGTAGCGACGATCAACCCGGGTTTTGGGTTTTCAATGGATTTGCACCCTGAAAGGCGTGCCGGAAACGTGGGCCTTCCACCGACATCGCGGAATTCTGCGACCCGCTGCCGGGGTCGAATCATTCTGGTTAATGATTTCCCGGGGTGTTCATCCGCTATGCGGACTCGACCCCGGGCTACCCTCTCCGATCCCTGCCGAGATCAGAAGAACTTCACTCTATTAATCTTTAAAGATATTGGCTCAAAACCCAAACCGACTGCTGAGGCATACATAATGGTCGCCGGTGGTTTTCCGTTCGCAGCGCATAATCAGCGTACTCGCTCGAATAAAAAAGCCCCGCACTCGGGTGAGAGCGGGGCTTTTTGTAAATCAATCCATTCAAGGAGCGGCGGAGATCGACTCGGCCTTGGCGGCGGAGGCGAGTACGTCCTCGCGGATGCTGCCGCCTTTGCGGTTGCTCCACCAAAGGGCGATGGGAGCGGCGATGAAGATGGAAGAGAAGGTTCCGATGATGATGCCGATGAAGATGATAAATCCGAAGCCCCGCAGGCTGGAACCGCCGAACACCGTGAGGATGAGCACACTGACCAAAGTCGCTCCGGAGGTGAGCAGGGTCCGGGACAGGGTAGCATTGATCGCCTCGTTCATGATTTTCTCGACCGACCCTGTTTGGATCAGAACCGTCTCTCGTATTCGGTCGAACACGACGATGGTGTCACTGATCGAGTAACCGGCGATGGTGAGAACCGCACCCACATGGATGAGTGAAAGCTCGCCCCCGAGGAGGACGACGATGCCGACGCAGATGATGATGTCGTGGAAAATCGCGACGAAGCCGCCGAGCGCGAAGGAGAACTCGAATCGCGCGGTCATGTAGAGCAGGATGCCGACCAGACCGCAGATGATGGCAATGATGGATTGTTTGAGGAATGAACCACCGATAACGGCGGAGACTTCTTCCTCGCTGGCATCGATGATGTAGCTGCCGGTATCTGACTTCGCCGCGAGAGCGGGAATCGCCTCGCGTAGCTTCCCGGTGATGGCGGGTGCGTCTGCGGTGGCGCAGCGGATGGTGAGTGCGGTGCCGGTGGCCGCGTTGGTTTCCTGTTGGGGATACGCCTCCTTGCTGAGCGTGAGGCTTGAAAGCGCTTTGTTCACATCATCGAGCGGGATCTTGGTTTCCTTGCCGAGCTGGAACTGGATTCGCGTGCCACCAGTGAAGTCGATGCCGAGGGCGCGCTCGCCGCGGAAGGCGAAGGCACCGAGCGCCACGACAATGGTCGCCAGCGCGATGCCGATCGCAATCCGCCGTTTGCCCATGAAGTCGTAGTTGGCGGACTTGATCAGATCGAGGAAGGTGAGTTTCTTGAAGAACCCGATATCGATCCCCCAGCGAAAAAGCACTCGCGTGATGAGAATGCTGGAAAATAGCGAGGCAACGATACCGATGGTGAGGGTAACGGCGAAGCCTTTGATGGTGCCGCTGCCAAGGGCGAAGAGGATGACGGCGGTGAGCAGGGACGTGAAGTGGGAGTCGATAATCGCACTGAAGGCACGGTCGTAAGCGACGTCGATGGCGTTTTTCAGGGTTTTTCCGTGGCGGAGTTCCTCGCGGAGTCTTTCGTAAATGAGAACGTTGGAGTCCACCGCCATGCCGACGGTGAGGATCATCCCGGCAATCCCAGGAAGTGAGAAGGTGAAGCCAAACATGGCCATGACACCGAAGAGAATGACGGTGTTCACAATCAGCCCGATGATGGCGACGACGCCGGACATGCGGTAGTAGCCGATCACCAGCACAAAGGTGGCGAGCAGTGAGAGCAAGCCAGCGGTGATTCCTTGTTGGATGACGGCCTTGCCGAGAGTCGGGGAAATGTTGCGGAATTCATCGACCACCAGCGGGTTTTCCAGCGGGTTCATCAGCGAGTTGGCGAGGCTTTGCACTTCGCCCGGCTCATGGAGGCCTTCGATGATAAACCGTTTGCCGAGGGGGACTTGGTTCACGGTTGGTGCGCTGATGACTTCGCCGTCGAGCACGATGGCAATGCGATCCACTCCGGGGCGCATGTCCTTGGTGAGGGCAATCATCTTATCGGTGCCGTCGCCATTGAGGGTGATGTCGACCGCATCAGCCTGTTGGGCGGAAGGAGTGGCATTGGCGATATCGGATCCGCCGAGGGCCATGCGGCGGTTGAGCAGAATTGGTCGGGTGAACTCGGTTTTTTCCGTGTCCTTGCTCTTCATTTTATAAGAGCGGTAGCCCGGGACGATTTCGTCGCCGTCGGCCACGCGTTGAGCGAGGGTCTTTTTGTCGGTGGGGTTGGGATCTTCACTGCGTGGGCTCACCTCGCGGAGTTCGAGTTTGGCGACTTTTTCGAGGATTTTCCGGTATTCGTTGGATTTCTCCGGTGTGACGCCGGGCATCTGCACGAGGATGCCGCTTGAGCCTTGGCGCTGGATGAGGGGCTCGGTGTTGCCCATGCTGTTCAATCGCTTTTCGATGACCATGATCGCCTGGTCCACCTGCTGGTCGGTAATTGGCATTTTCGTGCCATCTTCCGATTCACGTTCTTGCAGGCGAAGCGAAAACGACGAGCCACCAAGGATGTCGATGCCGCCCTTCAGGCGTTCTTCAGGAGGGGTGGCGGCGAGAACACAAAGGCCGACCACACCGATGAGGAGCACCGTGCCGATGTTGCGCTTGCGCCGTTCAATCTCGGTCGCGAAGTACCAGAAGAATAAAATCATCAGCACGAACGCGGTGATGAAGAGGGTCAGCGGGTCTTCGTAAAAGGCGGTGGCAAGCATGGTATGGAAATGGGTGTTTGGCTCCGGAGGAGGGCGCGGATTCAGCGGATTCGGGCTCTCAGGCCGCGTCTTTTTTCTTCACGTTGGCGATCGCAGGCTTGTCGAACTCGAGCATCGTGCCTTCGGAGACTTTCACGATCACCGTGTGTTCCTTGACGTTGTGAACGATTCCATGGATGCCGGAAGTGGTGATCACCTTGTCGCCTGTCTGGAGTGAAGCGATGCGTGCGGCCATTTCCTTGCGCTGCTTTTGCTGCGGGCGGATCAGAAGGAAGTAAAACATGATGACCATCAGCCCCATCATGATCAGGGGATTCCCGAGGATGCCGCCCGGCGAGCCAGTGGCAGGAGTGGGGCTGGCGGCGAGAAAACTGGCGATGGAAACTTGGATTGGAATCATGGAATGGCGGATTTGTTATAACGTCGGTTGAAGGAATCTTTGTATCCGGAGAAATTTCCTGAGGTGATGGCATCCCGCGCACCGGCGACGAGGGACAGGTAGAAATGCAGATTATGGAAGGAAAGCAACCGCAAACCGAGGATTTCCCCCGCCCGGAACAGGTGCCGGAGATAGGCTCGCGAAAATCCTGCCACGTGGGGATGCGCGCTCTCACAAAGCGGTCTCGGGTCCTTGGCGTGGATCAGGTTTTTGATATTGATCGGCCCGTCCAGAGTCATCGCCATCCCATGACGGGCGATGCGGGTGGGCATCACGCAGTCAAACATGTCCACCCCGCGGGCGATCATTTCCAATATCTGCGGGGGTGTCCCGAGTCCCATTGCGTAGCGTGGCTTGTGGTGTGGCAGGAACGGCACCGCGTTTTCGATCGCCCGGAACATCTCATGCTCCGGCTCGCCCACGGAAACGCCGCCGATCGCATAGCCGTCGAAATCCAGTTCCACCAGCTCGCGTGCCGATTGCTCCCGCAGATCCGCGTAAACCGATCCTTGCACGATGCCGAAATGACTCTGCCTGCCCTCGCCGGAGCGCGGTTCATTGGCGGTGACCCATTCCTTGCAGCGTTTTGCCCAGCGGGAGGTGAGCGCGAGCGATTTCGCAGCATAGGCCTCGTCGCACGGGTAGGGTGGGCATTCGTCGAAAAGCATGGCGATGTCCGAGCCAAGCGCACCTTGGATTTGCATGCTAAGCTCGGGGGTCAGCATCATTTTTGAGCCGTCGAGATGGTTTTGGAAGCGCACGCCCTCCTCGGTGATTTTTCGAAGTTTGGCCAGTGACCAGACTTGGAAGCCGCCGGAATCTGTGAGCATCGGCTTTTTCCAGGTGCTGAAACCATGCAGCCCTCCAAGATCGCGGATCAGCTCATGGCCGGGCCGCAGCCAGAGGTGATAGGTGTTTCCCAGGATGATCTGCGCGCCGAGTTCCTCGAGTTCTGCCGGATGGAGGGTCTTCACCGTCCCCTGCGTGCCAACCGGCATGAAAATCGGCGTTTCCACCGTCCCATGCGGTAAAACAAGGCGTCCGCGGCGGGCGGAACTGCTAGGATCGGTGGCAAGAACGGAGAATGACACGGGTGGCGGCGGGAAATAGGCCAGAAGTCCCCACGGGCCAAGCTCAATCATGGGGCGGCCGAACCTGAAAAAATTTCGTGCAAAATTAGAAACATCCTCCGTCGGGCGGAGTTTATTCGCAGATCGGGAATGTTTTTTGGTTGGGAAAAGTTTTTTTGGAATAATTTCCACTAGCGCGGCTCCAACCTATGCATACTCTCCTGTGTCATTGAAAACCTACTAACCTACTAACGAAAAAGAATATGAAACTGCTCCTCAGCGCTCTCTGCGCATCATTCATCGTCGCTCCGCTTGCCTTCGCCGGCGATTGCGAAAAAGGCAAGTGCGACAAAGATAAAGTCGAAGAAGGCGCGCTTGCTCATTGCGGCAAATGCGAAAAGGACCACGACAAGGATAAGGACAAAGACAAGGATAAGGAAAAGAAAGAGGGCACCTCTGCCATTGCCGGTGATTGCGACAAGTGCAAAAAGGGCGAAGAGAAGAAGGAAGAAGGCACCCTTGCCGGCGATTGCGAAAAAGGCAAATGCGACAAGGACAAGGTCGAAGAAGGCACTCTTGCTGGCGATTGCGAAAAGGGCAAATGCGACAAGGACAAGGTCGAAGAAGGCACCCTTGCCTAATTTGTTTTCGGTCTCCGATTCAAACAATCTCAAAAGCTGCCGGACAATCTCCGGCGGCTTTTTTTATGCAAAAATCGACCACAAAACCCAGTTGACGTCCAGGCGCTCGTCCCACATGCCTGCCGCACGATGATCGACGTGGTTTGTGGCGTGATAGAAAATCCGGAAGGTGCGTTCCTTGCCTGTCTGCGGCCGCAGGAGAAACACCTCGAAGGCCTCTGGGAGTTTCCGGGTGGCAAGGTGGATCCCGGCGAAACCCCGGAATCAGCCCTGGTCCGTGAGCTGATGGAAGAACTCTCCGTGGAAGTGGTGGTGGTTTCAACGCTCACGCCGGTGATCTGGGCCTACGATGAAAGAACCATCCGGCTCCTGCCGTTCCGCTGTCGGATCGCCAGCGGAGACCTTCTTGCCACTGAACATGAGGAACTTCGCTGGTGTCTCCCCGAAGATTTCCACCGGCTCCCGTGGGCAGATGCCGACATTCCCATCCTGCGCGAGATTACTCCTCCGCTTACTTGAAACCAGAAATTGACTTCACCACCCACGGTGATAGCTGTTTGAAAACCCTCAAAAACCATGAAAATCCGCATCACCCTGACGCTGGCGGCTTTGCTTCTGATCCCTTCCGGTTCCCTCGTGGCGCAGGAGGGCACGGCGGACTCGAAGTTTCTCAAAAAGGCGGCTCTCGAAATCGACCAGCACATCGCCTCGTTCTATCGGCGCAACAACCTCGCCGTCCCGCAAGTCACGGACGATTCCACCTTCCTCCGCCGTGCGTTCTTGGTGTCCATCGGCCGTGCGCCGACTGCCGAGGAGGCGCTGGAATTTCTAGAAATCAATGATCCGACAAAGCGCGAGTCACTCATCAACTACCTCCTGAAATCCCCCGGCTACTCGAGCCACATGACGAACTGGGCTTTCGACCTCCTGCGCGTCACGGACCGCAGCGTCGGAAATCAGGGAACCAACGAACCTTATCGAAACTGGGTCCGCAAAGCGATGACCGAAAACATGCCGTGGAATGAATTCACGCGCCATCTCATTTCCGCATCCGGCGATGGATGGGATCCCGCCACAGCGGCAGTCGGCTATTACACTCGCGACCGTGGCATGCCGCTGGACAATCTTTCGAACACCATGCGCGTCTTCCTCGGTTCGCGCATGGAGTGTGCCCAATGCCACGACGATCCCTTCGGTGCCACCGAGCGTCACGATTTCTATCAACTCGCCGCCTTCACCCACGGCCAGACCTCGATCAAGCAGGACCTCATGCGGCCGCTCTGGGAGGAATATCGCAAAGAGGGCAAGGAAAACACCGAGGAATACCGCGTGGCCCAAGTTCTCTGGGACCGCATCTATGGCATGTCGCTCGGCGGCAAGGGCGCAGGCCAGATCGAGCTTCCTTCGGACTATCAATACCGCGATGCCAAACCCGGTGAAATGGTTGGCGCGCGCACTCCGTTCGGCCAGGCCGTTAGAATGTCGGAGAAGCATCCGGAAAACGACGGCCGCGAAAAACTCGCCAGCTGGATGACTTCACGCACCGGAGACCAGTTCGCCGTTGTCATCGCCAACCGCATGTGGAAGCGGGTGATGGGCAAGGGCGTTTATGAACCTGTCGATGTCTTCGTCCCCACCGCGAAGTCAACCTATCCGGAACTCGTTGCGACTCTCGGCAAGCTCATGGTCGATTTAAAGTATGACCTCCGTGCCTATCAGAACGTTCTGCTCATGACGCGAACCTTTCAGTTCGCCACCAATCCCAGCCCCTCGGTCGTCGAGGGCGGCGATGATTTCCACGGTCGCAAGATCGAACGGCTTTCGTCCGAACAAATCTGGGATTCGCTGATCACTCTCGCGGATGGTGATCCGGACAAAAAACCACGGCGTACGCTTGATGACCGGATCCTGGTCGCTAACAAGCCGGTGTTGGTCGGGAAAAAAACCATGTCCCAGCTCTCAAAGGAAGTGCTCGCGCTGGAGTCTGAGCCTGAGTTGCGCGCCTATTTCAGCCAGCTCGTCAAGGACGTCGCAGGCACTGGCAGCTCGTCGGCCGGTTCGTCCATGATGATGGGTGAAGTACGCACTTATAATAACAACGCAAAAGTCCGCGCCTCGGAGCTGCCGTCACCCGCACCGCGCAACCATTTCCTCTATCTGTTCGGCGCCTCCGACCGCGAGGTCGTGGATGCTTCCAGCCGCGAACCGAACGTCGGCCAGGTGCTCTCGCTCATGAACGGCTTCGTCCAGCGCGAGCTGGTCAACAACCCGAAGGCCCACCTCTATCAGAGCCTCGAAGGCGCCACCACGGACAAGGAAAAAATCCGCCGCCTCTACGTCGCCATCCTCAGCCGCCCGCCGACCGATGAGGAAATGGCGTGGATGCTCGACGAAGTGAAAAAACAAGGCGCTGAAGGTTACAAGAACATCGTTTCCGCGCTCGTCATGTCCTCAGAATTCCTGTTTCTCCAATAAAAATCCCTCTCTAACCCATGAGCACGATCTTCAAAGCCGACGAACTGACACGCCGCCAGTTCATGTCCAACGCCGCCAGCGCCTACCTCGGCGTCCACCTTTTCCCCATGCTTGGAGGCACCCTCGCCAGCGCCGCGCCTGCCGATGTTGCGAAAGGTGCGAAGGCGAAGCATGTCATCTATCTGTTCATGTCCGGCGGCATGAGCCACATCGACACCTTCGATCCCAAGCCGAAGAAAAAGGACGTCATGGGTAAAACCGAAACCATCAACACCAAAGTGGACGGCCTCAATCTCGGGCACTATCTGAAAAACACCGCCGCCGTCGCCGACAAGCTCTGCGTCATCAACTCGATGAACTCCACTCAGGGAGCCCACGAGCAGGGAGCCTACATCATGCATACCAGCTACCCGATGCGTGGCACCATCAAGCACCCCTCGCTCGGCTCATGGGCGGTGAAACTCGGCGGGCGCATCCATCCGGAACTCCCCGGCTTCGTCGCCGTAAACAGCCCGCCGGACCTCGCAGGCGGGGGATTCTTCGGCGCAAAATACGCTGCCGCTCTCATTGGCAGTCCCGATGAGGGCCTTCAGGATTCCCACCTGGCCGACGGCGTCACCGCGGTGGATTTCGAACGGCGCCTCACCCTTGCCGACAAACTGAACCGCCAGTTCCACGGGCGTTATCCCAATGCCGACGTCCAAGCCTACGAGGAGCTCTATCGCGAGGCCATCGCCCTGATGAATTCCAAGGACCTCAAAGCTTTCGATCTGCGTCAGGAACCGGAAGCCACTCGGAATCTCTACGGCTCCGGCCGCTTTGCACAGGGCTGTCTGTTAGCCCGACGTCTGGTTGAAAACGGCGTGCGCTTCGTGGAAGTCCAGCTCGGCGGATGGGACACGCACTATGACAATTTCACCGGCGTCGAAGGCCGCTGCAAGGAGTTTGACCAAGCCTACGCCGCGCTCATCACCGATCTCGAAAAAGCCGGGAAACTTCAGGACACCCTCGTCGTCGTCGCTACCGAATTCGGCCGCACGCCAGAGCTCAACGTTGAGCACCAGAACGGCCGCGATCACCATCCCACCGCATTTTCCTGCGTTCTAGCAGGTGGCGGCATCAAGGGCGGGGTCAATCACGGCCTCACCGATGCCGCGGGCGACAAGGTCAAGGAAGGCCTCGTCACCGTCCAGGACTTTAACGCCACCATCGCTCACGCCCTCGGCCTGCCCTACGACACCGTTCTCATGTCACCCACCAAGCGCCCGTTCAAGATCGCCGACAAAGGCGTGCCGATCACCACGCTGTTCGCATAATCGCAACTCGCCGCCGTGCGGTTAGTTTTCAGGGATCGAGTGGTAGATCTGCTCCAGTGACATCACGGTGTAAGCGGTGACGAGGACGGGATTTGATTCCATCCAGCGGCCGTTATCGTTCACCCAAGAGCCATTTTCGCGCTGGCTGGCGAGGAGTTTTTCGCCGAGGTCCTTGCGCCAGTCGGCTTCCTTGCCGTCTTCGAGTTTCAAGGTGTCGATGTTGGCAGCGGCGAGCGCCTTGGACATGGTCTGATAGTAATAATAAAGACCCTGTGCGCCCATGCCCGGATTTTCGCTAACCGTATAGTTTTTCCCCAGCCATTCCTTCACGGCAGTCACCCGCGGATCATCCGGAGTCAGCTTGGCGTAGATGAATGAAAGCAGACCGGCGTAGGAAATGGAACCGTAGGAACGCAGCGCGGTGCGGCCGTCCGGCAGCTTGTCTTCGCCAGCTTTCGATTGGCCGGGCGCATAGATGAAACCACCTTTGTTTTTCGGGTCGTTAGACGCCCAGTCCTGATCATTGCTGCCTTCGAGATTCTGGCTGCGGGAGAGGAATTTGACCGCAGCGCCCCAGTCGAGGTCCGGTTGGTCGCCGTGTTTGCCGTCCTCGATGACCTTCTTGGAAAGCGCGAGTGCCTCGATGGAAAGGTAGGTGTTCGACATGTCGGTGTGGTCGTTTTTTGATCCGTAGCCGACACCGCCGTCGTTGAGGTTGTCCGTTTCCTTTTTCTGGCCGATGTCCCACTGGTTGTCGATGAGGTGCTTGCGCGCTTTGATGATTGCCGAGTCGAAGTTCTCGCGGCCGGTGGACGAAAGTGCGGTCACGGCGGTGGCCGTGTTATAAACCGATAGGCCTCGGTTATAGATGCCGCCGTCGTCTTTCTGTTGGGAGAGCAGCCAGTTGAAGCCCTTTTCGATATGTTCGGGGAACGGTGCTTTCAGGTCAATGTTAGGATCGCGGACGGCGGCGGTCAGGGCGAGCGCACTGAAGGCTGGCAGTCCTTCATCGTCCCAGTTCCCGGCGGGTTTCTGCTGGGACTTGAGCCAGGCGTTGCCACGGGCAATCGACTGCCGGATTTCCTGTTTGAGGGATTCGTAGCGGTTCGGATTCTGCTCGGCGGCCTGCGAAACGGTGGTGCCGATGATGACGAGGGCGGATAGAAGTTTCATGGTTTTGGAAGCGGTTGGTCTTTTGAAAACGGAGTGATGATGACGGTGATGTCGGTGCCGACGGCCGGCACGCGTTTCGGATAGGGAATCCAGACCTCGTCGTTGTTGTCGTCGAGTCCGGGGTAGTTGATCAGCGCGGAACTCGTGATGAACACCGCCATGATGTCACCGCTGACTTCGGGCGCGTATTTTCCATCGTTGAATTCAGAGCCGCCATACACCCACGGCCCGGCGGCCATGGAGGTATTTCTAACGGTGTGTTGGATCATTTCGTTCGCAGGAATGCGGCGGGGTTTACCGTCTTCCTTCCATTCCACTTCGATGGCGATGCGCGCGGCGGCTTTCACCTCGGCAGGGACTTCGGGATACTTGTCGGAGACACCGCCGTTTTCATTCAGGAGCGGATAGAGTTCGCGGGAGGGTGGGTAGCGCAGCAGCGTGAATGCGAGGTTGAGGTGGGTCGGGGAGATCGTCGTTGTCAGCAGTGACTCATGGATCTTGCCGTTTTCATGGACCAACAGGAACTCCAGCAGCCCCTCGGTCATGTTCACTTTTGCAGGAAGGCGGATTTCGCGGGACCGATGATCGAAGGTGATGGCCCCGATGCGGAAACGGGTTTCATCAATTTTTTCGACGGAGGGTTTCACTTCCGCCACCGGTGCCTCGACAGAAGGCTGGGGCGCGGGCTTCTGGGCGAGCGCAATGACAGCGCCGGCGGCGAGGATGAAGATGACAGGGCGGAAAATCATGGGGGATGGAGTGGCGGAGATTTCCTCACGAAGAAAACGTCGCGGTGGTCGAAAAAATTAGGGTTTTTTGGGAGGCGTCTCTTCTTTTTTCGGAGGAAGATTGAGTGAGGTGGCAAATTCGTTCCAACACAGGCGAGTAATCCGGAAGGTCATGGCTTCTTGTGGGCTTTCCCGCTCAGCCAGCGCAGCAGGTACGGTGTAGGATGTTGTTTGGCTCAGAAAACTGCGGACAAGTTGGAAAAGCGTTTTCATGACTTCTGCTGGCAGTGCCTCCGGAGATTCCACCGTGAAAGACATCACCTCGGTAGAAGTGGATTTTTTACTCGGCCCGGCGAGCCAGATGGCGACTGGGGTGGGTCCCTTGGCGTTGCTTTTTCCTGCAGTGACTTCGGTCGTCACCTTTAACATCCCAGCGGAAGCTTTTTCGATGTCACGGGCCGCCTGTTCGAGAATCGGAGTGAGGGTTTTCGCCATCTTTTTGCCGGTTCCGGCGTGCAGTTTGATGGCGATCGTTTTGGCAGGGTCGGTATTCCAGTCCGGTAACGTCGGACGCAATTTTCGGATCGCCGCGACCGCGGCCGAAGCTTGATTTTCGTCGGGTTTGGTCAAATCCAGCACTCGCTCCCAGGCAAGTAGCGCCCGTTGGAAATGCCCTTTCTCCTCCAGCGCTTCCGCCAGTTCCATCAGCTGCGGCGCGCCCTGCGGTGTGCGTTCGCCATACTGCGTCAGGGTCGGCGGCGTTGATACATCGCCCAGGTCGATCTCCGGCTTCGGTGGCGGTTCCTCGACGGGTGGTTTCGGCGGCTCAATCGGCCTTGGCGGTTCGGATATCGCGTCATCCACCATTGCAGTCTGAGGAAATGACGATTCCACCCGGGTCCTCACTTCCTCCAGTTCCCGCGGCGTGGGCGGCGTCAGGAAATCCTTGTTGCGCGTGCCTTGCCACCACATCCCGCCAACGACGGCGATGATGAGAAGAATGACCGCGGGAATCGGAACGCGCACAGCGGCAACTTGGCGCGGTCTCCTGCTGCCGGAAAGCGGAAATCACGCGCCCACTCCAAAAACAAAACGCCCCACCCGGTGAGGGAGAGGCATTTTGGAAAAACAATGGGATCTAAAGATCAGTTGGCGCTTTTCACCAGGAGCGCCCGCTTGCCCACGCGTTCGCGGAGGTAATGCAGCTTGGCACGGCGGACCTTGCCCTTGTTGGTGACTTCGATTTTCGCGATACGTGGCGTGTGAAGCGGGAAAACACGCTCGACACCTTCGCCGTAGGAAATCTTGCGCACGGTAAACGCGGCGTTCACACCGGAACCTCCACGGGCCATCACGATGCCAGCAAAAATCTGGACGCGCTCTTTGCCGCCTTCGACCACCCGGCAATGGACCTTCACGGTATCTCCGACATTGAAATCGGTGACGTCTTGCTTCAGTTGCTCTGACTCGATCTTCTTAATGATGTGCATGGGGTCCTCCTTCGCGGAAAATGAATGTGCTGGCCGGCGGTGTCTGTGCAGTATGCCCTGACGCGCGGGGCGGGAGAGCTAGTGGATCTTTTTCGCAATTGCAACCGTGAAATTATGCGAAGTTCAATGTTTCCCGTAAACTGCCGCCGGATCGAATGACTTTTCGCCGCCAATGGGCTCCAGCTTTGCCTTTGATCCATCTTCGGGCGCAGTGACTTTTCGGTAAAAACATGAATTTCGTCCGGTGTGGCAGGCACCAGCGCCGATTTGCTCCACCACTACTACCAGCGCGTCCTGATCACAGTCGGTCCGGATTTCCACGACCTTCTGGATATGCCCGGAAGTCGCGCCTTTGTGCCAGAATTCCTTGCGCGAGCGTGACCAGTAAACGGCCTCGCCAATTTCCAGCGTCCGCCGCAGAGATTCCTCGTTCATGTAGGCCAGCATCAGCGGTTCCATCGTCATGGCGTCCACCGCCATCGCCGGGATCAGTCCGTCCGCATCGAATTTCGGAGAAAAATCCGTGCCTTCCTCGACCTCCACCTTTCCGCCCCGTGGGGCAAACACGTTTTGCGTATCCATCGCGGGACCGTGAAATGGCACTCGCAGGCTGTCCAGATTTTTACCAGCGAGGCACCGACGCCCCGGAGTCCCTAACGCCCGGAAACCCCTTGTCACCGCCCCTTCCCGCCGTTACCCATCCGACATGAAGTTGTCGTTACTCCTGCTCGCGCTCGGTGTTTTCTCCACTCTCTCTGCGCCGTCCGCATCCGGAGAAGAATCTGGTGCCGTCACGAAAATCCACCCCGGTGAAATCTGGCCAGACACCGACGGCAAGCCCATCAACGCCCACGGCGGCGGCATCCTTTTCCACGAGGGCACCTACTATTGGTATGGCGAGATCAAGGAAGGCAAAACCTACCTGCCCGACGTGAACCAATCCTGGGGCGGCACCCGCGTCGATGTGGTCGGCGTTTCCTGCTACTCCTCCACCGATCTCCTGAATTGGAAATACTGCGGCAACGTCCTGCCCGCCGTTCCCGGCACCGATCTCGATCCAAAGCAAGTCCTCGAGCGCCCGAAATGCATCTACAACGCGAAAACCAACAAGTTTGTCCTCTGGTTCCACAGCGATACCGTGGACTACGCGGCCGCCAAAGCCGGCGTCGCCACCAGCGACCGCCCGACCGGCCCCTTCGCCTATCAGGGGAGTTTCCGCCCCCACGCCAACCAATGGCCCATCAACATTACCGAGGAGCAGAAGAAGGACGGGAACAGCCAGCTCGTGAAGGACTTTTCCGCCGGGCAGATGGTCCGTGACCTGACCGTCTTCGTTGACGATGACCAGAAGGCCTACCTCATCGCCGCCTCCGAGGGGAATCCAACTCTGCAGATCTCCGAGCTCACCGCTGATTATTTGAAAACCACCGGCAAATACACCCGCGTCTTCGCTGGCCGCTCCATGGAAGCTCCCGCTGTCTTCAAGCGCGGCGGAAAATATTACCTCATCGCCTCCGGCTGCACCGCCTGGGCCCCCAATGCCGCCCGCTCTGCCACCGCCGATTCCATCTGGGGCCCGTGGACCGAACTCGGTAATCCCTGCCAGGGCGAAAAGGCCGAAACCACCTTCGATACGCAGGGCACCTTTGTCCTGCCCATCGCCGGAAAACCCGACCGACTCATCTTCCTCGCCGACCGCTGGAACAAGGACAACCTCGCCGATTCACGCTATGTCTGGCTTCCCATCGGCTTCAGCCCCGGCGGCAAACCCGAAATCCGCTGGATCTCCCAGTGGTCGCCGAAATGAAGCCGACATCCTGGCGTTTCTCCCGATTCCCCTGCAGCGCCGGTCTGCCACACTCAGGGAAAGATTTCGCTTCGCGGCGACCGGTGATCGACCCTACGATTCGCCATGGACTATGCCCAAATCACCTGCCCGACGTGTTTTGAAGTCTTCGAAGTCGTCGTCCCGCCGCCCGATGAGATGCCGACGGAGGTCGACTATGACTGCGAAGTCTGCTGCCGCCCCATGATGATCGTGTTCACCGAGGAAGATGTGTATGCCAAAGGTCTGGCGGATTGATTCCCAGCTGTGACCTAACGAAAAGTCGTCTTCCGGCAAGCCAACCTTGATCTTGCCAGGCAGAGGGGCGAGTGTCGGGAGTCGAGAGAAAATTTTGTCAGATGCCCCACCCGAAAACACCCCCCAGCAAACTTTCCATCGCAGAACTCGAGCCCTTTGATGGATTGCGACTCGAGAACATCACCCTGGTGAGCAATGCGCTCGAAGCGGAAGCCGCATTTCTCGTTCTGAAACTGGCAGGTGAGGTCGGTTTCGACACGGAATCCAAACCGACATTCCACAAAGGCCAGAGCTCCGAAGGTCCGCACGTCCTGCAGTTTGCGACCAGGGAGAGGGCTTACATATTCCAGTCCCACGTGGCCGAATGCCAGCCGGTGATCGTTAGATTGCTGGAATCGGCGGAGGTTCAAAAGATCGGCTTCGACCTGCGGGGCGATCTCAGTCATATCTGGAAACGGTTCGGCATCCGTCCTAACGGCATCATCGATCTGGACCGCTCCTTTAAAAAACTCGGCTACCGCAACGCCATCGGCGCGAAATCGGCCATCGCCATGCTTTTCCAGCGCCGCCTGTTAAAATCGAAAAGCGTGACGACTTCCAACTGGTCTAACCAACGGCTGACGGACGCCCAGATCGTTTACGCCGCAAACGATGCCTATGCCGCTCTGATGGTCCATCATGCCCTCAATGAAGCGGCGGGCGACTGAACCAAGGCGGATCCGCAGCTTCTTGCTTTCCCTCGGGTTTGGTCGCACATAGGTTCACGACATGACTGGACTGTCAGAACATTTGTTTTGGGATGTCGATCGTTCCGGGATTGATCTGGAACGTCATGCCGCCTGGCTGGCAAAGCGGGTGCTTGAGTACGGTCGGTGGCAGGATTGGCAAATCCTCGTAGCGCATTACGGCAAGCCGGAACTTGCCCGACTGGCGACCGGTCTGCGCAGCCTTCAGCCGCGGGCATTTGCATTTTGTTGTGCTTGGTTTCAACTTCCACCCTCCAATTTCCGATGCTTCGCTTCGATGCCGTCCCGGAATCAGTAAGTGCGCTGCTCTCGCTGTTGGCACCTCATGCAGCGTTGCAGGACTTCGCCCTGGGAGGAGGGACGTCGCCGGCGCTTCGGTTCGGCCATCGCCTGTCCGTGGATTTGGATTTTTTTACAAGCAGGGACTTTGACCCGGGTGCCCTGCTCGAAAGCCTTGCACTCTATGGAGCGCTAACTGTCGGACGTGCTGCCAATTCGCTGAGCCTTGACGTAAAAGGAGTGAAGCTGGAATTGCTGCGTCATGCCTATCAGGTGTTGGAGCCGGTGGAGAAGATCGATGGGGTCACGCTGGTTTCATTGCCCGATCTAACCGCGATGAAGCTCAATGCCATCGCCAATCGCGGATCGAAAAAGGACTTTTTTGATTTCGCTGAAATGCTGGATCATTATCCGATCCAACAGATGCTCGGTTTTTTCTCGAAGAAATATCCGTCCACGGACCCATTTACGGTGATCCGCAGTCTCGTATGGTTCGAGGATGCGGAAACGGAACCTGATCCTGTCTCGCTTTCCGGGCTGAAGTGGGAAGCGGTGAAGGCGAAAACCAGTAAAGCCGTTGCAGGGCTTTGAAGGGCGAAGCACCGCGGAAACGATGCCTCACAAAAACAGAACAGCCGGGATCGCTCCCGGCTGTTTTTTGATAGAAAAAGAGCGGAATGAATTTCCGCGCTCCGTGAGGATCAGCCGATGACTTCTGGCCAGTCGGTGTGGGACATTTCACCGCGTGGCTTGTCGGTGCGCTCGTAGGTGTGGGCACCGAAGAAATCGCGCTGGGCTTGCAGGAGGTTTGCTGGCAGCACGGCGCTGCGGTAGCTGTCGTAGTAGCCGAGCGATGCGCTGAACGCTGGAACCGGGATGCCGGCAAGCGTGGCGAGGCTGACGACTTCGCGCCAGTTTTCCTGAAAGCCGTTTAGCAGGTCCGTGAAGAACGGGGCGAGCATGAGGTTTTCCAACTTCGGATTCTTGCGATAGGCATCCGTGATGTCGTTGAGGAAACGCGCGCGGATGATGCAGCCGCCCCGCCAGATCGCAGCGATTTTCGCAAGGTCGAGGTCCCAGCCTTTTTCCGCGCCCATCGCGGTGATGAGGTCGAGGCCTTGGGCGTAGGAAATGATTTTGGAGGCGAAAAGCGCGTCGTGGACTTTTTTCACCAGCTTCTTCTTCTTGATGTCGATTTCCGGTTTCGGCCCTTCGAGGATCTTGCTGGCAGCGACGCGCTTGTCCTTCATCGAGGAAAGAATGCGCGCTTCAACGGCGGCGTTGATGGTGGAAATGACGACCGCGTTTTCCACCGCGTTGATCAAGGTCCATTTGCCGGTGCCCTTCTGGCCGGCGGTGTCGAGGATGAGGTCGACGAGCGGTTTTTTGGTTTCCGGGTCGATCTGTTCGAAAATTTTCGAGGTGATCTGGATGAGGTAGGATTCGAGGTCGCCTTCGTTCCATTCGGTGAAGACTTGGGCGAGTTCTTTCGGGGTGAATCCCGCAGCTTTGAAAATGTTGTAAGCTTCGCAGATGAGCTGCATGTCGCCGTATTCGATGCCGTTGTGGATCATCTTCACGTAATGGCCCGCACCGCCGGGTCCGATGTGAATGACGCAGGGCTCGCCATCGACTTTGGCGGCGATGGATTCGAAGATCGGCTTCATCACGTCCCACGTGGAGGCCGGGCCGCCGGGCATGATGGACGGGCCTTTACGGGCTCCTTCTTCACCACCGGAGACGCCGGCACCGATGAAGCGGAAGCCGAGATCGCCCAGCCACTTGTCGCGGCGCTCGGTATCGGTGTAGAGGGAATTTCCGCCATCGATGATGATGTCGCCCTTGTCGAGGAGCGGGATGAGCGACTCGATCACGGCGTCCACAGGTCCGCCGGCTTTCACCATGATCATCACCTTGCGCGGTGAGGCGAGGGACTTCACGAATCCTTCCAGCGTGTGCTCACCGACGATTTTCTTGTCTGGATGCTTGCCGACGAATTCATCGGTGACCGAGGCCGTGCGGTTGTAAACCGAGACCTGGAAGCCGCGGGATTCCACGTTGAGAACGAGATTCTGGCCCATGACGGCCAGACCAATGAGTCCGAAATCGCTATTGCTCATAATAAAAACGCCGATTGAAAAGGCGGGGGAGGGTGTAGGCCGATTGATGGTTTCGTGCAACCCCTTGTTGCCAATCCTCCATGCATTTCCCACATTGCTGCGGTGAACCTTCCGAATGCCATCACCTTTTCCCGGCTGATCATGACGGCGGCCTTCGTGGTGGCGGTGTCCCAACGCTCGCTCACCGGCTACGGCACCGGCCTTGCGTTGTTCATCATCGCGGCGGTCAGCGACTGGCTCGACGGCTACCTCGCGCGGAAAATGGGCCTGGTCACCCCGCTGGGAAAGCTGATGGACCCGCTGGCGGACAAAATTCTCGTCAGCGCGGCCTTCGTGTTTTTCACCGAGCAAGGACTCTGTCCGGTCTGGGTCACGGCCCTGATCATCGGCCGCGAATTTCTCGTCACCGGGCTGCGCCAGATCGCCATCGAAGCCGGCCACGTGCTCGCTGCCGACAACCTCGGGAAATGGAAAACCACCTTCCAACTCGCCTATCTCATCACCGGCCTGATCTGGCTCACCGCCGAGCATGCGAAAAAGCAAGTGGCCGTGCTCGAATGGCTCGGGCATCTCGGCCGCCCGCTGAGAGACGGCGGCTGGCTTCAACCCGCTTTCCTCGCCGCAGCCGTGGCGCTGACGGTGATTTCCGGCTGGAACTATCTCTGGGGATCAAGGGATCTGCTGCGGGGAAGGTGAAAAATCCTACAAAATCGGATTGGCAGGAAAAATTTCCTGGCTTTACCGAACGAACGGTATAATTAAACCGCATGCCTCCATCGAAAGTCTCACGCGAAGACGTTCTCAACCGCCTGCTCGCGGTCTTCCGGCGGCACGGGTTCGAGGGTGCGAGCCTCGCCATGATCGCGGACGAGGTGGGGCTTCAAAAAGCGAGTCTCTATCATCTGTTTCCCGGAGGGAAGGACGAGATGGCAAAAGCGGTGCTGGAGCATGTCCACGCGTTTATGGAGGAAAAGGTGCTGGTGCCTTTGCGGGGAGAGGGCGATCCAGCCACACGGCTGCACGCCATGATCGAGCAGGTGCGTGCCTTCTATGCCGACGGGCGTCTTTCGTGCCTTTTTGATACCCTGAGCGTCGGGGGCGGCGACAATCCGTTCCGGAAACCGATCGGAGATGCGATGAATGCATGGATGGATGCCCTCGCGCTCGTGGCTCGTGAGCACGGTGCGACTGCTGCCGTTGCGCGTCAACGTGCGGAGCGGGTGTTGGTGACCATCCAAGGAGTTCTCGTCGTCGCTCGATGCCTCGACGATCTGAAAGTCTTCAGCCGGGGTATGCACGAACTACCCGCCATTCTCCTCCCGGCCGACGTCTGAGCGGGGCATTGAGAATTCCATCCTCTTCCACTCTCCATGACGCCATCATACTTAACCGAACGACCGGTGAAAACGAACCACGAAAGCCAACCATGAAAACAGCCATCATCCTCATCTCCGATCCCAAGAGCGGCACCGACGAATCATTCGGCCGACTGCTCAACGGCCTGGTCTACGCCCGCGAGTCCATCGAGTGCGGCGACCAAGTCGCTGTCGCTTTTTCCGGTCCCGGCACCCGCTGGCCAGCCGAACTTGCCAAGCTCGGTCATCCGGCCACCGAGTTGTATAATTTCATCCGCCCCCAGGTCGTGGGCGCATCCTGTGGCTGTGCAGCCGTTTTCGGTGCGACGGAATCCTTGGAAGAGGCAGGTGTCCCGTTGCTCAAACAATATGAAGTGCCCGGCGTGCCACCCGTTGCCAGCTATCGGCAACTCGTCGCCCATGGATGGAATGTCTCAGTATTCTAAAACCCACATTTTCCGTGAGCCATACCCCACGCCCACCACTCCCGCCTTTCAGCGAAGAAACCGCGCGGCAGAAAGTGCAGCTCGCCGAGGATGCCTGGAACTCGCGCGACCCCGAGCGCGTCGCGCTTGCCTACACTCCCGACACGGAATGGCGCAATCGCTCCGAGTTTCTCAACGGCCGCGAAAACGTCGTCGGATTCCTCCAACGCAAATGGGCAAAAGAGCACGATTACCGCCTGCGCAAAACCCTCTGGGCCTTCACTGGCCATCGCATCGCCGTGCGCTTTGAATACGAATGGCACGACGAAGCAGGCCAGTGGTGGCGCAGTCACGGCAACGAGAACTGGGAGTTCGATGCCGATGGCTACATGGCGAAGCGCTACGCCAGCATCAACGATCAACCGATCACCGAGTCCGACCGCAAGTTCCGCTGGGAACGTCCCACCTAACCGCATTCAAGACATGGCTGAAAAATTCATGCAAATCGTCCTCACGCCTGCCGTGCAAGCAGCTCAGGAGAAATACTTCGGACGACACCAGGTCGTTGCCGATGCGCCGGACCGTGATGCTCTCACCGGCGACGAAGCCGCTTTCATCGGCACACGCGACAGCTTCTACATGGCCACCACTAACAGCGACGGCTGGCCCTACCTCCAGCATCGCGGCATCCCGGCCGGCTTCCTGAAAGTCCTCGGTCCGAACCAACTCGGTTTCGCCGATCTCAAAGGCAACCGCCAGATGCTCAGCACCGGCAACCTTGCTGAAAACGACCGGGTGTCGCTGTTCCTGATGGACTACCCCCGCCGCCAGCGACTGAAAATCCTTGGACAAGCCCGCGTCCTCGACGCCCGGGAAAATCCGGATCTCGCTGACCAGCTCAGCCCCTCGCCAGAGCTCAGCCACAAGATCGAGAGACTCTTCATGATCGAAGTCGTGAGCTTCGACTGGAACTGCCCGCAATATATCACCCCGCGCTACACCGAAGCCGAAATCAACGAAGCCATCGCTCCTCTCAGGGCACGCATCGCAGAGCTGGAAGCAGCCCGATGATTTTCCTCCCAAGTGATCAAACGTGCCACTCGCCGCGCGAGCGTGGGGCCATCATGGCGGTCGCTTCCGTGTCGCCGACGATTTCCTGTTTGGCTGCGTCCCACTTGATGGGACGACCGGTGACCGATGCGATGTAGCCGAGATGGCCGGGTGTCTGGGAGCGGTGGGCGATTTCCACGGGCGTCTGCGTGCGCTTGCGGGATTTGATCGAGTCGATGAACTCGCGGAAATGGCCGGGGCTGCGATAGAGGGCGATTTCTAGCTCGCCCTTCTTATCAAGCACCTGGATGTCACGAATCCACTGGACGTTAGAGGCGGCGATCTTGTCGCGAGTGACGCTGACCCAGCCATCGGGGCCTATCCATTTCGCTCCGTTTTCGATTTCCGGGTAGCCTCCGGCGATGACGACATCGACTTGATTCGGATACTTGCATTCGACGCGGTATTTCGTCGCCGTATTCCAAATGGCGTCTTTTGCCGGAAACTCAGCGGTCGAGGACAGCTCGACCGGGCCAATCGCGTCATCCGGGCCGCAGCCGAATTTCGGGTTCGCGAGTCCCCAGTGGGCGATATCGCAGTGGTGGCCGATCCAGTCCATCAGTTGACCGCCCCCCGTGTTGTAATCCCACCGCCAGTTTTTGTGAAAGCGGCAAGGGTTGAAGGGTTTGATATCCGCCGGGCCGGTCCACATTTCAAAATCCACACCCGCGGGGACGGGGCCGTTCGGTTTGTCTTTGCCGGTTTTTCCAAAATCCGAGTGGCCCGATGGCAGGCCGACTTCGACGCGGGTGACTTTGCCGATGTAGCCGTTTTGCACGAGTTCCACCGCCCAGCGGAAAGAGGCGACGCTGCGCTGCCACGATCCGGTCTGCCAGATGCGGTTGTTTTTCTGCACCGCGTCCACGATTGCGATCCCTTCGCCGAGGGTATGAGAGAGTGGTTTTTCGCAGAAAACATCCTTGCCGGCGTTCACCGCCGAAATGGCCTGAATGGCATGCCAGTGGTCAGGAGTGCCAATGGCTACGGCATCTATGTCCTTGCGGGCCAGCATCTCGCGGAAATCCTTGTAACCCTTGCAATCCTTGTTGCCGTAGCGCGAATTCACCTTGTCGATGGCGTCCTGAAGGTGCTTTTCGTCCACATCGCAGATCGCGACGACCTGGCAGTCTGCCAGAGCAAGGAAGTTGTCGAGGTTCCCGCCGCCCTGCCAACCGAGGCCGATGCATCCCAGGGTGATTTTGTTCGATGGAGCTTCTGCGCCGAACAGGCTCCGGGGAAGGATGAGGGGACCGGCCGCTCCGGCGGCGAGAAGTTTGAGAACGCTTCGGCGGTCGGTGTTTGGTTGGGTTTTCATGGATGACTGGGCTCTTACGGGAGAACTGGAAAAATTCATACGTCAGCCAAGGATGAAGTCACGCATGGAATGTGGTGGGTGGCCCGATGGGCGCTCCAATGAACGATTCACTCTGATAGAGCCGCAGCCCGACGCTCCGGCGAACAGATAGAGCGGCCGCTGGAAGTCTGTGCGGACGAGGCGCAAGTGGCGATGGTCGTGCAGAACCTCACCGAAAACTCCGCGAAATATGCGCCGGACGGCGGCACGGTGCGCGTCACGGCGGGCCGGGTGGGCGAAGTGGTGCGGTTGTCGGTGGCGAACACAGGGCCGGCTTAGCCCGAAGCTGATCGAGAGGGGGTTTCGAACGGTTCCGCGGTGGACCGATGGTGGGGGAGGGCACCAACGGTCAGGGACTTGGATTAAACATCGCCCGCGAACTGGCGCGGGCGCACGGTGGCGGGCTGACGTTGGAAAGATCCGACGGCGAGGGGACGGAATTTGTTTTCACCCTGCCGGGACAAAGGTCGTGTGAAAGCCGAGGCGGGCTTTTTCTCAGATGGATAGATCCACTGTCAAATCGCCGCCGAGGGTTTCAATGGCCTGGGTGAGGATCGCGGTTTCGGTTTCCTCGGGAATGGAGACGATACCGTGGGCGCGGAACATGGGGTGCCCGCTCATCGGGGCGCTTTCGAGACCGGTGGTGAGTTCCTCCACATTTCCTCCCGCCTGTGAGATGGCGGCGGTGAGCTCGCGCACGATGCCGGGGCGGTCGTTGCCGACCACATCGACCACGACGGTGCGGCGGGGTTCGGGATCCGAGGCGTCTTCTCGAACCGCTTGAACGGTTAGGCCTGGGATGCCGGGAGACTGAAGTTCCGCTAACAAAGCTTCCACGGCCTCTGGCGGGCACTCGATGCGGGCAATACCGGCGAATTGTCCGGCAAGACGGGCCATTCGGCTCTCGAGCCAACTACCGCCGTGGCTGGCGATGGTGTCGGCGAGGGAGTTCACGAGGCCGGGGCGGTCGTTTCCGAGCAGCGTGATGACGAGATAGCTTTTCATGGATCGACGAAAGCAGAGGGCTGGGAGAAAGCCAAAGATTTTCCGCCCTCCGGTCTTGTGAAACCGTGAAAAGCCATGCAGTCTCCGCGCAATTCGAATGATTACCCCTATGGCAAACGATCACCCGTTCCAGACGCTTTTCGAAACACTTGGACGCATTCCGACCTCCCACGCGGAATCGGTGAATCGCCAGGCTTACGAAATTCTTTCGGACATGCTGACCGTGCCGGTGGAAAAAAACGGCCGCTGCATCCTGCTGCGCGCGCCACGAGCCGGTCATGGGAAAACCCACCTGCTTTCCCGCATCCAACATTACTTGGGATCGACCCATGAGTTCATCCCGCTGCATCCGGCGTTTGGCTGTCGCATCGATGCCGCTTCGGTCACTGACGACGCGTTGCGCCGGTTGGTGCGACCACTGCCGGCTTCGGGCGGGTTGTGCGTGCTTGACCTGGTGACGCGACGTTTGTTCGCCTCCGCACTGCAGCCGTTGGTGGGCTCCGGCGAGGTGCCCTGCCAGGATCGCGAGGGCGCTCTAACGGCGCTGCGGACGCGGCCGATCGAGACGTTTGATTTCCATCATCCGAACGCCGTAACCGCTCACTGGGCGCGGGAGAATTTTGAAGTGTTAGGGCAGCGGCTGAGTCTGGAGCTCGCCCAGCGCTGCGGGCTTCCCGTTCGCGAGATCGCGTTCTGGGTGGATGCGCTTTTCCGATTCTCGGCGACGCCGGTGGAAAATTCCGGCCGCGTCCGGGCTCTCGCAGAAAGCGTGCATTCCGGAAGCGCTGCCGACGGCGAGTCGATGGAACGGCTGGAGGCATTGCTGGGATTGCTTTCACAGCTGATGCGCGTCGTGCTGGTGGCCGACGACCTCGAAGGATTTTCCGCGGATGAAACGGCGGCGCTCAGGCTGGCGGCGTTTCTCGGCTCGCTCCGCCAATCGGTCGAGCGGCTGGATGTGATTCTTTCGCTCAATCAGGACATCTGGCAGAGCGCGTTCCTGCCCCGTCTCAGCGGTGGACTGGCAGACCGCTTGTCTGAGGTGGTGATCGAGCTCGATCCACTGACCGAGGCGGAAATGATCGCGCTGCTGGACTCACGGGTGCCGGGGCTGGGAAGCCGCGTGCTGGATAAAATCGACGTGAAATCCGCAGGCACTCACGCCCGTGGTCTGATCCGCGCGGCGGGGATGGCCTGGCTGAAGGCGACTGCGATGGACTCCGCTCCTTCCGAGGCGCCGGCCGCGGTTGCCGCACCAGCGCTCCCGGTTTTCAACCCACCGCCGACTGTTGAGGAAGTGGTGGAACCCGTCCTGCCGACACCCGAGCCCGTGGCCGCGACAATGGAAGCGGCTCCCGTCTTGGAAACCCCACCCATCGTGGAGGAAGTGCCTGTGGTAGTGGATCCACCAACCATCGTCGAGATGGATGAAGTTTCCCCATCCGGTCCGGATTTTTCCCAATTCGAGTCGATCGAAGTGGTGGCTGAGCCGGTGGTGCAAGCCGTCGTCGATTCGGCTTTCCACATCCCTTCACCGGAGCCTGCCGCCGTGGAATTCGCGCCAACCGAGTGGCAGCCGAGCCCAGCAACCGAGGAGCTCCCAATGGCTCCTCCCACCGCTCAGTACGCCGCGGAGCCGGTGGCCTCGTGGCAGCCGCACATCGATTCGCCATTCCAAGCGGCGACTCCCGTCCATGCTCCCGAGCCCGTTGCCACTCCGTATTTTAATCCGCCGCCGACGCAGGCCTTCGAGCCCTCGCAGGAATTCTACCCGCCGCCCGTGCAGTCACCGTTCCAGCCAGCCGCGCAGGAGTTTCAACCACCCGTGACGCAATCGCCTTTTCAGGCGGCTCAGGAATTCAATCCACCGCCGGTGCAATCACCGTTTTATCCTGCGCAAGAGTATCATGCGCCTCCGGTGGACAGTCCATTCGCGGTTGCCCCGCCGGTTTTCCAGCCGGAGCCGGAGCAGCCGGCTTTCAATCCATCGCCATGGCAGGAATCCCCGCCCCCTGCGCCTGAACCGGTAGCAACATTCCAGCCGCAACTCGATTCGCCGTTCCAGATCGCGCAACCGGCACCTGAACCCGCGCCGTCCTACCAGAATTTCACGCCTGCGGCGTCTGAGCCCGCGCCTGCTTTCCAGGAAAATCCCGAGCCAGCCTCTTCGGCACCCGCCCAGCCGATCGAAAACACACCACCGCCTGCGGCACCGGACACCGACCGGGTCGATGACCTGCTGCGCCAATTCCGCGAGCGCTATGGTCGTGGGAGCTTGTGAAAATTTTCACAAAGCCCTTGCGAACTGAACCTTTATGGGCGCTTATTTGCCCGGCAAATCAGGCATGAGCACCATCACCAAAGAAATCGAGGCCCCCGACACCATCGCCCGCGCCGCCCGAGCTGCGGACCATTACCATGCGGAAACGGATGACCTCGTCGGTGAGCGGATGGTCCTCAACATGGGGCCCTCGCACCCGGCCACCCACGGCGTTCTCCGACTTATTTTGGAGCTCAACGGCGAGATCATCGATTCGGCCGATCCGGACGTCGGTTTCCTCCACCGCGGTGATGAAAAGATCGCGGAAAACATGCATTACAACCAGTTTGTCCCGTATACGGACCGGCTGGACTATCTGGCGCCCCTCGCCAACAACGTCGCCTACGCCTGCGCCGTGGAAAAACTGATGGGATGGACGCTGCCACCGCGTGGCCAGGCGCTGCGCGTGCTGTGTTGCGAACTGGCGCGGCTTTCCTCCCACATGTTAGGCGTTGGAGTCTGCGCCATGGACGTGGGTGCGATGACGGTTTTCCTCTACACCTTCACCGAGCGCGAAAAAATCTACAACATGTGCGAGCAGCTCACTGGAGCTCGCTTCACGACGTCCTACACCCGCGTCGGCGGCCAGCTCCGCGACATGCCGCCAGGATTCGAAGCCACCGTCCGCCAGTTCCTTGACGAGTGCCTGGTCACAATCGGGGAGATTTCCAAACTGCTAGACAAGAACAAGATTTTCATCGACCGCATGGTGGACGTGGGAGTCATCAGCCGCGAATCCGCCATCGCCTATGGCATGACCGGACCTAACCTGCGTGCATCCGGTGTCGCCCGCGACCTTCGCAAGGACAGTCCTTATCTGGGTTACGAAAAGTATCAGTTCGATGTCCCGATTGCCGACGAGGGCGACTGTTATGCGCGCTATCAGTGCCGGATGGAGGAGATGCGCCAGTCCATCCTCATTTGCCGCCAGGTGCTCGACACGATGCCCAACGGCCCGGTGAATCTAGCCGATACGAAGAGCATGTTGCCGGACAAGGAGCGTGTCGCCATGTCCATGGAGGAACTCATCCACCACTTCATCATTGCCACCCAAGGCATCGATGCACCGGCCGGCGAAGTCTATTTCGCTGCGGAAAATCCCAAGGGCGAGCTCGGTTTCTACATCCACTCCAAAGGCGGCGGTGTCCCGTATCGCCTCAAGATCCGCAGCCCTTCGTTCTGCAATCTATCCATCACTTCGAAGCTGCTTCCCGGCCACATGGTTTCGGATATTCCAGCCATCCTCGGCTCGTTGGATTTTGTGATGGGCGAGTGTGATCGATAAAATGGATCGTTGCGGCTAACAAACCTTCCTCATTTCCCATGTCCTCATCCTCACTCGCAGAATCCGTTGCCTCGCACGAGACACCTGGCACTCCATTCTATCCGCCGTTCGCCGTGACTGCGGAACTGGAGGCCGAAGCTGACGAGCGGATTTCCCACTATCCGGTGAACCCGCGCTCGGCCACGCTGCCGCTGCTCCACATCGTGCAGCACAAGTTCGGATACATCTCGGCGGCGTCCATCGAGTGGGTCGCGGCGAAGCTCTCGTTAGAGCCGATCAAGGTGCTTGAGGTCGTTACTTTCTATCCGGGTTTCCGTCAGTCGGCTCCTGGGCAATTTCACATCCGCATCTGCCGGACGCTTTCCTGCGCGATGGGAGGATCGTATGAGCTGATGGACAAACTTTGCGAACTCACCGGCATCGACCG
>JANODE010000057.1:0-10170 GCA_031412525.1 Akkermansiaceae bacterium | reverse complement strand
GGTGGACCAGCGCATTTTCTCGACCTCTTCCTCGATGGACGAGGCGACGGCGGAGTTGCCGATGTTGGCGTTGATTTTGACGAGGAAGTTGCGGCCGATGATCATCGGTTCGCATTCCGGGTGGTTGACGTTGAGCGGGATAATGGCGCGGCCGGCGGCGACTTCGGATCTCACGAACTCAGGCGTGATCTCGGCGGGGATGCGCTGCGGGAAGCGTTGGAAGATGGAGGGGGTGTAAGAGAGTTGAGAGTTGAGAGTTGATGGTTGAGAGGAAGAATTTTGATGCGAGCCGTTGTGCTGTTTGTCGAGGTTGTTGCGGACGATGTCGTCGGTCATGTCCGCGATTTTGGCGCGGCGCATGTTTTCGCGGATGGCGATGTATTCCATCTCGGCGGTGATGATGCCTTGGTCGGCGTAGTATTTCTGGGTGACGGGGGTTGAAGATGAAGAAACAGGCGAGACGCCTGTGCCCCTTTCTTGTTGTTTGGCGCGTAGGGGCTGGCGGCGGTCGGCGGTGAGGCCGGGGAACTCGATGAATTTGTTCGCGCGCTCGGATTTCGAGGCAAACTCGACGTGTTTTTCAGTGAGGTAGCCGTTGTCCTGCGGCTGGACCTCGCGGCCGTCGTAGGCCTCGACATCGCCGCGGGCGAGGATCCAATCGCGGCGGAGGGCGGGCAGACCTTCTTCGGAGGTGCCTTTGAAATCCGGGTCGCCCCACGGGCCGGAGCAGTCATAGACGCGGACGGCTTCGTTTTTCTCGATGCGGCCGTTGAAGGACTTGGTGTCGGAGAGGGAGATCTCACGCATCGGGACCCGGATCTGCGGGAAGAGCTCGCCTTGCACGTAAACGCGGGTGGACGCGGGGAGCGGGGCGAGGGAGGCGTCGTGGGTTTCGGGAGCGGGAGCGCCGGTGGTTTCTTCGGTGGAGATCATTTCTGAAGAGGTTGATGGTTGAGAGTTGATAGTTGAGAGCAAGAAAAAGGCCGTGCGGATGAGGCACGGCCGGGGAAAGGGAAACTTCGCTGGGTTTCGACTTCCTACGGCGGCATGACCCGCGCCAGGTTCGGAGGGTTTTTCCCGCGCGTCGGAAAATCTCGGCTTCACGGGCGTGAAGCTCCCCTGTCGTGTGGGATGAATGTGGCGAGCGATGGGGGAAGTGCCAAGCGGGAATTTCATCGATCAAAGACACAACAAAAAACCGGCCCGCGCTGCCATCGTGCGCGGACCGGTCCGGGTGGTTTTGGGTTTTTTCGGGTGAGCCGTTACTTGGTGATGGCACCGTTCATGCCATTCGGATAGAACAATCCCTTTTCGGCATCAACGGCTCCATAAACGATGTTCAGGACTTGACGGGTGGTGCGGCTGAAAACGATTGAATTGCTGTCCGTTGGGACCAGGTTGGCGGTTCCCCTGAGGCCAACGCCTTGATCCATGTCCGGCATGCTGCTGTCCAGTGACTGGCGCACGTCGGAGATTTTCTTAATGATCCGGCGGACGGGCAGACCTTGGTTGTAAAGCAAGGTCCTGACGATACCGGCATGATAGGCTTCAACTCCGAGGATGCCGGCCGCGGCTTCGAGGATGCCCTTGTTCACTAACAGTGGAGCCGCTCCCTTGTAGGCCGTGACACCGACGTCTTCGAAGATAAAGGCACCGATGAGGAAATTCACTTCGCTCTCGAAGGGATCGAACGATTTGAGTCCGATCAGTTTTCCAAGGGCATTGAAGCTGTTAAGGAGATCGATCTCAGGACGGGCAACAATTTGCGCCCCATTCGCCGTGAGTGCCTCGCGGATGAAACGGACGTGGTTCGCTTCATCAATTGCAATCTCGTTCGCGTAATCTTCGAACGCAGCAGTCGCAAATTTCACTTTGGGACGCCGTTTGGTGATGACCCTTCCGGCCTTTTCTCCGCCGCTGCCGTCGACGTCGATGACGGCACCTTCGAGCCCTTCGCCGGTGGTGGCCTGGAGATAATACTCGGCTTCGAGGTATTCGAGGTTGAGCGCGAAGTTCAGGACCGCGACGTCTGTTGGATCCGCAGCCGGGCCTTGGGCTCTAGCAGGAGTGGCGAGTGCGGCAAAACCGGCAGTGCCAGCGGTGGCGAGGCCGATCCTGCGCAGGAAATTGCGGCGTCCTCCGACGTTGAGGTCGGATTGATTCAGTTGGTCGACAAGTGCTTGGGGGTTCATGATGTTCAGTTGGTTATGGTTATTGGGTCCTCAGACACGTTTCGATAATCGCGGGTTCGCGGAATGACCAAGGACAGCCGACACGGTTTTGGAATGACCCTATAAGGTTTTTTGAGCGGCGTCCATTGGCGGCGGGGGGAGGTCTGTGCTTGGTGTGAGCGGTATTGGAAAAACCAAACAAATCATATTAACATGAACATCCACAGAATCACCATCACCGCCGCCGCAGCGTATGGCGCCCTTGTCACCGTTTCCCAAGCGGTGAGCATCTACGGCATCGGCATCGACAATAACTTGTACAAATTCGAGTCCACGTCACCCGGGTCGGTAACGCAGGTCGGGGCGGCGGGAGCTGCTGCATCGATTGTGGACATCGATGTGCATGGAGCCGACGGCAGACTCTATGGAATGACGGCCAACGGAACAACGTCGTCCATCAACTACGCAGACGGGACGCAGACCTTCGCCTACTCCCCGAGCTCAGCCTACGCCGCATCGGTGACCGCTTTCGATCACAACCCAATGGCCGACCGGGTGCGGATCGTCGCGGGAAATTTCAACTATCGCATCGTCCCGAACGTCGTCACCCCACCGCAGGCTGCCGGGACTCCTGGAGCGGTCACCGACGATGGTTCATACAGCTTTTTGGACACGATGGGAGCCGCGCGCACGGGGCTGACGGTGCTCGGCGCCGGCTACACGAATCCAATCAACAATGCCCCGGCGACGCTGCTATACACCCTGACTTCCGATGGATTTCTCAACAGCCATTCAACTCCACCTGGCCAGTTCGGCGTCGGCAACGCGGTGGGAACGTTGGGCCTCGGGTTCACCCCAGTCGGCTCCGGTTTTGACATCGGGCAGGATGGATTTGGATACGCCTACGACGGAGTCAATCTCCGCCAGATCAACCTGATGACCGGAACGTCTTCCTCACTCGGGCCGGTGGGAGTTGGCCTGCGCTCGCTCGCCGTGATTCCCGAGCCCTCAGCTGCTTTGTTAGGTGCGGCCGCCGCCCTCGGATTTCTCCGCCGCCGCCGGATTATCTAACATTCAGCGGAATTGGTCAGGCAAACAGCTTCCGGCCTAATTTACCAATCATTGCCGCAGTGGTGAGGACTTCCTTGGAATCCTCGTCGCTGCGGCAATACAGTCCGTAGGTGAAAGCTTCGGGCAGCAGGAATTCGAAGGTCCGGATGTGGCTGAGTCCCTCGCCTGCTTCCCCGAGGCGGGGCATCACATCTCCCGGGCCTAACAGCACTCCCATGCCAGCGAGGGCGGCGACGGCGGCTTCCCGCTCGCAGCTAAACCGGATGGTGTTGGCGGGCTGGGTCCCGTAAGCATACTCACACCACATCAGGAGAAATGAGGCGAAGCCGGTGACCACACTGCGGTCCGGGATGAGGATGGTGCCCCTGAGAACGTCGGGAAAACTGAATTTCACCGTATCAAATGGATAGAAATCCGGGTTCCACGCGACAGTGGTGCCGCGCTCGTGCCGGATGACGGCTTCCTGAATCTCCGGTGACAATCCTGCGCGGAGAAAACGTCCCGTCAGGACCACGTCGTATTGGCTGGAAGCGAGGCCCTCCGGCCAGTTAGGTGCGAGATCGCAGGTCTCGATGGCCGGGTTTCCCTCAATTTCTTTTCTGAGCACAGTGCCAAACCAGGAGCGGTCAACAGCGACAAGGACCTTTCGATCCATTCGCCGCCCGAGTGCGAGCATTACGTCGCTGAAAGCCAGATAGGCCTCGCAGACTTCGTTCGCATAGTTGAGAAAATGCTGGCCGGCGGAGGTCAGCCGCGCACCTGTTGGAGATCGCTCGAACAAGACGAGACCGACGGCTGATTCCAGTTTGGAAATCATCAGGCTGACCGTGGGCTGGGGGATTTTCCAGCGTTTACCGGTTTCGGTGAAACTGCCGGTTTCCGCGAGGTGCCGAAAGACAATGAGGCCGCTGAGATCGATATCCATGGAGTTTTCAGGCAGCGACCGCAGCGTCGAGACGGGCTTTCAGGTCCGCATAAGGGTGATGTTTGCGCAACACTGCAGTGAAGCGGAAACAGGGAAACGCCGAAGGCCGCCCGCTGTCCTGCGGTGCCGTGGTATCTGGCAGAAACGTGGTTGCTTTTCCCACCGTTCCATCGGTTAGGACGGTGCCTCCTGTGGCACCTGCTGAACGAAACGCATCAAGAAGCACGCTGGTGGAACCGGCTTCACCGGCGTCGGCGATCGCCCACGGGATCTTGCCGAGATCCCGCAAGGATTTTGGGACTTTGCCGGTGATTTTCCACGGGATCGGTCCGAGATCGATCAGGTCCATGCGGTCTGACGGGAGTAATCCGATGCCGAAATACACGTCGCATTCGGCATTGAGCAGCGCGTTTTTGTAGCGAGATGAATCGATCTTCAGGAAGCAGGGACGGAACGAGTCATTGATCTTCAATCGGGCGAGGAAATCCGTGAACAACCCGCCGCGGAAGAATTCACCTGCTGCTGCGAAACGCAGCACACGGCCCGTGCGATGGAGCGAGCGCACGCCATCCTCCAGGTGCCGCAGTCCGCGCGACAGCGGGCCCATTCGCCCTAACAAACCCATCGCAAAATCGGTGGGCACGAGGAGCCGGTCGTTTTCCACAAACATTTTCCGGCCCACGGATTTCTCAAATTCCTCACAAGCGCGCTTCACATTCGCACGGGTGGTGTGCAGCTCGATGGCAGCATTGGCGTAGGATTTTTCATGGCATACGGTCGAAAATACCTCAAGCTGGCGGAAGGTGAGGTCGGGCAACCCACGCAGGTCCGGCTGCTTTTTTTGCATGATCTCATTCATAAGGGGTAGGGGGCACGTTGGCGAGATGCACGGCTCCAGCAAGGAATATCTTGTCTCGACACAGGGAAAAATCCGGAGCCATGAAATTTCATCAAAGAATTTCTTGATTCACACCGCCGATTCCCCAAGGGTCCGCCCGTGCACCGGGGCGTAGCTCAGCCTGGTAGAGCGCCGCGTTTGGGACGCGGATGTCGTCAGTTCGAATCTGGCCGCCCCGACCACTCTTGTTCAGAGTGTTGTATCGAATCCGGTGCACGCTGCCTTGCTGTTCTGCAAGGCGTTTCAGGTTCCAAGTTTTAGGCAACTGTCTCTTGAAACTTCAATTAGGGCTCTCCAAGCTCCGCGCGTGATTCCCAACGTCCTCGCTGAACGCTACGCCTCTCCCGCCCTTCAATCCATCTGGTCCGCCGAGGGCCGCATCGTGCTGGAGCGCGAATTCTGGATCGCCGTGATGAAGGCCCAGCGGGATCTCGGGCTCGATGTGCCACTGGAGGCGATCGACTCTTATGAAAAAGTAAAAAACAGCGTCGATCCGGCATCGATCATGGCTCGTGAAAAAATCACGCGCCACGACGTGAAGGCGCGCATCGAGGAATTCAACGACCTTGCCGGCCACGAACAGGTCCATAAGGGAATGACCTCCCGCGACCTTACTGAAAACGTCGAGCAACTCCAGGTTTACCGCTCGCTGCTCATCGTGCGCGACAAAACGGTGGCCGCGTTGCGCCGCTTCCGCGAGCGTTCTGAACAATGGAGCGAACTCATTCTAACCGCCCGGACCCATAACGTCGCCGCGCAACCGACCACGCTCGGCAAACGCGTCGCGATGTTCGGGGAGGAACTGCTCAGCTCACTCACCGCGCTCGATGCTGTGATCGCCAGCTACGCCGTGCGTGGTCTGAAAGGCGCGGTCGGAACGCAAATGGACCAGCTTTCCCTGTTCGAGGGAAATGCGGAAAAAGTCGCTGATCTGGAGAAACGTGTGGTCGCCCATCTCGGCATGCCCGACGTGTGGACCAACGTCGGCCAGGTTTATCCACGCTCACTGGATTTCCGGGTGGTCGCCGCTCTAACTGATCTCGCGTCCGGTCCCTCCTCGTTCTGCAAGACGCTGCGCCTGATGGCGGGAAATGAAACTGCCAGTGAGGGGTTTGCCCCTGGCCAGACAGGTTCAAGCGCCATGCCCCACAAGATGAATTCCCGCTCCTGCGAACGGGTGAATGGCTTTCACGTCATCCTCAAAGGCTACCTGGCCATGGCGGCCGGGCTCGCCGGAGATCAGTGGAACGAGGGCGATGTTTCCTGTTCGGTCGTGCGCCGGATCATGCTGCCAGATTCCTTTTACACGATCGACGGACTGTTCGAAACATTTCTAACCATCCTCGATCAGATGGACGCGTATGAAGCGGTCATCGACGCGGAAACCGCGCACTACCTGCCGTTCCTAATGACCACCACCATCATGATGGAAGCCGTGAAATCCGGAGTCGGCCGTGAAACCGCGCACAAGGCGATCAAGGAGCACGCTGTGGCGACGGTGAATGACCTCCGTTTGGGAGTCATCGACCGCAACGACCTTGTCGAGCGTCTGGCCGATGACAGCCGGCTCGGGCTTTCACGCCAGGCGTTAGATGCCATCCTCGCCCGCGGCGACAACGAATCGGGCGCGGCGAAAGCGCAAATCGCAGCGTTCGCAGCGGCGGTTAGAAAGCTTGAGGCAGACAGCCCGCAAGCCGCAGCTTACGGGCCGGGAACGATCTTGTGAGGTCACTAGGACGGCTTCACGTCCACCCATTGTTTCGTACGCGCGGACTCGAGCACGGCATCACAGACGTATTGCGTGCCCAGCGCGTGGCGGAAATCCGGGTAACGTTTTTCGGCGGACGGATCATCGAGCGATTTGAAAAACTCCGCAAGTTCGTGGGTGAAGGAATGTTCATAGCCGAGGCAAAGGCCGGGCACCCACCAGTTTCCGGAATACGGATGGTCGCCATCGGTGGCGTGGATGTTGGTCCAGCCGCGGCGGTCGCCGGGGACACCGTGGTCGAAGTAGGAGAGGTAGTTCAGATCGTGGAGATCCCAGGCGAGGGATTTTTTCTCACCGTTGATTTCAAAGGTATAAAGCGCCTTGTGGCCGCGGGCGTAGCGGGTGGATTCGAAGATGGCGAGTGAGCCGTTTTCGAAGCGGGCGAGGAAAGCACAGGCGTCGTCGATGGTGACGGCTTGTTTTTCACCAGTTGCAGTGTGAACCCGCTCCTTGATGAAGGTTTCCGTCATCGCGCTAACGGAAACGATGTTGCCGTTGATCCAGCGGGCGGTGTCGATGCAGTGCGCTAACAAATCGCCGGTCACGCCGGAGCCGGCCGCCGCGGCGTCGAGGCGCCAGAGGCCTGCGCCGCCTTGCGGGAGTTCTTCGGAAATCGTCCAGTCCTGAAGGAAATTCGCGCGGTAGTGGAAGATGCGGCCGAGTTCACCGGCATCGACGATGTTTTTCGCCAGCGTGACGGCAGGGAGGAAACGGTAGTTGTACCAAACGAGGTTTGGCAATCCGGATGCCTCCACGGCTTCGACCATTTTTTCGCCTTGTTCGCCATTGAGGGCTAACGGTTTCTCGCAGAGGATCATTTTTCCGTTAGCGATGCAGGCAAGGGCGATCTCGGCATGGGAATCGTTAGGCGTGCAGATGTCGATGGCGTCGATGTCCTCGCGCTTCACGAGTTCGCGCCAATCAGTTTCATAAGAGGCGTAACCCCATTTCTCGGCGAAGGCCTTCACTTTCGCCTCGTCACGGCCGCAGACGGCCTGGCGGACTGGGACGTGTTCGGTGTCGAAGAAATGGGAGAGCTGGGAGTAAGCGTTCGAATGGGTTCGGCCCATGAAGCCATAACCGATGAGGCCGATGCGGATTGATTTTTTCATGATATTCAATGTGTTATGAAGGAAAACAAGGTGTTTGGGAATGCGCGTTTTGCGGGAAGTCGAAGGTCAGGACGAGTGGTTCAGTTCCGGTGTTTTCGATTTCCACGCCGCCGCGGTTGAGGGCGGCTTGGGTGATGAATCCGATCTCGGGATAGATTTCGCCGAGTTTCATGTCCTGATGATATTGCACTGTGAGCTTTCCAACCCGGCCGCGTCCGCGGTTCGTGTGAAACAGGGTGGGGCTCTCCGGGCGGAAATTCGTCTTGGCACCGGGTGCGAGGGTGAGACGGAGAATGGAGGCCTTTTGATCGCCGAGGATGTCACCGTAAACAATCCACTTTGCGTCCACTCCATCGCCGGAGAATTCCTTAGCGGTGATGGCCGGGCGTGAATTCTTCTGCACGAAGTCCGGGTCCTGATTTGCTCTGAAGTCCAAGGTTTCCACCAGGTATTCCCAGTCTTCGTGCTTGTCCTTCGGATAGTCCTCTTCCCGGCAGGCGTAAAACGCATCGGCTGCTCCGATCCGTCCGTCCAGAGTCAGGTCCTCGGCGAGGAAATGCTCGTCCATGGTCACGTGCAACTCGTGCGTGCAAAGGTCCGTGGGCGAGTGCAGCACGCCATTGGGCATCACGAAGCCGTTATCCAGTTGCATCATCGTGTGCGGCGACAGGTGGCGCACGCCGTTGTAATCGCCCTGCCCCCAACGCTTCATGCAGGCAAGGAAATCGTCCTTCTTCACGAACGGGTAAAGGCCCATGGCCGTGGTGTGATAGTGCGACGGACTGACTCCGGGATTGTCGAAGGAATTGATATCGTAAACTTCCCACTTCGCCCAGTGAAGGTGGTGGGGAATGGGGTTCAGGTTGTCGAACTTCTTGGACACGATCGGCCAAGTGGCCTTGCCGAACAAGGATTTCGCAAAAGCGGTGACTTTCTCTCCCATGACGGCTTCCGGATCGGTCTCTATCAGATCCTGAAGGGAGATGACTTGCCCGCCGGGTGTGAGGACGTGGGCTTCTCCTTCACGAAAAGGTGCCTTTCCCGTGCGGGTATCGACGACGCCTGTCACAATGGGCACGGTGCAGCACATCCAGACTTCATCGAGACCGGTGCCTCCCATGTAGTCCGGGTAGTAGGATTTCTCATCCAGGCGAAGGCGCCTTCCAGGCGTGCAAAACGTGCGGCCGGCATAGCGGTGCAGAAGCTGCAGCACACCGTCGTTTTGATGGAGACAGTCATCGAGAATCGAAGCCGATCCTCCATCGATCACATCGTGTTGGGGATACTCGTGCAGTTTATCCGCGAGAATTGGAGGGGAAGCAGCCATGGCAATTGGATCCTGAAGTTTAGGTATTGGAGTGGAAAAAGTGAATGGTCCCAACTCGCGGGGACTCGTCAAGTCAAGTAACTGATAGATGCAACCCGCCAACCCATGAGGCGGGGCGGCGGGTTGCAAAAGGTTGGGGTAGCCTCACAGCGCTTCCTCGACTTCGACCATCGCACTGAGGATGTGTTCCCATGTCTCGGCTTTTTCGAGCACTTCGTTGGGGAACATGCAACCATCCCAGCAGATGTGCTTGATCCCACGAGCGGCGGCATCCTTGAGCCAGTAGGTGGAGCACTTGGCAATATCGAGTTTGCCGTTAGGATCGTCGGCGAGGCAGTGGCGGCCGGTTTTGTCGTGGGAGCCGGTGCCATGCACGGAGCCGTCGTTTTGGGCGACGTGGAAATCGATGGTCCAAGGGCGAAGCGCATCAGTCATCGTTTTGTAGGCAGCCCAGAATTCGTCTTCGCTGTAGCCTTCCTTGAGCAATGCTGCTTCTGACGCGTTGTAACCCATCAGATAGAGATAGGTGTGGGCGAGGTCGGCCTGGAATCCGACGGTGTTCGGCATGCCGGTCGCTTCGAGGGTGTCGAGCATGGCCTTCCACGAATGCATGCCACCCCAGCAGATTTCACCTTCGGCGGCGAGGCGTTCGCCGTGTTGCTCGGCGACTTTTCCGGCTTCGCGGAAGGTCTCGGCGATGAGTTTGGTATTTCCGGCAGGGTCCTTGGACCAATCGCTAACAGAGCTGGCGGAGTCAATGCGGATGACGCCGTATTCGCGGACGCCATGCTCATTGAAAATCTTCGCAATGCGGCAGGCTTTCTCGACGGCGAGCACGAATTTCGCGCGGGCTTCAGCATCCCCCATGGCGGCGTCTCCAACCGTGCCCGGCCAGATC
>JANODE010000056.1:0-24110 GCA_031412525.1 Akkermansiaceae bacterium | reverse complement strand
TGACACGGGCGGTGCGTCGGTTCCGGGATGACCGGAAGCTGGCGGAGAAACTGAATGCGCTAGAGTGTAAGTTGGAAGCCTGATGAACTCGGCGGATGAAGGCGACGATGGAAGTAAATCAAGTTGCCGCCGCCGGGGGGGGCAGGTCCAAAATTGGGGATGAATGTCTGTTATCTGGGACTGGTCCCTAAGCAGGCACTTCCACCATGAGGGAGCCTTGGCGGCGTTGAGAAAACCATTTGCCGGATCACTGCCGCTCGGTGAAATTGACGGATCATGGCCAAAACACCAGGCAGGGCGGGTCGCGCCATTTCCCAATACTTCCCGCGAATCGCGGCGGCTGCGCGCTATCTACGCCAGCGGAAAAAACGCTACCTTGGGTTGTTTTTCGTCATCGCCCACATCGCTGGGGCCCTCACCTCTGTAAGGGCGATCATGACCACCCGGACCTCCCAGGGAGCGGTCGCGTGGGCGGTTTCTCTCAACACCTTCCCCTATCTTTCAGTTCCTGCCTACTGGATTTTTGGCAACAAGCGGTTCGACGGCGAAATCACGCGGCGCCGCAGCGATCATGAAAAGAGCACCCCTCTTCTCACTGACTTTCTGAAAATGGCGGGGGACAAAAATCTCATGGCCCCTGGCCGCGACGAAGTGGGGCACCGCCTGCTGGAACGTCTCGCCCGCCTGCCCGCCACCACCGGCAACGACGTGGAGCTGCTCCGCAATGGCGATGTCATCTTCCCCTCCATCCTCGACGGCATCGACCGCGCGCAAAACTACATCCTCGTCCAGTTCTACATCGTCCGCGACGACACGCTCGGCACCCGGTTCAAGGACCATCTAACCGCCGCCGTGAAACGCGGGGTGAAGGTGCACTTCATTTACGACGAAATTGGCAGCCAGAAAACCCCGGATTCATTTGTTGAGGAAATGAACCGCGCCGGCGTGGAGATGATCCCGTTCAACACCATGAAAGGGATCACCAACCGCTTCCAGCTCAACTTCCGCAACCACCGCAAGACCGTCATCACCGATGGCCGGGTCGCATGGGTCGGCGGTGCGAACATCGGCGACGAATATAACGGAGGCGACGAAAAACTCTCCCCCTGGCACGACACGATGGTGAAAATCACGGGCCCCGCGGTGCAAACCATCCAGTTCGCGTTCTGGGAGGACTGGCTGTGGGCCAGCGACCGGCGGCTCGAGCTCGAGTGGGAACCTCAACCCACTCCCTCCGGCGCGCGCAAATCCGTGCTTTGTGTCGCCACTGGCCCGGCCGATCCGTTTGAAACCTGCACGCTCTATTTTCTCCAGCAGATCAACTCCGCCACCCAGCGCCTTTGGATCGCCAGCCCGTATTTCGTCCCGGACGAGCAAATCATCACTGCTCTAGAGCTGGCCGCGCTGCGCGGGGTGGAAGTGCGCATCCTTCTGCCGGACAAGGGGGACGACTCTCTGGTCGATCTTTCCGGCTGGGCCTTCGTCGAGCGCCTGGGCAAGGTAGGGGTGAAGTTCTATCGACACACGGACGGATTCATGCACCAGAAGGTCACTCTGGTGGATTCCGCGCTCGCCACCGTTGGCACCGCGAATTTCGACAACCGTTCCTTCCGCCTGAATTTCGAGATGATCTTGGAAATCCGCGATGAAGCATTCGCCAGTGAGGTGGCCGCCATGTTGGAAAACGACTTTGCTCATTCCCGCCTGGTTGATGCCAAGGAATTCGCGACCCGGGGTTTTGGGTTTCAACTCAAGGTCCGCGCCTCCCACTTGCTCTCTCCCATTCAGTAGATGCCTGTCCTGACACCAGCGTGCGGTCAGTTTAGCCTGAGGGACCTGAGAGGTTGTGGGGCCTCGCAGCGCGGTCATTTCCGCAGGGCGATGTAGTCGTAAACAAAGCCGTGGGAGAGAAAACCGCCATAGCCGCCGCTGCCGCTGAGGTTCTCGATGGAGATGGTGTTGGAGCCGGCCTTGAAGGCGGATTTCGGGATCTGATAGGTGAACAAGTGGTCGAAGCCACGCCAGATGCCGAAGGTGATGCTGCGGCTCTGATAGGTCTGCGGGGCGCGGGGATCGCGGCTGCTCCATTGACCGTTGACGCGGAGAATGGGCCGCGAGCCGGCGTGGGAAACGGTAATTCCGATTTCCAAAACCCGGTCCTTCACGTTGTCGGGAGTTAGATTGAACGTGATCGTGTTGCGGTTGTTCACATCGGACCACTGTGCGGCGGGGAAGTCGTTGAGATTGGTGGGCACCGCATCGCGAACGATGAAGTTGAGAGGTCCCCAGGGTTCGTGGCGTTTGTCGGACGGATGCATGTCGCCCATTTTTGCGGCGTTGCGGAAGCCTAGCGGCGTGCCATCCGGCAGGCCTAACCGCCAGAGGTAGTCGGGCAGGCCGGGATCGGTGAGACTCGCGGTGACGGTGGCGGTTTCGACCGTGATTTCGGATTTGGCGACGGCGAGTTCGTTGCGCATCAGCCGCATCGTGTAGGTGCCGGGTTTCATCGAGGTGGTGGCGAATTTTCCATCCGCTCCGACGCGGGTCCAGTATTGCGCGGTCTCGTTTGATAGATAAACGGTGTAGGGCACGCCGGGTATCAGGCCACTGGCGTTGCCGGTCACCCTGCCGCGCTGGGCGACCCAGCCTTTGAGATCCAGCGTGCTCATCCAGCCCATGGCCGGCATCTGCGGTGGCGGGCCATCGGTGAAACAGAGCGCGTAGGGGCCGTGAAGCTGGTTTTCCCGGAAGGGCTCGGTCTGTGCATGGCCTGAAAACTGGTAGAAGTAAATTTCCTCGGTATCGCCTGCGGTCTGGCTGTTGATGTCGCGGAAAAACGGTCCGCCGGAAGAACTTTCATACGAGCCGATCGCGAAGTAAGCTCCGATGTTAGAGCCGCGTGATCCGTGGATCTTGTCGTCGATGAATTTCACGCCGGAGTAATACTTCGAGGTGGTGCGTCCGTCGGGCATGATGAAGATATCCTTGGACTCGATGGCCTTCGCGGAAGTGTCGTCGCCGGGTCGTTCGACGTTGCCCTGGTTGAGCGCTTTCGAATCGAGGCGGGCGATGAACCGCATTTCGCCGGGATTCGGACAGGTCGCTGCCCACGTGGCCATAAAGACGGCGGGTTCGCCTTTTTTGAACGCGTAGTAATGCGTCACCATCGACTTTACCGTGACGAGAATACGATCGTCGCCGAGGGTCTGCGCGGTGACTGTGGCTTTCCCGAATCCGGAATTGATGTGCGAGCCGCGCGGGTTTTTCTGAAGCTGCGTGCCGTTGACGAGGATGGATTGGAGATTGCCGTTCGACTTGTTGATCTGGATGACGACTGATGGCTTGGATTCGCAATCGACGGTGAAGAACTTTCCATCGTCTTTCAGGGCAAAGTCAGCCCATGCTGTTTGAGCGGCTAGCAGGAGGGGGAGGAGTGATTTCGGGAGCGACACGAGAGGAGAATGGACGTGTCTGCCAGGGGCTTCCAGCTACCCGAACGGGTATGGCGGGCGATGCAAGAAGAGCGGGGCTCCGGTTTTCAGAGGCTGTCTTAAAAGTGCCGCTTGGCAGGGACGGCCTCTCCGAGCCGTCCGGTGCGTTAGAAGCGGATGATCAGGCGAATGGAAAGCCGGTCCGGCCAATTCATTCGCTAATTATTCACCCCGCACGCGCCTGACCGTTACGGAGAACGGTCCCTGCCATTTTCAAGACAGCCTCTCAGACTTGCGGGATCTTTCCCGGGGCCGGCGTGGTCGGCGGATAGGTGATGATGCGTGCTTCCGGGGTGTTCACCAGATAGGCATACGCCCACCCTAGCAGAACGGAAAGTTTGTTGCGGAATCCGATGAGGAAGGCGATGTGGATGAAAAGCCACATGAGCCAGGCGACGAAGCCTTTGAGGAGAATCTTGTCCGCTTTCACGACGGCGTAGTTTTTCCCGATGATGGCCATCATGCCTTTGTCGAAATAACGGAACGGCGGGCGCGGTGTGTGATCGCCGGATGCTTCACTTTTCAGAATGCCGGCGATGTGTTTGCCCATCTGGGTGGCGGCGGGGGCGACGCCGGGAACGGGTTTTTCATCGCAATCCTTCATGCCGACGAGATCGCCGGCGACGAAGATGTCCGGGTGGCCGGGCACTGATAGATCGGGAAGGGGAGCGACCCGCCCGCCGCGGTCGAGAGGGACGCCGAGCGAGGCGGTGAGCGGGCTGGCAGCGACGCCTGCGGCCCAGATGATGGCGGCGGCTTCGAGCGTGGTACCATCCTTGAAATCGAGCGCACCGTGCCGGACGGCGGTGACACGGGTGTTGTTCCGCACTTCCACGCCGAGTTTTTCCAATCGCTGGCGGGCATAGAGGCTTTGTTCGCGATCGAAGGTTTCGAGAATGAGCTCGGAGCCCTCGATGAGGATGATGCGGAGTTTGCTCGTATCGATGTTGCGGAAATTTGATTTCAGCGAGCGGTGCACGAGATCGGCGAAGGCACCGGCGAGCTCGACGCCGGTGGGCCCGCCGCCGACGATGGCGATGGTCATGAGGCGCTTGCGTTCGGCTTCGTCGCGGGTGAGTTCGGCGCGTTCGAGATTGGAGAGCACGGTGCGGCGGATGTTCTGGGCATCGGCAAGGGACTTGAGGCCCATGCTGTGTTTCGCCCATTCGTCGTTGCCGAAATAACCGGTGCGTGCGCCGGCGGCGAGGATGAGCGTGTCATATGGATAGACCGCGCCGGAGGTGGCGGCAGCTTGTTTCCCGGAAGTGTCGATGGAGGAAATCTCATCCATCAGGACCGTCACGTTTTTGGCATCCGCAAGGATCTGGCGGATCGAGCGGGCGATGTCCGGTGCGGCGAGCGACGCGCTGGCTACCTGATAGAGCAGCGGCTGAAAGAGATGGTGGTTCGTGCGATCGACCAGGGTGATCTGGAATTGCTCGTCGTTGGCGAGGCGGTTGGCGCATTCAAGCCCGGCGAATCCGCCGCCGATGATGAGAAGTTTACGGGGATTTTGTTGGGACATGGAAAAGAAGAGTTTTTTAACCGCAGATGAACGCAGATAGACGCAGATGGAAGAGTGGATGAAGAGCAGCGAAGGATTTCAGGATCTTTCTCTTATCCTTGTTCATCTGCGTTCATCTGCGGTTGAAATTTCTTGCTCCCACTCACCTCCTGCACTTTTCCAGCAGGCCGGCGAGGAACCAGGTGATTTGTGCGAGGGCGTCGGAGTGGACGGATTTTCCTAACGGGGCGAGGTCTTCGCGGCTCTGGGCGAGAAGATCAAGCGCGGTGTCCACGGCGCTTTCAATGGCTCCTTCGTATTCGGCGATGCCTAGCAGGACGGGGAGGTCGAGCGGCTCCTGATCGAGGATGCGCTTGTTGAGCTTCATGCGCTGGGACTCGGAGGCGGTTTCCAGCAGGTTGAGGATGGGCAGGGTGAGCTTGCCCTTGATGAGGTCGGTGCGGAGCGTTTTCCCAACCACTTCCTCGGAGCCAACGAGATCGAGGCAGTCGTCGTAAATCTGATAGGCGGTGCCGAGTTTCATGCCATAGCTGGCGAGACGGGCTTCGGTGTCGGCGTCGAGGCCTGATAGATTTCCCGCGAGGCCGGTGGCGGCGGCGAAGAGCGCACCGGTTTTCATTTCGATGACACGGAAATATTCGGCCTTGCTGAAGGTGAGGTCGAAACGCCGCTGTGTCTGGATGATCTCACCCTGGCAGACCTCGCGTGCGGCGTTTCCGACCTTGCGGCAGATGTCGATGCTGTTGAAATCGGTGGCCAGTGTTAGAGCGTGGGAGAACAGCGCGTCGCCTAGCAGGACGGAGAGCGCGTTGCCCCATTTTGCATTCGCCGTGGGAACCATGCGGCGGGTGTTCGCTCCGTCCATGATATCGTCGTGGACGAGCGTGGCCATATGGATGAGCTCGAGGATGACGCCGATTTTCAGATGATCATCGGTCACCCCGCCGACTGCGCCGCCGACCAGGATGGCGAGGGCGGGGCGGATGCGTTTGCCGGACGTATTGCAGATGTAGGCGACGTAGGGCTCGACAGCCGGGTCAAATCCGCGGACCTGCTCTCGGATGGAAATTTCTACCCGCTCCAGCTCCGGGCGGACGAGTTCAAACGGGAAAAGATCGCTGCGGGGAGTCTGGATGGATGTGGCTGCCATGGTGGTGGGGCTGGGGTAAAGAGTCACAGACTGGCGTTTCCCGCAACCCGGATATGCCTGATTCTGAAAGAAAGCAGGTTGTGCGCCGATTTCGGCGTTACGCGCAGTCCGGCAATTTTCACGGAAATTCCGGCCAATCTGCTTGCTAGGGCGCTTCCGGGGATTCTAGTTTCTGGCAACCATGAAAAATCGCGCGATTTGGCTGATCATCCCTGCCGTGGCCATCGGCCTCGGTGCCTGCAACAAAAAGGAAGAAGCCAAGGTGCCGGAAGCGCCCGCCGCCGTTTCCACGGATCCCGCAAAGCCGACGCCCGTGCCTGTTCCAGAGGTGGCCAAAGTGCCCGTGGTCAACGCGGAACAGCGTGCGGCGAAACTCGGGTTTTCGAAGCATTTGCCACAGGACACGGAAGTCGTGATCTCGTTTTTCAACGGCACGAAAACGGCCGATCGGGTGAAATCGACCAAGCTCTGGAAGCTCGTCCAGTCGCAAATGGGCGGTGGCATGGTCGATCTCGATGCAGAAGAGGAAAAGCCGCTCGCACCGGCGGAAGAGCCGACCGGTCCGGCAATGCTCTTCGGCACCGAGTTTTCCCTGGCCTTCGGCAAATCCACCGGCGAACAAACCGGCAACCTGCTCACGCTCAACCGCCGCATGAGCTATTTTCAGTTCCGTGGAATCGCCAAGGCCTTCGTGGCGGCGGCAAAAGAGGGTGATGCGGCCGCCATCGAAAAAGCATTCGCCAGCGGCTACAGCGAGGAACTGTTCACCAGCCTGCTGAAGGATCCGGAGTCCGGCATCCCGTTGTTGGAAAAATCAAAGCTACCGCCGATGTATTTTGCGTTCCGCACCTCGGAAGCCAGAAAGGCTGAGGCCGCGCAGCTTCTATCAAGCACCGTGGCGAACCTCGGGATGATGGAGGACAAGATCGAGGCCGTCGAAGTCGAAAAAGCCGGTCAAAAGTTTGCCGGTTACAAAATCTCCGGTGCGAAAATCTCCGCCGGAATGGCCGAAGATCGCGAGGAAATGGACGAAGCGATGGGTGCCGCCACAGTGGATCAATTGTTAGCTGTCGTCGCCAAGAAGGACATCGTCGTCCTCAGCGGCACCATCGGCGATTACGCCCTGTTGTTCATCGGCAGATCGCTGGACGACCTGAATTTCGCCAGTGACACGGCCAGCTCGCTGGTCGGGTCCGATGCGCTGGCTTTCTCCGATGCCTATCAATCGAAGGATCTGGCAGCGCTCGTTTACGGTCAGAAAGCGGCGATGGACACGCTCTACGCTTCCGTTGGCGGCCTTGCTGACATGACAAACGGCCTGCGCGACGGGCTTTCCGGTGCGGACGGACTGGGTGAAACCCGTGATCTCGAAGCCATGTTGCAGATCGTCGCCGAACGGGAAACGGCGCTCCGCAAGCTGGTTAGCAACGATGCGCTCGGCACCATCGCCTTTTTCGAAGAAGGCCTGAAAATCGAATCCTTCGGCGGAACTGATAGCGGCGCGCTGGATTGGAACACTCCCAACAAACTGGCCGCACTTGGTGATTCGCCGGACGTCGTTCTCTTCGCTGACATGACGGTGGACGCCGCTTACGATGAAAAAGCCCGCGCCTATTATGAGTCGCTGCTTGAGACCGCCTACGCCATGGCGATCAAGGTTAGCGATGTGCCCACCGAGAATGAGGACATGATCCAGTTCAAGGAAATGGCCAAACTCTTCGACAGTAAGTTCCGCCCTGACGCGGTCGCGCTTTGGGAAGCCTTCAGTGGCGATTACGGCGACAGCCTCGGCGGCGAAAGTGCCATCGTGGTCGATCTCAAGGGAGCCGCACCAGCAATCCCCGGACTGCCGCAGGCCGTCGTCGACAAGGCCAAAGTGCCGCGCATCTCGATCATCGCGCCGGTCACGGATCGGGCGAAGTTGTCGGGATCCTGGGACAAGATGAACTCCGCCACGACCAACATTCTTGCCAAGGTCAGTGAAATGACCGGCCAGGACATCCCGATGCAGAAGCCCCTCAGTTCGGAGAAAAACGGCCTCACCACCTGGTTCTTTCCATTCCCGTTTTTCAACGATGATTTCCTGCCATCCGTGACCGTCGGTGACAAATGGTTCGCCGCATCGACATCGAAAAACCAGGCGCTCGATCTCATCGGCAAGGCGGAAACCAGCACCGAGACCCGCAGTGGTCTGATCTTCAACGTCAATTTCAAGGCGCTCGAAACCTTCGCAGAAGAAACTTACAAGCTCGCCGATGAAAATGCGGAAGCCGTCATGGGTGCCGAACTCACTACGGAGCAGAAGAAAAACGCGAAGGACGCCATCAAGGTCCTCAGCGATCTGGACAAGCTCAGCATCCACGCCCGCCGCGAGGGCTCGGTGCTGCGTTCGAGCATCCACTTCAAGACGCGCTAACAAAGGATCAGGGATTCCCTGAGGCAAACGCCGTCGATCCGATCCGATAGAAAACCGCAGGGAGCAATTCCTGCGGTGACTCATCGAGGAATTCCACGATGCCGGACTCGAGGAGCTCCGTTTCCGCGATTTGTTCCCAACGAACCAAGTCCACGGACCGCTGCAGCACGTAGGTGCCAGCGGAGGCGACTTGCAGGCTGATCGACATGGAGCCTGGCTGGCCGGTGAGCGATGGATTACCGATGACCGGTGGCACAGGTGGGACTACGGGCAACGCGGCCGGTCCCATCACACGAACCTTGTCTAGCAGGAGATCGATGGAATTACTGGTAGGGGAGAGGTCACTGAAAACCAGAGTGGTGGTGGAGCTGTCCGCGACGAAAGAAAATGTCTGAGGCTGCCAGAGGTTTCCGCCGCTGCCATCGCCCTGGAGGGTGAGTGATTGCGATACCAAACTGGCGGAACCCGAAACGTTCACGGTGAGGGTCTGCACATTCCTGTTAAATGATAGAACGCCGGCGTCGAAACTGAGCACATAGGTTTCTCCTGGAGCGGTGGGAAAGGTTTGCGAAAGGACGGCGTTGGGCGCAAGGTCGCCTGCATTGAGGGCAACGATCCGCGTTCCGTCGGTGGGCTGATAGGGCTCTGTGGATTGCACGCTCTGGTTGCCGGTGGTGGTCCAGCCGTAGGTCCCGGTTTCGAAGCTGCCGTTGACGAGGATTTCCTGAGGAGAGGCAAGGGTGACGGAGATTTCCTCGGATAACGGGCTTTCCAAGCCATTGCCGCCGATCACGCTGACGGCGAGGTAGTAAGTAGTGTCATAGAGAAGATCCGGGACCTCGGAGGTGGTTTCTAACGTTTCATGAGTGACAGTGTAAACCTGGCTGACCGTCCCGAGGTGGATGCGGTAACCTAGCAGGCCGGTTTCGGCGACGGGATTCCAGGCCAGTTTGACGCTAGTGGCTTGGGCCGGAGTGAATGAAAGCGCGAAGACTATCAGCAGGGTTGAAATGAAGAAGCCAGGCTTTCGCCGGCGGGTGTGGTAGACAGCAGACATGGTATCGGGGTGGCGGATGGAATGGAATTCCCCGCTTTCTGAAACCGATCCCACCGACAGCCTGACGAAAACAAATCGTCAGAAACCCCCGGGGCACGTGTCGTCATTTCCATGGGGTGGCATGGCGGCACGCGGGTAAAAGAACAAAGCTGATGTGATGTGGTGTGGTGAATCGATTCCGCCAGCGCGGAAAAATCCAGGAAAGTGGAGCGGGCATCACTTGATGCGCCTGCCAGCGGGACCTTGGTGAAGGTGGGACCCCCGTCGGACGACACTCGGGATGTAAGGGCCTGAACCCGTCCATTTTCCCAGGCCAGTCATCTCGCAATCGCCATGCCATGAATGGCAGATGGGGCTGTGATCATTCGCGCAGAAGGGTTTCCCGCGATAACAGAAATTCCCCAAAACTTCCCGACTCCGGATACCTGCAATCGTTGCGGGAATGAGCCCTGCAAAGCCTTCATAGGAAGCGCAATTCAACCCTCCAGAGAGGCCATGGCGCGGAGAAGTCGCGTCCGGTTTCCGCTCTTGCAGAAGCCTCCTTCACCCTCAAGACTCCCGACATGTTCACGCCGAAGTGGAAAAAGGAAGCCCAACACCTCGCCAAGGGCGCGAAGAAGTTCATGGACTACAAGCGGGACATCCTGAAGCCGGACCGTCTGGCGGAAATCGAGTCCCGTCGCACCGACCTCCTGGCCGCGATCAAAACCAAGGAGCTTGAGAAGGTGAACGAAGCATCAAAGCAGCTTCGCGCGGTTTGCGAAAAAGCGCTGCCGTATGAAAAGCCGGTCGGCTGGCTGGAAGAAAACGTGGAAGTCATGTTCGTGGCCGTGGTCATCGCGCTCGGGCTGCGCGCTTACTATTTGCAGCCCTTCCGGATTCCTACCGGGTCCATGCAGCCGACCTTGAATGGCATCATCGCCACTCCGCTGGCGCAGGACAAGTGGCCAAGCTTTCCGCAGCGGATGATCGAAAAAGCCCTGCGTGGGCGATCCTACGTCCGGCTGGTCAATGACAAGGACCGCCGCATTGCCGTCACCAAAGAGGGCCGTCCGGACATCAGCGACATGCAGTATTTCCACTTTTTCAGTCGATCCCAACTTCGATTCCTCGATTCCAAGCCGCTCATGCTTCCCGCTCCGGCGAATCCAGCGCTCCAGATCGGTCTGAACAACGCGCTCCAGATCGCCGTCCGAAATGGAGGGATCTTGCCCAAAGACACCGTGATCTGTGAGGGAACGGTGGATTCCGGCGACCTCGTGCTCGTTGACAAGTTTTCCTATCACTTCCGCAGTCCGAAACGCGGTGAAGTGTTCGTTTTCGACACCATCGGCATTGAAGGCATCCAGAAACGCGGCGGCGAGCAGGGCGCGGGATCCCACTACATCAAGCGCCTTTGCGGCGTCCCGGGTGACACGCTTTCCATCCAGTCCCCAAACCTGCTCATCGATGGAAAAATCCCCAAGGAGGCTGGAATCCAGCGCGTCATCCAGGGCAAAGGACCCTATCAGATCAACCCCACCGGCTATGTGCTGGCCGATCCACGCGAGGCCATGCACCACGGCAAGCTGATGCAACAATACCTCGCGAAGCCCGGCGCCACGCTGACCCTCAGCGCCCAGGCACCGCAGGGCCTGCGCGAATACGCGGCGCTCGGCGACAACACCGGAAACTCGCTGGATTCCCGCTATTGGGGATCGGTGAAGGAATTCAATCTCGTCGGCCCGGCGCTCTTTTCGCTATGGCCAGTCACCACCGGACACTGGGGCTTCATCCGTTGACACCGTGTCCGCCGCATCCGAAATCACCCGCAGGGCGAAGTCGAATCTGGCGTTCGCCCTGAAAATCCTGCCGCGCGACCGGCGCGGAGACATGGTGGTGTTCTACGCCTTTTGCCGAACGATGGACGATCTCGCGGATGATCCCGGAATGCCCGCCGAGACTCGCCTGAAGCAGTTGGATGCCTGGAAAAACGGACTTCTATCAGGCTTTCCCGCGCCGGATGAATTTCAAAAGGAAGTCATCGCACTGCGCGACCGCCAGCAGATCCCAAACGAGTTGCTGATCGCGATCATCGACGGCTGCCGGATGGACGTGCATCCGCAGCGGTTCGAAACATGGGATGATCTATCAGGCTACGTGTGGAAGGTCGCCTGCGCCGTCGGGCTGGTTTCCATCCGGCTCTTCGGCTGCACCGATCCCGCCTCGGAGCGATACGCTGTGGCGCTCGGCAAGGCGCTTCAACTCACCAACATCCTGCGCGACATCGATGAGGACCTCGCTAACGGTGGACGGATCTATCTGCCGCTGGCCGATTTGGAAAAATTCCAGTATAACGAGCATGACCTAATTTCCCGCGTGCAGGACGGGCGTTTCCTCAAGCTGATGGCCTACGAAGCCGACCGCGCCGAGAGTTTCTTCCGCGAGGCGGACGAGGCGCTTCCACCGGCGGATATGGGCGCGCTATTACCCGCCCGGATCATGGCGGAGATCTATCACTTGCTGCTGGGGAAAATGCGCGCCGGTGGTTTTCGTGTTTTCGAAAAACGCTACCGCATCTCGAAGCCCCGCAAGCTGGGGATCCTGTCGAAGCATCTGATTGCACGATGCTCTTGAATCGAATAGAGTGACAGAAATCAACGTCCGAAACGCCCATGTCTAAATTCACCCTTGCCACCGCCGTCCTTTGTTTCACCTCGATAGTGGGCTGCGTTCCTCCCGAACCACCGCCTGCTAGATTCCGGCCCAATCCTCCCTATCCGCCCCAGCAGGTCGATCCCTATGGCAATTCAACCGAGCCCGCTCCACCGGTCGATCCCGCTCCAGCCCCACCAGCGCCCACCCCTCCCGGCATCGGCGGCTACCCGACAGCCACCCGGACCGCAAATCCGAATCAGGTGCTCAGCCCGTATGAACCCTTCAATGTGATCGACGTGGAGGGCTTCAAACCCGGCCAGCTTGCGCGTGATCCGTCGAACCAGAAAATCTTCCGGATCCCTTGAAGAGTAATCCATTATGGCATTTTGCACGATGAAATTTGTGCTTGTTCTTCGTCCGAGTGCCTGATAGCCCCTGAGCGATTTCAAAACCACCCCCATGAAACAACTACTATTACAACTCCTCGTGTGCAGCGCAGCACTCGTTCCGTTCACCCAGGTTCAAGCGGCTGATGCCCCGGCAAGGAATTACTATAACCTTCCTCCCGGAACGAAGTTCACCTTGAAAACAACCAATGTGGTTTCCACGAAAGCAGGCTTGGATGGCAAAGCGAGGCAATGCCCTGTGCCCGCGGGGATACCGAAGTTCGTGAAGGGCAAGAAGGTCACCTTCACCATTGGTTCCAAAGGCGAATTGAAAGGTCCCAATAACACTTTCTCGACCGCTTTCAAGTCGGCAACTGCAGACACTACCGTCTATGTTGACAAAATTGTCGGAACGAATCTTCCCGACAACGCAGCTGTCAAAACCAGCCTCGTCACGAAGAAGCCAACTTATACTCAACTTGCCTTCCACAAAACGACTGGCTCGGGTTTCGGCACGACCGTTTACTTCGTCGTTTACACTTTCGAATAATTCTATCAGCCATTCCAACGCAAAGGAGAGCCTCGCGCTCTCCTTTGTCATTTTCCGAACAAGGCTTCGAAGAATGCTCCCGCTGTTACTTCGTTGCCGAAGGGCGACGGGTGGCTGCCGTCCGGCATGAAAAGTTCCGCACCGCGGCCGGCGTTTGCCTCACGCTCCCACGCCTCGCCCGCCGGCACGATGACCACGCCGCCGCAGTGTTCAGCCGCTGCCTGATAACCTTTGCGAAGGCGGGCCGTCATCGCGTGGAAGTCGTCATGGCGCAGGTTTCCATCGCCATCGCGACGCCCCCATGTCTGATAGAGAATTGGCACTGCGCCATTCTCGCGTATCTCGGTGACCAGCGAGCGCAGGGGTGGAAACATCACCGCGTCACGCTTTTTCGCCGGCAGCGCGGGGATCTCGCTGTGTTCCTGCAGGACCACGATGTCCCAGAGGCCCTCGCGGATTTTTTTCAGCGTGCCGGGGTGGGTGGAGTGCCGCTTGAGTGTCCAGCCGCTGTTCGTCGAATGACCGGTGCGCACGGATTTTCCACGCTCCTTTGCCATTTTTGAAAACGCCCTAGGCACGCCGAAACTATAACTGTTACCCACAAACAGCACCGACAGCGTCTGACTGGAGCGCACGCGTTCTGCTAGAACAAGGTGTGGATCTTTTCCGCCATTCGCGGGAGGCAGCGGGGTCTGGCTCGAGCAGGCGGTGAGGCCGAAAAAGCTGAACACGCAGGAGAGTTTCACGATCAGGGAACAGGAAAATTTCACGCTCGGGGGTGGGCGGTGTCGTAGGCCTGCTTGAGGCGCTCCTTGGTGACGTGGGTGTAGATCTGGGTGGTGGACAGCGACGCGTGCCCTAACAAGGACTGCACGCTGCGCAGGTCCGCGCCGGCGTCCAACAGATGCGTGGCAAAACTATGCCGCAACTTGTGCGGACTGATGGAAAACGGAATGCTGCTGTGCTTCAGGTATTTTTTCAGGAGCTGATCCACCGCCTGCTGGGTGATGCGGGTGCGGCGCTTGCTCAGAAACAGCGGCCCTGAGGTAACGGCGGCCTTCTGGCGGTAGCGTTGGATCGCGCTGATGGCGGGTCCGCCGATCGGCACCATGCGTTCCTTCGAGCCCTTGCCGATGACGCGCACGGTCTCGCCGATGAAATCGATGTGCCGGACGTCGAGCGTTAGAAGTTCGGAAATCCGCAGGCCGCAGGAGTAGAAGAGCTCCAGGATGGCCGCATCGCGCATGGGGAGCCATGGCGGGGATTTTGCGTCGATGGTCAGTTTCAACGGCATGCCTAACAACTCGTCGATCTGTGCAATGGTGAGCACGACCGGCAGCCCGCGCTCGGGTTTGGGCAGCAGCACTTCCGCCACCGGGCTGTGGGCGAGGCCGCGACGGAGCACGAGGAATTTGTAAAACGACCGCAGCGCGGCGAAACGCAGGCGGATGGTGGCGCGCTTGAAGCCTTGTTTCATCAGCGCGAAAAGGTAGTCGCGGAAATCATCGCCCTCGGCCGCGCGCCAGCCGGTGAATCCGTCCCCACGCCATTTCTGATAGGCCGCCAGCGCGTCCCGATAGTTCGCCAGCGTGCGCGGTGAGGCGCTTTTTTCCGTCGCTTGGAAATCGAAAAATGCGATCTCGTCGGGGTCGGTCATCTGCGGCGATTGTTACCGGTCTGCGGATGGATTACCAAGCGGATAGAAAAAAGCCCCACCAGGCGGACCTGACGGGGCGTTGGGTGGTTGTGGAGAGATCAGTTCGCCGTTACGCCTTGATAGCGCTCGCGGAGCCGGATGACGGCCTGATTGACGCCGCTTTTGACCGCTTCCCATGAGGTTTTTGCGGTGGCCTCGCGTTTGGCACCGAGTCGTTGATCCGTTAGGGCGGACAGGCGCTCGCCGGTCGCAGAATCGACCACTTCTCCTTCAAGTGCAATTTTGGAAACCAACGATGCAATGGCGTCCGAGCTGAGGTTGCCGCTGAGCGTGACTTGTGGGCTGGCGTGCACGGTGGTCACCGGTTTGCCGGAAGCCTGGCCTTCCGCCACATCGGTGAGGGCGGTGCGGATGCGCAAGGTGGTCGGGCCGGCGGTGCCAACGACCCGCAAGTCTTTGCCGAGTTGATTGCGAAGCGAGCTGTCGAGATACGCGGCGAGTTGCGCGCTGACGGCCGGATCGACGTCAGGAGCGGCGATCACGGTGGTGACGGGATCGATCATCACGCTGTCGTATTTTTTGAAATCAGCGCCCGGTTTCAGATAGGAGGAAACGGCGTTCTCAGTGCCCTGGCCGCCGTCAAGCTGGGCATAGTTTGAGAGGAAACCGGAAGGGGATCTGCCGCCGGTGGCACAGGAAGAAAGGGTGAGGGCGGCGCCTGCGGTGGCGAGGAATCCAAGACGTGTGATGATTTTCATGAGCTCGATGGTTGGTTTTCAGAACGGATGCCGCGCTGGCGCATCGTTTCGAATTCTTTCTGTCAGGCGAATTGCACGGGGTCAAGTTCAGGCCCGCGGAGATTCGGGAGGAAGCCGCACAAATACTTGAGGCATTCTGTCCAAGGTGGACAAGCTGCGCGGGGCATGGATCATCCGGCCTGATTTCCATGTCCGAGTCTGCCGCTGCCCCGCCCGACGCCCGTTCATGGGCGGACCATGCTCATGCCGTTCTCGATGCGCGCGCGCTAACGGCCGAAAATCTAACGATCCGCTCGCACGTCCTGCGCTATCAGAACCGATTTGCCCATGAGGAGGAGCTGCTCGAACAGGTGCGGGCACTCGGATTTTCCAGCGCCTACTTCGAGAAACGGATAGCCTGGCATGCGTTGCCGCGCTTCGACCGGCTGGTGGCCCGTGCCCCGCTGGATTTACCGAAAGAGGACGAAACCACGCCCTCGCAGGAAGTGCTGGAGCAGCTTTGCATCGTGACGGCCCTAGGCAGCGACCCGCCTTACTATCTGGTCGGTGTCGAGCTCATCGAATCGATCAAGAATACCCGCACCTACAAGGACATCCCCATCGGCATCCTTGACACTGGACTCACCGACGAGCACCGGCACGAACTGCTGGAGCGCTTCGCCAATCTCACCATCGTGGATCCCGGGCTGGACGTGGAGATCGCCCTGCCTGAGGTGGATTTCAAAGGCATGAAACGCTCGACGGATGGGCTGAAAGGATGCCTTGCGCGGCCGTTCATTCCGAAACATTTCCCGGGATTCCGGTATTATCTTTGGTTTGATACGGACGTCTGGGTGCAGGACGAGCGCTCGATGGACTTGTTTCTAACAAGCGCCGTGAAGCATGGCGTGTGCTCGGTGGTGACCCCGGATGTGGGATCGGATTTTCGTTTCAAGGACAGCTGGTGGCATCGGGAATGCCTGGCGCACAAGCTCGTGCCGGATCACCATCTGCCGGTGCTGTTGGATTCTCCGGCGATCAGCGCAGGCACGTTCTGCATCGACCTGCAATCAGGCTTTTTCGACCTCTGGGGCGGCTACATGAAGGAGTCCGTGGAATACAGCGGCCAGATCTGGGGGCCGGATGAGCTGACCTTCATGATCACACGGCAGCGCCATTTCCCGGACTGTCCGACTCTTGGATTCCGGCACAATTTTGCGCCCGTTGCGATGAGTTACGGCATGCCGATCTACGGAAAATCCTGTCTGCTCACACCCTACTCGGCCGAGCCTGTCGGCATCTTCCATTTCTGCGGGATGAGGAAAAACCAGTGGTTCGCGCACTTGATCGAGTCTGAGGAGCCGGTGGACGTCGCCTTCAACATCGCCGGCGGAGGGCCGCGACATCAGCATGGCATCCATTTCCGCGTCTGGCCGTGGCAGGACAAGCCGGAAATCCGTGCGTTCGTCGGCGAGCGGCTGATGATGCACGACGCTTGCAGCTGAGGGAAAGGCGCTTGTCATTGTTTCGGAAATGTAAAAGATTTCCGGTGCGATGCGTCGGGTTCAATGTTGGATGGCGGTGATGATTTGCTGGGTGGCCGCGATGATTCCGGCACCCGGTCAGGCGCTGCCGGAATGGCTGGCCAAGGACGGTGCGCCGAAGCCACCGGACTTCGGCATCCGCGATGAGAGCGGTTTTTTCAATAAGGACGCCGGTGGGTTCAAAAGAATCTCCGACCGGTTCCGGAAATTGGAGGCAGAGCACGGCTACAAGGTCTTTCTCATGGTCGAGCCGGTGCTGATCGGGACCTCCGCGCCTGAGCTCGCGGCGCAGCTCCGGCAGGCATGGTTGCCAGATGGAAACGGCCTCGTGATCATTTTCGAAGCGGACACCCGCAGCGTGGGAATCGGCCGTGACCTGGCGGTTTCTCCCGATCCGAAAGCGCCGGAAGCCCTCATTCCCACCCACGAAACGGCGGCACTCATCAGCCGCGCCATTGACGAGGTGGATGCAAAGCTCGCCCCCGAGGCCTACATTGAGGCGCTTTCCACGAAACTCGTGGAGGAATGCCACGGTTACTTCGAACTCCGCGAGGCACCTGTGCCGGCGGGGCGGGCGATGCGCGTTGGTCTGCTGGCCGCGGGTGCGCTGGCCTTGCTGGCGCTTTTGGGCATCGGCCTTGGCTGGTTGCTGCGGCATTCGGCGATGGCCGAAGTTCCGACATTTCGATTTCCCGTGGTGGACCGGCCAGAGCGGTTGGGAGCGCCGTGTGGTGCGGCCGTCACGGCACGTCGGTTCGGGCCGCAGCCGGCAAAGCGTGCCTGAGGCTCCGCCGCCGCACGGGCAAATGGTGGGGTAGGACCGCGGAAAACAAGTGGACAAGCGGGTAGGCGGCCAACGCCATCAGCAAACCCATGGCGGGGAAGCCGACGATGAAATCCCCCACGGAGACGACTCCCAGGCCGGGTAGCGTGACGGTCCCTTTGGGCTCGGGCAGCGAAAAAAGATTGATCACCCAGCGACCCAGAGCGATCTGGGCGATCCAGAAAGGCACGTTGGTGAATGGATTGCTGACAAAACAAGCCGCCACCGCGAAAGGCACGTTTGCCCTCATCCGCATCGCCAGGATCGCCGCGAAGATCGACTGCGGGATGAACGGGACCATCGAGAAGAACAGGCCGATTGCCAGACCCGCCGCCACGGTATCGCGGCACGGCACCCACAAGCTGCGGTGAAAAAGGGGCTTGGAAATCTTCTGCCACCATGGCCGGTGGCGGAGTCTTTTGTGGCGAAGTGCACGAAACGCCCGCCGAACTATTCTCAGGTAGTGGACTTTCATGGTGGGTGAATCACGTGCAGACCATTCTCCGATCACGCGGGAGAATCAACCGCAAATGCCTTGCTCCGCGTGAAGCCTTTACGCAGCTTTCTGGAAATTTTTCACCATGCATCCCCTCCAAGCATTCATTCTGGGCGTGATCGAAGGAATCACGGAATATCTACCGGTCAGCTCGACCGGTCATCTCATTGTGGCGCAGCGGTTGATGGGCATCGGCACCGGCGGCCCGGAGTCGAAAGCGGCAGCGGACGCCTTTGCGATTTGCATCCAGGGCGGTGCGATTCTTGCCGTGCTGGGACTGTATTCCAAGCGCGTGCTCCAGATGATCCGCGGCGTGCTCGGCAAGGATCCGGAAGGACTCCGGCTCGCCATTGCGATCATCGCCGGGTTCATGCCAGCCGCAGTGCTCGGGCTGTTGCTGAATCACTGGATCGAGGAGAAATTGTTCGGCATGTGGCCGGTGATCGTCGCCTGGATCGTCGGTGGCATCGGGATTCTCATCGCGACAGCCTGGCGGAAAAAAAATCCCCCGACCGGCGGCGGCAAGGAACTTGCGGAGCTGACGGTGAAAATGGCCCTCATCATCGGATTTCTCCAATGCGTGGCAATGTGTCCGGGCACCAGTCGCAGCCTGATGACGATCGTCGGTGGCCTGCTGGTCGGCCTCACGGTGCGCGCGGCAGTCGAGTATTCTTTCCTGTTAGGCGTGCTGACACTTACCGCCGCCACCGCGAAGAAGGCGGTGGAAAAAGTCGAAGGGCTTGATCCCGCCTACGATACGCTCTTCGGCGGGACGAAGCTGATGCTCCACACTTACGGCTCGCTCGCGGTCATCGTCGGCCTGGTTTCCGCCGCGGTTTTTGCCGCGCTGGCGGTGAAATGGCTGGTGACCTACTTGCAGAGCCACGGCCTCGCGGCGTTCGGCTGGTACCGCATCGGCATCGGCCTGATCATCGGCAGTCTGATCGTGGCCGGCACGTTTCAAGCGTGAACGTGGCCTGCTTCAACAGTTAGGAAAGCGTTGTTGGAAAAACTCGACGTCCGCGCGCGTGCGTTCGGTCGCGAGTTGAAGGATCGGCGCGGGAATGGGTGTGTCGGCATCTGAAGTTTCCGGTCGTCTCTTGGGCCGCTTGGGACGCAGCCCGGTTTGCAGCCCGGTGTGGAGTTGTTGAAGAAACTCCGAGGGATTCCGCTGGATCAGATCGAACGGCAGAAAGGTGATGCGGCCTTCGAAAATCCGTTCCCAACGCGGAATGATCTCTGACCAACGCGTGTGATGATAGAAATCCAGCCGGTCGCCGAGCTGCTGCCATTCCATTTTCGAGAGCGGCTTGTCACGGCTGGCAATGAACCCCCGGCCGATGGCGTCCAAGACGTCTTCCAGAGGATTTCGCACCATCATGGCGATCCGGATTTCGGGAAACCGCGCCCTGATCGCTTGCACGCCGTTCTCTGTTAGCGAGGTGCACGCCGGGCTGATTTCGCCCTGAATGAGGGGAGAGGATGGCGGAAACGCAAAACACTCGCGATACCATTCCTCACTGTGTGGGGTGAGGCCTTCTAGCGATTTCAGATGTCCGAGAATCCCGCGCTTTTTCCAGAACACCACGCTGCGGTGACAACGCTTCGTCAGAAATTTTATTTTTTCACCATACTCGCGGGCGATCGCCTCCCGTCGCTCGGGCTGGAATGCATGGTCGAAAAACCGGGTCTCGCCGATGAAGGGCAGGCCGATTCCAGGCTGGGAGGCGAGCTGGTTCCTGAGCCAAATCATGGCTGGACCCGACGGCCCAAGCACCATGAAGCGGAGCGCCGGCGATTGATTTTCATTCATCGGAAGCGGGGAGTTCATGGCGCGGAGATCACAGGACGGTAACAATTCGCAGCGACCGCGAGCTTCTTCGCCCGCAGCGTGACCTCGTCCAATGGAGAAGCGGCCGGCAGGTTCTGAAGCGATGGTGGATTCTCCATGGCGAGCGGTTGGAGTCCGGAGCCGAGATGGGCGATGGATTCGTGCTTTTGCACATAGTAGGGCGTGCGGGCCAGATAGAATCCCCGCGCGCCGATGCGTGCGGCGGCATAATGCACATGGAAACGATGCGTGATGAAAACATCCTCGCTCCCCACCGCCGGCGGATCGAAGAGCAGTGAATCGATCGGGTGCACCTTGATGTCCGGGATCATCGGCCGCAGCGATTCCACGACTTGTTGGTCGAAATAGGGGTAACTTTCCCAATAAACCACCTCATCAAAGCCCTTCGCTTCCGCCGCCAGCCACGGCCAGAACGAAGCCGGGTAGCCATCCATCTGGCCATGGGAAAACGACAGGTGTAGCCGCCGCACGCTGGAATCGCGCCGCACGACTTTTTCCAACGGCAGGATGAAACAATCGTCCGTGCCGTGATGGACGTTCGCATCCGGCGCGATTTCGCGGAGCTGCTCGAGGCTGATCGCGTCCCTCACTTCGAAGGATTCGAACTGCCCGAGGATTTCCTGAAATTTCGCGCGGTCCGGGCAGTGATCGGTGATCGGACCGAATCCTATGCCGGTGGCGACCACGCGCGTGCCGTAGTATTTCGCAAACGAAGCGGCCATCCCGATGTGGATTGCTTTTTTCGCCCCCGCGTTGCTGAGGTAGCCGCCGCCGTGGAAGTGGATGGTTTCACTGTCGAACATTTCCGCGAACGACTTGTGGTTGCATTCCACGAAGCCGAAATTCCGCATGAAATCGTAACCATGCTCGATGTAGTGCCAGATGGTGGGCAATTCGTATTGTTTCGAGAGCCTGGCCAGGCGGTCCTTGAATTTCACCCGATCTGCCAGGGGATGGCCCTCGGGCAGGTGCAGCGCGGTGCAGTATCTCGCGATGTTTTCGAAAAACACCAGATTCGTCTCCGGCGGCAGGGTTTCGCCCAGATGATCCATCCAGCCTTTGAGAATGAGCTCGTCGCCGTAATTTGGAGCGCCCGCCCCGCCGATCAGCACTCTTGGATGGGATCGTTCCGACCATTTTACCGGGGCGGTGTATGAGGCGGATCTGATGTCCGGGGTGGTTCCTTGCGCCATGTTTGCTGGCGCGGGTCCTACCAGTGCCCGGCGGCATCACCCAGAAAAAATCCGCAGACTTCAGAACCAATTCGCTAACAAAGACGGATCATGTCCTTGATGAACTGCCCCCACAGGAACAACAGCCCGCGCTTGGAGTATTGGAAATGACCGTCGCCCGTCAGCTTGATCAGTCCGGCTTCCAGATTGTGCTCCACTTGCCGGCGCATCTCGTTTTCCACGCCGTCTTCGATTTCCTCGGGGTCCGGCATGCGCAAGTCGTCGGTGGTCACCTTTACCCGGCTGAGATACGCCTGATGGTCCTTGAGGATCTGATGGAAACAACTTCGCTCGCACGGCACATGGTTCCAACGCACGTTCGGCGGGCATTGCAGCGTCGGCGCGAACGGGAAATTGGTCGTCCGCCAGGTGTTTCCTGCCGCGTCATGCGAGGTGACGGTGATGAAGGCAAAGGCGACGTTGCTCTGTTCGCAGAGACAAACTGCGGCGATCGCGCGCTCCTCGGGATGCCAGAACAGCCGGAAAAACTGCTTCATGCCCGCCCATTCCCAGCCGCAGTCCGAGACATGTTCGAAGCCAGCCTCCTCCATCGCCGCTGCCGCTTCCGTGGCGTTCGGGAAAAAGGAAGGATTCGGGATTTCCCGGTGCCGCAGCCGGTTGTTCAGCGGCAGCCGCATCCGGCGGATCCGCGTAAGCAGCTCGATCCATGGCAACAGGAACCAAACCGCGATACCCATCAAGCCGCCGATGAGCTGCCCGGTGATGAAATAAAACAAAAAGAAACTCGCCGCCAACAGCGTGAACGCACCCAGTTTCCGCAGGCAGTTCACCCGGGATGAACGCAGTGCCACGGCGAGGACAAGCAGGCCAATAACCGTTAAGGTTTCACGCATGGAGAAGGTGACAAGGGGCGGGTGGGGTGAAAAAACACTTCGAATGTGTCCCACTCTTCCCCGAGCCGCGCAAGTGCTTGTTTTTCCCTATCCAAGGCGGTGTTCAGGTCCACGCCTGGCCGAGCAACTCCTTCAGCCGCTCCGGATCGCTGGCCGATGTCTTTGCCACAAATCCCCGCGCATGCGCAAAATGCACGTCATCGCATTCCGCGATCCGCGTGAAATCCAACCGTGGGTGGTCGTTGTGGCGCGAAAGGCCGTAACCCTTTCCCCGGCGGTCCGGGTAAACCAGACCCGCCACGTCCGTCATCGTCGGATGCGAGTCGATGAAACGTGCCAACCCTGCGGAGGCATCATCCGCCAGTGGCTCTTCGCGCGGCATGTAAAGCACGTTAAATGCCCCGCCCGGTGACTCGATCCGCCAGAACTCACCCACGTCCCTGATGTAGTCCAGCCGTGCCCGCAGCGTCCGGATGTAGTTCAACAAATCCTCGCCGATCCAGCGCATCATTTCCCACAGCGGCTCGCTTGGCTCCAGTCTCGAAACCTGCGCGAACCGGCGCAGCAACGTCGTGTCGATCGGTGAGTTCAGTTTGAAAAGTGTCTCCCGCTCCACGCCCAGCCAGCGCGCCGTGTCCACCGGCCCGCGCGTGTCGAACCATTCCGCTGGCTCCAACCAATCGCAGAACGCCCGCGCGTCCTCGTAAATCCCGAGATGCTGCAGCACCAGGCTCAGCGAGCACGTCGGTGGATGATCTTTTGGAAACTGATGGTGATCGAAATTTCCCCGCTCCGGATCATGCTCGTGGCCCACATCCACCACTGCGATGGAAACGTCCGACAGATCTTCCGGCGTCGGCTCGCGGCGCACGATCGCCACCGGGTTTTCAGCAAGCAGCAGGCAACAGGCGAGAAACTCGTCCTTATGCGAGCCGCCGGGGTGGGTGAGGATTTGGGAAAAGTTCATGAGGAGGTGCTTCGGCGCGCACCTTAGGCGCGGGGCGTGGCATGGGAAGCATTTTGAAAAGTAGGCCAGGACTTGCGAGTGCATCGATCATCTATCGTCAATCAAACCCACCACCCCAGCCGCCCACCACCCCCTCATCCCACGCATTCCAGCTTATCTAGCGGACTCTCCACTCCCAGCCCATTCACCCCCATCGCCACGTGCAGGTAAATCTCCGTCGTGGTGATGCTCGTCCCGGCGTAGGATGGCGAAGCCGGATCCTCATGTCCCAGCACCTCTTGGATCGTCCGCAGATCCGTCCCATTCTCCAGCAGATGCGTCGCAAATGAATGCCGCAGCGCATGACTCGTCACCCGCTTCTCGATCCCTGCCGCCTTTGCCGCACGTTTGACCGCCTCATTATAAACCGCACCGTGCAGATGATGACGTCGCCGAAGTCCAGACTGCGGATCGGTGGAAATCTGCCGCGCCGGACTGCGGCAGCGCAGTAGCGCTTTCAAATCCACGGAGTCAAACTGGCAGAGCGCGCCATTGCGTGATAAAGAGCCAAAACCACTCAAACGTCTCCGCCGCCCGCCGGAATTTCCGCGCCAGCGCCCCCGGCACGAAGACTCCGCCCCGCCCCGCCTCACAGTCACTCCGCCAAATTTCCCGCGCCCGCGCGATCTGCCTTCCAACCTCTTCCCGCAGGCTTTTGGGCAGCACCGTCACCCGATCCTTGTCGCCCTTGCCTTGG
>JANODE010000055.1:0-1627 GCA_031412525.1 Akkermansiaceae bacterium | reverse complement strand
TGCCCGAGCCCGCTTACACTCATGGCGAAGCGTCACCGGACGGAATCGGGAAATTTTACCACCGCCGTGAAATCGCCAAGGTGATGGGTCATCCCGCGATCGGCTGGCTGGAGCGCGACGAACGTGAAAAAGAAGAAGCGCCGACGAGGGCCATCAACGCTCTTCAACTCAAGCAGGACGCGGTGATCGCCGACATCGGTGCGGGTTCCGGCTACTACGCGTTCCGTATCTCGCCAAAAGTCCCGAGAGGAAAAGTGATCGCCGTGGATATCCAGCCGGAGATGTTGGATTTCCTGAAAAAACGCTCGGTGGAACTGGGAATCACCAACGTTGTCCCACACCTCGGGAAAATGGATTCGGTCGAACTCCCGCCCGCATCGCTGGACGCGGCGCTGATGGTGGACGCCTATCATGAATTCTCTCACCCGGCGGAAATGCTTGCCTCACTTCGGTCCGCACTGAAACCCGGCGGAGTGATCTATCTGCTAGAATTCCGCGGCGAGAATGCGAAAGTCCCGATCAAGCCGCTCCACAAGATGACCGAGGCGCAAGCGCGGCTGGAACTCGAGAGCGCCGGGTTTCGATTTGTTTCCAACAGACGCGAACTGCCGTGGCAGCATTTCCTGATTTTTGAGAAACCATGATTCGGTGGCGGAGACTTCCACAAGCAAACGTGGAACTCCGCAATTCTCATTTGATTTTTTCTCCGCAGCGTTCACAAGCTCCGGGCATGGCGAAAGCGAAGGACGAAAACCGGGTGGTGGTGAAGGTGTTTCTCTACGGGATCCAGCCGCAGATCTGGCGGCGGTTTTCAATTTCCTCCGAGGTGACCTTTATCCAGTTCAGCGATGCCCTGCAGGCGGTGATGGGCTGGGACAATAAGAGCCCGCACGAGTTCCGCCACGGCAAGGGCAAGCGCCTGAACGACGTGATCGGGCCGATCGGCTTGGAAGATCAGACCGCGGGCGAGTTCCAGGACGAAGCGGTTCTAACGGTGAAAGAGTTCCTCGGGAAACGCCGCCTGCCGATCCGCATTCTCTACCGCTATGATTTCGCCGACGAGTGGATCCATGAAATCGTTTTTGAAAAATGGGCGGCTGGCGAGGGTGGACCTGAAGTGCTCGATGGCGCGCGTGCATGCCCGCCGGAAGACTTCGGTGGCACCTTCCAATACATGCAGGCGCTGCACGGCGAAATCGAGTGGGCGCATCCGGGCTACGATCCGGAAGCGTTTGAACCGAAGGCTGTGAGTTTCGAGCCGAAGAAGGAGCGCAAGCGGCGGCACTGAGCCTCACTGATCCGCTAAAAGTTCCTTCGCCCGGCTCACCGCTGCTTCCAGAGTAGGCTGGATGTTTTCTTCACCGATGTGGCGGTGGAAATCAGCGCGGGCGATCAGAGTGGCAGGTTGGTCGCGCATGCCGCAGAGGATCAGGGTTTTCCCGGCGGCCTTAAGTTTTCCGGCAAGGTGCTCCATTGCGTGAAGGCCGGTGCCGTCGATGGCGTTCATGTTCCGCAGCCGCAGCGCGACGACTTTCGGCAGGCTCTCGATACGGTCCTCGATCATCGAGATCTTGTCCGTCGCGCCGAACAGGAACGGCCCGTGGATGCGGAAAACCGCCACGCCGTC
>JANODE010000054.1:0-7237 GCA_031412525.1 Akkermansiaceae bacterium | reverse complement strand
ATCGCCCTCGTCATGGAGCGTACTGCTGGCACCGCACGCATCTATGTGAATGGCGTGGAGCGGGCGAGCGGAGCGATCCGCACGGACTTTGCCAATGATCGCCCACTCGTCATCGGCGCTTTCACCAATGGCCAATTTAGGCTGGCGGGCGGCATCGATGACTTCCGCATTTACCAGCGTGCTCTCACCGCTGCGGAAATCGTACAGCTCGCAGATAATGGAGAGAACGACGTTCCGACCCTGAACAATCTAACAGTCAATGACCAACAGCCTCTCGTCGGTAGCCAGGTGAACTTCACCGCGACTGCGACGGATGCCGATCCCGCCGATACCCTGCGCTACTCTTTTGATTTCGGCGATGGCAGCGCATCGACTCCATTTGGTCCTTCAAATCTCGCCTCGCATGTTTACACAGCGCCGGGCCGCTATCCCGTTAATGTCACCGTGACCGATGGGACGTCGCAAACCTCGCGACAGCTGTTAGTCGTCGTGCATCATCCGATTTCAAGTCCGGCTCCCACAGCGTCGTCCCAATTGATTCACGACGCCGCATTGGGGAAAATCTGGTGTGTGAATCCAGACAGCAACACCGTCACCCGCCTCCATGCCACCACCCTGACCAAGGAGCTGGAACTCCCCGCTGGCGCCGCGCCGCGCTCCCTTGCGCTCCACCCGGATGGCACGCAGCTCTGGGCAGTCGCAGAGAAATCCGACGAACTCCATGTTTTCAATCCATCCACTGGCACACTCCTTCAGACGGTGAATCTCCCTCACGGCAGTGCGCCGGTCGCCGTTGCCTTCGCACCCAATGGCACCGCCGCCTTCATCGCGGCAAAAGGCAGCATGAAAATCCTCAAGCTCAACCCCGCCACCCGCTTCACCATCGCCAGTCTGCCACTCAGCGGTCAGCCGTTTTCCATCGCCGTCTCTAGCGATTCCAGTCGCGTGCTGGTCGCACGCTTCATTTCTCCAGATACCCAAGGTGAAGTTTGGGAGGTCAACGCCACCACCCTCGGTCTGAGCCGTACGTTTCCCCTGGCCTTCGATACCAGCCCTGACACGGAAAACTCCGGCGGAGGCCTGCCGAATTACCTTCAACACGCCGTCATTTCTCCCGATGGACTGCGCGCTTGGGTGCCATCGAAGAAAGACAACATCGGCCGCGGCGCTTTCCTCAATGGCTCACCTCTCGATCACGACAATACCGTCCGAAGCATCATTTCTCAGCTCGATCTCACGACGAATCTTGAGTTGCCAGCCGCCCGGCGCGATATTGATAACCACGGACTCCCCGGCTCGATGTGCTTCTCCCCTCTCGGCGATCTCGCCTTCGTAACCTATCAGGGAAATGACGAGGTCCGGGTATTCAACACCGCCACCGGCAGCTCCGTCACCTCCGTAGCCACCGACTTCGCCCCGCAGTCCGTCTGCCTCAATGCAGATGGCTCCCGCCTCTACGTCATGAATTTCCTCTCACGCAGCGTCGCGGTCTATGATAGCGCGCCCATCCTCGCTGGCACTGGCTCCACGCTCACCCTTCTCAACCAAACCACCACCGTCACCACCGAGTTGCTCAGCCCAGACGTCCTCACGGGAAAAAGAATTTTCTATAACTCCAGCGACCCGCGCATGTCAGCCGAGGGCTATATCTCCTGCGCGATTTGCCACCTCGATGGCGGCCACGACGGACGCACCTGGGATTTTACGGATCGCGGGGAAGGTCTGCGCAACACGACCACGCTGCTGGGGCGCGGTGGTATGGCTCACGGTCGCGTCCATTGGTCAGGAAATTTCGATGAGATCCAAGACTTCGAGCAAGACATCCGCGGCCCGTTCAGCGGCACCGGCTTCCTCTCCGATGTGGCCTTTAACACCGGCACCCGCAGCCAATCCCTCGGCGATCCCAAGACTGGCCTTAGCCCTGAGCTCGATGCTCTAGCAGCCTATGTTTCCTCACTTAACAAGCAGCCCCGTAGCCCACACCGCAGCGATACCGGAGTAGAAACCCCAGCCGCCACTAATGGTCGTCGCCATTTCGCCGCGCTCAACTGCATGGAATGCCACAGCGGGGAAAAACTCACCGACAGCGCTACGAACACATTGCACAATGTTGGTCCGCTCAAACTCAGCTCCGGCAAACGCCTTGGCGCATTGCTCACCGGCATCGACACCCCTACGCTTCGTGGTCTAGCCGATACCGCACCGTATTTGCACGATGGCTCTGCCGCCACGCTTGCCGATGTTTTCACCACCGCCAACGCCCCGGAAGGCACCGGCCACGCCGACTTCCGCACCCTAGACACCGCTTCTCGTCAGGAGCTCCTGGCCTTCCTTCTCCAACTGGAAAGCGAGCGCAACGAAGTCACCGTTGTTGCTACGGATTCGCTCGCGGCGGAGCCTGCGGACAACGGCACCTTCACCTTCACGCGGACGGGCGACACCAGTTCGCCTTTGACGGTTTATTACACAGTCGCTGGAAATGCCACCCAAGGTTTGGACTATCAGGATTTAGGCACTTCGGTGACCTTCCCGGCGGGTCAGGCCAGTGTCACCAAGACGGTGATTGTGATCGACGAGGTAGTTATCGAGCCGACCGAGACGGTCGTGCTGACCCTCTTCAACGGGGCGGAGTATGTCACCGGAACATCCGGAAGCGCCATGGTCGACATCAGCAGCGACGATATTGCTCCCCTTCCAGACGATAAGGTCTCACTTCTTGGATCTTGGGTGCAAGGGGCGACCCGTGCCAAAGAGAACGGTAGTAACCGTGCCCTGGTCGTGATGGTCTATGGGGAATCGACGGGCAGCACGATTTCCGCCTCGGCGGTGACTTATGGAGGTCAAGCCATGACCAAGGTGGTGGAAAAATCCCATCAAGATGGTTCCGCCTCCTACACCGGTGCCTTCGTTCTCAATGAAGCGGGTGTGGCCGCGGCAACGTCCGGAAACATCGAGGTCACATGGAGCTCGTCACCCAACACAGGCTCGGACATCACGAGTGCGTTCTTTGCAAATGTGAACCAGACTACGCCGACCGGGCTAACTAACTCGAACGGGCTTAACGGAACCACCATCACGACCCCGGCACTCGCCACCAATCCCGGTGACCTTGTGGTTGTCGGGGCGACTGCCGCGAATAATGGCACCTATACCATCAACAATGGTTTTACCCGGGGGATCGCTGAAACCACTGCCTCATTTGGTGATATCACCTCGGCCTACAAGATAGCGACGGGGGCCAACGAGACGCCAAATCTCACCCACACTAACAGCCAGCGCCATACGATCGTGGGTTTTGTATTAAAAATGAATGCGGTAACCTTTGACGATTGGGTTAATCTTTATGGATTGACCGGCTCCGATGCTCTGGTCACGGCCGATCCTGATGCGGATGGGGTGATGAATATCGTCGAATATGTGCTCTGGCTCAGTCCGATATCGCCGGATGTCAATCCCGTGAAATTCGACCAGGTCATCGTGGGCGGGCAAGCGTATCTCAGGTTGACCGTTAATCGCAATCCTGCGGTGAAGGATGTGCTGATCGAAGGCTTAAGTACCGGAACGCTCGAAAATTCAACGTCATGGAGCACAAGCACCACCGTGGTTGAAACCAATACGGCCTCGTCATTCATCGTGCGGGATTCCGCGCCGTTGGGAACCGCCGGCAAACGATTCATCCGACTCCGCTTCACAAAACAATAGACTTGGCGTGCAGTCATGGATTTCGAGTTTATTACGTAATTTTATGGAAGAAGTGATACTAGAAAATCTGCCGCAGACCTCACGTCTTGGATTATTAGTTCTCAAAACATCAACCACTTTCCCACCCTTCCAGCCCGGCCAGCGGCTCTTCTCGGGCGGGGATAGCAACGCGAAGCCCCTTCAACGCCTTTCACGTCCCAAGCAAATTCCTAGCAATTCTTAGCAAGTGGGATACTCAACTTCAATAGATGATGCACCTGTCGAAAAATAGTTTTATGAATGAGGTGAAAACCCAGGATTTTGGTTCTAAAAATTCAATTCAGGTCGGAATTAAAATCTCTACTGGATTTTTAGCAAAATGCCTTCTGGTTGCTCTTTTAAGCTCTGGAGGTTTTTTTTCACCCTTGGAGGCACAGACCGCCACGGTCTATCCGCAAGAGCATCCCCATGCAGTCACGAACCCTGGAATGGGTAACCGTGTTGGTGCGAACGGTGGCGCTGGGGATTACAATTTCAAAGGCTATATGACGAAGGCGGCCAAGATCTATATTCCTTGGGGCGCTGCAGAGAAAAGTAGAACGGAAGACCTTAGCGATCTTATTACATCGAGTGATGCATCTTTTATATATGCCCCAACCCATAATTTTAAAATGACCCCACGGATTTTCGTGCACCAGTTTCAACCCGTAGAGGAAGTTGCTGATCATCTGAAACCCTGGAATTACAACAGTGAAACAACCCGTGACGATGTCTTGAGAATCATTCGTAAGTTAGGGAAGGTTTGGGATAAAGATCCTCGTATTGATGCTGTGGAGACGGGGATTATTGGTTTCTACGGAGAACAGCAGACGTTTAGTTTGAATGGCGTTGGAGGAAACATAAACAATGCGCGGGTAGGCCCGGATCAAGTAAGGTGGTCGAAAATTATGGCGGATGCTTTTAAGGAAGCGTTTCCGAATAAGCCGCTCTCTGTGAGGGAAATGAAAACTTATTCAAGGTATGGTAATGAGCTTAGGTTCGGTACCTTTTGGGACTTGTTTGCTTCTCCTCGACAATATGCTACCGGCACCTTCCAAGAACTGCAGGACTTTGGTGATCGGCCTAATTTTATTGTCAATAACAATAGACCCCCTAAACATTATTTAGATACTCCGATCTATGGGGAAATGGATTGGTCAAGATACTACAATGATCCCGCAAGGGCAAATGATCCGAATCGGGATCCGCTGCTTATGATTGGAACCAGTCCTGAGGAATTATTTGTAGGTCTGGATAGTGCCACCTATTCTACCCGGTATGCCAACTATGTCAGAAAAACTCATGCGACCGCAATTAACGGAATGTACGGGAGTTTTTCACCTTCTCCAACGGACGTAAATCAGCAAAAAGTATTGAAGGCATTGGGTTATCGGTTTCATCTCACGGAGTTTTCCACCTCAAGACGTGTGGAGCCCGGTGCCACGCTTACAGTGAATGCTAAAATCAAGAATCTTGGTTCCGCTCCGATTTACCAAAACTATCCAGTTTACTTTTTTCTGTTGAAAAACAAAGACGATCTTATCCCTGCTTTCAAGTTTAAGATCGAAGATATTGATATTCGAAAATGGCATCCCGGCTCCGACTTCAATTGGGATCCTAAGTCGAATCCCACTGCGAATCCAGTCTATAATATTTCTCCAGTTGATAATTTAATTGGTGCCTCGGTTACGATACCCCCATCATTAGCCAATGGTGCCTATTTTGCAGGGATTGCCATTGAAGAGCCCTCCACGAACAAACCGGGTATTTATTTTGCGATCCCAAATTTCTTTGCGGCAAGTCAAACCCAGCCCTTGTGCCAAATCGGCGTCGGTCAAGATCCTACGAATTTAGAGATGACCGGAGTCGTCTTCGATGATATCCATGTGAATGATAATCGTGGCTACTCTCTCGACTACTACAAAACTCTTCCTGAAGTCAAAGTTGAAGTCATTAGGACAGGTGCAATAACAGGGCCGAGTGCCGTGACGAGAGAGCCTTCAGGCAATGTTCAGTTTAAGTTCACCCGGCAAGCGAGCGATCCGAGTAGTCCGCTTAAAACTGATAAACCGTTGAAAGTGACTTTCGAGTCGGGTGGAACTGCGACCAATGGGGTCGATTACCAAAGCCTTCCCACTTCCGTGATCATTCCTATTGGTTCGACGAGTGTCACCATGAATTTGAATGTGATCAATGACACAACGATGGAGCGGGGTGGGGAGACGGTGGTGGTGAATTTAACGTCGAATCAGCTCGATTACTATTTAACCAGTGCGAAACAGGCCACGGTGATCATCAACGATGACACTGATTTTGATATGGCTACCTTGGGGAATGTAGAGCTTTTAGGATCTTGGGTTCAAGGTAACAGCAATCCCGCGAAGCCAAGTGCCAACCGCGCGCTGGTGGTTCTGCCAACGGCAGTTCATTTGAAAGGAGCTACCGATACCTCAACACCGCTAAGAGTTTCCTCCGTGAGCTATGGAGGGATACCCATGAGTATGGTGACGGAAAATTCCTATCAACAAGGGACAAGTGGGAACTACGCTTACTCGGGGGCGTTTGTTTTGGGAGAAGCGGGGATTGCATTGGCGACATCTGATGTGCTTTCGGTAATATGGCAGACTCCGGATGGTGCTGCGGAGCCGCAGGCTGGATCAAACATCGCAAGCGCTTTCTTTTCTAATGTAAGGCAATTGATACCGAGTGGATTGCCCTCGACCACGAATCCCTTGAAGAATAGTGCCCCGAGTAATGACTTCTCGGGAAGATTGACGTTTGATACGAGCGCTACACCAGAAGTCGATGAGTTTAAAAATGAGGCGGGAGACTATATTATTACCGCAGGCGCAATTTACCCTAAAGATGGCGTGTATAGGGTTGACAGTGGGTTTACGAGTTTCACTAGGTTATTGCCTGATTTCACCTATGAATTTGGCCCTTCTGGAGCCTTCTTTGGAATTAAGGTAGGCTCCGGTGTTGCCGAGAAACCAATGTTTGGCTTTTCTTATAATGATAGGAGGTCGATGGTTGGTTTTGTATTGAAAAAAATCGGCCCTAACTCCGGACCCAACTACACGCTCACAACAGCTGGGACCAATGGCACGGTCACATTGAATCCGCCTGGTGGGACTTACACCGAAGGCACGGTGGTGACGGTGACGGCAGAGCCTGACAGCGACTTTACGTTCAGCAACTGGAGCGGGGATTTCACGGGATCGGTTAATCCTAGGACGATCACGATGGATGGAAACAAGAGCGTGACGGCAAACTTTACTCCCATCCCCACCTACACGCTGACAGCGACTGGGGCGAATGGTTCGGTCACATTGAACCCACCCGGAGGGATTTATAACCAGGGCACCGTGGTGACGGTGACGGCCACGCCTGGCAGTGGTTATACCTTCGGCAACTGGAGCGGAGACCTCAGCGGAGTGGTGGACGAGAGGACCATCACGATGGATGGGAACAAGAGCGTGACGGCGAACTTCTTGCAGAACGTGGAATTCACTGGGCC
>JANODE010000053.1:0-8516 GCA_031412525.1 Akkermansiaceae bacterium | reverse complement strand
TTCCAGTATCTCGGCCGCTGCCAGGCCTTGTTGCAAGCGGGAGAAACTCCCGCCGATTTTGTGAGCGTTGGCAAACCGCAGGGAGCGGATGTGATTCCCTGGCGGATTTTCCGCAACGGACTGACTGTTCGCGACGGCCGCATCGTGTTGCCATCGGGACGGAGCTATCCGTTCCTCAGCGTCGCCCATGATGGACGACTTTTGCCGCAGGACGTTAGAAAAATCGCGGAGCTCCTCGAACAAGGGGCCACCATCGTGTGCTCGAAACCTGGCGGCACACCCGGCCTAACATATTTTCCCAAGGCAGATGCGGAAGTGAAGTCGTCCGCTCTGTGGAGCGACGAACCTGTCCGCACCATTGGCAAGGGTAAGCTCTACACTCGCGGCCGACCTGATGACGCGATTCGGGATCTGAAAATCACTCCGCTCATCATAATTGACGGAGGCTCCAGCATCGCCACCACCGCACGTCAGACAGCCGAGGGTCATGTCTTCTTCGTGGCTAACACACAGGATGTCGCCGCTGAGTTCACCGCCTCATTCCGGGTGGATGGAATCCGCCCGGAGCTATGGGATGCGGAAGATGGATCCATGCGTTTCGCACCCGTCTGGCGGCAGAAGGATGGCCGCACCGAGGTGGATCTCCAGCTTGAGCGCCAGGATTCGGTTTTTGTGATCTTCCGCGATGCAAAACTGCCTGCGGATCATGTCGTGTCGGTCTCTTCCACGCCTGCGACAGACTCGCCGCTGAAGATTCTGAACGCCCGCTTCGGAGCGCCTACCGCAAACCGCTGGGCCGATGTCACGGCCCAGCTACAACAACTCGCCAAGTCCGGCAGCATCCGGATTCCGCAGGTGAATCCTGGTGTTTTCCAAAATGATCCTGCCTCTAACATTGTGAAGCAACTGGAGGTGGAATACACGCTGAATGGTGCCACTCAGAAAATCACCGTTGCGGAAAACGAGCCGCTTTCGCTCGGTACTCCACCCGTTAGCAAACCATTCCATCTGATGGCAGCGGCGGATGGTTCTGTGACAGCGACTTCCTTCGAAGCCCTTCGCGCCGAGCTCTTGTTCGCCTCGGGCAAGCGCGAAGCCCTGGAATTGCCCGCTCCCGCACCCCGAACAACCATCGACGGACCATGGGCCGTCACGCTGAACTCCCCGGTCGAGGAAAAACGGGTGATCCAACTTACCTCGCTCGTCGATCTCTCCCGCTCAGAGGATCCAGCGATTCGTTATTTTTCCGGCACCGCCACCTATGGCTGTCAGTTTGAAGTGTCGGATCTGAAATCCGGCGCGGTCCTAGATCTTGGAAAAGTTCACGACCTTGCCAGGGTCTCGATCAATGGCAAAAACCTCGGGGTTGTCTGGATGAAACCCTTCACCATCGACGTCTCATCCGCGCTCAAGGCAGGAAGTAACCAAATCGAAATCTCAGTCACCAATACGTGGCACAACCGCCTTGTCGGCGATGAACAACATCCAGCCGACTTCGAGTGGGGCGAGGATCGTGGCCAACGGGGCCACGCGATGAAAGCCTATCCGGAGTGGTTCATCAAAAACGAGGCGCGCCCCGAGCAACGCAGGAAAGGTTTCGTCACCTGGTATTACCATCGCAAGGAGACCCCGCTACTCCCAGCAGGATTGGTGGGACCGGTCACACTGGTTCCGCGAGGAGTTGCTCGATAGATGTTGGAGAAACCCAAACCTTGGTGGCATCAGGCCTGCCTTGCTGGTGCCAAGGAATTCACTTTCTGCGGCAGGCTCCTGAAGCAGCGGTGAATTGGGAAATAGACATTCAAACAAGCTCGACCAAAACGGACCATAGAAGATAAAATTTCACAAACACCACCTTATGAAAACACTGCAATTGCTCCTTGCCGCACTTCTTTTCTGCCCTTTCGCGTCCACCAGCGCAGAAGAAAAATCCTCTACGGACGGTTTCACTCCGCTGTTCGACGGCAAGACTCTTCAAGGATGGCGGAATCCCTACGCTTGGGGCAAGGTCGAGGTCATCGACGGCGAGATCCATCTCACGGCCGACAAGAAATTCTTCCTGGTCACCGAGAAAACCTTCGCTGATTTCATTTTCGAAGGTGAAGTCCTGCTGCCAAAGGGCACGGCAAACAGCGGATTCATGTTCCGCGCCCACGCAGAACCCAACAAGGTGTTTGGCTACCAATGTGAAGTCGATGGCGATGCAAAACGTGCTTGGTCAGGCGGTCTCTACGACGAGGCACGCAGAATGTGGTTCATCAGCCCGATCAAAGGCAACGCCGCCAGCGAAGCTGAATTCAAAAAACGCGCGGGCGACACATTCAAACGCGACGAATGGAACACCTACCGCATCACTTGCAAGGGCTCCAAAATCAAAATCGAGGTCAACGGCATCGTCACCACCGATATCGTCGATGACAAGGATGCCTCCGGCGTGATCGGCATCCAGCACCACGGGGAAAAAGGCCAGACCTACAAGTTCCGCAACCTGCGCATCAAGTTGTTGGATTGACTCCCACACCGGACTATCGGTTTTTCACGAAACCAACAGGATGCCCAGCCGCCGCCTGAATTCTAACAACCCAGAAGGTCCAATGGGGAAGCCCGTTCGAGCCCATGTCCGGCGCGCTGCCAGTGGCCGAGGTCACAGGAATGGTGGATGCGCACACCGGAAAACCACTTGTAGGTGGAAGTCACAATTTAGTGATCACCGCTCACCCGGCGAACTGAAGGATGCGAATTGAATCCTTGAACTTAAAGACTGTGATCCTATCCACGTCTCAAGCAATCCGATCCAAAAAGAATTTCAAGGTTATGCTTGCAGCAATTCTCCAACCCCGTTTGTCCAGACCTCCACGGCTTTTGGCATCCGCATCGTTTTCGATCATCACCCTGTTAGCGATCACCCTCACCTCGCACGTCCGAGCGGCGGATCCTCCCAACGTGCTGGTCATTCTAACCGACGACCAGGGTTGGGCTGACATCGGCTACAACAACCCCGGCAAAGTCCACACCCCCAACCTCGACCGGCTCGCAGCAGAGGGTGCGAAATTTGAAAACCACTACGTCATGCCGCAGTGCACACCCACCCGAGTGGCGCTTTTCACCGGCCGCTACCCCGGCCGCTTCGGCCGCGCACCACTCCAGGCGACCAACGAGCAGTGCTTTCCACCCGGCACTCCTACACTTGCCAACCTGATGAAATCCGCTGGCTACGAGACATTCCTCAGCGGCAAATGGCATATGGGCGAAGCCACTGGCGACGGGCCGAACCATCACGGATTCAATCATAGTTACGGGTCGATCTCCGGCGCAGTCGGCATGTATGAGCACACCTACCGGAAGGGTAAGGCTAGCGAGACCTGGCACCGGGATCAGACCATCATCCCCGGCTACGAAAATGGCCGCCACGCCACCGACCTGGTTGCCGCAGAGGCCATCCGCGTGATCCGCCAGAAGCGGGACAACCCGTTCTTTCTCTATCTGGCATTCCACGCTCCGCACACGCCTCTCGACGAGCGCGGACGTTTTACCGACCGACCCACACAGCTTGACCCGAAGAATCCGGAACGCTGGCTCAACGAGGACGAGATCGAGTGGTTCAACGACCCGAAAGGCATCATCCAGCAGGAACCGGATCCGGAAAAACGTCTGCTGTTAGCTTCCGTAAACCACCTCGACCACGCCGTCGGTCAGGTCATCAAGGCCCTGGACGAAACCAACCAGCGCGGGAACACGCTCATTCTTTTCTCTTCCGACAACGGCCCGCAGGGAAGCTGGCCCGGAAACGCCTATCCGAACGACCTCAAGCTAACGGATTTCAACCAAGCTCTGCCCATGCGCGGGATGAAGTGCGACGTCTGGGAAGGCGGCATCCGCGTGCCCGGCTTTGCCAATTGGCCGGGACACATCAAACCGCGGACCATCACCGAGCCCGTGCACATCATCGATTGGTTCCCGACACTCGCGGCGGTCGCCGGACACCCCATCGGAAATTCGCCCCTCTCTGACGGAGTGGACCTATCACCCGTATTGTTCGACACCGGGAAACTGCCACAGCGGGATCTCTATTGGATTTGGAGCACGGAAACCAACCGCTGGGCATTACGATACGAGGATTGGAAAATCGTGCGCTACAGCCTCGAAGAACCCAAACAAACTGCCGACTGGCAGCTTTTCAACCTCAAGGAGGACCCCACAGAAAAGAACAACATTGCAGCCTCCCATCAGGAAATCCTCAACGAACTCCACGCACGATTCCTCAAGCAGCGTGCCAAGGATTTCAAGTAGTCACGGGCGAATGTATTTCACCATCGAAATGATCGAATGGTGGAGAATGCGTCTTCGTTTCGAGTAAATCGAGGCGAGATTAAAATTGACCGACCTTGGAAGCTGCTGGATAAAATCATGATGACGGTGCCCACTTCCTTTCAGTGATAGGTAAACCCGTAGGTCTCCTGCCCCGTCATTGCAATTCCGTGATCGTTACCCTTGATTCGGGTGGTCACTTGGACGGAGATCTAGCTGATAGATCCGGAGGACTGTAGGGTGAGTTGGGAACCGAGCTGGACTGGTTGCCGCGCGGCTTTCAGTATCCCGACCCACTGCGGTGCCCCATTTGACTCAGGCAAATAAGCTGTAGTCGTAGGGCTTGCGCATTTCACGGACGAGGTGGCGGTTTCCTTCTTCGGCATGCGTGCCAGTGAAAATTTCCCGCTCGGGATCCCACTGGAGGGACTTACCGGTGCGGAGGGAAATGGTCCCAAGGTGGCAGACGGACGCGGACCGATGACCGACCTCTACCGGGCAGATGGGATCCTTGCGGGTGCTCATGCAATCGAAGAAATTCCCCATGTGATCGTTGCTCGGATAGAGGCGTTCGGCATCCTCCGGAAGGGGTTTGGCGATCAGTTCACGATCTGACGCCTCGATCTTGTCGCGATTCACCCAGATCCAGCCATCGTCACCGATGAAGCGAATGCCGTTGCGTTGGCCTTCCGGCCGGACGGCAGCTCCAAAGGGCGAGTCATCGGTGGTCGTACGGACCTTGAATACGACGCCGTTGGCATAGGTGAATTTCACCTCGTATTCGCTAAACGTCGTATAACCACCGGGGATGGGCATCGCCAACGGTGTGCTCTCCACCGCCACCGGTGCGGGGAGTCCCACCGCCCAGTATCCGATGTCCATGTGGTGCGCGCCCCAGTCGGTCATGGTCCCGCCCGAGTAGTCATACCAATTTCGAAAGGTCCGATGGCAACGCTCCGGCATGTAATCCGCGGCGGGCGCCTGGCCCTGCCAGAAATCCCAATCGAGGTGAGCGGGAACCGTCTTGGAGGTGAACGGACCACCCCGCAGACCCGCCGGGAGCCAGACGTTGACTTCCTGCAGCTTGCCGATCCGGCCATTCCTAACGGCCTCACAGGCCATCCGGAAACGCTGACTGCTGCGCTGTTGGGTTCCTGTTTGTAATATCACCTTGTGGTCGCGCACGGCTTTAACGACCTGGCGTCCTTCGTCGATGGTGAGAGTGAGAGGTTTTTCCGAATAGATATCCTTTCCGGCCTTGGCCGCACCGATGTTGATGAGGCTGTGCCAGTGATCGGGTGTGCCATTGATGACCGCATCGATGTCATCCCGCTCCAGAAGCTTGCGCACGTCGGTGAAGGTTGCTGGGGTTTTTCCGTCCTTGGAAAATTTTGCGGAGGCGTCCGAAAGACGTTCCTGATCGACGTCGCACACGGCTACGACGTCCGCAAATCGAAGCGCGTTTTTTGCATCGGTGGTCCCCATACCACCGCAGCCGATCAGGGCGATGGCTGGTCGTTCATTGGGAGATGAGACGGATTTTTCAGGTTCCACCGCTTGGGCAAGTTCCCGCTCGACAAACCAGAATGGCAGTCCGGTGGCTGCCGCAGTGGCGGACACACGGCGGATGAACGAGCGGCGTGAAATCTGGAACGGTGACACTTCATGGATGGCCGGCGGATTGAGTTTGCGATTCATATGACACTTAACATTGTCGGAAATCACGAAGCTCCGCCATCACTCGAACGAGGGAATCTTTCGATCCATAAATCGGAAATGACCGACGATGACCATCCAGGCTCCTGATTCAAAAGCTCATCTCACACGCAGATAGCCGAGCTGGAAGCCAGCCGCCACCGCCTCGGTACGGTCTGCAGCGTGCAGCTTGGCGAAGATCGCCTTAAGATGAGACTTGATCGTGTGCTCGCTCAGGGAAAGTATACTTCCGATCTCAGCACTGGTCATGCCTCGCCTCAATTGAACCAGCACCTGAATCTCCCGCTCGGTAAGGGGTTCGAAAGGAGTGACGGCCGAGTTTTCAAACGGATGACAGATACCATTGCGATGGGCATCGAGTATTCCCTGAATAATGGCTTCCCGTGGAAGTGTTTTCACCAGAAAGCCACAAACACCGGCCTTGCGGGCGCGATGAATATCCGCCTCCAAGGCATCGGAAGCGAACATCACCACCTTGCACGCGGGATCCGCCTGTAATAGGGAGGTGGCAACTTGGATACCATCTGGTCCTTTCCCAAGTCGGATGTCCACCAGGATGATATCCGGTTTACACGATCCGAAAACCACCGCCGCCTCAGCGGCATCGCCCGCTTCGCCGACAATCTCAAATCCAACGGCTTCAAGCATCCTGCGCAGACCGTCGCGCATGATCAGATGGTCCTCCACGATCATGAGAGAAATGGCTGGGTTTGACGAATTGAGTTCTTGATTTTTCATGATTTTGTCAGGGCGTCGAGATTCGGGCAGGTGACGAAAGTAGAGGGTTAGCCTCGATGCGCGCGATGCATTCCCGGCTCAGGCGCACCGTCACCCGAGTCCCCTGACCGGGCTCGCTGGATACTTCGAGAGTGCCCCCCAATCTCTCCAATCGCTGGCGCATGTTGCCGAGTCCAAAGTGCGAGCCGGGTAGCTCCGCCGATTCTGAAACCACAAAACCGCAACCATCGTCCTCAATGATGATCTGGATGGCATCGTCATCAAAACGACACCTGACGGCAATCTGTTTCGCTTTTCCATGCCGAGATGCGTTCTCCAATGCTTCCTGACATGCCAGCAACAGCCCTCTGGATATGCTGGCAGGCAAGGGAAATGAAACTCCTTCGATCTCCGTACTCACTTCGGCATGCATCCATTGACGTTGAACCCTGGCGAGACGCAGAAGTTCATTGTCCAGATCACCTGTCTGGCGCCCCAGCTCGTAGAGACACCAGATGCATTGGCGGAATTCCTCGCGAATTCGGGACAACAAAGTGCGGGATCGCTCCAATTCCTCTGTGGCTTCCCCGATCAACCTTCCTGATAGCTTTGAATCCGCAGCATCCAAATAAAATGACAATCCCGAAAGCATCGGTTGCAATCCATCATGCATTTCTCCAGCCAAACGGGACCTCTCCTCCATGATCGCCCCATGAGCCACGGTGACTTGGCGATGAGCCAACGCCTCGGTCGCGAGTTGGTTCGACTGGGTGCGCACACGGCGCATCAGGAGGCCCGCCGCCCCCCCTAACAAAGATGCCAGTCCCACAGACAATCCGAGCGCGATCAACAAGCGGCGGGTGTTCCACCACGGTGGCACGCGGTGGATCACGATGTCCTGCGGGCCCCGCAACAGGATCCTTACATTCGACACCACGTTGCTGTCGGGGAAATAGGGGCCCAGTTCATAGGCCATCTCAGCAACCCCGACGAGGGAGACCTCGGTATCGGGTTTCAAAACGGAAGCGGACGCCCGCGGATTGGATAGAACCGCTTGGAATGATCTACCCGAGTCGGACAGCAACATTTCCACGCCTTCTGGTGACTCATGGCATTCAAGGACCACGCCATCAAGCTTCACCAGCATCCCGTCAAACGTCCCGAGGTCTGCTTGGTCTTGGAGAGATAACGCAACCGGCACCACCGGCTTGCCGTCGGCTTTTTTTTGCGTCAGAGATCCGGCGAGTTCGCTGGTTCCCTGATAGACTTCAACAAAGCCGGCTGCTTCGACCACGTCACCCAAGGCATGAACCTGGTCCCGAGAGCGGGTTGAAACCCGTGAACCGCCGTTGGGCCCCTGTAGATAAAGCATGCCCGGCTTGGAAAGCGTCACCACGCCTTTGATGCGGCGGCGGTGTTGGGAATAGCCGCCTGGGACGAAGGCCCGCAATCGACCCGTTTCCAGCATGTTCACTCCGAAGGGATCACTGCCGCCTGGTCGATAGATTTCCACATCTTCCACACGGTTGGTTTCGATGCTGATCCCCACAAACTCCTGGCGGCTGTTAGTCCGGGTGAAAACAACTCCCGTGATCAAGGCCCCTGCATCCGCCATGTCGTCCGGTCGCATTCCAGGCATCGCCGGGATCACCGCCCGCGCCTTGCCACTTGCGCCGGCGAGCACCATCACCCAGGTGTTGTCCCCATATCCCGATGGCCGACAACCGGTGATCACTCCTTTGAGCGCCACACGTTGAGCGTCATAGGTCCCGGTT
>JANODE010000052.1:0-18801 GCA_031412525.1 Akkermansiaceae bacterium | reverse complement strand
AGAAGGTCGCCTTTGCCAGCAGGTCTCCCAAAACGGTGATTTTGAATCTCCATGACTCATCGCGGAGACCGGAACGAATGACCAGTTTGCCGCCGGGGAGGACTCGCTCAGCCGCAAGAACAAGCAGCGATTCCTGCTCGGCGGGAGTGAAAAACTGCAGGATGTCGAGAATACTGACATTTCCTTGGTGGTCTGGAAGCCCACTGCGGGCGTCATGATGGGAAAAATGGATGCCGGAGGTCCCGGAGTTTTTGATCGCCTCATTCGCCATCACCACTTTTCTCGTATCGTAGTCGAGGCCGTGGATGGGCACGTCGATCCCTTTTGCCCGAAGGAAAAACGCCAGCAACCCTAGGCCGCAACCGAGATCGAGCAAGGGCAGGTCCGACCCGCGGAGCTCTTTTTCCAGCGCCCCGTACAGCGGGTCCGTCCGCAATTTGGCGGCGACGTAATGCTGCTCCCACTTGCCCGGGAACAACCCTGCGATTTTCTGAATTCCAAGGTCACTCATGAGGATGGGGGACTAACGTGTTCGAGGGGATTCGACCCGCGGAGGACCAGCAGCGGCAAGCGGAGGAGGAATCCAAAAAACAACCTGATGTGCATGCGGGTGAGCAGCACGTTGTCGCGGACATACCGGAATTGTGAAATGCCGCCTTCCTCCTTGCTGGGGTAGCGGACGGGAGTCGGCAGATTGATGACCGGCACTCCACGCCACGCCAAACGCACCGCCACTTCCGGATCAAAGTCAAAGCGCCGGGCAAACCTGGTGGACTCTAGAACCGCCAACAAATCGGCCGCCGGGTAGAGCCGCATGCCGAAAAGTGAATCATCCACACCCCAACCGAGTGTCTCGAGATTGGCCCAGAAATTCGAAACCTTCCGACCGTTCACTCTCAACGCGGGCGCGGAATCATCAAAAATCGGCCTGCCAAAGATCGCTGCTTCCGGATGTGCAGCTGACACCTTCAAAAAATTAGGTATCGACGAGGCGGGATGCTGTCCATCGGCGTCGACACACAGGACATGGGTGAATCCATGCTCGATCGCTAGCCGCAAGCCGTGCAAGATCGCCGCACCTTTCCCAGAATTTTTTTCGAGAAAAATCACTCGTAGATGCTGATGCGCAATCGATTCCAAAAGTTTTGGTGATCCATCCGTGGAGCCATCCACCACCACCCATGTCGGGAAATCCTGATTACTGATTGAAGCGACTGTTTGAAGTAAAATCGGGCCTGTGTTGTAGCTTGGGATCAGAATGAGCGGACGCACCTCGGGCATGTGTGACCTGCTGTAGTGGCCAAATCCAGTCGGGGCAAGTGCGTAGGATCACTCACGCGTCGCACCGATCTGCCGCCTCAACGGGTGAGGTTTGGCCAGCTCGTGCTCATAAACCGCCGCGAGCCGTTCGGTAAACGCCTGGGAGGTTTCGCCCGGCTCAGGCATGAGAGGCTCCCCGAGGTCGAAGTGGATCTGGATGGGAAACACCGGTCGCCTCCAAAGGGGCCAGCCCTTTTGGAGAAAACGGGTGTTGCTGCGGATGAAAATCGGGTAAACCGGCACGTTTGCGTGGAGGGCGATGATTGCGCAACCGCCTTTGATGGGGTTGATCCAGCGGGCATCCGGGTGGGTTCGCGTGCCTTCGGGAAACAACAGAAGCTGCCCGCCACGGTTGAGCGATTCCGACGCGTTGCGGATCATGCGGGTCATGCCGTCATTGGCGATGTAGCCCGCCAGTCGGGCGCCGCCGCCGAGAAGCGGGTTCATCAGAATGGGTTTTTTCATCACGCAGATTGCCTGAGGCAGACGGGCGATGATGAACACAACGTCCCAAAGGGAAGTGTGATTCGGTGCGGCGATGAACGGGTGGTGGATTTTACCCAGCCGGTCGAGTGCAGTGAGGTCCGAGTGCACGAGATCCGACCACCGGAGCAGAACGACAAATTTCCGGAAAAGCTGGTGCAGCAGGGTGCGTCCAAGTTTTTCCCCTGTGCTCCGGGGCAAAATCAGATGCAGCGGACCGCCGATCAGAGTGAGCAATCCACCGAAAACTCCCCAGTAAGAAAGTCCCAGGGCCATCATCAAATAATCCCACGGTGCACGCAGCCACCAGCGGAGCGACATGGCCTCGGGGGGATTGATCGACTGAGCACCGGGATTGCTGGATGACACGCAGCCAATGGGTAACGGCAACAAAGCCGCCGGTCGAATGGTATTTTTCCGGCAATCCGCTTGTCACACCCTGGCCCGCCGGTGCGATGCTACCCGCAGATGAACACTGATCTTCAACAAGCTCTGCAATCCCTGCCGCACGGGCCGTCGTTCCGGTTTCTAGACGAACTCCTCTCGCTCGTCCCCGGTGTGGAGGCAGTCGCAAGTTACCGGGTGAGGGGAGACGAGGCATTTCTGGAAGGCCATTTCCCGGGAAATCCGATGATGCCCGGCGTGATCCTCATCGAAGCCATCGCCCAACTCGGTGGTGTCGTGATCCAGACCGATCAGGAAAACCCTCCGATGTCGGACATCCGCCTGACGGGAGTGCGCGCGGCGAAAATCCTTGGCGCAGCAGTTCCCGGCGATCTGTTGGAAATCCGCGCAAAAGTCGAAGGCCGCCTCGGCGGGCTGGCGCAGATCGAGGGCGCGGTTTCAGTTTCCGGCACCCCGCTTGCAACGGCGAAAGTGACGCTCAGTGGGACACTGTAAGCGGGCGTCCCGCGTGCCCATTTCAGTGAGCGACGGTCGCAGACCGCTGCTACACCTTGGGAAACACACGCCCGCGACCAGTGTCGAGCTGATCGCGGGCGTGGCCCTAATCCATGAATTGTCCTAGGAAATCGTTACGGCTCATCCGCATCGGGTGCGGCGGGCTGGTTGAGCTTGAGGTGGATGCCATTGCCATTGATTCCACCATCGAGATTCAGGTTGGTCACCCGCTTGCGGACCTCAGCGGGGGCGGCGGCTTTGTCTTGTTCCGTATCCCACGGGCCGGTCCAGACGACTTTGTCCGAGTTGTCACGGACAGTGACTTCCTTGCTGCCATTGTTCGCTTTGATTTCGACGCTGCCTTCAGGATCCCGCATGCGCACCGTGCCGCCTTGGAGGTGGATGCCGCCAGGATTCATCACCGGCGGGGCACCAAGGGCTTTTTCCATCTGCTTTTTCATTTCCTGCAAGGCATTGCCCATCATTGGAGGAAACTGTGCGGCAGGATCATCGCCGGCGTTGAGGTCGAGGCCACCGAGGTTCCCTTCAATTGCGCCACGGATACGGTCGGCGAGTTCTTTGGGAAACTCATCCAGATTGAGCTGGTCCATCGGTTGCGGGTCGGCCGCGGCGACTCCCGCGGGGCGGCTGCCGAGCGTTACATCGATTTTCGTAGCCTTTCCCTTGTGGATGATGTCGAGGGAGACCTTGTCGCCAGGCTTCTGTTCGGCGACCCACTTCGAAATATCCTCCGGCGAGTGGATGACCTGGTCACCGGCGCGGGTGATGACATCATGAGCGGTGATGCCGGCTTTCGAGGCAGGGCCGTCCGGCATTAACGAGCGGACGATGATGCCTTCATCCGGTTTGAGGTCGAGGTGCTCGGCAAGGACATCAGGAACATCGGAAGTCACGATGCCAAGAAAAGCGGTGGCCGGTGCCTCTGGTAAATTCTGAGGAGCTGCGGGCGGATCGAAGCGCAACGGCTTGATTGCCGGAACGTCTTCCACAGGTGGCGGCGGTGCGTCGTCCGCAGGCGCCTCGATCGCCGAAACCGGAGTGGCCATGGCGACGACGAAGCTGGCGGAGAATAAAAGGGATGGTTTGATTTTCATAGCCTACTGGAATGCAGAGGATTTGTTAGGATTTCGTTTGAAAGGGTTCAGTCGGTTTTGTCCGGCACGAGCATGTATTTCACGCGGGGCTGTTCCACTTCCACCGTCCTGCCGCTCGCGTCCTTGAGCGTGACGAGATCCGTGTAAACGACGCGCACCAGGCGGTGGGGCTGCTTGTTGGATTTCCACACCACGCCTTCGTCATGCACCTCGCTGAGTCCGCGGTTGAAGCTGGCCGGGACGAAACTGTTAGTCGTGGCGGCGGCGAGAGCCGGAGCCGCGCTGCCGTTAGAAGAGCGGGTGTTCGCAACCGGCTTTTCCGTGGTGGGAACCAGCAAGGCGGATGCGGCTCCGATGAGCGCGACCGCGGCGGCAGCGGCCCACATCGGGCGGTTGTGCCGCTTGGTGCGTGGAGTGCTGCCATTAGGGAAAAGGATGACCTTTTCATCCATTGGGAAATGAACGCCGGTCGTGACGGATTCCAACTGGCTGAGGAAATCCGCAGACAATCTTGCGGGCGCTTTTTCCCGCAGGAGGTTTTCGAAATGGCGTTCTTCGTGAGTGAGCTCCGTCCACGTGTCGTCGGCGGATGCTTCGAGGCGTGCAAGCAGCGCCTCGTCGAGCGGGGCGGCCTGGAGCTTGCGAAGTTCCGCTTCGAGGGTGGATGGATCGTAGTTCATTTTTAGTTAGATGGATAGGTCGCCGCGGCGGCGGGCGTTGCTGAGGCTTTTTTTGAGTGCTTCCAGTCCATAGCGATAACGGGAAGCGGCGGTATTCTGGGAAATCCCGAGGGTTTCACCAATTTCGGCGAACGTGCGCTCGCCCCAGATCTTCATGATGATCACTTCCGAGAATTTTTCCGGCAGTTCCTTGAGGCGGACCTCAAGTTGCTCGCGGGTTTCGTCATCGGACGATTCACTTTCGAACCACGGATGGTTCGCTTCGAAGCCAACCTCCGCAGCATCGGCCACGACGTTGTCTTCGCGGCGCTTCCGGCGGTCCACACTGCGGCTCAGATCGATGGCGAGGCGGCGGATGGCAGTGTAGAGATACGGTTGCCATGCTTCCTGGCCGCCGACGAATTCGCCGGTGCGGACTTTTTCAACAAGCTTGACCAAGGCGTCCTGAAAAATGTCCTTCGCATCCTCGTGGGAACGAGCTTGCTGTCTGGCGAACAACAAGAGCTTGGGACCATGCTCTTCCAGCCACTCCCTCCAAGCGGAGGCGGCCGGTGGAGAATCAGGAACCGCGGTCAGGGACGTCATTGGTGTAACTTCATCCATGGAGCGGTGTGGGGGTGAAAATTTGTTTTAACTTTTCCAAGCGGCGAGTTTGCAAACGCGCTTGAAGTGGAGGGGATCAACCGGAGTGATCGAAAGTCGGGTGCCTTTCTGGCAGACGAGCATCTCACGAAGCACGGTGTCCGCCTTCAGGGATTCCAACGTCAGCATTTCCTTGAACTTGCCGACAAATTTGAAATCCACCAGCCACCAGCGCGGGTTTTCGGGCTTCGACTTCGGGTCGTGGTATTCGCTCTTTGCATCGAACTGCGTCGGATCGGGATAGGGCTTGCCGACGACGCGGGCGAGGCCGGTGACGCCCGGTGGTTTCGCGTTAGAGTGATAGAAAAGCGCGAGATCGCCGGCTTTCATTTCCTTCCACATGAAGTTCCGCGCCTGATAGTTGCGGACGCCGCTCCAGGGTTCCTTTTTGACTTTCGCGAGGTGATCGATGCCGAAGACATCGGGTTCGGACTTGATGAGCCAGTGGCGCATGGGGAATCAGGCGATGGCTTTGACCAGATCCGCCCTCGGGGCGGGTAGGGGAAGGTGTTCGGGGCCGAGTTCCAGGCCCTTTGCAGCGCGGACGTCGGCTTCGATGGCTTCGAGCACATCGAGCTCGGGACGGAAATTCGCGGCATGATAGGAACTCCTAACAAGCGGTCCGCTCGCGACGTGGCGGAAGCCTTTCGCGAGCGCGATGGCCTTGTATTGGTCAAAGGCGTCGGGCGTGATGTATTCCACGACGGGAAGATGTTTCTGAGTAGGACGCAGATACTGGCCCATTGTCAGGACCGTTACATCGTGGGCCAGCAGATCGTCCATGGCGCGCAGGATTTCCTCATGCCGCTCGCCGAGGCCTAACATGATGCCGCTTTTGGTGGCGACCTTGTTGTTGACCATGGCCTTGGCCTTTTTCAGGACGGTCAGGCTGCGCTGGTATTGGGCGCGGGAACGGACGAGCGGGGTGAGGCGCTCGACGGTTTCGAGGTTATGGTTGAAAATGTGGGGGCGGGCATCCATCACCAGTTGCAGCGCCCAGTCGCGGTCGTTGAAATCCGGCACGAGCACCTCGATGATGATTTCCGGATTCGCCTCGCGCACGGCGTGGATGGTTTGCTGGAAATGCTCCGCGCCACCGTCGCGCAGGTCGTCGCGGGCGACGGCGGTGATGACGACATGACGGAGGTTCATGCGGCGCGTGGCCTCGGCGACGCGTTGCGGTTCGTCGGATTCAAGGGCGTCCGGCTTGGCCGTTTTTACCGCGCAAAAACCGCAGGCGCGGGTGCATTTGTCACCGGCGATCATGAAAGTGGCCGTTCCCTGGCCCCAGCATTCCCAACGGTTCGGACACTGAGCTTCCTCACAAACGGTGACCAGTTTCAGGTCGGTGATGAGGGATTTGGTGGACCAGAAGGCCGGGTTGTTCGGAAGCCGGACCTTGATCCAGTCCGGCTTCTTTTCCCGGTGCAAGGTCGGATCCATCTTCATTTTCGGGCCGCAACTGCTCATGTCGGCGGGACCGTAGTCCTGCATTCCGCGGCGTGAAAGCGGAAAGTGGACGGATTCCTGGGCAGCGGGAAGACAACCGCAGATGAACGGGATGCACGCAGATGAAGAGGATTGTGACTTCAATGATCGCAAGTGAAGAAATCCTCATGTGCGTCAATCCTGTTAATCTGTGGTTGGATTTTTTTGAAGGTTCCAGCGACTAGAGAATATTCACCTGCACGTTGCATTCGATGACTCCGTTGGCGATGGCGTATCGGGTGAGGCTGGCGGTGTCGTGGATGTTGAGTTTTTCCATGAGCGTCTGGCGGTGTTTTTCGACGGTCTTGATGCTGATGTGGAGCAGGTCGGCGCTTTCCTTGTTGGCCTTCCCCTCGGCCACGAGCTGGAGGACTTCCATCTCGCGGGAGGTGAGTTGGCTCGGGTTGTTTTTTGAATCCGATCCAGCGGCCGCTGTTAGGGGTTTTTGCCGGCGGTGGCGCTTGCTGATGGTGGGGCTGAAATAGGTTTTGCCCTGATGGACTTCCCGGATGGCCTCGGGCAGCACGTGAAACGCCGTTTGTTTCACCAGGTAACCGGACGCACCGAGTGCCATCACCTTCGTCACGTAGGCGTCGTCGCTGTGGGCTGATAGAATGATGACCTTGGTGGTGGTGGACGCCCGGCGGAGGATCTGGCGGGTGGCCTCGAGGCCATTGAGCAGTGGCATGGCGATGTCCATGACGATCACATCCGGAGTGAGCGTCCGGGTGAGTTCCACGGCTTCACGGCCGTTGTCCGCCTCGCCGATGATCTGGATGTCAGGTGCGGAAGTGAGAAGGGCTCGCAGGCCTTCGCGGACGATGAGGTGGTCTTCGGCAAGAAGGACAGTGATGGTTTTCATTAGCATTCGAGGCTCGATTTTCGGGCGGATTTTTTGACCGGTGATGTCCGCGGTTGAGGAGCGGGAAGTTTGACATTCACGTGGATGGTGGTGGGCTGGCCCAGAGCAGACTCGACACAAAAAGCGCCGCCGATCATCTCGATACGTTCGCGCATGCCGAGCATTCCGATACGGTTGTTAGCCCTGGCAGTGGCCGTGTCGTCTACGTCAAATCCCCGGCCGTCATCGGTGATCCGCATGATGACGGCTCCCTTGAGCTTTTCGATTTCAATGGTCACCTGGCTGGCACCAGCGTGGCGGGCGACGTTGGTCAGGGACTCCTGAGCGACACGGAACAAGGCGGTGCGAATGGTGATCGAGGTCTTTTCAATTCCCGCGAAACAATTAAGGTTGGCACGGATGCCGGTGTCCGAGGTGAAGCGTTTGAGATGGGAATGCAGCGCGGGTATCAGGCCCAAATCGTCCAACACGGTGGGTCGCAGTTCGAGCGCGAAGCGGTGCACGATGTCCACGGACTTCTCGACCAACTGATGGGTGGTCGCGATTTTCTGTTGGAGGCTCTGCGGAGTGTCCGCGCAGCCGCTGGCGAGGGCGGCGAGGTTCACATTGATGGCGACGAGGGTCTGGGCGATGACGTCGTGCAGCTCGCGGCTGATGCGTTTCCGCTCCTCCTCCTGCGCCTGGAGGATCTGATGGGACATGTCGCGCAGTTGCTCCTGCTGGCGGCGGGATTGCTCCAACAGTTTTTTCTGCTGCTGCTCGGTCTGATGGAGCGCCGTCTCCACGGTGCGGCGGTGGAGGATCTCCTTGGTAAGCTTCAGGTTCGAGGCGGTGAGCACGTCCATGCGGCGCTGGGCGGTTTCCGCCTTTTTGCGTGCGGTGATGTTGCTGAAAAAGCAGACCACGCCGAACTCGCCGGCAGGCAGCGTGACGCGCTGGATCTGCCATTCGTAAACCTCCTGGACGTGGATGTCCCGGCGCCGTTCGGAGAACTCGGGTGACTGATAGGGTTCGCCGGTTTTCAGGGTGTGGCGGAAACGGGCGGTGGTCTCACCGGCGACGCGCTTCGGCCAGAGGATGTGGATGATTTCCGAAAAATCGCGGCCGATCAGCGGGCTGACGTTTCCGAAAATCGCCATCGCTATCGGGTTCGCCTGTTGCAGGCGGAACCCGGAATCCACGACATACACGCCGACGGGAGCCTGGCCGATGAGGGCGGAAAAAAGCGCTTCGTTGCGGCGCAGGGTTTCTTCCGCTTGTTTGCGTTCGGCGATGTCCACCACCGCCATGCGGCATTCCTCTCCATCAGGCGAGCGCTGGACTTCGACGTTGACTGCCCTCGGCGGCTGGCCGTCACTCGACAGCTCGATATCGATCGATCGCCGGGCCGGGTCTTCAAACACCCTGGCGAGAAAGTCATCGAACGCCGGGCGATGTTGGGGCGTCACCAGCATTCTGAAAGACCGGCCGACGAGGCGGTTGCGTTCGGTCCCGACGAGGACGGAGCCAGTCAGGTTGGCGAGCAGGATGGTGCCCTTTGCTGCGAGGGTGAAGTAGCCGACGGGGGCGAAGTCGTAGAGTTCGGTGTATTTTTCCAACATCGATTCCGCTTCGTCGCGGGCCAGGCGCAGCTCGGCGTTTTGCATTTCCAGCTCGATCTGATGGACGTCGAGTTCGTGGAGCAAGCGCCGGCTGTCGGTCTCGGTGTTGGAGACCGGCGCGGTCTGCCGCTCCTCCATCTGCCGCTCGGCGCGGCGGCGCAGCTCGGTGGGCTCGCCCGGGGATGTCGGCTTTTTCGGCATGTGGATGGGTCAGGTTTTGGAGGGACCGGGTGGTTTGCCACCGGTCTTCCGGGTTCGTTCGCGGGCCTCCTTGAGCTCCACCTTGGTCTTGTGCATTTCCGCGGATTGCTCGGCGAGGCGGTTTTCCAAGGTGGTCTGCATGCCCTGCATTTTTCCCTCCAGCGTCTTGGCGACGCTGATGTCGAGGAAAGTGATGACCACGCCGTCGATGCGGTCGTCCAGAGTGCGGTAGGGCATGATGCGGACGGTGAACCAGCGGTTGTCGCGAGTACTGATGGGTTTTTCGGAAAAACCGAGCTTGCGCAGCACTTCGAAGGCGTCTTCCGGGAGTTCCGGATAGATGAGGTCGGAGGCGAGGTCAGTGATGGGGCGGCCGGTGTCGCCTGGGATCAGCTTGATGATTTTGGTGGCCTGGGTGGTGAAGCGGCGAACCTTGAGGTCGTTGTCGAGGAAAAGGGTGGCGACGTCCGTGCTGTTGAGCAGGTTCTTCATGTCGTTGTTGGTGCGGGACAGTTCGTCCACTTTCCCTTGGAGCTCGGCATTCACCGTCTGGAGTTCCTCGTTGAGCGACATCATCTCTTCCTTGGAAGTGGTGAGTTCCTCATTGGTGGATTGCATCTCCTCGTTGGTGGACTGGATTTCCTCGTTGGTGGAGCGGAGTTCCTCCTGTGAAGTCTGCATTTCCTCGCGGGTGTTCTGGAGCTCGGCACGGGCCTGTTGGAGTTCGTGCTCGAGTTCTGCAATGCGATGATTGCGGGCGGCGGATTTCCCTGCAGGGCTGGACTGCGAGACTTCCCGCGGTGCCGGGACATCGGTGAAAACGATGATGACCATACCGCGCAGGGGTTCTGTCTCGCGGAGTTTCTCGATGGTGACATCGACATGCTGCCTGCCGCCGTTCGTGCCGATTTTCAACCCGCCAAGGGTAACCGGTCCTTCCTCGCGCAGGGCTTTCTGGAAGGCACTGGAAAGCTCGTAGCGCAGCCCCTCCCGCGCCATGGCGAAGATATTCCAGTTCGCCTTGCCGGCCGCAGGTTCCAGGTATTTCCCGGTCCGACCGCTGATGAAAAGGATGTTGCCCTGCTCGTTGACGAGTACCGTCGGCGGAGCGTAGCGGTTGAGGATCAAATGCTCGGCGTGCGACTGAAGGCTGAGGTAGGGCTTCGCGGTGGAGCGCGAGTCCGGCGACGAGGCCTGCCGCGGCGCGAATGACGAGGGAAATTCGATGGGCTCCGGACGCACGGCGGACTCGGTGCGGCGGAAGATCCGCGACTTGCCGCTCACGGTGGCGAACAGGTCGGTGAAATGGCCGATGGTTTCAGCACTGCCTAACATCAGGACGCCACCGGGATCGAGACAGTAGTGAAACAGCGGGAAAAGCTTCTTCTGCATCTCCGGCGTCAGATAGATCAGCAGGTTCCGGCAGCTCAGGAAATCCAGCTTCGTAAACGGTGGGTCCAAGATCAGGCTGTGCGGCGAGAAGATGACCATCTCACGGATCTCGGGCCGCACGCGGTAGCCACGGTCTTCCTTGGTGAAATAATGACGGAGTTGCTCCGGCGTGACATCGGCAGCGATGTTTTCGAGGAATACTCCCTGGCGCGCCTTGTCGATCGCGTCAGGATCAAGATCGGTCGCGAAGATCTGGAGCTTGAAACTTTTCCGGGGTTCGAGTTTTTCCATCACTTCCCGGAAGGTGATGGCCAGTGAATAGGCCTCCTCACCGGTCGAACAGCCGGCGACCCATGCCCGCAGCGGGCCGGGCGGGCGGTTCGCGAGCAGGGCGGGGAGGGTTTCTTCCCGCAAGACCTGCCAGGCGGCGGGATCGCGGAAGAAACCGGTCACGCCTATCAGAAGCTCCTTGAACAACAAATCGAGCTCCTGCGGGTTTTCCTGAAGGTAGCGGACATAGGTGGCGATCCGGTCGATCTGATGGATGCCCATGCGGCGATCGATCCGCCGATAGAGCGTGTTGCGTTTGTAGAATGAAAAGTCGTGGCGTGTCCGCGTTCGCAGGAGGATGAGGATTTTTTCCAATCCGCTCTGGAGCTTTTCATCCACCACTTCCTCCGGCTCGGCGGGCAGGGGTGTGCGGTTCAGATAGGCCATGATCCGGCCGGGGAGATCCTCGACTGGAGCGATGATATCGGCGAGTCCGGCATCGATCACGCTGCGCGGCATGTTGTCGAACTTGGCGGTGACAGGATCCTGGGCGAGCACCAGCCCGGCCTTTTCCTTGATCTCCCCGAGGCCGAGGGTTCCATCCGAACCCATGCCTGATAGGATGACTCCGATCGCCGCCTGTTGCTGGTCCTGTGCGAGCGAGCGGAAGAAAAAATCGATGGGCAGCCGCAATCCGCGCGCGCCGCCCGGCTCGAACAGGTGCAGCACGCCATGCAGGATGGACATATCCTTGTTAGGAGGAATCACGTAAACGCAGTCCGGCCGCACGCGGGTGCGGTCCTTGACCTGGACGACCTTCATTTCCGTGCCGCGCTGGAGGAGCTCGGCCATCAGTCCCTTGCGTGTCGGATCGAGGTGCTGGACGATGACGAACGCCATGCCGCATCCCGCGGGGACGCAGCTTAGAAACTGCTCCAGTGCCTCCAGCCCACCGGCCGATGCGCCGATGCCGACGATGGGAAACTTGATGCTCGGAGCTGGGGCGGGTGTTCCTTCCGCCTCCGCGGGCGCGGTTTTTCTGGAGCGGCTGGAGGGGGATGGTTTCTTTTCCATGGAGTGATCTGAGCTACCGGTGATTGGACTTACACGCTGTCCTTACGGGGCCTCGGTCGCAATACAAAGTTTCCCGCCGGGACGAGCGGTTAGGCGGGATTCCGGGAGGCTGCCAGTTCTACCAGCTTGGGGCCGATCTCGTCGAGGGGAAGGATGAAATCCACATCGCCGGTTTCGATCGAGGACTCCGGCATGCTGAAATCCTGCGAAGTCGGCCGGTCCTGCACGATGACCATCCCGCCGTGATCCTTGATGATCCCCACGCCGATGGAGCCGTCGCCATCGCCACCGGTTAGGACGATCGCGATGGCGTTTTTTCCATAAACCTCCGCCACCGAAGCGAACAATGGTTCCGCAGACGGGCGGGCGTAGTGGATTTTTTCCGCCGTGGGCGAGGAAAGGGAGAGGATGCCGTTCCCACCGACGGACAGGTGGTGGTTGGGAGGGGCCACGAACACGCAGGAATGACAGAGCAGGTCGCCGGGCTGCGCTTGTTTCACCTTGAGCTCGGTGCGGCAGCTCAGGATCTCGGCGAGCAGGCTCTTGTGATCCGGCGACATGTGCATGACGATGGCGATGGCTGCGGGGAAGTCCGCTGGCAGGCTTTTGAGGATGACGGAAAGGGCGTTCAGGCCTCCGACGGAAGCCGCCATGGCGACGACATGGCAGGCGGGTTTGCAGGCAGGGAACGGACGGTCAGTGGTGGGCTGTGGATTCACGGGTGAGTCGGGAAATGATTGGTTGGGCCTTGCGCAAGGCGTGCTCCGCGAGCTTGCGCTCGGTGATTTCGAGTTTCAGCAGGGCATTGGCGACGTTGGCGGCATCGGTGGGTTCTTGCTGGCGCGACGATGCCAGCAACAACGCCTCGTTGATTTCAACCATCCGCTTGCCGGAAGGTTTGATGGGTGTGTCTGGGTGCTGTTTCATCAGCTTGCCGCCTTGGGTTCCGGCGGGGCTTCCACCGTCCGGCCGATCCGATCCGGGAGCCCGCTCGTCAGCCCGGCATAGTCGGTTTGGCGTGGGCCGATGATCACGATGCCCTTGTCCGAGATGATGTATTCGCGGATGTCCTTGCTGTGATTTCCACCGCGCATCTTGATCACGACGATCACCTTGCGGAGCTGGCCGTCGATCTCCACGTAGCGCATCCGGATCATGTCATCCGTCAGGAAGGAAATGGCGTAGTGGCTGAACGGCATGGAAGTGAAAGTGTCTTCCACCTCGACGGTGCTGAGGATCGTGACTCCGGCTCCGGTCAGCGCGACGATCATCCGATAGAGTGACTCGCGGAAGTCCTCACGGAAGCCGGGGGCCAGCGCCATCTCGAAGCCGACCAGCGAATCGATCACCAGCCGTTTCGCGCCGACGCGTTCGACGGCGTCCAGGATTTCCTGCATCGTTTCGTCCACGGATAGATCGAGCGGGCGGAGGTAGAGAATTTCGAGTTTGCCCTTTGCCTGAGGGGTTTTCAAATCCAGCCCGAATGCAGCGGCGCGATCGGCGTAGCCTCGCGGGCGCTCTTCGAAAATCGAGATGACCGCGGGTTCGCCGTGGCGGAGACCTTCGGCGATGAAATGGGTGGCGAGCGCGGATTTGCCGGTTCCCGAAGGTCCGGCGATCAGGCAGCTGTCGCCCTGGATGATCCCGCCGCCCATCATGGCGTCGAGCTCGGGAACGCCGGTGGAGAGGCGTTTGCTTCTCCCTGCGGAAACTTTTTTGCCGACGAATCCCATGGTCCGCGAAAAGGCCTGCAGTCCGCGTTCACTGATGCGGATCGTGTGCAGTCCGGGGACTGATTCCTGGCCGCGCAGTTTGATGATCTGGAGCTTCCGCGCGACGGAGTTCCGCTGCGGCACTTGTGATAGCCAGAAGAGCCCGTCGGCGATGGTGAACAACGGATCCCCGCGCATTTCCGCCTCGTCATATTCGCCGACGAGGAAGGTCGTGGCCTCCCAACTGGTTAGGAACTGGGTGAGGCCTTGGATGAAAGCCTGCATTTCCATCTCATCGCTGCCGGTCACTGCCTTGCGCATCACGGTGCGGAAGGAATCCACCACCACGATGCCCGGACTCGCGGCCGTGACATGTCGGATGATCTCCGCGAGGACGGCGGATAGATCCTGTTGCAGCACCACGTCGCTCAGGCTGATGAAGCGGACGGCCTTGCCCAGCATGGACTCGTCGAAGAACGAGAACTGCTGTTGATAGCGGAGCATTTTCAAAGGCGGCTCGCCTAGCACGGTGAAATAGAGCGCGGGCTTTTCCGGCGTCGCGTTCGCGAACACGATCTGGTGGGCAAGCGTCGTTTTGCCGCAGCCGGGTGATGCGGCGATGACGTTGAAGGAAAACTCGGGGATGCCGCCGCCGAGAATGTCGTCGAGTCCACGCACTCCGGTCGGGAGCTGGCGGATGGTGACTTTCTTCAGCTTGCGTTTTGCCGTCTCAGAGGTTTTTTTCATGGTCAGCTTGGAGAAAGTAGCCGTCGAGCTGCAGTTTAGGCCAGACTTCGAGCACCAACTGCATGGTGAGAAGCTCGCCGATGAATGACGAAAGCAACCCTAGCACCGAGGCGAGCATGATTGATCCACCTTTGGAGATGCTCTCGGAGTCGGCAGGTTCATGGGAATCTTCAAATCCTTCCAGATTTCCTTCCTTGTTCAGGCTTGCTCCGGCCAGCCAAGGCATTTCTGCCTTCGCCAGCATCAGCGAGCGGGAGACCAGTGCATGGAAGCCGGTGTTGCCCATGAGATCCACCAACTGGGGACGCATCTTTTGAATCACCGCGACGGACATCTGGAATTGCGTGGAGGGTAATCCGCGTTCGGCTGCCTCTTGCTGGATAATACGCTCGGCAAGGTAGCGCATTCTATTGGAGGTGTGGCTCATTCGGTGCCTTTGAGGCGGGATGTCACGGGTTTTAAAGGTGGAATTGTGGCGTTGGGATGATCTTCCTGTGACGTTTTCCAGTCTATGGGGTGTAACCCTACCGTCATCTGCTGAAATAGTTGGGTTTCACCTCATGGAAATCGCAATCCATCCGACGCGATTTAGAAACGGCACGAAATGAATGCTGCCATTGTCTCCGCGATAGTGATTCCGCAGTTCTGCTAAAAAGCGCCAGTTTCACATCACCATCGCGTGAAATTTACCCGTTCCAGCGTCGGTGCGGCACCTCCGGACTTAAGTCATCTATTCCGGACAAAGTCACTGGCGATCGAACCTTTAACCGTTTAGCATCGAAAGTTCCGCACACTTCGCCGGGTGACTGACTTACGAATAATGATCGCACCGCTGCCATCCAATGAATCACAACGCCTGGACGCTCTGCGAGACTTGGCCATTCTAGACACACCCCAGGAACAAGGTTTTGATGACATCACCGCGCTTGCTGCGCAGATTTGTGGGACTCCCATCGCTCTAATCACGCTCATTGATGAATCGCGCCAGTGGTTTAAGTCGAAGGTCGGACTCACTCTGGATGAAACATCCAGGGACCATGCGTTCTGCGCACATGCCCTGATTGGAAATTCACTTCTCTTGGTGCCCGATGCATCGACGGATGCCCGGTTCGCGGACAATCCTTTTGTCACGGGTGATCCCGGAATCAGATTCTATGTCGGCACCCCTCTGGTCACGGCTGGGGGAAAGACCCTCGGCACCTTATGTGTCATTGATACAGTGCCGAGAGACCTCGAGGAAAGCCAGTTGTTCGCGCTGCGGGTGCTTGGCAGGCAGGTGATGAATCAAATCCAGTCGAGACGCGAACTCGCGGAATTGAAGAGGACCGAGGCAGTGTTGCTCGGTCTCCTGGAGGAGCGGGAACTGAGCGAACTTACGCAGCGCAGCTTGGCCGAAAATCTAACTGTGGCACAGGCCGTCGGCAAGGTGGGGAGTTGGGAAACGGATGGTACGACATGGGAGGTCGCCTGGACCGTCCAGACCCACCGGATCTTTGAAACCTGTTCAGACACGTTTGTTCCGAGCCACACACGATTTCTTGAATTCGTCCATCCCGACGACCGGGAAGAGGTAAACGCCGCCCTCGTTTCGTCATTCCAACACTGGGAGCCATGTTTTCTGCGGCACCGGATCGTGATGCCGGACGGCCGCGTGAAACACATCGAGGAGCGCTGGCAGGCGTTTCCCGATGAGGAAAATCGAATGCGGCGGGCCATTGGGACCTGTCAGGACATCAGCTCGCGGTGGCAGGCCCAGGAGACGCTCCGGGAAAGCGAACGACGTTTCCGGGAGCTGGCGGAGAACATCAGCGAGGTATTCTGGATCACTGACCCGCACCACCATGAGATGCTTTATGTCAGCCCCTCGTACGAACGGGTCTGGGGACGCACCTGTGAGAGCCTCTATCAATTTCCGGACAATTGGCAGGAGTCCATCCACCCCGAAGACCGCGAACGGGTGCTTTTGGCTAACACTGGGGTAATCCGGGAACAATATGACGAGATCTATCGAATCATCCGGGAGGACGGTGAGATCCGCTGGATTCATGATCGTGCCTACCCTGTCCAAGACGAAACCGGCGAAGTCTATCGAATCGTAGGAACGGCGGCGGACATCACCGACCGCAAGCATGCCGAAGAGAAGGTCCGCGAGCAGGCGACCTTGCTGGACAAGGCGCGCGACGCCATACTCGTCCGCGATTTGGATCATCGCGTAATCTATTGGAACCAGAGCGCTGAGCGGCTCTATGGCTGGACGGCGGCGGAAGCGCTGGGCGTTTCCGCGCGGGAGATGCTCTATCGCGATTCGAAAGATTTCACCGCAGCCATGAGCCGGACTCTTGAACTGGGTGAATGGCAGGGTGAAATCCAGCAGGTGAACAAGGCTGGCAACACTCTAACGGTGGAAGCACGCTGGACCCTCGTCCGTGACGGGGAAGGAGAGCCCAAATCCGTGCTGGCCATCAACACCGACATCACCGACCGCCAAAAACTCGAACAACAGTTCCTCCGCGCACAGCGGATGGAAAGCATTGGTACCCTCGCAGGCGGCATCGCCCATGACCTCAACAATGTGCTGGCTCCCATCACCATGTCGATCAAGTTGCTCGGCATGATCGTCAAAGAACCGCGAGCTCTGGAAATTCTCGCCGTAATCGAAACCAGCGCCCGACGCGGATCCGAAATGGTCAGCCAGGTGTTGACGTTTGCCCGAGGATCGGATGGCCACCGCAGCCCGGTGCTGATTAGATCGTTGATCGAAGAACTGGTTCGAATCATCAGGGATACTTTCCCCAAGGACATTACGATCTCAACCGATCTGGCTCCGGATTTGTGGTCGGCGGAAGTGGATTCCACCCAGATCCACCAGGTTCTTCTCAACTTCTGCGTCAACGCCCGCGATGCCATGCCCCGCGGTGGGAAACTGACCATCCGGGCGACAAACAAAACCGCCGATCCGTCTCGGGTCGCGATCCAGCCCGGCATTAATGGCGGGCAATACATCCACATTGACGTCGAGGACACCGGTACTGGTATGCCGAAAGAACTGATCGAAAGCATCTTCGATCCGTTCTTCACCACCAAGGAACCAGGCAAGGGAACCGGGCTGGGGCTCTCGACTTCGCAGGCCATCATCAAAAGCCACGGAGGCTTCATCGAAGTTTACAGCGAGCCGGCAAACGGATCCCGTTTCAGCGTTTACCTTCCGGCTGACGGAAAAACGGAACCTGAATCCACCGCCAAGGATGAGTCGGCACTTCCACGCGGAAAAGGCGAGACCGTCCTGGTCGTCGATGATGAAAACAGCATCCGGGAAATCACCCGGCAGACTTTGGAAGCATACGGATACTCCGTCCTGACAGCGGGTGATGGCGCGGAGGCAGTTTCAATCTACATGGAAAATCGCGGTCGGATCGATGTCATATTGACCGACATGACCATGCCGGTAATGAGCGGTCCCTCCTTGATGATAGCCCTGAAAGCGATCGATCCCGGCATCCGCGTGATCGGCGCTAGCGGCATCGCCGAGAGCGACCTGGTTGCGAAATCCAGGCTCGCTGGAATGATGGAGTTTCTTCCCAAACCTTTCACCACTGAGTCCCTGTTGAAAGCATTGAGAAAAACCCTGACGGTAGGGCGATAGTAAGCTCAGGACCGGACCGGCGGCGCTCGCATGGCGGAACTCAGGAGTGTCTATCACTTTTTTCCAGCAAGGCCCGCGCATTCCCTCCAGTGGCTGGTTCCATGAATCTGCCAACGAGCATTCACGAGCCAGTGCGGCCAATCCTTCTCTGGTATTTTGAGATCAGGCCAGCAAGCTGTCCATGGGGTGAAAACCTACCGCGGACGGTGTGGCCCGGTAGCACATCACCCCATGGCGCGCCCGTCAGGATTTGATACCGTGACGGCGTTTTTGGGATCACGCAGGAGAATTACCCATACCAAAAACAGTCGGTCGTGAAATTCGACCCGGTCGTGGCAGGGGCGTGTGGGGAAATTTCACGCAACTGTCACGGCCCCCCGGCCCAAAGCCCCCCAATCGACAGGGGTAGGGATACACCCCATGGCGCAATTTTCATGATCCTGTTGAATGGATGGTAGTGGAGATCGCCCTCTTCGGTTTCCACCTCGATCCAACGGAAAAACAAAGTCATGTCCCTCCATTCCATATTTTGCATCGCTACGTCTCATTTCCAAGCGAACTACATCGTCGATCAACTCAAGATCGCGAACATCAACAATGACCATATCTCCGCCCTGCTGGCGGACCAAGGCGCGAACCATGATCTCATCAATGGAACATCGAGTAATGCC
>JANODE010000051.1:0-5397 GCA_031412525.1 Akkermansiaceae bacterium | reverse complement strand
ATGCCGGAAAACGCGATCTGGGAAGAACCCACCGAACGAACCTTGGCCTGCTTGTGCAAGGTGGTGAGATTCGCCTTGAAAGTAAGCTGGCCGGGCTTGCTAGACCGAATGCGCATGAAGATCGCCTGGTCCGGAAAACTGGCAAATGTCTCGCGGGTAAACTTCACATCACCCACCTTGTAATGCACCGTGGAGAGCGCCTGATCCAGATCCAACTCACGACGGTAGTGCGTGGCTTTTCCATGATCGGGGAACTCGAGTCGAATGTCCCCGAACGGTTGATACATCGCCTGACGGATGGGCTCGCTCATGAACTCCTTGTCGGCGATTGCTTCAGCCTCTCGTTGTTTTGCTTTGGATAAATTGGACAGGGATTTCGCTTCCTTGCTTTTTCCTTCAGCTGCCATCTTCTCGGATTCGACAAACGCCTGTCGCCCGTCCTGAAGCAGCTTGCGGATCTGCGGCAGAAATTCCACTGCACCTTCATTCTGATATTCATGCGGCTTGCCGGTCCAGATCGTCGATTCGTTGAATTGGATCTGCTCCGCTGCCGTGCCACCAAAGATCATCGCACCCAGCCGGCCATTGCCGATGGGCAACGCCTCGGTCCACTTTTTTGCGGGTTCGTCGTAATGAAGTTTGAGTTCGGATGCGTGGCAGACGCACACTAACATCCAAAAGAATGATACAGGCCGTATCATGGCGCGACAGGGGTCAACGTGATATTGCGCAGGCGGAACAATTCTTCACCCGTGATCTCCTTCGCGGAGACGCTGATTTCATGCACGCCCGGCTCAAGCGTGACGGAACCTAACTTTTCTTTGACCGCATTTCCCTGCCGAACGGGCTTGGCGAACTCCTTGCCGCCAACCGAGAAAACATAGGTGCCCGCCGCGCCCTTTTGCGCGCGCTGCTGCTCCTTCCCCGCGTCCCCTTCCGCCACTTTGGCTTTGGTCCCTGCCGGGGCATCGTAATTGATCATCACCTCAAACGTTCCTTTTTCGTTTAAACGAACGGGCCATGACACGGAGCGGTCTGGTTGTGTCCAGTCCAGCACGACATCATCCGATTTCTTTCCCGGGCCAAACCGCAGCTTGCCTTTCAAAACACCGTCATACGCGCGGAGGGTATCGACAGCGACATGATTGGACAACAAACGCACCGAGTCTGCTAGAGGTTCCCCGGCACATTCAAGAACCACCACGCTGTCGGCTATGTCCGGTGCATCCTTCGGAACCGCAATGACGAGATCTTCACCAGATTGCTTGGTTTGCAACTTCTGCGATTTGTTCGCGAGAAGATAGGCGTTCGAAGCATCAGTTTTCAATCCCCCGACCACGAGTTCGCCATTGGAGGGCCATTGCAACACATGGAGGTAAAGGCGGTTGCCTTTCCGGGTGGATTCTCCCCAGGCCTGCACCGCTAGCGGGGTCCTTGTGGTTCCGCGGATCGACCCGCCGTTAACAGCCCACCACTTGCCGATGCCTTTGAGGATGTCCACATCAGCCTGATCGATCTTCCCATCGCCCATCGGTCCGATGTTCATCAATTCATTGCCACCACGAGCCGCTGATTTCGCGAGGAGCTGGATGAAATGGGAAACCGGTTTGTGACTGCGGTCGTTTGCATTATAGCCGTAGGATTCATTGGTCGTCGGCACGCCCTCCCAGTCGCCCTTCTGCGGAGGAAACTCCGCGGGACGGTCGCAGGTGCTCTGATAGTCGCCGAGGCCGCTGATCAGGCGGCCGTTGATCACGAGCGACGGTTTCGCCTTTCTAACCGCAGCAAGGATACGTTGGTTCTCTTCCGGCGGAAGTTTGTGCGGCGTATCGAACCAGATGATGTCGGGATCGTAGTTGGCGATCAATTCCTGCAACTGAGGAATCGCTTTTTCATCCACATATCTCCGCGCCTTGGGAAGAAACTCGGGAAACTTTTCCCACCAGTTCGCGCCGTGAAGCAGCTTGTCGCCGCCGGGATTATCAAAATCCCAGTCGTTGCCGGGGCCGTTGGCTTCACCCCAGTCGAACGCGTGGGAGTAGTAGAATCCGAACTTGATGCCGTGTTTCGCACAAGCGGCTTTAAGCTCTTTCATGGGATCGCGAGCGAACGGTGTGGCTTTGACGATCGTGGCATCACTTACCTTGGAATCATACATCGCGAACCCATCGTGGTGTTTCGCAGTGATCACAAAGTATCCCATGCCCGCTTCCTTCGCGAGCTTGATCCACTCATCCGCATTGAAATCCGTGGGATTGAATTTCCCGGCGACCTCCTTGTGATAGACCGGAATCGGAATCTTCGCCATGCGCTGGATGTGCTCACCGTAGCCGCCATATTGTTTACCGTTCCATGTTCCACTAAGACCTGAGTAAACACCCCAGTGAACGAACATGCCAAAGCGGGCGTCACGCCACCAACCAAGCCGCGCTTCGCGCTCGGACGCAGTGGGCATGAGAGACTCTTTCGAAGGCGCGCGTGAAGCAGAGTCCTCGGCCGCTTGAGAGGGACTTCCAAGGGCTGCGATGAATGCCAGTGCAGCGGCGTAGCTTATGATTGGTTTGTTTTTCATCATTAACTTTAGTTAGCAAATAGATTGAGCCAGAGACTTTCAGTTCTGTTTCCCGGTGGTTTCGACTTTGTTCCACATCACGAAATCATAGGTCAGCGACTTTCCCCCGTGGCGGACGTGAAGCTTGTCGGCACCGAGCGGTTGTTGCACCCAAGGATTGCCGAAGTGTGGATACTCTGAGTAATTCACAGGTTTCCCGTCGATCTTGTGCTGGTCCACGTATTTCACTTTGTGCGGACGGTGGGTGATGTCGAGCGTGTGACCGTTAACCGAGTGATACGTGAAACGAGGATTGTCCGATTCGATGGCCGCTGCCTCCACTTTGGATTTGGTCAGGATCTCTTGGGAAAATCGCTCCAGTTCCGCATCCACGCCGCCGCCGGCAAAAGCGGCGATCGGCGCAGTGTCCAGAATCCATCCGTTCTCGCGGCTGTCGCTCTGCAGCACGTCGAGATTCTCTTTCGTATTCGGCTCCGCCCAATACGACGGTTGCAGATAGCGGAAGGCAAAGAGCACCGGACCACCGTGGCAGAAGACCCAGTCGTTCTTTTCGATTCGCTTGAGGATCGCTCCGTCTTTGGAGAACGGCGCATACATCTTCCAATGCGGATATTTCTCGGGAACCGAGGTGATGCCGACGAGGGTTCCCTCTTTCTGGAGGACCTGGGTGAACGGATTTTCTCCGTAACCGAATGAGTTGGGTTTGTTGTCCTTGAGATTGTAGGGGCGCTGGGGATTTACCTGCAATGGAATGAACGCGCTCTGCCGTTTGTCGGAAACCCACTTGAACATGACGCGCCGTGCTTCCTTGTAAATGCCGTCGTTCTGGTTTGTGGTGAACTCGCACTGGCTGCCGACCCCATAGCCTTTTTGTTGGTAGATGGTGTAACGGATTCTCTCCCGCGCGCTGCCGAGGTGGGTGAATGGCTTGGACCGGTCGCGGGCGATGGCGGTGAACAAGGCGGGTGGCTCATAGCTTTTCTTCACCGTGAACCAAAAACATCCGCCCAGATTCATCCGATAGGGATCCACCGGACGATCGGCTCCGAAGTAGAACCACGCAATCGCTCCAGTGGTGTCCAAGCCATCAGGTCCTGTGACGTTGTTGCTCCAGCCCTTCAATCGTGATCCGGGAGTGATGTAGTAACCACGATTCCACGCGCAGGCGGCGTGGAGGATCATCGAATCGAGCGTCATCGCCGCGCGCTTTCTCATTTCCGGGTCTTTCGCGAAGTCAGCCAGGAGTTTCATTGCGGAAAAGTCGATGCCGAGATAGCCGGGTGCGCCGTATTCGTCGGTGTTGTAGCGGACGACCTCATCAAAGACCGCGAACAGGCGTGCCTTGGTGGCAGCCTGGATGCCCGCCGAGTCGAGTCCGTCCGAGTCCTTCAAATCCGGCCAGATTTCGGCGGCGATGAAACCGGCACCGTCATTCATGAGCTTGTAGTTGAGTGCGCCGTAACCGAACCACTCGCGGTGTTTGTAGAGCTCCACGTATCTTTTCATTTCCGCGATGATGGCCGGCAGGACATCGACCTTTTCGCGGCAGATCACGTAGGAATGGATCAACGCATGTTTCTCGAAGGGATTCCGGGCGTTGTTGTCTTTCGGATCGGCATCCAAGCGCTTCTTGGATGCCTGATAGACAGCTTTGGCCACTTCTTCCCAGCGCTTGAGGCATTGGGCGATGTCTTTCCCGGCGAGAATGCGCGCGGTACATGGGACCATGACCTTACGCGCTTCACCACCCTTGATGTCCTGCGATGCACAATATGCGGCAATGCCGGCGAACCTGGCCTCTGGGGTTTTTCCATCAATGTAAGTGGCGGGATCCGAAATGACGTGCGGAGCTGCGGAGAGTGGGAGAGAAAGAAAGAGAGCTGCCACGCCGACAAGTGGAGCAATATAGTTCTTGATCATGATTCTGATTCGGATGACAGACGAAGCTGGGCCAGCAACTCCAATGCAACTCAAGAAGTCGAAAATGGCAGACGACAGAATATGACGGGAGTGGAGCTTCATGGCTGTGTAACGGGGGGGGCAGGAAGCCACGCTGGCGCGGCGGCACCAAACTCCCTGCGTGTTGGCAAGCGCTGATGCTTCGCCTGGAATGCCGCGACGTAGGCTTTGGCTTTCTCCAGAAAGTTAGCGTGGGTATAGTAAGCGGGCTGCTTCGCATTCTTATCATCAATCAACCAGAAACCTGCTTTCTCGTTGTCATACATCTGCCAGTACAGGACAAACGGGCAATCCCAGCGAAGTGCGGCGCGCAGAACCTGGCTGACCACCAATTCCTGCGCAACTGGGCCGCCGCTGTCCTTGCGGGCGGCGGGTAGGCCATACTCGCCGATGAACACCCGCTTCTCCGGCAATCCGGGTTTCGGCTTCAACTGAGCCTGGATGTAGTCAAGCAGTCCGGGCAGCGTCTTTTCGATCTGAGGGCCTTGGGCATCGTAAGCCGAATAGGAAACAAAGTCCGGATTTGTTTCCGGCAATACCCTGTTGGTTACCCGGACTTTTCCCTCTTTCGCATCGCGAACGCGGTTCACCTCGATGTAGTGGTAAACCGCAACGTCCCGGTGCGGCGTGTCGCGGCGAGCGTCGTCAACCGCCTGCTGGCGCGTCTTTCCCCAGGCGACCATGTTGCGCACCACCTTTTCGTCAGGGACTTTCTCCGGATCCATTCCGGTCAACAGCCAGTCACCTTCCCAGTTGCCCAGATAGAAGGTCTTGCCACTGCCGTTGAAGGTCTTGAGCAAATAGCAGGTCAGGTCATACATTTCGCGCTTCTGTGACTCCAGCCTCACCGGGTCGAAAGGGGTGCC
>JANODE010000050.1:0-3567 GCA_031412525.1 Akkermansiaceae bacterium | reverse complement strand
ATAATAAATTGCTGTCTGGTTTACCACGTCGATCTGACCGATCAAATGGTCTTCGGCACCGATTGGTATAAGGATCCGCACGGCATTCGCGCCTAACTTATCCTTCACTTCGTGGAAGACGCTGTCGAAATTCGCGCCGGTGCGGTCCATCTTGTTGACGAACACGATCCGCGGCACGTTATATTTCGAAGCCTGCCGCCAGACGGTTTCGGTTTGCGGCTGGACGCCGGCCACGCCGCAGAACACCACGATGCAGCCATCCAACACACGAAGGGACCGCTCGACTTCAGCAGTGAAGTCAACGTGTCCCGGAGTATCGATGATGTTGATGCGATTCTTCTGCCCCGGGAAAAGCTTGGTCATCCCCTCTTCCTCATGCTGCCACCATTCGGTGGTGACGGCGGCGGAGGTGATGGTGATTCCACGCTCGCGCTCTTGCTCCATCCAATCGGTCGTCGCGCCACCATCGTGGACTTCGCCGATTTTGTGAATCATTCCTGTATAGAACAGGATCCGCTCGGTGAGCGTCGTCTTGCCCGCGTCAATGTGCGCAGCGATCCCGATATTTCGGGTGCGCTCGAGCACATATTGGCGTTTTGGACTGTTCGGATTCACGGACGGAAATTGCTGGAGCGCTATCTATAATTAGAACCGGAAGTGAGCGAAGGCGCGGTTGGCTTGCGCCATCTTGTGCACGTCGTCGCGTTTGCGGACGGCACTGCCTTGGTTGTTCGCAGCGTCCTTGATCTCGTTGGCGAGAGCGACGTGCATCGGAGTGCCCTTGCGGTTGCGGGCGTAGTTGACGAGCCAGCGCATCGAGAGCGACTCGGAACGGTCCGGAGCCACTTCGAGCGGCACCTGGTAGGTCGCACCACCGACGCGGCGGGATTTCACTTCCACGCGTGGTTTGGTGTTTTCGACGGCGCGGGTGATGACTTCGAGTGGATCGATGGTGTCGACACCTTCATTGGCGCGGTCGATGGCGGCGTAAACGATGCGCTGGGCCAGCGAACGTTTTCCGGATTCCATCACCTTGCTAATGAGGTGACCAACGAGAGCGCTGTCGTAGCGTGGGTCGCGACGATCGGGCTTGGTAAAGATGCGCTTGCGGCGTGGCATGGCGTTGGGATGGTAATGTTAGGATTGGAGAGGATTACTTCTTCCCGCCTTTTTTGGCGGGAGCGGCGACGGCACCGGGTTTCGGACGCTTCGCACCGTATTTGGAGCGGGATTGACGGCGCTTATCGACACCGAGGGTATCGAGCGAACCACGGACGATGTGGTAACGCACACCAGGAAGGTCCTTCACCCGTCCACCGCGAACGAGGACGATGGAGTGTTCCTGGAGGTTGTGGCCTTCACCGCCGATGTAGGCGATGACTTCGAATCCGTTCGTAAGACGCACCTTGGCGACTTTCCGAAGAGCGGAGTTCGGCTTTTTCGGCGTACGTGTCATCACTTGGAGACAAACGCCGCGGCGCTGCGGGCAATTCACGAGAGCGGGTGACTTCGACTTTTCGGCCGGAGTGAGGCGTCCCTTGCGAACGAGCTGATTGATGGTCGGCATGATTTCCTTGCGGTGGTTCTGATTTTCCCATGGGGACAAACCGGAGCGACGACAAGGCGACCTTGTAGTAGCTTTTTTCCGGAGCTGGACCCGATAAATTTTCCCTGTAATTTAAGCCGCCTCGATTAAAACGTCGGCAGCCCTCGCTGTGGGGGGGGCGACTCTAGGAGCCGAACCCAACCTGACAAGCCCTATTTTACAAATTTTTCTAATTTTTAACGAAATCGGATGAATCTCCGGGGAATCCGTGCTTTCCCAAAAATCAATCCATCTGAACGGCCCGTCAAACCGGTTCCATCAGGCCATTCCTCTCGTCATGAAGGGCATCTGTGTCCAGGCCGTCAAGAATCAGCACGCCTTGGAGCGACGAGATTCTGGCGGCCTCGCTCCACTGCCAGACGATCGCGCCTGCCGGATCGAATTCCAATAGCTGGATCCCGGAAGCACCGAACTTTTCACCGTGACCCTGCCAGTTCGCCACCACCACATTACCGTTGGGCAGCAGCTGGAACATGGCGTAAAAAAACGGATTCACCTCTGCCGGCACTTCTTCCTTGCCTCCAAATTTTCGGACGACCTCACCTGCGGAATCCAGCTCAACCATGAAAGCGCCGTAACCTGCGGACACGAGCAGGTTGCCATCCGGCATGCGCAGGGCCTTCCAAGCATGATAAAAACCCTCGACAGGGAATTCGCGCAGATAGTTTCCCTCGCGATCACCCTCGCGGATTTGCTCATTACAGGACATCAAATAGGTCCCCTGCCCTGTCTGCCGGATCAGCCGCACGTAGTCGCCGGGGAAAATCGACCGATGCACTTCTCTGTTGTTTTCATCCAGCTCCAGCACGACCACCCCTGTGGCCCCGGCGATGTCTACACCGGCGACGATGGTATTTCCTCCCGGTTGCCGACGCACCGCGGTGACGCCCTCGTAAGCGGCGAACTCGAACATCACGCTGCCATCCGTTAGCTGGAACTCCGTCCAGCCATGGTGGTGGCCGATTAGCACACGACCGCCGCCCACCAATTGCATGTCCCGTGACTGCGGATGGCCAATCGGCACCGTCCAATCCTTTGAAGAATCGCTCTCGTTAACGTGGAGAAGGGCCGCGAGCCCCTCATCGATGGCAAGAAACTCATGGCGGATCGGAAAGGCAGCAGCAGTCATGTTAGAAATAGCGGCTGCGAGAGTTCCAGCGTTTCCCACCCGTTGCAAGACGACGATTTCTCAACAGGAATTCGGAGCTCCCGGCGCAGTGCCAACGGTCGTATCGGCGCATTCTTCGAGGCGGCTGACGACTTCCTGGCTTGCCACTCATACACACGGAAAAGCGGGGGCTGAACTTGATAAGAAAACACCCGCTGCGGACGAACCGGAGCAGGTGTGGAAATACTCAATCTTGCAGGGAGTCAATGGTGCCGGCGCTTGATCTTCAGGGCCGCCATCCCTTTCGAGATGTTGGCCTGCAAAAAGGCGACTTCCTCGGAACCTAGATTGTGATCCACTGACGCGAGTTTTTCCTGAGCGCGCTTGATGGCATCTTCGGCACGGGCCTCGTCGATTTCCGCCTCGCCGAGGGCCATGTCAGTCAACACGACCACTTTTTTCTGAGTGACTTCTGCAAATCCTGAACCGATCGCGAGCGGGATTTCCACGCCATTGTAGAGGTAGCGAAGGACGCCGGCTTGGAGTGCGGTCACCAGACCGGCGTGTTCAGGCAGGATGCCCATTTCACCGTCCGCCCCAGGCAGATAGACGCTGTCAACGAGACCGGAAAAAATGCTTTTCTCGGGGGTGACGATATCGAGTTGGAGAGGCATGAGATTTTAGAAGCCAGAGATCAGAAATCAGATCAGTCGCGCGGCACGGAATCGATTCCGCCCTTCATGTAGAAGTTACCTTCGGGCACGTCGTCGAGTTTACCATCGAGGATTTCCGCGAAGCCCTTGACGGTGTCTTCGATGGAAACGAGTACGCCGGGAACGTTGGTGAAAACTTC
>JANODE010000049.1:0-44376 GCA_031412525.1 Akkermansiaceae bacterium | reverse complement strand
CGGATCGGCCCATGGATGCCGGCCAAGCGCGGACGGCTTTGGGTTTCAATCGGCACCCCGATGCACGCCGCACCGGAGAGTAACACCCGGGAAGGCCGCGCTGCCTTTGCCGCGCAGCTTGAGGCCGAATACGTCCGCCTTTACGGCGAAATGCGACTGGCTTTCGACTTGCCGGACATAGCACCTTAAAAAGCACCGCTCATAAAAAACGCCCGCTGACTTTTCAGTCAACGGGCGCGGAGGAGTTGCTAAGTTTCTGGCGACTTCAGGCGGGCACCAACGCGGACATCCGGCTGATTTCGCGCATCATGCTGCGGGTTTCGTTTTGCCATTGGTTGAGCTTTTCGCGGGAAAGCTGCACGCGGTCGGAAACTGCTTTTTCCAGCTCGTGGTAGTTGGCGGAGAGTTTTTCAACGAGTTCGTGCACGGTGTCCATCGCGCTGTGCGGCTGGCCAAGGCGTTGTTCGCGCATTTCGGCAAGCTGCTGTTGGGCTTGGCGACGTGCCTCACCCATTTCCGCGAGGAGAATCCGGCTGTCCGGCACGCGGCGCAGGCTGTCGGCAAGACCGATTTTCGAAAGCGTCCAGATCGTCCATTTACTCGGATCCCACTGCCACGGCTTCACGCCGTTGCGGTAGTCGTGCTGGAACTCGTGGTGATAGTTGTGATAGCCCTCGCCAAACGTGAGGACTGCCATGATTGCGCTGTCACGAGCGCTGTGGCTCGTTGAATACGGCTGACGGCCGACCGTGTGGCAGAGTGAGTTGATGAAAAACGTGCAATGCTGCGCGACCACGATCCGGGCGACGCCGGCAAGAAGAAAACCTCCGAGCGCACCAGTCACCGGGTTCATGCCCTGCGAGAGGTTCCAGTAATATCCGATGATCGTCGGAATGATCAGACCGACGACCAAGCCGATCCAATGCACGTGGTTGTGCTGCCACATGACCAGCTTGTCCTTGCGAAGGTCAGCAACGTTGTCCATCGGCGGCTCGGGATTGAGTTTAAAAAGCAGCCAGCCGATGTGGGCCCAGAAAAATCCTTTGGAAATGTCATACGGATCTTCGTCGTGGTCCACATGCTTGTGGTGGCGGCGATGGTCGGACGCCCAGTTGAGACAGGAGTTTTCAAACGCACAGGCACCGAAAACGAGAGTGAAGAGTTTGACGGGAAGTTTCGCCTTGAACGACAAATGCGAAAACAAACGGTGATATCCTACGGTGATGCTCATCATCGTTGCGGTCACGTAGAAGAAGAACATGGCGAACTGGAACCAGTCGATGCCGACCTTTACCAGATAGATGGGAACCCCGATGAGGGCGATGAGGGCGGTGCCGATGAGGAATGAACTGGTGACCCAGTTCACCCGGTCGAATGGAATGCGATACATAGTGGATGGTTTTACAGCCTCGGGCAGCCGGATGTTTAACCGAACGGACGGCGCAATTGCGCGCCGATAGCCCAAGGACGGGCTTCCATACACGAGGCCAGCTTCGCTAGCAAGCGCCCCTTTTTTCGTTTTCGTGGCGGGTTCTGCCTTGACATCGCTTGGCCGATCCCGCATCTACCGCGCCCCGACAAATCTGCGGAACCAAACAACCAACCAACAATCATCGCATGCGTGGAGTGACTGTGAAAAAAGGCGAGCCCGTTGACCGTGCTCTCAAACGCCTCAAAACAAAACTTGATACCGAGGGTATTCTCGAAGAAATGCGCCGCCGCCGCGCTTTTGAAACACCGACCGAGCGCAAGCAACGCAAGCTGCGTTCCGCCTCCAAGCGCAACAAGATCCGCTGGCGCTACTCGAACGCTCCTGCCGCCGCTCACTCCGACGCTGCTGAGTAAAGATTTCCGGTTCCGCAAAACTCTGGGAAACAAACGGGTGCCAATCGGCATCCGTTTTTTTGTGCCCTAACCGCAGGGGTGGGCCCTGATCAGGATTTTCCTCTTCTCTTTCCAACCGCTCTCCATCAAAAAGTCCGCAGTTGCTTCCCGAATGCCCCCCTCCTCTGACATCATCCGCCGCATGTGGTTCGTCGGGTTTGCCGGGCACCGTGCGGTTGCCGATCCCGTTGCGGCGAAGCGAGCGATCGAAGAAGAACTCGAAGTCATTCGTGCCAGTGTCTCCGGCGAGTTGGTCGGCATTGCCAGCGCTGCAGCGGGAGCGGACCTGTTGTTTCTCGAAGCCTGCCAGGAAGCCGGGCTGAAAACCGTGGTGCTGCTGCCATTTTCAAAGGACCGCTTTCAAGAAGATTTCGACGATCCCGCCGAGTGGGAACACGCCTGCCGCTGCATGGACGCCGCGTGGTGGTGCGAGGTCACCCCCGGCGGCGAGGAAGCACCCGCAGCCTATCATGTCGTCGCCAGGGAAACGTTGGAAATCAGCGACCGCATGCTGTTTCTCTGGAACGGCCAACCCGCCCGAGGTCTCGGCGGCACCGCGGAAACCGTGATCGAAGCGAGGCTCCGCGGCATCCCGTCGCGCGTCATCGACGCCCACACGTTGCAAGCGATATGGAATGGTGAACTACCTGCCGCCGGCATGAAGGATCGGGAATTCAACGATCTACCAGAAGCCAACAGCGTGGGAAAACTTTTTAAACTGCTGGATTCCCGCGCAACCGCCAGCGCGCCGCGCTCGCGCTATTTTGCCGCCGGTTCGATGTCGCTCAACCACCTCGCCACGATTCTTCAGGCAGTACTCGTGAGTTTCGCCCTCGCTGCGGCCGAGGCGGGCGCGATGTTGAAACTCGTCCTCGTTTGCATCGCCGCCCTCCTGCCGTGGATCGGCGCAAGGCTGCGCTGGCAGGAAGGCTGGATCCGCGACCGGATGCACGCCGAACTCCTCCGCTCGCTCCTCACCTCCCACGAGCCCGGAAGCCCTTTGCGACCGCCGGCGCTCGAATTATTCGGCCGCGAGGAAGCGTTTCTCCGCACCGCCGCGATGCATCTCGTGCCGGAACGGCGCGGCTGGGAGAAGGCCCGCGATTCCTATCTGAGAGAGCGTGTCGACGGCCAGATCGGCTATCTGAAATCGAAAGGTGAACTCGCCGCGAAACGCATGGCGATTTTCGGACGCTTGTTCTGGGTCAGCTCGTGGACCGCAGTGGTGCTCGGTGCAATGCTGGTGACCTACTCGTTTTATGGAATGAAATTTCCAACACCCTGGGATTCGCGACTCGCCTTCATCACCGCCGTCATGCCTGGCATCGCCGCGTGGTGCCTTGCGATGATCTCCGTATTCGAGTTCAAACGCCGCGCCGCGCTCTATCAGCAGCTGGTCGGCGAACTCAAGCGACTTCGTCCGAAAATCGAAGCCGCCAACTGCGCCAGCGCCGTGACCAGCGCCATGCACCAGATCGAGCGCCTGCTTCTCAACGAACTCTGGGAATGGCAGGGCTCGCGGAAAAAGTGAATCCTTCTATCAACTCTCAACTTCCTCAATGATCGAACGTGTATTTCTTGGATGGGACCAACCGTTTCTCGCGCCTGCAGTGGAATGGCTGTTAGCCAGACGCGATGAACTGCCGCGGATGCTCGTCGTCGTGCCCACCGCGCAGAGCGGACGGCGGTTGCGCGAGGCCCTGGCGGAAAGCGCGGGTGCCCTGCTCGCGCCGAAAGTGGTGACGCCCGGATCATTCCTGCAAACCGAGGACATCGCGATCGCCTGTGACTGGATCGACCACGTCGCGTGGGTGGAAATGTTGGAAAACGTGGCGGACTGGAGCGAGTATGAGGCGCTGTTTCCCGAAAAACCCGGCGAGGGCAGCGACTGGGCCGGCGGCCTCGCCCGGGAGATGACCGGGCTCCGGCGATCGCTGCAGGAAAACGGCCTCACGCTAACAGCCGCCGCGCGCAAGCTGCGCGACACCGTCGAAGCGGAACGCTGGGACGCGCTCGGCAGGTTGGAGGATCTTGTCGAACAGAAGTTGAAATCATGGCGGTTCAAAAGCCGGAGTCGTGTGCTGACGGAGGGCATCAGACTTCCTAACGAAGTTTCCCACATCGTCCTCGCAGGCGTTGCGGAAATGCCGCCGCTGGTTGAGCGGGCGTGGCTTGCATGGGAAGGCAGGGTCACCGCGCTGATCGGCGCGCCGGAAAATCTGGCGGAACAATTTTCGCCTATCGGAAAGCCGCTCCCCACGTGGGCCGACCGCCCACTGCCGTGGCCTGATAGAGGCAGCGTCCAGGTCACGGCAGACCCGCGGCAGCAGGCGGTGGAGGCATTGAAAATGGTCGCCGAAACACGAACCCCGTCAGACAATCTCGCGCTCGCCTCGGCCGATGCGGAAGTGGGCACCGAGCTGGCACGCGCCTTCACCCGCGAGGGCTGGCCGGCGTTCCATCCGGCGGAGGCGAGCGTCACTTCCGGGCTTTCCCGCTGGTTCAAGGTCTGGTGCGAATGGCTCGCCGATCCTACGCTGGCGGTGATGGCGGACCTGCTTTCCATGCCGGAAACCGGAGTGCTCGTGAGCGGCAAACGCGCGCAGAAGGCAAAGCGTCTATCCGAATTGCGCGACCGCTGGATGGTCGCCCACACCGAGGATTTGAAGCGGCGGATCGAGGCCGAGGATTTCCGCAACGAGCGGGAAAAGGAATCCGCCACGGAATTGTTAGTAGCGGCGGAAGCCTTGGAAAAATGGCGGGGCAGTTTCCTGCGCGAGGATTTCATAGGGGTGATGGTGAGGCTGTTGGAAACTCTCGGCCGCACCGGACCCGTCACTGCGGAAATGGCGTTCGCGATGATCGAGTGGATGGAAGGCGCGCGGCCGCTGATGCAGCAGACCGGCCGCCGGGCGAAATTCTGGATCGAGCTGATGCTCTCCGATCTGCCCTCCCCCGCCCCGCTGCCGCCGGACGGGCGGGTGATCGACGTGCAGGGCTGGCTGGAACTTTTCCACGAACCCGGCAGCCACCTCATCCTTTGTGGCATGAACGAGGGCAAGGTCCCCGCCCGCAGCGGCGGCGAGCCGTGGCTCAGCGAGGCCAGCCGCGAGCGCCTCGGACTCATCAAGGACGCCGACCGCGCGGCACGCGACGCGTTTCTCTATCAATCGATGCTGGAGGCGCGCCGCAAGCACGGACGCGTGGACGTGATCTGCGGAAAATCCGGCGGGGGCGGCGAGTCGCTGCTGCCATCACGGCTTTTGTTAGCTGCGGAGAGAAGCGAGCTGCCGGAGCGCGTGAAAACCCTCTTCCGCGAGATCGAGCCGCCCGAAGCGGGCATGCGCTGGGAGCGCGACTGGCAGTGGCTCCCCCGCAAGGTCGATCCACCGAAGCGGCTGAACGTCACGTCCCTTGCCGACTACCTTGCCTGCCCGTTCCGCTATTATCTGAAGCACGCCGTCGGCATGCGGAGCACCGACACCGGCCGCGGCGAGTGGAACGCGCGGGATTTCGGCACAGTCGCCCACGAGGTGCTCGAGCGCTGGGGCCGCGACGTGAAGGCCCGCGAACTTGCGGACGCGGGAGCACTCCATGAGTGGCTGTCCCGTGAACTCGACTGCGTGGTGATTGAGTGGTTCGACAAACGAGCGCCACTCTCCGTTAGAATCCAGACCGAGGCACTGCGGCAGCGTTTCCTGTGGCTGGCAAAAATCCAGGCAGAACTCCGCAACGAGGGCTGGGCGGTCGTCGACGTCGAGCGCAAAGTCGAAATCCCGGTCGGCGACGCGTCTATCGTCGCCAAAATTGATCGTATTGACCGCCACCGCGAAAGCGGCCGGCTGCGGGTGATCGACTACAAGACCGGCAAGGTGGACAGCGTGGACAAGGCACACCGGAAAAAAGTCACCACCGCCACCGTCCTTCCGGCGCACTATACGCTGAACGATCCGGTCGTTTTCCTCGGCGAGGAAAAAGGCAGGTCCGCGAGCTTCCGCTGGACCAATCTCCAGCTCCCCCTCTACGCCGCCGCCGTGATGGGTCGCGAGAACTCACTGCCCGCGCCCTGTTACCTCACTCTGGGTGCCACTGAGTCCGACGTCGCCCTCCACGAATGGCCCGGTTTCGGACCCTCCGATCTCGATGCCGCCCAAGCCTGCGCGAACTGGGTCGCGGAAAAAATCGCTGCCGGAGTCTTCTGGCCGCCCGCGGAGAAGGCGACATACGATGATTACGAAATTCTAGCAGCGGGGAGGACGCTGGAGGAGATGGTTAGAGCGTAGGGGCAAACCTCAGACTGACGGAGCGGAGCCGGAGAAGAATGTGGTGGCTCCCTGGGAGATGACGATAGATTTGCCGCCGACATCGAAGTCCAACAGAAGCTCACCGTTTCCGTCCGGCACGACTTCATAGCGGAGTTTTCCTTTGAGTTTCCCTTTCACGACAATGACGCTGACAATACCACGCTTGGTGCCATCAACGGTGCAATCGTAGGCACCGGCAGGGATTGCTTCCACCTCGACTTCGAGGCCGGTCACCCCTTTGTTCCCGACTTGAATTTCCACGCTGCCTTCAGCTTCTGAGGACAAGCCAGAACCTTTGGTGAGCTGGCTGACGAAACGCTCGCCGCCGCCATTGTCATCTCCGCTGCCTGTAAAGATGTCCGATGGGGTGGGCACGATACCGGAGAAGTAAGTGACGCCGCTTTTCACGATCAGAACAGGCAGGCCGAAAGGATTGAAGGGCAGCGGGAGCTCGTCTTCCTTGTTGGGATTGGTTTCGAAATGGACCTCGCCTTCGGTGCGATCCTTTTCGGTGATCATGGAGAGCGTACCGAGGATCTGGCCGTCAACAACCACGTCGTAGTCTCCAGCCGTGAGGTTGCGGGCGTCAAACTCAAGTTCGATTTTTCCGTTAGGTGAGAGCTTCACCTTGGCACGGACACGGCTGCGGGCCGGGGCGTCAGGGCTTGCGGTGAGAGGGAGTTCGACTTCGTTTTCGTCATCATCACTGAATTTGTCGTTATCGTCATCGGAGTCCGAACTGTCGTCAGATCCGTCCCCGTCATCATCGTCATCCTTGGCGCGGCCTTTGCCATCGCCATCGCAGTCGTCATCGCTGCCATTGCCGCGGCCGTCGCCGTCGATGTCGTCATCAGAGGAATCAAGGCGTCCGTCTCCATCGATGTCCTTTTCTTTTTTGGAATCGTCGGAAAGGAAATCGCCGTCGATGTCCTTCTCACGGCTGGAATCGTTTCGGAGAGTATCACCGACAAATTTGCCCTTGAGTGAGCCTTTGAGGCAGACACCACCATCCACGTTGCGGTCCTTGCCGTTGAGAATTCCATCTCCATCGACGTCCGGATCGACGCGGTTGGTGATGCCATCACCATCGAGATCCTCGGCTGAGGCGGTGGCTTGGCCGAGACTGAAAGTGGCAGCGAGTGCGGCGGCAGCAAACGTGATGCGGACGGAAATGAGTGAGGGTGGGAATGTGGATTTCATGAGCTATTGAAGGATTTGATTAAAATCGGTGAATCTCGGTCATCCAAAACCAATCGGCCGGGCGGATCAAGCGGGTGAACGTAACAGAATTGTAGGAAATTTCGAACCCTGCCCTCTACCACCCGCCGGTATTGCGCAGGTCTTCCAGCTTGGGGTCGTAGATGTTGAATTCGATGCGGTTGAACGCATGCATCTGGAAACGGGCCGCTCCAAAATTCTGGTTGGTGCCTGCTAGAGTGCCATCGGCAGCCACATCCTCGAGTCGGAAAACGATCGAGGTGCCATCAGGGAACCAGCCGCGGACATCACCGTTTTCGCGTTTGCAGCGTTCCAGATCGGCGGGTTTGAGGGCCACGGATTTCAGAAGGCCGACAGGAAGTCTGACTTCCTTGAAAGGTGTCTTGATGGTGATGATGTCGCCGGAGATCGCGATAACTTCGCCAGCGAGGCTGTCGCCGTTTCGAAGCATCATGCGTCCGGACGCGGGCTTCTCCTCGACGGATGGTTTCTGGTCGTCCGGCAGCTCCAGCCCGCCGAATTGACGGATGCCGGCACCGGGCTGCATCTCGGGTAGCTCGTCCGCCACACCGTCCCATGCCGCGACCCTGATGTCGGAAATGCGCACCGGTGAGGCATTGAGGCTGACAAAATGGATGGCGCGCCCGATTTTGTTAGCTGCGACTTCCGGATCCTTCCAGAGACCGATGCATTTGCCGTCGATGAACACCACGATCTGTCCGGTCTTGGAACTTGCGCGGACTTCAATCTTCGCCTTTTCGTTTTCCTGAAGCGCAAAAGCATTGGCGACCCGTCCGAGGGCCAGTTGGTTCCTGCCGCTTTGAAGGAAGATGGATCGCTGTTGGAAGGTCATCGAATATCCGCTTTCGGGGGAATCCTGCTGGATATCGTCCGAGAAAAAATTCAGCTTCAGGGCAAAAGTGCCGCGCCATCCGGCGACGAATGAGATGGAACATTCCTCAGGCAGCCCGACGTCCTTTGCAATGCCGGCAGCGGAAGTGGACCGGAACGATGAGTCGCGGAAAGACCAGGCGTGCGGCTCCTCGGTCTGCGTCCAATCATCGATTCCAGACGGCCCCTGATAGAGCAGTGTGGGGCGCTCATCCACCTGGATTTCCGAAATCATGACTCTGCGGAATTTCAGGCGTCCAGCGAACCATGTGTCGAGTTCCACCGCATCATCGGTGATGGAGGCGAGTTGGCCGCGCACGGTATCGCCATTGGTCAGGGCGACAGTCGCTTCATGCTTCGCCTCAGACTTTGGCTGGCTGGGCATGAGCTTGAGGTCGAGCACGCTCTTGAGGAAAAACGGCGCGGGCTTTTCAAGGATGGGGGAATTCCAAACCAGCCTTTCGGTGGTTAGAGAATCCATCGTGCCTGACAGTTGGTCGCCATTGGCGAAACGGACGATGGAACCCGCTTCGTCCGCAGCCGTGGCAAATGCGGCGGAAAGAAGGAGAAGCATTGGAGCGAGTGACTTCATGGTTCGGGCGCTTTTTTGGATTTGGGGTCGAGGCGCTCCAAGGCAGAGATTCCCGCACGGCGGATCACCAGTGGCCCTAACAAGGGGTGTACTGCGGCCACGGAGTTTTCCGTAAACGAACAGGACGAAACGCGTAGAAGTCCGTTAGCCTGCAGGCGCAGCACGAACGGGTGGGGGTCTGCGGCTTTTATGGAATCAGCTGGACTGGCAAAAAAGACGGTGGACACATCGGAGTCGAGAAGTTCGAGGGGTGATTCCTGGAAGTCACTTTTAAATGAGAATATCAGCCCGTCGCCTGTTTTCCGAATACCGGTGAGACGGCCGCCCCAGCGGTCATCGTCGCGGCTGATCAGGCTGTCGGTTTTGGGATCACCGCGCTCCTCCGACCTGTGGCGGCCTCTGGCATCGTCGAGTTCGAGGATTTCGATGTTGCGGATTTCCTGTTCCGTTCCGTTAGCGGCGTTGCTCACCAGAGTGACGCCGCCGCCTTCAGGGGCACCCTTCACGGGATCGATGCCGGCTCCTTCCGGTTCGCCATTGAGGAGCAGATGGAGACGGGCCGTCTTCCGATCGACGCGGATTTCCACGTCCAGCGAACTATCAGGAAACTGCTCCGGTGTGCGGTTGGACAGGATGACAGTGGTGTAGCGGTTGCCCTTGGTGGACTCGCGTTTGAGTTCCATACCGGCTCCGGCGAACTGAAGGTAATAACGATCCGACACCTCGCCTCGGGGCCGGAGTGAATCAGCAAAATAGATTTGGAAATTGGGGTTTCCCTGCCATTTCAGCGAGAACCGGAAGACGAACTGCGACGGGGTGGCGAAGTCCCTGGCCGCAAAGGCCGGACCATTGGCGACGAGGGCGTTGTTTTCAAAACGCCAGTTTCTGGATCCCTCCGCATCGCCCACCCATTCCTCGGCATTCTTGGGGCCCGCATAGATCGTCCGGCGCTGGTGCACGCCGAGCTGCACGGATTTGAGGGCATCGCGGGGAATTAAGAGACGCCCGGCGTCCAGCGTGGAAACCGTTAGATTTTTATCATCAAGCGCTTCAAGAGTGACCGGCAGGAGGTCGCCGTTGATGAGTTCCGCCACGGCACCCGGCAGGTCCGGCCTTTCCTGAGGTGGGCTGAATACCACCTTTTCCACCGATCCGGCGCGAAGCAGGATGGGCTCCGGCGAAAGCGAGGTGGCCAGCTCCACGACGCCCGCCGCGTTGATCGATCGGATGGATCCACTAAGGCTAGCTTCTCCTTTCAACGAGATTTCATCACCCCACGACGTTGCCGCTGCGGAAAGTGCAAAAACCAAGGCCAGACAAGGCCCGGCGTCAGAAGTCCGAATTCCAATCATCGATACTATTGTTAGAAGGTTGAAAATCGATCATCACGGCCGACTCCAGATTGAAATCAAGCTTTCCAGCCAATGAGTGAAGCAAACGGATGGATGATGCGTCTCCCGAGAGAGGGCGACCGGAAACCTGGCCGAGGGGAGCAAGTCGCACAATCACACTTCCGGCAGGCGTCTCGGTTTCATTGGCGAGACGGTTCCTTGCGAAGCGGATCTCGGCGATGTCATCTAACGCAAGTTGGAATGCGCCGTGTTTTGCCTCCAGCAGGATGGTGCCATCCTTGAACGATTTTACGTTTCCTGAAAAACGGTCGGTGCCGTTGGAGAGAAGCACGACGTCCTGGTCGTCCACCTGAAGGCTGCGCGCCGAGTCGGGCATGCCGTTCCACTCGGCCACCATCACGTCCGATAGCCGAACCGGGCAGTTCTCCGCCTGTACGACGAAGCCAAAGCCCGTTCCTTTTTCAGACAGTCCTGCGGGATTCGGCCTCCCATCGCCGCCCTCGCTCCACTGCGCGGCAAATTCATCGTTGATGAATAGGGTGATCTGCCCGGTGTCACGGTTGCTGCGGATTTCAAACGTCGCGTTGCCAGTATCCGTCAACCGGACGTTGTTCGAGTTCACCTGGACTCGCCCGATGCTTGCGACGCCCTCGCCGGTCACTGATGTCCGATAGAGCATCAGGTGACTGGCGAAAATATGGAGGACGTAGCTGTTTCCGAAAAGCACCGGCAGCGCTGAAGAGTCGCCCGGCGCAAACCTCGCCGGCTTGCCATTTCCATCGTCATCGCCACCGCCATCCTTGTTCTCAGCGGGGCGGGCGAAATCTGCGTGAAATCCAACAGCGATGGAGAGGCGGTTCTTCCAGGCGAGGTCGAAACGCAGGATGGCCTTGTCCGGCATCGCGTCCTTCCGCACCAGTGCTGTGCCGGAAACCTTGTTCTGCCAATACCAGGCCGTGCCTGAAAACGCCCACTTTCCAGCCGCGTCCTTTGACTCCTGAGTCTTCTCCGCCTGAGCGGCAGGCCCAATCGGAAGGCCAGAAGGAAAGGACGCATTGGTCATTTGCCACTCGTCCTCCACGAAAGGGCCATGGTAATAGATCCGTCCACCTAACGGACTTGGCGCGAGCATCGCGACCTGGTTCCGCGGAAATCCAATCACGCCGGCATAACTGGTCCGCAGAGTGACGGTTTCTTCATCGAGGCCAGTGATGATGCCGGGAACGCGATCGCCATTGACGAGCGCCACGTGGGAAAGCGAAGTCAGGGATTTCAACGGTCGCCCACCATGCAAAACGATGTGACGCAGCCGCGCGGTTTTAAAATCGACCGGATTCGATAGATCTTCACTCTGCCAGACCGCTTTCGGGCCTTCGCGGATGCCGAGATAATTACCGTGAAACTGATCTCCGTTCGTGAAACGCAACAGGTCCGGCGCCTCTGCAGCCGTCAGACCGGTCATGCCCGCAAACCATGAAATGATGAGTTTCCGGATCATTTTTCGTAGATGGGCAGATAGCGATAGTTCAATGCCAACGAGAGGAGCGCGCCCGCGGTGTTGAACGAAGTTCCCTGATTGCCGGGGAACGAGCCGTCCGAAGACTGAATGGTGGACAGGTAGCGGATGTTGCGCGCATTCCATTCCTTCCAGGTGGCGTCGTCCGCATGAAACAAGGCCTGAGACATGTAGTATTCGTAATAATACGGATAGTAGCGGTCCCGGTAGTCCAGGCTCTTTTTCAGAAACGCCAGGCTGGCCTGATAGCCCTTTGAATCGCGTTCCTTTGCAAGTGACAGACACAGCGAGCCGATCGCCGTTAGAGTGGGCTTGCCGCCGGAAGAAGAAGTGTAACCGTAGGAGCCGTCCGTGCCGCGGCAAGTAGCCAGGAAAGCCAGGGCCTTCTTGATCGTCTCATCCGGCACCGCGATGCCGGCGTTCCGCGCGGCGAATAAAGTGACCAACAGGCAACCGGTAACGGTGGTGTCCGCATCGCGACTGTCCGGCGTGTAACGCCACGCGCCAAAACGGTTCTTTTTCTGGGAACTGACAATCAACTCGACCGCCTGTTTTAATGCGGCGGCGATCTTTGGATTCTCAAGCACACCGTAGGATTCAGCGAGCGCCTTGGTCGCGAACGCATGATTGTACATGCTCGACCCGATGTAGCCGTTGGTGCTGTTCTGCTGGGAAATGATGTAATCGATGCCGGTGCGGATCGATTTGGCGTAGGGCCCGTTGTTAGGATCTTCACCGTGGGCGAGCATGGCGGCAACGCACAAGCCGACCACGCCAGGTTCCGCACCCACGCTGTCGTTCCAGCAGCCCTTTTCGTTTTGGGTTCTCGCTAGAAACTGGAGCCCACGCTCATAAATCAACTCGGCCTGGGCGGGAACCACGTCATCCTGCCGGCCTGGCATCTCCTGGGCAGCCACCGAATCGGCTAACAAGATCACCGCAGCGGCCAGGCGCAGAAAAAACCGGTGTGACGTGTGGTGACTCATGGATGTGAAAATTTTTACCATCACTTGACCTTCTGCTCGGCGCCGCGGTTATAGGCGTCGAGTGCTTTCCTGAATTCCTCGGGCAATGAGTGCCCGGCGTTCCCCGCCGCTTTCGGAACGCGGCGAGCCTCACTCTTGCCGCTGATTTCGCCCCCCGTGGGATCGTTGCCGGTGTTGGACAAGCCGTTCATACCTTGGCCGCCTTTGTCACCCGGCTTGCCATCCTTGCCTTCACCCGGTTTTTCACCTTCGGGTTTTTTCCCCATCATACGTTCCATCATGTCCATCATGGCGCTGCCGGAATCCCCACCGCCACCACTCTGCTTTTTCTTCTCCTTGGCCGCGGCATGGATCTTTTCAATAATCTCAGTTTGCGCGGCGATGGTGTCCCCGCCGGTGTCCTGTGAGGCCAGACGGTCGGTGGCTTCATCCATGATTTTCTCAACATCGTTGAGGAGTTCGATCACCTGCGGGACCGTCTGTTCGATGGTGAGCTGCTGGACATCAGCAGAAAGTTCGTCCTGCTTGTCCGCGACCTTGACGGAGCCGTCCTTGTGTTTCGCCTGCTTGTCCGCCTTGGTTTCGTCGTCCGCCACCAGCAGGGCCGGCACGAGCAGAACAAGGCTTGCGGTTAGAATTCCTGATTTCATGGGGCTTCTTTCAAGTCGGGGGCTGGTTCGAAACTGCGGTGAAGCTGCTCCAGTGCACGCGTCTGTGCCCGGAGGTCTTGTTCCTGCTGGATGAGTTTCATCACCCGCAGCATGAATTCGAAATCCTCGTCTTCGGGGCTCGGGCCGCCTTCGCCACCTCCGCCACCGCCGTTTTTGTCCTTGTCGCCCTCGAGCTTTTTCGCCCACTCGGCGAGTTTGTCCGCCCATTTTTTGGCACCTTCAGTGGCGGTGTAGGATTTGTTAGCCGACAATAACAGACGGACTTCCTCCAGCTCGATGTCGATGCGGGATTCCTTCATCTCGTCCATGATCTGCTTGAACGAATCCGTCTTGGTGCGGGCGAAATAATGCGAGAGGTCCTCTTGGATCCATCGCACGTCAGACGCCGTGTTCATCTGCTGGCTGGTGGCTTCGTTCAAGCGCCGGACGTCGGACGGATCCAGCTTCGCGGTGCGCGAGCCAAGAATCCGATCGAACGCGTCGATGAGCGAGCTGGCAATTCCGTTCTGTTCATTTGCCGCTTTTTTCAGCCGGTTGACAAAGGTGCCTGCCTCGAACTGCTTGTTCGCTTCGTTCGCCTTGTCGATGGCTTTCTGCATCTTCTCGACGACCTTTTTCTGCTCTTCAACGGCTTCGGTCACGTCCTTCTTCGACTGCTCTGGTGTGTTTGCTTGGTCCTGTGAGTCGCCCAGTTTCTCCTGCACCTTCGGCACGTCCTTCTGGCTGAGTTCCTGCATCGACTTGAGCGACTCGGCCATTTTCTTGAGAGTGTCTTTCTCGATGTCACCGTTGCGGGCCGCGTCCTTCATCAGGTCCTCCATCCGCTTTGTTAGATCATCCATCCGGCGCTTGGTTTCTGCCTCGGCCTGATCCTGATCTTCCAGGCGGCTTTTGTTTTCGTCCTTCTGGAGGTCGTCCCCACTGAGTTTTTCGAGCCGCTCGTTTTCATCCAACAGATCGAGCTCGCGACGGGCGAGATCCTCGAATTCAGTGATGTTTCTATCAAACTTGCTCTTGAGCATCTGCGCATGCTCGTCGCGTGTGAGCACGTAGAGGATTACCGGCTCGGAATACACGCGACCGCGGTCCGGCAGGAAATCCTCGGTGTAGCCGCGCAAGGTGATCTTCTGCGGCGTGATGCCGAAGGCCACCGGGGAAAACGAACCGGCTTTCAGAATCCGGCGCTCTTCGGCCGAGCCATCGCCCAGTTTCATCTCGCCCTTTGCGGGGCGTTCATCAGTGGGACGGGTAAATTCGCCGCTCCACTCGATGCCGCTCTGCCTGACTCCAAAATCATCCTCCGCGAGCACTTCGAAATCCACGGTCTCTTCAGGCAGCATCACCTTCTGGCGGTCGATCCCCTGTAGATAACAGGTCGGCGCGGCGTCGTGCACCGCATCGACCCTCAGGCGGAATCCGCTTTCGCCGGCGAGCCCTAACTTGTCCGTCCATTCGAAGGGGATTTCGAAAGGCACCGCGCCAACCTCAATAGTCGGCGTCCGGGCGATCAGTCCGGATATTTCAAGAACACCATCGGTCGGCTGATAGATCACGGCGTCCTTCGTTTCTTCAATCACCTGCCGGCGGGTGGGGCCGAAGGTCGCCTTGTCGAGCGGACGATTGGTCGTTAGAGCGAGGCGCACCTTACTGCCTTCCACGACGCTGAGCACGCCGGTGTTGAGATCGATGGTTTTTTCCGGGATGCCAAGATAGGTCGGAGGAGTCACCACTGCGGCGACGGAATCGATGCTCGGTCGCGGGACGGGCTCGACGCGCACTTCATGGCGGAGATCGCCAATTCGGAAAACCACTGTCCCCGGGTCCTGCTGGCCGGGGAACATGAAACGATAGGCTCCCTTTTCCAAGCGGGCTCCCACTTCGGGCTGCAAACCGTAGCGCCCGTCCGCGGTGACGGGACGCTGCTCGGACTCCTTTGCGAGCTTGAGAATGATTTCAAATGCCTCGCCGTAAGCCACCGCACGGTAAACCGGCGGGTGATCGAGCTTCGTGAAAGTGTATCGCTCGGTGCTCGAAAGTGGCATCAGCCATCGTTGCAATGCGTTGACTCCGGCGCGCGGAGTGACTGAAAACGCCACGGCTACAAGCGCGGCCAGCGCCATCGCCGTCAGCCCCCACCGACGGTGCCTTTGTGGTGGCAACGCCTCATCGAGCTTTCGTTTTCCCGCTTCAGCCGCCACCGCTTCCATCGCTGCCTCGCGCAGGCGCGGGGAGAGCGAATCGGCATTTCCTTGCTGGTCCTGGAGCTCGATGACGCCAAGAAGGCGGTCACCCAATCCCGGATAGCGCTTGGCGATCAGCCTCGCGAGTTGCGTTTCCCGTCGCTGACGCCAGACCCAGCGATGCAACCAGTACGGTGCAAAAACGGCAAACAACGAGATCCCTGCCAGCAGGATCGCCAGCCGGACAATCCCAGGGGTTTGAAAAATCCGATCGAGCCCATAGACCAACAAGAATGAAAGCAACAGTCCGATGATCCCGGCGGCGATCGCCTCCATGATCTTCACCCGCCACAAATGACGCCGGAAGTCATTCAACTGAAGCCGGAGGGCTTCGGGAATGGGCGCTTTGACAGGGGGTGGAATCGGTGATTCGGACATGGGTGAAGTTGCCAGGATTCGAACCCGGCGGCGAATGAGGGAAGCTTCCAGAAGTTTACTCGTCCTTCCAGCGCATTCTCGCCGAGAAAGGAGTTTCCGACAAGGGGCTTTGTCCGGGCGGGAGGGAAATGCGGATCGGTCATTATCCGCGATCTTCACATGCGAAAAGCCCGCTCGATCAGCCGATCGCAACCTCAGTTCCAGCCGTTCCAGTCGGCTTGGAGGGCTTCATTCAAGTTTCTCGCCATGATGGGTATCATACGCTTGCAACCATGGACGATTCCCACGCTACGGCACGGCGAATGCGAGGGCTATCGCGCGTTCAATCACCCGAACCACCCATTACATGACCATACACCTTGATCTCCAAAAGGCAGGTTCAAATCCTGCCGTCGCCCTTCGGAAACCCAAATTGACTACCCCAAAAGCCCATCTCACCGCCCTGTTTTGTGGCGTCGGCATGATCCTGCAGGGGACGGTCTTACTCGCAGCTGGCCCGGCCCCAGTCTACCTCGGGGCCGCGGAAAATTTTGCCATTCTCGCCGGTGCCGCAGTCACCACCACCGGCGGAGGCATCGTCAATGGCGATGTCGGAGCCAGTCCGATTTCCGGGTCCGCCATACACCTGACACAGGCACAAGTAAACGGAACGATCTACACCGTGGATGCAGCGGGTCCGGCCGGCTCCGTGATTTCCCCCACCCTCCTGGCTGCAGCCAAGGGCGACCTAACAACCGCGATCAACGACGCCGCCGGTCGCTCGCCGATTCCTTCCGGACCGTTCCTCAATCCCGGAGCGGGAAACCTGGGAGGCCTCACCTTGGTTCCAGGTCTTTACAAATTCACTGGAACCGCGCTGATCAGCGGATCAAACCTCACCCTCACCGGCGGTCCGGACGACGTTTGGATTTTCCAGATCGCCGCTGATTTGCAGGTTGGGAGCACGGTTCATGTCATTCTGGCAGGTGGAGCACAGCCAAGAAACATTTTCTGGCAGGTGGGCACCTCGGCGGTGATCGGCACGTTCGCTGTTTTCAAAGGGACCATTCTTGCTGATCAGTCGATCACGATGAATACCAGCAGCTCGATGGATGGAAAAGCCCTCGCGTCCACGGCCGGAGTGACCTTCAACGGCGATGTGGGAGGTAATCAAACCACGCTGGAACCTCCCGTCTTCACTTCTATTTCGCGGTCGGCCACTGGTGCCGTCACCCTCGCTGTCCGCACCACTCCCTACTATCTTCTCACGCTTCAAACCAGCACCACCCTGCTGCCCGGAAGTTGGAAGACGATTGCCTCGGACACTCCGGTCTCAAGTCCATGGACCTATGTCCACAATGCAACGCTGGCCAGCGGTCCCAAGCGTTTCTATCGGGCATTCGTTACGCCCTAACGGAAACCGGCACGAGCCGCTGGGACCTAACGTTCTTTCAATTTTGCACGCAGGCGCTCCAGCAGCGCTTCCGTGTGAGGCATCGGCACCCCCGCCTCTTTGGCACGCCGCAGCGGTTCCTCCCAGATCGGTGCCACCTCGACCTCGCGGCCTTCGACGAAATCGATCATGCTCGAGGTTCGATAAGCACCCATCGGCCGGGTGCGTGAAATGTTCGCTTCGATCAACTCATCCTCTAGGTCGAGCCCCAACGCCCGCGCCGCCTCGATCACCTCGGCCATCACCAGGCGGATTTCGTTTTCCTTGGCGTCTTTTCCTAGTAGGACATCGGTCGTCACCCCTCCTTCTGCAACCGAAAAACCATTGAAAGGAATGTTCCAAATGAGTTTCTCCCACTGCGCCTGGCGTAAGTTCTCCACGGCAAATCCTTGGATCTTCGCCGCCTGAAAACGCCTGGCGATTTCCTCAGTGCGACCGGACTCCCCTCGCATCCACTCACCGATGGAGATTCTTCCTCCGCCGGAATGACTCACGAGTCCGGCTGATAGACGGTTGATGCAGACGAAACACAAACCGCCCAGCACGTTCGTAGGCCCGACGATCTCCACGATGCGTTCGCAGTTTCCCAATCCATTCTGCAGCGTAAGCACCTGCGTCGTTTCATGCAAAAGAGGCGGCAACACGCTGGCAAGTTGATCGTTCGAAGTCGCCTTCCACGCCACGATCACCAGATCCACGGGACCGATTTCCTCGGCGGTCCGGAACGCTCTAACTTCTGGTAGCTCGAAATCACCATGGATGCTTTTCACCCTCAGCCCGTATTTCGAAACCATTTCGAAATCAGACCGCATCAAAAACTTGACGTCCTCCCCCGCCGCTGCGAGCCGACCGCCGTAGTAGAGCCCGATCGCCCCGGAGCCGACGACCGCAATACTTTGAAAGGTCCAGCTCACCGATGGAAATCAGTCCTCCTTGAACCCTTCGGCGCGGCGTCCGTCGATGCAGCGTGTCAGCCATTGCACGAGTTTCTCCGCTTCTTCAGACTCGTTGCGCATCGAAGTGAGCGCCGCCCAATCCAAATGCGGCCGCGACTTGGGAGCAGAAATCCGGTTGAAATCGAGCTTCGCCATGATGGCCTCGGTTTCGCGCGGATGAGCATTGAGAATGTTTGCCGGACGCGGCAATTCCTCCAGCACTTCAGGCGTTAGACCGAACGAGGTCACCCCCACGCCAAATGTCGCACTCAGGCGGCGCAAGCCATCCGCCAGCGCCTCATCCTCGATTGGCGCGGCGTAAATCAGTTCACCACCCTGCGCCCACATGGAAACCGCCAGCGTTTGGAAAAAATCCTCCCGATACGTCTGCAATGACGGCTGGATCCGCAGCCGGGCCGCGTGCAGGCGAAATGGGGCGATCCCCAACCGCTGCTTGAAGGCGAGCATCGTTTCATCCAGCGACATCTCCTCATCCGGAGAGCCGCCGGTTTCCCAATCGACGAGTACCAGCTCAGGATATTTCCAAAGATTACTGATGGGCGAATCCTTGCCAAATGCCTGGCGGAAGGCGAACGGGAAACGACCGTTGATTTCAAAATAACGCGTAACCACCGCGCGGAATTTGCGGATCCGCAGCATGGTTTCATCCACCATGTCCGCGTCAGCGGTCGTTAGATCATCGAGCCGTCCCTGTGTCAGCGCCAGCAACTCCTGTGCTCCTGATAGAGCAGGCAGCGGCGCGCTCCGGCGGTAGTAACCCTGGCCTTTTTCCACCTTCGCAATGGGCGAGGCCGGATCGCACGACATGATGGAAAAATGATAGCGCAGCGACGCATCCGAGTAGTTGCCGGTCAGTTGCAGTCGCGTCAGGCGGATCAACTCGGTTCCTTTGATCGAATCCGCGGGATTTCCCGGGAGAAGGGTGGGGAGGATGTCTGATAGCTGCTTTCGAAGACTCATGGGGGCGGGGAACGTCTCTTGCGTTGTGACCATCCAATTCACCTGCCCCCGCTTCATCAAGCCCCAAAAAACCGGATTCTAAAAATTAACCGCCTGTCCTCCGGGCTTTTTTGAAGGAAATCCCCGCAAAGCTTGTCCAACGCGCCGATTGCACCATCCTGCCCACATGAATTTCAAATCAGCACTCTTCGCCGCTGCGCTTGTTTCCAGTGCCCATGCCCAGCAGCCCGATGCCGACACCATTCTCCGCGGCGCACGCATCTCCGCCACTCTCACCCAACTGGACAAGACCGAACCGCTGAAAGGAAATCTATCAAAAGATGGGAAAAAAAGCCCTATCGCCCTCTTCCTTGATGGAAAGAACATCCAGTTCCAGTTCAACGAGAACAACACCTGGCGCATCTTCCACATGCGTCTCGCTGATGAAAAATATGATCTGTTTGAGATGATCAACGGCAAGACCCAGGACTTTCCATCCGGAAAAATCACGCAGCCCATCGCCGGCACCGACCTGACCTACGAAGACCTCGCCCTCCGTTTTTTTTATTGGCCGAATCCGAAATTTGAAGGCAACGAGAACATCGGCGGCCAACCTTGTTATAAGCTGCGCATCGACAAGCCAAAAGGCAGCTCTGGCAACTACGATGTCGTCTACATCTGGGTTCACACCAAGTTCGGCGCTTTCATGAAGATCACCGGTCACAACCGAACCGGCGGCAAGGTCAAGGAATTCGAGGTCGAGGACGTCATGAAAGTATCAGATGACGTCTGGACCTTGCGGAAAATGCAGGTCGCCACCTGTGATCCTAACAACGGTGGCCGCCGTATCTCCATCACCGACGTCACGTTCGACGCCCCAAAAAAACTCGCCCCACGCGGCCTCCGCTAACAGACAGTCAGCGTCGGTCTGTGGCCGCCACCTTCACCCATGTGGACCGACTCCCACAACCATCTCCATTCGCCGCGCTTCGGAGATCCGTTGCCAATCATTGCAGAGATGCGCTCTGCGGGCATCTCGCGCTGCATCGTCAACGCGACTTGTGAGGACGATTGGGACAGCGTCGCCAACCTCGCCGCAAACCACCCGAATCTCATCAGTCCCGCCTTTGGCATTCACCCCTGGCATGCGCACACGGCCCGGCCAGGCTGGCAGAGCCGACTCCAAGATCTGATGGAAAAATTCCCTACCGCCTCCATCGGCGAGTGCGGGCTGGACACTTGGGTTTTCGAACCATCCACCGAAATCCAGCGACCGGTCTTCATGGATCAACTCCGCCTCGCCCGCGAGCTTGACCGCTCCATCACCATTCATTGCCTTAAGGCATGGGGCGCACTTTTCGATGCATTTGCCGAAACTCCCCCACCCTCACGCTTTCTCATGCATTCATTCGGCGGGTCGATCGAGACCGCCCGCCGCCTGATTCCGTTAGGTGCGTGTTTTTCCTTTTCCGGACACTTCCTCCATCCGCGGAAATCCGCCGTTCTCGATGTCTTCCGCCAGCTTCCGCTCGATCGCATTCTGCTGGAAACAGACGGCCCTGACATGCTCCCCCCGCTGGATTTTGTCACCCATCCTCTCCCGGAAAACATCAACCACCCGGCAAATCTTCCAACCATCGGCAACGCCCTTGCCGCAGCTTTGAAAATCCCTGCAGAATCCTTGGCCGCCATCACCCGCGAGAACGCCATGCACTGTTTCGGCCCTACCTAACTGGTCGCCGTGTGGTAGGGGTCTTAAAGCCGAACCGCCAGCCTTGTCTGTTTCGTAAGCGGAAACTCCTCTGACACCACCGCATGCGACCGCCGGTGGATTCCGACCAGCATGCCCACCGCAGCGAGGCTGAAGACCAGACTTGTTCCACCGAAGCTGACGAAAGGCAGCGGCAGACCGTCGTTCGGCAACATCGCAGTAGTGACCGCGATGTTCTGAATCGCGGGCACGACGATCACGCAGGTCAGCCCAAGTGCGACACAGCGGTTGAAAACATTGTTTGCCTGCAGCGCGATGCCACAGCCGCAGACGGCGATGAGCACGAAGCACATCACCACACCGAGGGTAAACGGCAATCCTAACTCCTCACCGATCACCGGAAAGATGAAATCAATGTGGGCAAACGTCAGCGTGCCGAATTTTTCCACCCCATTTCCGAGTCCCACTCCCCACGGACCGCCGTTGCCCAGCGCTAACAACGAGCGCCATTGCTGCATGCCGCGGTCCAGCTGATTCACAGGATTATCCAGATCGAGCCACGCCTGGATGCGTCCCCAGCGGTTTTCGTTGTGCCGCACATAATAAGCGGCAGCGAAGATGACAGATAGTGCTGTCGGAGCCATGAACCAGATCCGCGTTCCCACGCAAAACAGGATCGCTCCCACCGCAACGGAAACTGATAGAGCGGACCCCACGTCCGTTTCCCCGGCGATGAGGAGAATCGGAATTCCGGCAATAACCCCCGGCACGACGAATCCGCGCCAGAAGGTGTGGACCTCCGTCTGCCACCGCGCAAACCAGGCAGATAAACAGATCACGATCACGATTTTCGACAGCTCCGAAGGCTGGAACTGACCGATTCCCGGCACTTGAATCCAGCGCCGCGAACCGAAAATGGAAACACCGATACCCGGCACATAACAGAGCACCAGCAGGAAACAGGTTCCCACAAACAGCCATGGAGCGAGCTTGCGGGTCTTTTCCAGCGGAAACCGCGACGCGATGATGGCCGCGACGAGACCCACTGCCACCATCATCGCCTGGCGGCTGAGAAAGTGATAGGGCGCCTCCACTCCCTTCACCCACGCGCTGGTGCTCGCCAGCATGGTCAGCCCGATGGCGACCAGGGTGGCGACAGCAGCACAGAGAATGGCGGAGCAATGGCGGGTCATTCTGTAAGCGGTTTACTTCGGGATCACCAGGTTCATCCCGACCTTCACCTTGCGGGCGTCGCTGATGCCATTGGCCTTCATCAGCCGATCCTGATTCACTTTGAAACGATTGGCAATGCGCCAGACACTGTCTCCCTGTTGGACGGTGTAGGTTTTTCCCGAAGCCACCAGCGGCGCGGTGTTGTTAGTAACCGGGGTCGCAGCGCGCGACGTGAGACTGGCTTTCGGCGCATCACCGGAGGGATGAATGTTAGGACGGATCAATTGAGCCCGCGGCGCATTGCTCACGTCCACTTCCACGAGGCCCTGGTCGCGGTCCACCGGCATGCTGTCGCGGATGGCCGTCACTTCCGGTGACTCTTTCGCCACGATCCGCTTCGGTGGAACTTTGAGGATGAGCCCCGGTCCGATATCGACGTGCTTGTTGATCAGCCGCAGCTCGCCTTCATCCACGCCCTCCACCGCCGCGATCCGCGTGTAGTTGTCGCCCGCCCTGACGATGTAAGACTTGTCGCCCGGTTCCAGGCGCGGCCAGTCCGTGCGCGCCGGTGCGACTGCGACGGCCGGCAGTTTTTCCGCCTTTTTGACGGTGGCCAGCTCGCTCGGACGACCGTCGAGGAACTGCTTGTGAACGAAAATCAGGCCGATCGCCACAATGTGGAAAAGGAAGATGATCGTGAGTGCACGTGAGATTTTAGAACCGCTGTCCTCCACTTCCATGTCGGCGCCCGCCGTCGCGGCGACGCGCTGTTTGCGGTTTCGAGTGACGGCACTGAGGCGCTTGAGAATCCCTTTCGGAGCGGGACGGCGTTTGACGGGCAGGGTGTGGGGCTTCATAACGGTTAGCGGAGCTGGTGCACGAGATCACGGAAAGCATTTCCGCGTTGCTCGTAGCCGGTGAACTGGTCGAAGGACGAGGTGCCGGGTGAGAGAAGAATGGTGGAACCGCGCGGTGCAAGGCTGCGGGCGGTGGCGACGGCGTCGCTGAGTGTGGAAACGGACTGGCAGGAAACGGCGTTCGAAAACAAGTCCGCCAACGGCCGCGCGATCTGGCCGAAGGTGACCGCTGCGAGCGCTTTTTCACGGAGCAGCGGCACCACCGCCGAGTAGTCCAAACCCTTTTCCTTGCCGCCGGCGATCAACACGACCGGCCGTGTCTGCGAACGCAGCGCACTCTCTAACGCATGAAGGTTGGTTGCTTTGGAATCATTCAGATATTCGACACCATCCAAAGTCCGGATCAACTCGCAGCGGTGCGGAGGCGGTGAGTAGCCGTGCAGCGCCTCGCGCATCACCGGCGTGGAAACTCCCAGCGCGGCGCACGCCGCCAGCGCGGCCATGCTGTTCTCCGCGTTGTGCAGTCCGCGCAGGCTTGTGTCGCGATCCATGTGCAGGAGCGTCTCATCACCGTGAACGATGGTCGTGCCGTTGGAAAACCAGTCCGCGGATTCATCCGTTGTTGAGAACGTCACTACCTTTGCTGCAAGCGCTGGAAGGTTCTCACCAGTTCTAACGACAGCGGTGTCATCCCGTGTCTGATTCTCGAAAATCCGCAGTTTCGCCGCGCGGTAAGCTTCGACGGTCGGGTAGCGGTCCATGTGGTCGGGTGCGAAATTCAACCAGACGGCCACCACGGGATGCAGCGTGCGGATGGTTTCAAGCTGGAAGGAACTCAGCTCGAGGGAAACCACCGCCGGCGGGTTCGCCTGCAGCACCACTTCAGCAAACGGCGTTCCATAATTGCCACAAGCCGTTCCGCCGAGCGACGCATGTGATAGAATGCGCTCAATGAGCTCCGTGGTCGTCGTCTTGCCGTTGGTCCCGGTGATGCCGATGATTTTTCCCTGATAGAAACGCGCCGCCAGCTCCACCTCGCCGATGACCTCGCCAGCCTTGCTGGAAAATGCCGCCACATATGCGCCATAAGTGTCGATGCCCGGGCTCACCACCAGGATGTCGGAAAAAACCTTGCCGCCCTGTTCTTGCGTCGCTTCCGGATGGATCATCACGCCTTCCGGCATGCCGACAAACGCCTCCGGACCCGCGGTGTCCCATGCGGACACGGTCGCCCCCTCGCGCAATGCGAGCGCGGCGGCGGCACGGCCGCTGCGACCGGCACCGAGGATGGCAACATGTTTTCCGGAGAGGTTCATTCAGTTAGGCAATCTTGAGAAGGGCGAGCCCGAACAGCGCGAGCATGATGGAAATGACCCAGAAGCGGATGATCACCTGGTTTTCATGCCAGCCCAGCAGCTCGAAATGATGATGGATGGGCGACATCTTGAAGATCCGCTTCTTGCGCAGTTTGAAACTGCCGACCTGCAGGATCACCGACATCGCCTCCATTACGAAGACCCCGCCGATGATGATGAGGAGCAGCTCCTGCTTGGTGCAGATCGCCGCCGTGCCCAGAGCGCCGCCGATCGCGAGCGATCCGGTGTCGCCCATGAACACCTTCGCTGGATGGCAGTTGAACCAGAGGAATCCAAAACAGGCACCCACCAGCGCCATTAGAAACACCGCCAACTCGCCGATGTAGCGGTTGTGCGGGATGACGAGATACTCCGTGGCCATGTAGAAATGACCTGCCAGATAGGCGAGGAATGCATAGGAAAGCGCCACGCTGATGGTGGTCCCGGTTGCCAGTCCGTCGAGGCCGTCTGTGAGATTGACCGCGTTCGAGCAACCGATGATCACGATGGCGAAAAACGGAATCACCAGCCATCCCAGATTGAGCAGTGGCTCCTTGGCGAGAGGGAAACAGATCGCGCCGACTTCAATAGGGTTTTTACCTAACCGATAACCCGCAAGACCGTCCGCGAGCTGCTGGGGGGTAGCACCGTATCCGGAAATTTCGGTTTTGAAATAAACGAATCCCGCTGCCACCAGCGCGATGAAAAGCTGCCAGCCGAGTTTTTTCCGGCTGCTGATGCCGTCGGACTTTTTCTCCTTCACCTTCTTATAGTCGTCCACAAATCCTAACAAACCGCAAGCAGCCATCGTGCAGGCGCAGACGGCGATGAATGGATTGAGCGGACGGGCGCAGACCAGCGTCGCAACAATTACCGAGCCGAGGATCAACGCTCCACCCATCGTCGGCGTACCGATTTTCCCGCCATGCAGCTCCGCCAGCTTGTGGACTTCCTCCGCAGTGCGGATCGGCTGGCCGACTTTCAGCGAGATGAGTTTGCGGATGACGCGAGGCCCGAAGATGACTGATAGAATGAACGCCAGCAGTCCGGCGGTCGCCGCGCGGAAGGTGATGTATTGGAAAAGATTCAGGAAAGAAAACGTGTGCGCCCAGCCCGACTGCCCCGCAGCCTGTTCGGCTTGGAAGGCGTTATACCAGAAATCATAGATCGCAGGGAGCATCAGTTTCGGGGGAATGCGGCGTGCATGACGCGTTCGACAGTGGCGGAGCGGCTACCTTTGAAGAGCACCACGTCGCCGGGTTTCACCTCGCGTGTCAGCCATTGCGCGGCCTGTTCGAGGTCGGGAAAATAGGGAGCATCATGGGCGCCGGTCGCAATGCCTTCCGCGCCCTCGCCCACAGCAACGACGTTGAGCTTGCGCTGTGCGGCCAGTTCCCCCGTGCGGTGGTGGGCCGCCGGAGCGTGGACGCCCAGTTCGCCCATGCGGCCAAGCACGATGAAACGGCGTGCGCCATTGCTAACAGGCGTATCGGCAAGAGTCTCGATGGCCGCGGCCATGGACTCCGGATTCGCGTTGTATGTGTCGTCGATCACAGTCGTGCCCTGATAATCGAAACGGCGGAGGCGACCGCCGGTGAGCGTCGCACTTGATAGACCGGCAGCGATTTCCGTGGGAGAAAGTCCGAGTTTCCATCCCACTGCGGCGGCGAGCAGGGCGTTGGTGACCATGTGCCGTCCTGGAACGGGTAAGGAAACCTCTGCAGATTGCTCGCCCTCGATGACAAGTTTGAAAGTCGTTCCATCTGCTTCGAAGCGGAGATCTTCGGCACGGACGAGCCCCCGACCGTTGCCGACGACGATCATCCCCGCCTTCGAGCGCTTGCGGAAGTAGTCGTAATATTCACAGACCGCAGGGAGAAACAGAATGCCGTCCGCTGGCAGCGCGCGGCCTAACATTCCCTTCTCTTCGGCAATGGCATCGCGTGTTCCAAGGAACTCGATGTGTGCCGTTCCGATGTTGGTGATGATACCGTATTTCGGCCGTGCAATCTCACACAGCGGCGCGATTTCGCCCGAATGATTCATGCCCATTTCCCACACCGCAGCGGTGTGTTCCGCAGTTGTGGCGAGCACGGTTAGTGGCACGCCGATGTGGTTATTCAAATTGCCTAGCGTGGCGGAAACATTGAAACGCTGCGAGAGTACGGCTGCCGTGAAATCCTTTGTACTGGTTTTTCCGTTGGATCCCGTGATGCCGACCACCGGAATATCCAGCTGCTTGCGCCACCAGCAGGCGAGCCGTTGAAGTGCATAAAGCGTGTTGGCAACCTCGATAACCGCTGTTCCAACAGGAAGTTCACCCTGCCATTTGTGGACAATGGCCACTGCCCCACCAGCTGCCAAAGCTTTTGCCGCAAACTGATCGCCATCGAAATTCTCACCGCGAAGTGCGAAAAACACGCACCCATCCGGCAGCGAACGCGTGTCCGTGGACACGCCACCGAAGGCGAGCGCGTCAGGATTTCCCGCGGCGACGGGAACGCCGAGGATGGTCGCAATCTGTTGGGCGGAAAGCGGTTTCATCGCATGTCTGAGATGGCTTGCGCACGGTCGCGCAGGGCCTTGCTGGCGTGTTTGCGGTCGTCGAAATCGAGGGTTTCCGTGGCGAACTGCTGGGTGGTCTCATGACCCTTGCCCGCGATCAGGACGATATCGCCTGATAGGGAATTCGCGATGGCGAAACTGATCGCTTCGGAACGGTCGGGAATGCTGCGGGAAGCTTTTCCACCGAGGCCCTTTTCAATCTCGCTGATGATCGTTAGAGGATCCTCGGAGCGTGGATTGTCGGAAGTCACCACCAGGGCGTCACTATGACGTGCGGCGGCGGCGGCCATCAGCGGGCGCTTGATCTTGTCACGATCTCCACCGCAGCCGAAGACGGTGATGAGGCGCCGTGGATCGAGTTCCTTGAGCGTGCGGCAGGCGTTTTCGAGCGCATCCGGAGTGTGCGCGTAGTCCACAAAAACCGTGGCACCACCGGCGTTTCCGACATTTTCCATGCGACCGGGAACCTGCGGTGCATCGGCCAAGGCGGCGACGGCTTCGCGCGGCTTGATACCACAGGCGCTGGCGGCGGTGATGGCGGCCAGCAGATTGTAAACATTGAAACGACCGATCAATGGAGCGCGCACGAGGAAACTTTTTCCCTTCGCCGTGAGCTCGAATTCCATCCCGCGGGCGTTCTGGCGGAAATTGTTAGCACGGAAATCGCAGTGCACGCCGAAGCCGAACCGGAGCACGGGCATCTTCCCGTCGAGTGCCTCGGCGAGCTCACGGCCGTAAGCGTCGTCGATGTTGATGACGGCCACCGGTTTTTTGCCTAGCGGATCAGCGGCGAGCGCTTGGAACCAATCGGCCTTTGCCTGGAAATAGGCATCGAGCGTGCCGTGGTAATCGAGGTGGTCCTGCGTGAGATTGGTGAAAATGCAAGCGTCGAAACCGATCGCGGAGATGCGTTTCTGATGGATGCCGTGTGAAGAAACCTCCATCGCCACGCCGCGGCAGCCGTTGTCACGCATGCGGCCCAGCAGGGTAGAGAGCTCGATCGAACCCGGGGTGGTGTGTTTTGCAGGCTCCTCGGACTCGCCGTCATCGACCACGATGGTTCCTAACAAACCCGCTCGATGCCACACGGATTTCATCAGGTGATGCAGCAGGAATGCGGTGGTGGTCTTGCCATTGGTGCCGGTCACGCCTGCGACCTTCAGATCCTTCCACGGATGTCCGGCCAGGGTGGAGGCGAATGTGGAAAGCGATGAACGGCTGTCGGAGACATGAAGCCATGTCGCGGCAGCCGAGTAGTCAGCAGGCTGTGCGGACTCTGCTAGAATGGCGGTCGCACCGGCGGCGAGCGCATCGTTGATGAAACGGTGCCCGTCGATCGACGTGCCACGGATGGCGGCGAAAATCATGCCCGGTGTCACTTCACGCGATGACGCGGTGATGCCATGGATGTCCGCATCCAACGAACCGGCGGCCGTTACGCTTGGAAGACAGGAAACTAGGTCACGGAGAATCATCTGGAAGCAGTGGCAAGCGGAGGTGGAACGATTTCGGTCGGTTGCAAATTCATATAGGCAGCAGCACGGGTCGCGATTTTTCTGAAAATCGGTGCTGCGATCGTTCCCCCATAGCGGTTGACCTTGCGGGTGTGGGGATCATCCACCACCACCAGACAAACGAACGCCGGGTTCTGAGCCGGCATCATGCCGACGAATGAAACAATGTAGGTGCCTTCCAGATAGCCACCCTTTGGATTGTGCTTCTGCACGGTGCCGGTTTTGCCTGCGACGGAAAACCCTGGCACGGCGGCTTGCGTGGCGGTGCCTCCTTTGATCACGACTTTTTCCAACGCGGCCCGCATCTGGGCGGCCGCCTTGGCGGAGATCACGCGGTTGACGACCTCCGGCTCGTATTCTTCCACCACGGTCCCGTCGTTGGCGACGAGCGACTTGACGATATGCGGCTTGCGGAGCTGCCCGTCACTGGCGATGGCCGAGTAGGCACACGCGAGCTGCAGCGGCGTCACGTTGGTCGCATAGCCGAAACAGGCGCGGGAGAAATCGACGGGATTGCCTGTGTTGCGAGCGATTCCCGAGCTTTCGCCACTCAACTGGATGCCGGTTCTGCGGCCGAATCCGTATTTGTGAAGATAATCATAAAATCGCTCCGAACCTAACTGCCGACCGATCTTGTAGGTTCCGATGTTGTTGGAATGTTGTAGTACTCCCTCAAATGATAGCTGGCCTGCCGGATGATCATCCTTCAGCACGACCGCGCCGTCCTGATAGTAGCCATTGTGGCAGTTGATCATTGAAACGGGCGCAACCAGGCCTTCGTTGAGCGCACCGGAAGTGGCGACGATCTTGATGGTGGATCCGGGTTCGTAGATCGCCTGGGTCACGTAGTTGTAGCCGTTTTCCGCGATGTTCTGTTTGTGGTTCAGATCAAAGGTCGGGCGGCTGGCCATGGCGAGAATCTCACCCGTCTTCGGGTCCATCAGCACCACGCCGCCACGGACGGATTCGAATTCGGCAAGGCCGGCGTCGAGTTCCTCCTCGACGATCGCCTGCAGGCCCATGTCGATGGTGAGCTGCACGTTGAGCCCCGCGCGTGGTGGACGGAGGCTAGCGGCGGTCCCGGGAACGACCAGTCCGCGGGCATCACGGCAATGTTCGCGCGAGCCTTCACGGCCTGCTAGAAATTCCTCCATCGCGATTTCGATCCCGAAGCGGCCCTGCACCGTGGTGTGGGTTTTCCCTTCCTCGTCGGTGTCCTCGACCTCCCCGGTGAAGCCGGTTAGGTGGGTCGCAAGATTCGGCGCGGTATACCAGCGCTTGATGGAATTTTCAAATTCGAAGCCCTGGATCCAGTGACGGTCGATCTCGTCGCGGACCTGATCCGCGACATCTTCCGGCAGGTCCTTCGCGACGGGCACCCACTTGCCCTTGCTGTTTTCAATTTTGTCACGCAGCTCCTCGCGGCGCATGCCGAGTGGCCTTGATAGAATCCCCATGGCATACGCGAGATGCTTCTGGACGAGCACGTCCGCCTTCTCACTGGCTAACAACTCACCGCGAAGCCCGTTGATCCGGCGGCGTTGTTTGGTCACGTCGAGCTTGTCCCAACCGGGCTCGGAGCTCGCCTGCTCGTAGGCAAGTCCGTAGGCCGCCAGTTTGGGATCGTAGAGGTGGTTCTTGTCGATGAAGACCGTGGAAACGGGAATGCTTTTTGCCATCGGCTCCTCGCGGCGGTCCACGATCATTCCCCGCAGCGCTGGTAGTTTTTCCACGCGGTGGAAGGCCTTGCGGGAGCTTTCCGCATAGCGTTTCCGGTCGACCAACTGAATCTGGATCAACCTGGCCGAAAGCGCACTGAGCCCGACCACCAGGATCGAGCACAGGACAATGCAGCGGGATTGAAAGGCGGATTTCACAGGCTATGGCTCGGTGGAGGCGACGCTTTGGCGGGTGGTGTTAAACGGGTTGATTTCCTCCACGGCTCCCATCGGAATCGGGCGCAGGGTGGATCCGTTTTCTTCGATTTGTTTGCGGATGACAAAACGGTTCAGGAGCTGGTCCATCCGCATTTCCGTGGTGCGGATGTCGAGCCGGTATTGTTCGACGCGGCGATCGATCGCATCGATCTCGCGGGTGATGGCGATCTGGCGGTTTTTATAATACGCATGGAGCACACCACCGGCCGCGACGATTGCCCCGGCGAGGATGACCGCGAAGAAGATGGACATGGACGGGCGGGATTCGTTGCGGCGGCGGTTCATGACTTGGGGTCCAAAAGCTGGGCAACCCGCAGTTTCGCACTGCGGGCTCGCGGGTTCAGGGAGGTTTCCTCGGCGGATGGGGCGATGGCTTTTCTCGCCAGCAGCCGGAACTGATAGTCAGGATTCGGCCGGGGCTCCGGCCATCCCGGATCATCGAGGAATCCGGTGGAGCGGTGTTTCAAAAACCGTTTCACCATCCGGTCCTCTAAACTGTGGAACGTGATAATGAGCAAGCGGCCACCCGGCTTCAAAACAGTGGGAGCAGCTGCTAGAGCCGTGGCAAGCGATTCGAGTTCCTCATTCACCGCCATGCGGATCGCCTGGAACGTTTTGGTCGCGGGATGCGTCCGGCCGTGGCGACCAACGGTTTTTTCGATGAAATCCGCGAGGTCGAGCGTGGTGACGAATGGCTTGACGGCGCGCTGTCTGACGAGCGCGCCGGCGATGCGGCGGGCTTTTGATTCCTCGCCGTATTCAAACAGAATCCTTACAATGTCCGCTTCCGGCCAGCCGTTCACGATGTCCGCCGCGGTGCGCGGGCTGGACGGCCCCATCCGCATGTCGAGCGGGCCTTCGCGCATGAACGAAAACCCGCGCGCGGCGGAGTCGAGCTGGCGGGAAGACACCCCGAGATCCAACAGAAGACCGTCGGCCTTTTCCCCCTGTTGGATCCCGGGGATCCCCTGGATCTGTGAGAAGTTGCCTTCCCAAGTGGAGAATCGGTCGCCGAATGCCGCCAGCCGCGCACGCGCGTGGGCGAGCGCTTCCGGATCGCGGTCGACGCCCAGGACGCGTGCGCCGGCCTTGAGAAAAATCTCGCTGTGGCCACCACCGCCGAGGGTGCCGTCGATGATGAACTTGTCGGACGCCGCTCCCATCCACTCCGCGGTCTCGACCGGAAACACCGGGAGATGATAGCCGCCGGAAACAAGGGGCGCTTCGGAAAAATCGACGGGAGCCTGCGCTGACAACCAGCCAGGAGCAGCGCAGGCATCCGTTTTTTCGACAATACCCTGTGCTGTCCCGAGCGCATGGTGTTGTTCTGATAGGAAATCCGTCGATGGCCGCGCCGCAAACACACTACTATCAGCGGCGCGCGCCATCGTTTCAAATAGCGAGTGGAATACCTTCCCGAAAAGGTCCAATCGCCCAGCCATGAAAGTCACCAGACCCCGCACCGACAACCAGCCAGGAGCGGTGCGGGAATCCGTTTGATCCGCAAAACCTTGTGCTGTCCCGAGCGCATGGAGTTGCTGTTGATGGAAAATTTGCGATGGCCGCACTGACAACCAGCCAGGAGCAGTGCGGCACATCGTTTCAAAAAGCGCGGAAAGCTCTGTCCCGAGAGACCTCCTGCGCCCAGCCATGAAAGGAACAGGACGCCGCGCCGACAACCAGCCAGGAGCGGTGCGGACGTCCGTTTGATCGGCAAAACCTTGTGCTGTCCCGAGCGCATGGAGTTGCTTTTGATAGAAAATCTGCGATGGCCGCACCGACAACCAGCCAGGAGCGGTGCGGACCATCGTTTCAAAAAGCGCGAGAAGCTCTGTCCCGAGAGACTTCGTGCGCCCAGCCAGGAAAGTGACCGGACCCCGCCCCGACAACCAGCCAGGAGCGGTGCGGGAATCCGATGGTGTCGATGCGTGGGCTCCTGTCCCGAGGAATTCCGCGCATCCAGATGAAAAGAGTCCCAACCCTGGCGCCTGTTCGAGAGCGGCCGGAGCCGCCGTATTGCGGACCGCGTCAAGTGCCAGAGTTGGTGGGGTGAACAACATTGCTGCTGTTGGGTGTGTGGTGGGTGAGGGATTAGAAAATTCCGAGATCGTCGTGCTCGACCGGGCGGGACTCGATGGCGAGCGCCACTTCGAAGTTCGACTTACTCCAGACTTCGAAGTAGTTGCCGCGACCGGCGAGGAACACTTCGGAATCGGCGGCGATGCCGGCTTTTTCACTGAGATCTTTTGGAACGAGCAACTTGCCTTGGTCGTTCAAGGTCACCTCGCGGCAGAGCATCGCGAGCTTGCCGAGCAGGAAGGACTTTTCGGCCGGGGTCTTGTCGCTGCTTTTGATCAAGGCGACCTTCTCGTTGTAGGCCTCTCCGCTGAGCACTTTAACGACCGGCATTTCGTGCGAGCTCGAAAATTGCAGGAAGAGCGCGCCATTCGCCTCAGGACGCCAAGCAATCGGGATGGAAACCCGGAATTTCGGGTCCATCTTGTAAGAGTGGAAGCTCTTGTATTTTTGGTCGTCGGTGGTCATCGGCGTGGCTGACCGTCGCGTCAGCGATTTATGGATACACTGAAATACACTTCGGCGGCAAGTAGAAATCAGGAAAATCATAATATTTCCCTAATCTACTCATAATCAGAAGCATAGGCAGTAAATCCGATCTCGAATATTAAAAATTTCTTAGGAAATGACCCGTCGAGAACTAAAACTTATCAGATAACTGGCCGGAAAATGGCGCAGATTCATGGAATTTTTTCCAATTTCACGGTCGGTGTACTTCCAACCTGATTTTTGACGACTGGTGTACTGGGATCGAGGGCCGACCATGTTCCGCATCCCAGAAAAAAGTCGGAAACCGATCGCTCGAATCCGCCAAAAGACCATTCCTGTTCAGACCCAACAGTCCTTGTCCTTCATTTCATGAAAAAAGCTTCCGATCCAGCGTGCGGTATTGGATCGCCTCCAGGATGTCGTTCGGGCGGATAGCAGGGGAGCCGGACAGGTCAGCCAAGGTCCGGGCGACTTTCAGGATTCTATCATGGGCGCGGGCGGAAAAATTCATCTCCTCCATCGCATGTTCGAGGTAGCCGTTGCTTTCGGCATTGAGTTGGCAGTGCTGGCGGACCTGGCGGGAACCCATGGACGAGTTCGTGGTGTTCGAGGATTTTTTGAAACGTTCGAGCTGGATCTTTCTAGCAGCACCCACACGCTCCCGAATGACATCCGACTTTTCGCCGGTACTGGTGTTGGACGACAGCTCGCGGAAGTCCACTAACGGAACCTCCACATGAAGATCGATTCGATCCAGCAGCGGGCCGGAAATCTTCTGCCGGTAGTTTTCAATCTGCCGCGTCGAACAGCGGCACTCTCGTTTCATGTCACCATAATAACCGCATGGACAGGGGTTCATTGCGGCGACCAGCATGAAATTCGACGGAAAGGTCAGTGAGCCGGCCGCGCGGGAAATGGTCACGACCCGATCCTCTAACGGACCACGCAACACCTCCAGCGTCTGCCGCCGGAACTCGGGGAGCTCGTCGAGGAACAGCACGCCGTGATGCGCCAGCGAAACCTCGCCGGGTCCAGGATTGCTACCGCCGCCCAACAGCCCGGCATCGGAAATCGTATGGTGCGGCGAACGGAACGGACGTGTTGTTAGGAATGCACGTTTTGGATCGAGAAGTCCTGTGATGGAGTGGATCTTGGTGGTTTCGATCGCGTCGTCCTCCGTCATGTCCGGCATGATGGTGGGCAGGCGTTTGGCGAGCATCGATTTCCCGGTGCCCGGGGGACCTACCATGATGAGGTTATGGTTTCCCGCGGCAGCCACTTCGAGGGCCCGCTTCACATGGTGCTGTCCACGCACCTCGTCGAAGTCCACTTCGTAGCTCCGGTGGGAATTGAAAAACGCCCTGCGGTCTAGCTGATAGGGCGGAATGATGATTTCCTCGTCGAGGAAATCCCATGCCTGCTTGAGATTGCGGATGGGGAAAACCTGGATTCCCTCGATCACCGCGGCTTCGGCGGCGTTTGCTTCCGGAACGAGCAGGCGCGTGCGCCCACGGCGTTTTGCTTCTGAGGCAATTGATAGCACTCCTTTCACCGGGCGAACCGCTCCATCGAGACCGAGCTCGCCGACGACGCAGCAGTCTTCGGCACTGAACGGTTTCGTCCCGCTGGCGGCGATCATCGCGAGAGCGATGGGCAGGTCAAACGAGGGTCCTTCCTTTTTCAAATCGGCAGGCGCGAGGTTCACCGTCTTGATTCCATCATCCAGATAAAGTGCGGATGCCCCAATTGCTGAAATGACACGCTGGGAGGATTCTCTAACAGCAGCATCCGGCAGTCCGACGATGATGACGATCGGTTTGTCCGCGCCACGGGCGTTGACCTCGACTTCGACTTCCTGGGCATCGACACCGCGCAGCGCGGCTGAAAACAAGCGGGTAATCATGCGAACAGCTAACACCCTGTTGACCCCGACCCTATCTTGCAAGCCGAAAGACGTCGCGCCTTCACCCTTCGCTCAAAAATTCCATCGCCCTTCTCTCCGACCAGTATTCCCCCGCCCCATTGGCTGGAGGAAACCCGACATGCCCGCCTTCCTCGGGCGCTTCGAAATAAAACACGTCACTCTCCGCCGCCTCCTCGCGAGGATAACAGTCCGGACCTAGAAATGGATCGTTCACCGCGTTCACCAGCAAGGTGGGATTCGCAATGCCGGTTAGAAACTGCCGCGAGCTGTTGCGTTTCCAGTAATCCGCCGCGTCACGGAACCCATGGATCGGGGCGGTGAAGCGGTCGTCGAACTCTTGGAAGGTCCGGATGGAGTTTAGGCCACGCAGGTCGAGTTGATCGGGAAACAGGCGTTTTTTCGCCCGGATCTTCGAGCGCATGTTGATGAGGAAGCGCTCCATGTAGAGTTTGTTAGAAATCCTGGAAAGCGTGTGCGACGAGCATGCCAGATCACACGGCGTGGAGAATGCCACCGCCCGATGCAAGCGGGAGGGCAGCAGCGCGGGATTTTCGCCGAGGTATTTCAACGTGAGATTGCCACCGAGACTGAAACCAATGAGATCAATCCGTGAGCCTGGGTGGCAGGCGAGCGCATGGAACACCACCGCGTGCAAATCCTCCGTCGCGCCGCTGTGATACATGCGCAGCAAGCGATTCGGCTCACCGCCGCAGCCGCGGAAATTCCATGCGAGCACATCCCACCCGGCCCGCACCAGCGCGGCGGCCATTCCCTGGATGTATTCCGTCCTGAAATGCGCCTCCAGCCCGTGCGAGAGAATGGCCAGCCGCCCGCGGCCGGACTCCGCCCATGCAAGGTCGATGAAATCCCCGTCCGCCAGTTCCAGTCGCTCGGAGCGCTTCGTGACGCACGGTGTTTTTCGGAAAAGCGCCGGGAAAATCGTCTGCGCGTGACCGCCCGGCAGCCAGGATGGCGCGCGGTAGCTGGATTTCCCGATCAATGGCATTGGCGTTCCCTCATGGTGTTTACGCCGGAGTTTCGCACCGCATCATGCTTCACACAAGAAACGAGGCGATTCCCATGTTTGCTTTGTTACCATGCCGCCTTATAATGGGGCTTGTCAGTTTTACTCCTGCGGTATAGCCGTCCCTCGTTCAAGAATCCTTCCCTTATACAAACTCCATGCTTTTTTTCATCCTTTGGTGCCTCACCGGACTTTTCGTAGGTCTCATTTTCGCCTCGTTCTTCGAATGGACGCTCCACAAATACGTGATGCACCGCCCGGTCGGCAGTTTCCGCTACGCTTTCCAGGCCCACGCCATCGTCCACCACGGCACGTTCAAGGCGGACAAGACCTATCACCTCATCGATGAGAAGGATAAGGAAACCATCCCAATGGCATGGTGGAACGGCCCGGTCCTCGTCCTCATCGGTGTCACTCCCTTTTGCATCCTCTCATGGTTCTCAGGCCAGTGGGCATTCGTGCTCGGCGGCTTCATCGCCTTCGCCTCCTACTACTGTTTCTACGAATACATCCACTGGTGCATGCACCTTCCGAAAGCCCGCCGCGTCGAAAAACCCTGGTGGTTCCGCCGTTTGAACGGGCATCACTTGCTGCATCACCGCTACATGCACAAGAATTTCAACGTCGTCCTGCCCGTCGCCGATCTTTGCCTTGGCACCTTCATGGCTCGCGCCAAAACCCACTTCAAACAGGCGGAAGGGCCGTCGGTGCCCAACGTGCAGCCGATTTCCTGATCTCCTGCGGCAAAGAGATTTCTGGAGTTTGCCCCTCTGATTTGGTAGGAGTTCGTCCACACCCGCCTGACCTTATGAAATCCCTACTGCTGTTCCCGATCGTCGCCCTGGCTCTAACCGCCAGCTCCTGCCGCACCGTCGTACCCATCGATCCGATGACGATGAAACAATCCTGCAGGTGCATGCCTGAAAACCTGCAGCCGCATGATCCCTGTCCTCAGGTCAGCGCCACCAAGTAAACTCCGTTAGGAAAACATCCCACGCCCTGCGAGATGATGGAGCCACGGCTCGAAAGCCAGCTCGGGGCAATGCCGTTTTGAAAACGCGGCCAGCTCCGCGCGACTCTGCACGCCGTCCATCATGGCGAGCACGGCAAAGTGTTTTTCAGGAAACAGGCAAGGCTTGTGCCATGCGTCCACCAGCGGCAGTCCGCCACGGGCGCAGAGCAGGCGGAACGCATCCAACTGTGGTTTCACCGCGGGCTGCGAATCGTAATTCACTGGCTCGATCCGTGGCAGGATCCAACCTTGCATGATGCCGTCGAAAACGAGGCTGGTGAACTTCCGCAAACTGCGCTCTGGTAGAATTTCCATCACCTCACGAAGAGTCACACAGGCTGGTGCGAACGAGGAGATGGCCTGCCAGATTTCCAAAGCGCCGGCGTCTTTCGGCACCTTTCCCGCCCTGACGGAAAACTCGAGCACCACCCCAAGGCTGACCGGCTCCGCCAGCGCCGCATCGGAGCGACAAAGCACTCCCGAGCGGAACGTCCTCCCAGCGGCGGCATCCGCGGCCATCTGAAAAGCGAGCGGATCTTTGATTTTCTCCGCCAATTGTTCCACCACCTCATCGCTCATTAACGATGGATTGTTCTCTGCCGGATCCGATTCACCGAGCCACTTCAGGCCGGAGTTGCTAGCCGCTTGGACAAAGCGGTCGAGCGGCCACGGATCGTTCACCGGACCGAAGTCATCGAAGGCCAGAATCGCCGGTCCCTTGGCCAACATGTCGTCGACGACCTCCATTTCGGGCGAATCCGGCTCCGTCACGAAGCGCAAGATTTCCAGTGCGGAAACCACATCGCCTCCCCTCGCCTGCTGGATAGCCCGGACTTTCCGGATGATCGGGAACCTCGCCGCCCAGCCGCATTCGAGGTTGAAGCTGACGGTCGCGATACCGGATTGGCTCAGGTTTTTCTGACAGAAACCCAGCAGGGCCGCCTTCACCTCATCCGGCACCCACGAGAAAAACCCGTGTGCGATGATGAAATCAAACGGTGCGTCCGGCTGATAGGTTCGTAGATCCACAGCTTGGAATTTGACGTTTGAGACTCCCGCCGCAGCCGCTCTCGCACTTGCCTCGGCGATTGAAGTTTCTGCCAGATCGATTCCGACAAACACACTCTTCGGCCAGCGCATCGCCAGGGGAATCAAATTGTGCCCCGAGCAGCAGCCGATTTCCAATACCCGCGCCTGCGCTGGATGCGGCGATTTAAGGCCGCCCAACCTCGCCGCCACCGCGCTCACCGCTGGATCTGATAGAGGGTGACTCATCGCCGGATAGACGTGGGTTTCGTAAAGCTCGTGAATGGGATCCGCCATAAGATATTCAGATTCGCCGGACTGTCACCCGGTCCCAATACATGCGGTCCCGCCAGTCGGGAAAGGCCTCGTTGTATTTTTCCAACTGTCGAACGGTGGCCACCGCTTCACCCGCTACGAGCACCTCGTTCATGCCCTCCGGTGTCCGCAGGCTGCGCACGACGGGAAAAGCACCGGATAGAATCCTCCGCGTCTGCGATTGCATCACCCGGTGACCCGCGCCTGTCACCAGATTGACTGCTAGAAGTCCGCCGGGGGCCATCGCGTTTTTCAAATGGACCATCAGATCCGGATTCCACACCTGCGGACGGAACACGTCGGTTTTTCCTGCCAGATAGATGTCGTCGAACACCACGTCGAACTTACGCCGGTTCTTCGCCAGCCAGACGTACGCATCGCCGATCATTACCTCGATGCCGAGTTCGTCCAGACCCATGTGTCCGCGTGCCAGCCCGACGATTTCCGGATCGATGTCGATCGCCGTCAGCTTGCAATCCGGCAACAAATGCCGCAGCACCCGGAAAGCCGTGCCCCCGGCCAGCCCGAGCATCAGCACCGACCTCGGGCGACTATCCTTGCGAAGCAGCGCCGACGCGGCGATCAGGTCCCACGCCAAACCGGTTAGAAACCGTTTTTTATGATAGAACGCATGAATCGCACCCGCCACCCGGAACTCCACCGCCAGATCGGATTTCCAGATCTCCAACGATTGAAAGCGAGTGTGAACGGTTTCCGAGCGGCGCATCGGCAAGGAATCTGCTCAATCAGAAAGACGGAGTCGATTCGCTTTTCAGCGCCGCCTGAGGGAAACGAACGGGAAAGAGAGCATTGCCATGAGCATGAATCCCGAAGGCTCGGGCACCGCGGTTCCGCTGGCATAAACCGTCTGGGTGAACCCGCCGAGATTGACCCAGGTGGTCGCGGAATTGACACCTCCGTTCACGCCTCCCAGATCCTGGTTGAGGCTGTTGCCCTGCGTGGACGTCGCCGAGACGTAACGCAGCGGCGATTGATCGGTGATGTTGATCGACTTTCCGGCGAGGAACGAAACCACATCGGCGAACGGTAACATGAAACTGACGTAATAGTCGGGATCTCCCGCAGTGGTGGTGGTGACGTCGTTAGTGGTCCCTCCGTCGTTCGCAAAATCGACCGGGCGGTAGTCGTAGGTTGACGCCGAGATCGTGGTGGGTCGATAAGCCGTGGAAGCGATCGAAGTGGTGCTTGGCGAAGTATTCGCGTCCGTTCCGGGAGAATACACCCCCAGTTCGGTTGCACTTCCCGACATGTTGAGACCGAGAAATACGTCCACTGAGCCGTTAATGTCCGCATCAATCCCTATCCATGCCGCACGATCAAACGCAGGCTTGTTGGCGGGGCCACCTGCGGCATCGAGCCTCAGGCGGAATCCAAGCGTGCCATCGGTGCGGATGGCCGTGCCGTTGTCGTTCATGGTCACCAGCAGCCCGTAATTGGTTCCCACACCCACGATGTCACCCGCAGGAACACCGGTCTGCTGGTCCGCCAGGTAGTCGTAATTTCCGATCAATGGAGTCCATGCCATACTCGATTGGGAAACGGTGGCGGCCACGGCTGATCCTGATAGAATCGTGGTCATCGCTGCACAGGAACTGAATGACCTCAAACAAATGGGATGTGGCATTTTTTAGAATAAGGGAAGGAAGGAGCACACGCTTATTGAGAAGCGCCATATTATCAAGCGTTCTTTACAAAAATGCCCAGTTGACTCCTCGATAATTTCAAGATTTATTGATCTTGCATGAAAACTTACATCCTTAACTTGTTAGTCGTCGGCGCATCCCTTGGCGTCGCTTCGTTGGCTTCCGCTGCCGATACCGCGGCCAAGCCACCCAAGACGCCGAAATTCCACCTGAGTTTTGAAAACGCGGACGTGGATAAAAGTGGTGGCCTTACCATCTTTGAATTTGCCACCACCCAAGGCCCTGGAACTCCTCTTGTGGAGATCCGCAGGCGCTTTCTGGGCATTGATGTTTCTGGTGCCTTTGAGGTCATCATCGATCCCCTGACCGGCGAACAAGCTCTGGATCCCATCACGAGTGAGCCGGTTTTCGGCGATCCCATCCCGGACGGGCTGGTAACGCTGGAGGAGTTGAAAACCTGGCGGGCGCTGGAGGTGAAACCGAAATCCGACCTTCCGCGGTTTGAGCTTGCGGACTTCGACGGCGACGGAAACCTCACTCCCGTAGAATTCGGCTACCTCGTTTCGCAACGCGTGCCGGTGAAGAACGTCGTGCGGAAGTTTAACAAGCTCGACGACGATGACGACGGCCTCCTCAGCAAAGGGGAATTCAAAAAGTCGAAGGCTCTGGATCTCTGATGATCTCCGAAACTGGCTGATTTTCCCATCGGGCGGCTCACAACGGGCTGCCCGATTTTTTTCGAATCCCGGTCCTCCACCTGTGCCCGGCAAACATTGCGGTTGACTCGGTGCAGATGATTCGGAGGCAAGGACTCGTTGTGAAGTTTTTGAACACTTCAGTCCGACTCGCTGAAAAAACCAGGCAACCTCGCCTCACTCGAACCGCAGTTTTGCCCCCAGGTCATCGGCGAGAGCATTTTCGATTCGGGCACCCACCACACTGGCGGTATCGCCGTCCAACAGCGCGCCGAGCCCTCCCAGCTTGAGCACGCTGGAATCTTTAAACGGCGCATCCGGAGCCTTTGGGACCTGAAGAGTGGATGGATAACTGATGCGCCCGTCCTCCATGCGGGTCACTCCCGGCTGTTTCATGAATTCCTCCATCGCCGCTTCATACTTCGTGAAATCCTCCACGTAATGAAGGTAACCGGCCATGCTCTTCTGATTTTCATTGAGAAAGCGACGCACCTTGGTGACGCCTTTTTCGCCTTCGATCTGGATGAAATAGTAGAGGATCAGATGCGATGTCCGATAGAGCCGCGGCAGGCGCATGCGGTCGGCAGTGCTGCTGCCACCATACGGAGATTCCCCCCTGGCCCCGGCAATTTTAGTCCCGGGCGCTTGCCCCGTTTGCCATTCATGATCGCCCATCTGCAAAACTTTCTCCACCTTGTGTAGCACCACCGGAACGCCGCTTTTCTGGAATTTCACCCGATCCCCGATGCCCACGATTCGCTGGCTTCCCTGCGACGACTGGCCGTCCTGTTCCTTTACAAGTTTGTTGAGGATGCCTTCACGAATCTTCTCATTGCTCGTCCGGAACGAGCCGTTTTCTATCGGAATGTTGGAAATGTATTCCGCGTATCCCTCGTTCACCCAGACCGGCAGGTTGTTGAGCATGTCATGAGTGAGCATGTGCGTGAGCTCGTGGATGACGGTCGTGAGGTCATAATTGTTGGAATCCTTGCGCCAGCCCGCCGACCCGGGGCGGACGCCCATCAGTTCGAGAGGGGCGAGGAACGCCTTGTCCTTCAGCAGATAGATCCCCGCCGTGTTAGGCAGGCCGCCCGCCGTCATGTAATCCTCCGTCGTGCCGAACAAGCGCGCGTCGAACAAATCCTTCTTCGGCTGCGCCAGGATGCCGAAGGGTGACTTGGTATGAAGCGAATAGGTGAGTTCAAACACCTGCGCGAGATCCTTCATCAGCGGCGTGCCGAGGTTCACGTCCGAGCGGAATCGGAAATGCGGCGTAGTATACAAAAAAGAATTCGCGCCGCCCGGCTCCTCCTTCACGGGCACGTTGCGCATCGCATAATCCGTGTCCGGCGGCCACATCCGCCACACCGGGTGATAGACAAAACTGTTTTTCCGGACGAATGCATTGTCAGCCTCAGAGAGCTTCACGAGTGGCACGAGGGAAACCTGCCCTCCCGCCACTTTGAGCGCCACGCTGGATTCCTGCACGCCGAGAAACTCCGCCGTGATTTTTTTCCCTTCCACGCTTGTCCATTCGCGGGTTTCCTGCGCCGGAGCACGCCCGGAAATGAGGAGCGCTGCCGCGAAAATGTGGAGGAGGGTTTTCATCTGACTTGGGATTCTTAGCAGCGCCCGGAGTGCGGCGAAAGGTGAAAACTTTGGACTGCGGTGAGCATCACGGCTTTGAGAGGCGGAGCTGGTTTCAAGTCAGACGACCAGAGAGAACGCTCCCGTAAACCCGCCCAATTCCCAAAGCACCCGGTCACAGATGAAGTCGGCACGCCACCTCAAAGCGGTGATGCTCACCGCAGTCCAAGCTCCGTGTGCCCCTACTTTTTCAGAGCCAACGCGAAGATCAACCAGCTCACCGGCACTCCAACGATGACCACCCAGCCGATCCATCTCAAGATTCCGGGCATCACCGGCATATCGGCCGCCAATGATTTCCTGCTCGCAACACCCGCGATGCGCGAAATCCATTCCGGAATCCAAACGAAAGTGAGCGGGATCATGAAAAACACCGCCGCCCTTATCGCCAGCTGCACGCCCCCGATCCGCCAGGCAGTGCCGATGCAGATCAACACCCACAAGCCTGCAATGATCCGCCCGACAGTCAGCGGGATGGCCGAGGCGTATTCAGGTTTTTCAAGCATTCGATTCGATTGGATGCGGCTGGCGGCTCATCCATTTCTCCTTTTCGGCGTATCTGATCCAGTTCTTCGTTAGGATTACTACAACGCCGCATCATTCGGAAAGCAGAAGGCACCGCCGGCATTCACACTCTCACCCGCAGATCGCGCAAACTCCACAGAGTGCCCGCCGCCGGAGCGCCGCTTCCTTTCAGCCGCCGTGCTCCGTCCCTGCGTTCTGGCGTGAACCGATCCCTCGCCCCGGCGAACGCCTCATTCACGAATTCCCTGCTCCCAATTACCGCTCCGTCCGTGAAATATCTGATCCGGAAACGCAACATCGCCGCCATCCCTAAATCAGGCAGCACCGTGCCATTGGCAGTCGCCTCCAACGCCTCCGCCGTGTTCATCTGCGGACTGGCGAATTCCTTTTCCACGTCCGCCCGACCACTTTTCCGCCCCAGCGCCAGCCCCATGGCTCGCCGATAGATTCGAGAGACTTCCTTCCATTTCTCCGCCTCGAAACCCGTCCCGTGATGGCTCATGCAAGCCCTCACCAGTCCTTCGCGGGCTTTTTTCCCATTGCCCTTCGATCCGCCGCCTACTGCCTCGCCATAACTGCTCCAGCGATACCCCACTGGATCGGAAACCATGCCAGCCCGCACCGGATTTAAATCGATATAAGCCGACATCGTCCGCGCCGTGATTCCGCTTTCCACGATCACGCTCTTGTAACGCTCCTCCCATAGCGTCCCGCTGCGGTTATGAGCGCGGTTGAACCATCGGGTGAAACGCTGCAGCAAGGTCTTCATGAACTCGCTGAGGTTGTGCATCCGGTAGGTGAAACGAGCGTGAATTTCCGCCACCGTATTCTCCCGCTCAGCCGACCGTGCATCCGCCAGCTCCTTCGCCACCACCGCCACAAACGCCTCCGAATTCGTCGCGGAAAGCCGTTTCAGAAGCTCCTCGTCGGAAACACCGCCCACCGGCATCGGCGGCACCTCCAGCAGGATGTGAAAGTGATTCGACATCACACAGTAAGCCAACACCCGGCAGCCCGAAAAATTCTCCTGCATCCGCATGAACATCCGAAAATGCTCCCGCTCCGCATCACCGAACACAAACCGCCGGTCCACCACCCGCGAAACGCAGTGATAAATCGCCGGCTTCCCTGCCGATTCCCTCCAAGGTGCCAACCACCGCTTGCTGCTCATGCACCCTTCTACTCTCAAAACTCAATGTATGCCGATTAACATTCAAAGCGCAACAGATCCACGATAAGTCCAACATTATCAATGACCCAACAAATGGCATCCTACTCCCACCTCTCCATTCAGCATCGTCAGCTTCTCGGAAAGCTCAAAAAACAGGGAAAGTCGCTCCGTCACATCGCCCGCATTCTTGGCGTCGCCCCATCAACTGTTTCCAGAGAGATAAAACGCAATTACACCGGCTTCGGGTATTGCTGCAATCTCGCCCAGCACAAAACCCGATCCAGGCGGGCAAGGGCCAATCAAATCCACCGGAAACTCGATGACGAAGCTCAGAATT
>JANODE010000048.1:0-65537 GCA_031412525.1 Akkermansiaceae bacterium | reverse complement strand
TTGGGACCGCAGGTCCGCCTCGGGCTGCTCCCCACCCCGTCTCGCGACGACGCAGTTGCCTCCGGCTGCTCTCCCGTTGCTCGTCTCGGGAGGACTCAGACTTTCACTGGTTGATTTCATGTATGTGCGTTCGCACGAGCGACGGAATCCGTCCGCCGTGCCTATGGGTCGCCCAAGAAGAAGCTACCAACATTCCAACCGCTCCAACTCGCCTTATTCGTTGCAATCCGCGTCCATCCTGCAAAGCCCGGCATTGCGCCCGTCCTCGAACTTTCCGGTTGAACAATGAGACATCCCGCAGTGATATGCATAAATGAAAACGCGTTCAAAAAGGTGGACCGTGGCAGGGCTGGCAGCCGCGTGTGTCGTTTCCAGCGTTGGCTGTTATCCAGTCTATCCGCCGGGCAGCTACCAGTCCGCTTACCAACAGGACTCGAAAGACTCGCTGCCACAAGAGCAGCAGCCTGCGCCAGGGCCAGCCGGACCGCCGGTGCGTTACGGGGTTGATCCCGCTCTGGCGATCGCCGGAGTGGCAGCAGCAGGTATTCTCGGCTATGCGATCGCGAACAATCACGGTCATCACGGCCACTACTATGGTCCGGGCTACTATCAACCCACGCCCTACTACGGCCGCGGCTATTACCGTCCGCGATATTACAGGTGATATCCTGAGGGATGGTTAGGTCTGTCTCGCCTTGATCTGTTCAAGCGATCGGAACCATCCATTTCCGGCAGCGAGGCCGCCGAAGTCTTCGCCACCCTCGATCCAACCGTCTTAAAACTGGAAGCCGCGTTCGCCATCGAAATCCTCCGGCTCATACCCGCTCAGCGCAGGTCATCCAGAGCGGAAGAGCTGCGGCCCTTGCCGGCGGAGGTGGGGAGGAAGCGATAGTAAACCTGGAGAATCAGGGTGTTGAGCGTTTGGTTATAAATGTCACGCGATCCACCGGCTGCCTTGGTGCCTCCGCCGACGACGATTTTGTTCGTGGTGCCTTCGAGGTTGAAGGAACCATCCGGTTTCTGGGCCGGGAGGAAGTCCGCGATGATCGCGGCGTTCATCGCGTCCCATTCTTTGCCGCCCGCGTTGCGCATGGCTTGGGCAGCATAGTAGGAGGCATAGAGGTCGATATCCGGTCCTGCGTATTGCATGGTATAGATGATTTCAAAATCATCCTCTTTGGCCTTTTTCTTGCCTTCGCGAAGTTCCAGTCCGTCCATGATCAGTTTGACACCCTCACGAGCGGCACTGGAGTTGCCCTTGTCATGCTGCTGGAGACAAAGCGCGCCGACGGCGGTCATCGCCGGTTTGCCGTTCCGGCCCGAGTAGGCGAATTTTCCATCCCCGAGGTAGGCGGTGCGCGAAAGGTGGTCCATGGCGGTGCGCATCACCTTGTCGTAGCCGTCGATTTTGACGTTGGACGCCTTCGCCGCTTTGAGGGCCTGCATTTGCCAACCGGCGACGGAGAGGTCGTCGCGGTCGGTATCCCCGTATTTGTAATCCCAGCTTCCTGCTTTGGTCTGGCCTTTGACGATGATATCGACGGCTTTCTCGACTGTGGTTTCGAGTTCCGGCACCCTGAACTGAAGGGTGCGGGAAAAGGTGAGGGCTTCAGCGAGGGCATAGGTCGCGATGCCGTGCTCATAGACCCAGTGATTGTCGGAAAGATTGCTGCCCAGGCGACCACCATTTTTCATGCCCATGTTGATCAGGTAGGTGATGCCTTTCGTGACGGTGTCACCGTATTCAACCGACTGGGTGCCTTCGCAGTGGCCAAGGTAACAAAGCAAGACGAGTCCGGTCATGGCCACGTTATTACCTTTGCCCCAGGAGCCATCGGCGTTCTGGCGGCCTTTGAGCCATTGCAGGGATTTTTTGACAGCCGCTTCGATCGCGGGTGTGCCGCCGGCTTCCTGGACCATTTTGAGGCGTTCTGCGTCAGTGCAGCGGCCTTTCATGATGGTCGGGATCAAGGCGCCGATGCCAAGTTGGCCTTGACCAAATCCTTTGCCCGCACCCGTGCCCGTGCCAGTGCCAGTGCCAACACCGGTGCCACGGCCACCGCCGGATCCACCGCCCGAGCCGAGCTCAGCGGAGTTGGCTTCCATGGGCAAACCAGGGTCCATCATTTCGTTGGAGGAATCCGGCAGTGCGAATGCCGCCGTGGCCGAAGTGGAAGCGATGCGCTTGGAGACAGCGGTATTGCTCATCATCCGCTTCTGTTGCATTTGCTGGACCTTATGGACTTTTTCGCCACCCGAACCACCGCCTCCGCCGCCGCCAGGAAGGAAATCGAGCTTTTCTTCGGGCGGATAGACCCACTTGTACATGAAAAAGATGGCAACAATCGCGAAAATGACGTGAGCGATCAGCGAGATGGTGAACGCTCCAAGACCCATGCGGACGATCAGCAAACGGATTTTGCTCGGTCCTTTCGGTTCGATCGGTGATGCGGGATCTGTAGAGAAATCGTCCATGGAAGTGGAAAGTCAGGGGTTTATTGCGGTGGGACTTCGAAGGTCACATTCTGCACCTTGGCAATCGAGAGGGAGTTAAGCACATTGATGACTCGTTGGTAAGGGGCGAATTCATCGGCCACAATGGTCACGACGATTTTACTGTCTTTGGCAGCCCCGGTGGAGGCCACGAGACGGATCATGGTGGCAGTAAGATTGACGAGTTTCGTATCACCGGGCTCGCCGACGGGTTCGTCGTTGAGGAGAACCTCTCCCGTATCGAGAATGCGGACTTGGGTTTCTTCAACGGTGACAGGACTATCACTGGGAACCGTGCCGGGTAACTTCAAATTGAGCTCGTTCTCCACCTGGACGGCACCGGCCATGACCATGAAGAACAACATGATGACGAAGACAACGTCGATCATCGGCGCAATCTGGAAGCCAAGGTGGACGGCTTCCACCTCCTTGCGGCCTTTTTTCTGATGTGACATGGCGGGGTGGTTCTAGCGGTTGGTGCCGGAGAGGGAAATGTCGTCGATGCCGGCGCCGGCGAGCACTTCGATGACTTTCTGGACCTCGATCGCCGGTGTTTCAGCGTCGCCGCGGATGATGAGCTTGAGCTTGGGATTCTTCTCGCGGATCGGGGCGACGATTTCCGAAAGCTGGCTGAGAGGATCACAGATTTGCGCGCCGAAACGGACCTGCGCCCGGCTGAGAGCAGTGTCCCAGTCGACGTTGACGATCACTTCGTTTTTCAAGTCATGATCGCGTTTTTTCGCTTCCGGGGCCATGGGCAGGACGATGGATTTATCAATTTTTGCCACCTGATCCGTCGTGATGCTCATGAAGAAAATGAGCAACACGAGGAGCACGTCGATCATGGGAGCGACCTGGAATTCCGGGTCACTGCCGTTGCCACCTGCACTAGCCATGGGTTGGAGAGGGGAAAATGAGGATTATTGAGCGAGCGATGGATCAGCTTCGATCCAGTTTGGAAGGGCGGCGTAGGTGACTTCCTCACCGATTTCGAGGCCCTGGAAGTGGTCGTAAGGCATGTTCCGGAAAATGCTGGTCACCTCGTCTTCGAGCCAGTGCATCTGGGCGGTGAGGCGGTTACGGAGCATGTAGAAGAACATGAAGGCCGGAATGGCAATGAATAGACCTGCCGCGGTAGCAACAAGCACCTCACCGATGTGCATGGAAAGCTCCGAAGTATCACCCGCGCCAGACGTTCCGAGAGAGGCGAAAGCGCCCATCATCCCGACGACCGTTCCGACCAGACCGACCATGGGTGCGCAAACACCGATAACGGACAGATAGTTGATCCGGTTCTGCAGGCGGTTGTTTTCTCGACCGACTTCGACCAGCAGTGCTTCTTCGGTTTGTTCCTTGCCCTTGCCGACGAAGGAAAGGCCGTATTTCACGCAGTTGTTAAAGGCACATGGCGTGGCCTTCATGACCTGATAGGCATTCACGTAGTCGCCGGCCATGAAAAGCTGGCGGGCTTTTTCGATTTCCTCATCGGGCACGAGCTTTTTGTTCGCAGTGCGGATGTAGATGTCGATCACCAGATAAATGGTGAAGACGGACATGATGCCAATCGGGAACATGACCCAACCACCCTGCTTGATGGTGTCAAAGAGGGTTTTTTTCTGCGGAGCCTTCGCAGCCGGGGCGGTTTGACCAGCCGGGGCCGGTTCCTGGGCAAATGCCGGAGTGATCGGGCAAGCGAACCACAGAGTAAACGCGACCAACGTGAAGCGGAAGGCGGTGGCAAGAGAGCGGAAGATGGGGTGGTTTTTCATACAGCGGTGTTGAGATAGGTTGAGTGGATGTGGATCAGTTGGTGGTTTCGGTAGGCTCCTTCGGGGCTGCGGCGGCCGGGGTCGTTTGGACTTTTGGCTTAAGCTTGGCGGATTCAGTTTGAATGGTTTCCTTGTAGGGCGAGGCCAGGTGATCGGAGAGATAATCGGTGAAGAGTTTCTCGCCATCTTGCGGACGGCCGATCTGTTGAAGCCCGCGGGCGGCAAGAATGGTCCCGCGGACGGCGAGGTCGCGCTCGGCGGGGAAAAAAACCGGCACCCGTAACCATGCTTTGACAGCCTCTTCCATTTTCCCCTGCGCTGCAAGCGTGTTGCCGATCTCCAGCCAGATGCGGGCACCGATCCACGAATCGACGATGCGGTCTGTCAGCGCTTGGAGTGTCGCTATTTTTTCGGACGATTCCTTGCCGGCAGGAGCAATGATTTGCTGGAAATCCTTGATCTGCCCGGCGCTTTCCGGTGGAAGCTTCGAGAGGATATCCTGGCTGACGACGGCGGCGGCCTCCTTGCTCTTGCCGAGCACCGAAAGCGCGTCCATGCGAAGCACGGCAGCCCGCAACCACCAGGAATCCGGAATCGTCTGATAGGGGAGCAATCCAGGCTCTGCCTTGTCGAGCGCTTCAAGCGCTTTGTCCGGCTTTTCCGAAGCGATTAAAATGCGGGCCTCCACCACTTCCTTGGGCTCGCGGAGGCTTGCGCGCACGACTTCCTTGGCGGTGAAATTGATGGTTTGGAGAGTCGTGCCAACGGTGAGGGTGGCGGTGAAGCCAGCGGGCGACGCCTGCACGGAAGACGCGGGGATCCGACGACCGTTCTGCAGCTCGAACTCCTCCTGAGTCTGAGCGTGAACGGCAGTGATCGAGCACCAGCAGACGGCAGCAAAAGCCAGCGATGCACGAGCGGAAATCACGGATGATGGGAATATGAACTGTTTCATTCTTCAGCTTTCTGACGGGCGATCTTGAGCTCCGGCGTATCAGCGAACTTGGGATTCCTGACCATTTCCCGATAGGTTTTCACCGCTGCTTCATGCTGGCCGGACTCTTCCAGCATTTCGGCACTCCGGATGTAGGCCTTGGCGGCAAATTCGACAAACTTCGCGTGAGACAGGTAAACTTTCTGGAAATAGACGTTGGCAGCACCCTTGTCTCCAGCTTGCGCGGCGATTTCCCCAAGTTGGAAAACCGATCCAGCTTTTTCGAGCCCGCTCCACTCTTTGTTGCCGACGATTTCTTCGAACACCTTCTTGGCATCATCATACCGCCGCAGTCCCAGGAGAGCCATGCCCTTGCCGTAGGTCGCTTCCTTGAGCATGGAGCTGCCGGCGGCTCGGTTGAGCGCGAAGTCGAACTCCTCAAGTGCGCCCTGGAAGTCTTTTTTCGCCAGGGCGATCCGACCGAGTCCGACGGGTGCGGCGTCCGAATAGGTGGAATTCGGGAAGGCGTCGCGCAGCCGGGTGAAAAGTGGCACCGCCTTGTCGAGCTGCTTGTCATCAAGCAGGAACTGACCCACCACGGAAAGCAGGATGGGACCTAGGTCCTCCGGCTTGGCGGAACTGGCAATCGCGTTGATGAAGCGGGCGTTGCGAACCGGATCGTTCATCATCCGGGCGAGCTCCGCCTTGGCGAAATTCGAACGGGCGATGTAGGTGAGGGAGCGTTCGCTTTCCGGGATGTCGATTTGTTTTGTCAGCTCGGTCAACAGGACCTCGATGTCGGGTTTCGGAACGTCCTTCTTGAACGTGCGCGGCGGCACATAGAGTCCGGCGAGCTGGCTGAGGAGCATTTCCACATACTCGGAGCGGATGTTGTTGATCTCGCGCAGGGCATACTTGGCGAGCATGGCGCGTGCTTCGTCTTTTTTGTTAGCGCGGGAGAGGAGTTTGGAAAGCTCCGAAACGCCACGCAGTTCCAGCGGGTGATTCTTGCCGTCGATCTGTGTCAGGAAATCCTGCCAGAGCGCCTGCAATTCGTCCCAGCGCCGCGAGCCGCGGAGCAGGTTCGTCGCCTGTTCCAAGGAGTATGAAATGACATTTTCATCGCCGTTCGCCGTGCGGAGGGCCGTGGCATAGGAGGTGGCTGCCATTTCGCTGTCGCCATTGTTCCCGCGGGCGGAATAGGCGTCGGCGAGGAGCGTGTGGATCTGTCCGGCATAGCCCTGGGCGTTTGGATCCTTCAGCAACGCGTTCATGGAGCTGATCAGTTTGTCATACTGCTTGGGATCCTTTTGACCAAGTGCCAACAATATGATGCCGCGGCGGTAACGAATGTCCGAGCGGAAGGCACCGTTCGGATAGTCTTTTTCGTAAGCATCGAATCCCTTGATGGTCGCCGTGTAGTCATTGCGAAGGAAGTCACAGAGCGCGCGGCGGTAAACGAATTCCTCATACTCCGGGGCGGAGGCGAATTCCTTTTTCAGCGCATCGTAATCTTTCGCCGCATCATCGAACTTGCCTCCTTGAAAGCGGGCATTGGCGAGCAGAATGAGCAGGTCCTTGCGGATCGGCGTGTCCGGGTGGTCCTTGAGAAACGGATCAAGGAAAGCAACGACTTCTTCCGTTTTTCCTTCCTGGAGCAACAACGAAGCATTCAGGTTGGCGACCTGTTCGACGTGCTTTTCCTTGGGATACTTCTTCAGGTAGGCAAGACAGAGCTCGCGGGTAGCAGCCGGGCGTTCGAGTTTCCACTGGCAAATGATTGCACCGAAGAGCGCGGTCGGCGCATCCGTGGACTCAGCATTTCCGGCGGCGACGGCTTCAAACGCAACAGAGGCAGGCCAGTAGCGCTCCATGTTGAAATAACAGCGGCCGATCCGGTATTGCAGGGTGGCGTCGTATTCGTTGAGTCCGCGCACTTCGCCGAGGACTTTTTCCGTGCTCTCCATCATCGCCGTGAGCATCGCGGCCTTGTCTTCCGTGCCTCGCGGCAGTGGTTGCTTCGTCTTCGCGGAGTTGGCGATGCGCTTGTCGTAATCTTCCTTCAGGCTTTTCATGGCCGCCAGCCGCTTGGTCTGGATGGCCACCACCTGCGCCCGCGGGCGAACGTTTGAATAGGCAGCGAGGGCGGACGCGTATTCTTTTGCTTCGAGGCGCTTGTCTCCGATCTGTACGAAACGATGGTTCACGGTGACAATCACGTCGGCATAACCGGATGAATTCTCCAAGCGCTCCAGGATGTTGATCGCCTTGTCGAGTTCGTCGGACGAAATGTAGAGGTCCACCAATTGCAACGAGGCGCGCAGGACGCTCGGGCCGGATGAATTTCCGCTCATTGCGATTTCCAGGGTCTTCGCAGCTTTTTCCGTATCGCCCTTTTTGATGTAAGCCTCCGCGGCCAAAAAACGCGCTTCTTCGGCATAATCCGGTTTTTTCGCTGCTTCAGCCAAATGCACAAGGGCCTCGTCCGCCTTGCCTTCCAGCTGTAGCAGGGAGCGCCCAAGATACAGTTGCACCTCGGCGGCATTTTCCCCGGTCGGGTATTTTTTCAGATAGGCGAGGAACGTGGTTGCCGCGTCCTGATACTGGAGTTGGCCGTAATAGGAAAATCCGAGCTGGTAGTAAACGCCTTGGGGCGCTCCGTCCGGGTTTGTCTGGATGATCGTCGAGTAACTCGAAATTGCCTTCGAGTAGTCCTTGGCCGCATAGGCCGCCGCACCTTCGCTCAGGGCGCGGTTCAAATCGGGCGCTTGCGCATGAAGGCCGCCGGCAAGGACGGGGAACAGCGCGAGGGCGATAAGTCTGGAGCGATGGGTTGCCGAATACCTACGTGACACATGGGAATTGGTGTCGGCATCAACAGGCCTGTCAACAAGGAAAGTAGCCGCTCCGTGGTCTTTCCCGTAACCCGATCGGAGGACAATCCGGGAAAGTTTCCGAAAGGCTCTAAAAAAATTTGTAATCATTTGTAGGGCTCCCGACATCGTAGTGAAAAAGCGTTCGTCAGCAAGAAACTTGCCTCACGTATTTCACGCAGTTTTTCACCGGGATTCTTTCAGTCGTCCCGACCGCCCGCGTTCGGCGGCATCAGCCTTGCGCCCGCTGTCCGAAAGCTCTAATCCATCGGTTCGTGCCCGGCGATCTCCCACAGTCCCAACGAAATTCCTCTTGGTCGCGCACCCTCCTGCGCGCCGCCTTGATCTGCGGCGGTTCCGTCGCCATCCTGCTGCCCGCTTGGTTGCCAAACCGCCCGTCCGTGCAGATCGAGCGAGGCACCGTCGAGCTGCTTCAGGCTTCCCTGCTTCTCGCCGCCGCTGCGATCATGATCGGAGCCTCCCCTCACGCCGGGCTGAACCGTCCGGTCTGCCGCATCCTCTCGCTCGGTCTGCTCGCCGCCTTTGTGGGTGAAATCGAAGACTTCGTTTCAGGCATCCTCCGTTTGAATTTTCCCGAAGCGTGGGTCATCGCGGTCATCCTGATCCTCGCCCTTGTGAGTACCATCCGCCACCGCCGGGCCATGCTTCATTTCCTCGCCACCCTCGGCAATCACGCCGGATCAGGCCTCATCGCCGCCGCGCTTCTCATCATCTATATCTTCAATCACGTCATCGGCAGTCAGAAATTCTGGAAAGCCTGCCTCGGCGCCGCCTTCTCGCCGGAAGTTCCTAAAATCTGCCGGAGCTACCTCGAGCTGCTCGCCTGTTACTTCATTTTCATCGGAGCCCTTGGCCTTTCCATCACCATGGCACGGCGCACGGAGCCAAAGTAACTGCCCAGCTCATGTTCCACATCGTCCTCATCGAGCCGGAAATCCCGCACAACGCCGGTGCTGCCGGCCGCCTTGCCCTGGCCACCGATTCCACGCTTCACCTGATAGAACCGCTCGGGTTTTCTTTAGAAGATAAACACGTCCGCCGCACCGGGCTCGACTACTGGCAGGACGTGAAACTCCATGTTTGGAAATCCTTCGACGAACTCCAGGCATCGGCCGGAAACGAGGCTCGCTTCTGGTTTCTCAGCACCAAGGCCACCCGCTCTCCCTGGCAGGCCGAGTTCAAGGCCGGCGATTACCTCGTCTTCGGTCGTGAAACGCGCGGCCTGCCGGAAAGCCTCATCGCCGCCGCCGGAGAAAACGCCCTGCGCATCCCGATGGCACCCGGCGGCACCCGCAGCCTGAATCTATCAACTGCCGTGGCCATCGTGCTTTACGAAGCCGCCAGACAGCAGGACCCCGGTTGGTAAAACCCATCCAATCATGGATTTCTCCTCCTCCGTCACTGACTTTTTCAAAAGCCCGAAATGGGGAATGAATGTCCTGCTGGGCGGAGTGTGCATGATCATTCCCGTCATCGGTCCAATGATCCTGCAAGGTTGGCACATCACCGGATTCTGGGCGCGGCGTGACCAGGCAAACCCCTCGGAATTCCCGCCGTTTGATTTCCAGTTTTTCGGAAAATACCTCGAGCGCGGGCTCTGGCCATTCCTCGTGGCCCTGATCGCCGCGCTCGCTCGCACCGCCTTCACCCTCATCCTGTTCACGGGGCCCATGATCTTCATGTCGGAATTCGGCATGGATGAAACCTCACCACGGCAGGGATTCCCCTTCATCCTGATCCCTTGCCTCCTCATCTACCTGATTTCTCTCCCGCTGTTCTCCTTCATCACCACACCGCTGCTTCTTTGTGCCTCCATCACCCAGGACTTCGGCCAGTCATTCAACCTCAGTTTCATCAAGAACTTCATCGCCCTTGTCTGGAGAGAGCAAGTCCTCTCCATGTTGTTCATGCTCGGTGTCTATTTTGTCCTGATCGTCATCACGGTTGTTAGCTGTTATGTTGGTGGCATCTTCTCCTTTCCCATCGTCATCTTCGCCGCGGCCCATCTTCAGAAACAGCTCTATCAACTTTATCTCACCCGCGGCGGCGAAGCCATTCCCGTTAGCCCGAAACTTGCCGACGTCCCTCCCCCACTGCCTCCCTGAAAGCCATGGAACCGTTCAAAAACGCCTTCAGTTTCCAAAATGCCTGCCTCATCGCCGAGAAACTGCTAGAAATCCACCCGGATTTTCCCATCAAGGAGTTCCGCCGCGGATTGGAAAAGGCTCTCGATCCGCTGGAACTCAAGGACCGCATGCGCCTGCTGGCCGATCGCATTGAAGCCGGGCTGCCGTCCCATCCGCCGGTGCTTTTCCCCATCCTGGTGAAATGCCTGCCGGTGAACAAGGACGATTCTAACGGCCTGCGCGGCTTCCTCGTCTGGCCGTTGTCGGAAATCGTCGCCCGCCGAGGACTCGGACACTTCAAGGAATCGATGGCCGCCCTGCGTGAAATCACCCGCTGGTTCACCTCTGAGTTCGCCATCCGCCCCTTCCTCCGCGAGCAACGCACCCGCACGCTCGATCAACTCCGCAAATGGTGCGCCGATCCCGACGAACACGTCCGCCGCCTCGTTTCCGAAGGCAGTCGGCCGCTCCTGCCATGGGGCGAGCGCCTGCCCGAACTGATGGCCGATCCCTCGCTCACGCTTCCGCTGCTAGAAAAGCTTCACCGCGACCCAAGCGATTACGTCCGTCTATCAGTCGCGAACCACCTCAATGATTTCAGCAAGGTCCACCCCGAGGTCGTCGTCGAAACCCTCGCAAAATGGCGTGTGGAAAACCCCGGCGATCCCAAGTTCGAAAAACTCGCCCGCCATGCCTGCCGCACCCTCGTCAAACAAGGCCACTCAGGCGCCCTAACACTCCACGGCTACGGCTGCGCGAAAGCCCTGAAGCTCGTCGAATGCACCTTGCTCAACACCACCGTAACCTCCGGCGGCACACTCGGCTACCGCATGATCGTTAGAAACACGTCCCGTGAAATCCAGCGCGCCTTGTTCGACTATGCCATCCTCCACCGCAAAGCAAACGGCACCCTAACACCCAAGGTATTCAAAGGCCGCATCCGCGATCTCGCGCCCGGTGAAACCTGGGAAATCGAAGGCCGCCACTCCTTCAAACCCGTCACCACCCGCGTCTACCGCGCCGGCCTCCACGGCTTCGAACCCCGCCTGAACGGTCTGATACATCCTGCCGTCCAATTCCATCTGGAAGTGTAAAATCCCAGCCAAGGCAGGGACGGACCTCCGTGGCGATCATGCGAAGGAGAAGCGAATGACCGCGCAGAGCACCTGGCGAAATTCCCATTGCGCGTTCTGTCCAACTTAGCTAAGTCCCCAACCTCAGGCTGGTCACCATCCATCAAGCGAAAACCCAGCTTTCCAAGCTGATCGCCGCAGCCGAGCGTGGTGAGGAAATCATCATCGCCCGGCGCGACAAGATGGCATCCAGCCATCCGGGCGGATTGACAAGTAATACCGGGGGTGGTAAGACTCCGATCATGAAAGTGACCATCAAGGGGCAAGTAACGATACCGCTCGCACTGCGTGAACGTTTTGGACTTCGTCCGGGGACAGAGGTGGAATTCATTGCAGCGGATAACACCCCGCAGATGAGGCCTCGCAAAAAAACCCGCAAGGCGGCAACCGCTTATGATCACTGGTTGGCCAAGGCGGCGGGTTCAGCCAAGCAGGGCATGACCACCGACGAAATCATGGCAATCACTCGGGGGGAGGATTGATCGGTGGTTCTGGTAGATACCATTGTGCTACTGGATATCGCCACCCAGGACGAGGTTTGGTTTGAATGGTCGGCCGGGCAGCTTGCTTCCTTGATCAACTCGCGGGAAACAGCCATCAACCCGGTCATTTATGCCGAACTGGCCCCACTCTATCGCAGTGCGCGGGAATTGGATTTGAACCTGGTCCCGCCCTCGGATTTCCGCCGCCTGCCCCTGCCGTTTTCGGCGGCATTTCCTGCGGCCCGCGCGTTTCAGGCCTACCGGAAATCCGGTGGGCAACGCACTGCTCCACTGCCCGACTTTTTCATCGGTGCCCACGCCGAGGCGGAAGGATTGGTAATGCTGACCCGGAACGCCGCCCGCTATCGGACCTATTTTCCGAAGGTGAAGTTGATTTGCCCGTGAGGAAGTGCTCTCTCTCAACATCCCCAGACTGCCTAGCCACACGCCGGGTTTGAAGAATGGAGAAATTCCGAGTTTGCCAAATCGCAAGTTTGTGTATTAATACACACGATGAGCAGCCGCGAAATCATCAGGCTCTTGAAGGACGATGGATGGGAAGAGACCCGCACGAAGGGTAGCCATCACCAATTCAAGCACCCTTTGAAATCTGGCGTCGTCACCGTTCCGCATCCGAAAAAAGACCTGCCGGTCGGGACGGCGCGCGCCATCCTCAAATCGGCCGGAATCAACATGTCATGAACTACCCCATCGCCATCGAACACGAACCCGGCAAGGCATACGGCGTCCAAGTTCCGGACCTTCCCGGCTGCTTTAGCGCGGGAGATACCCTGGATGAGGCCATTTCCAACGCCGCCGAAGCACTCGCCTTTCACATCGAGGGCCTCCTCGACTCGGGGGAAAAAATCCCGGCTCCACAGTTGATCGAAAGCCACTCCGCCAATCCTGACTACGCCGGCATGATCTGGGCGATCACCTCAGTGGATCTCGCCACTCTCTCAGGGAAATCCAAACGCCTGAACATTTCCCTCCCCGAGCGAGTCCTGCGCCGCATCGATGCCGCGGCGGGCAAAAACGGTGAATCCCGCTCTGGCTTCATCGCACGGGTTGCTCTCGAAGCCGTGTGAATTGGCGGGGATCACTTCAAATCGAGATTCCGATTGCCCTTCCTGTCCAACTTAGCTAAGTTGCCCATGTTATGCAGGTTACCATCCACCAAGCAAAGACCCAGCTCTCCAAGTTGATCGCCGCTGCCGAGCGGGGCGAGGAGGTCATTATCTCCCGGCGCGACAAGCCGGTGGCGAGGCTGAGCATGATCGAGGAATTCTCCGGAAAGACCCGGATCGGCGGACTCAAGGGCAGGAAATTCAAAATGACTGCGAAGTTTGATGACCCCGCGCTCAACGCGGAAATCGCCGGAACCTTCAACAATCCATGACGCCCACCACCGTCACGGGCTGGCTGCTGGACACCCACGCGCTGCTATGGATGCTACATGGCGACAAGCGCCTGTCGAAAAAAGCTGCCCAGACCATCGACAGTAAACTTCCACTCTATCACTCGTCCGCGAGCTTCTGGGAAATCGCGATCAAACTCTCCGGCAAGGGATTCGATTTCGAGATCGATCCCGACTGGAACCGGATTTTCCCAGAAGAGCTGAAACGCATCGGCGTGCCGCTCCTATCTCCCGCCATCGACGACTGCCGCCTCCTCCAAGAACTCCCAAAGCATCACGCCGACCCGTTTGATTGCATGCTGGTTTGCCAGGCCAAACGACTCGGATTGGGCATCATCTCCGTGGACAAAGTCATCGACTCGTATCAAGTGATGAGGGTGTGGTGAGGCTGCTGCCCATCGAAAGCGTTTCACTGCCACATCCACCGCCAACGTCATCTGTGAAATTCCGCATCGAACTCAAACCGAAAGCCGAAAAGGACCTTAAAAGCCCGTCTTCGGTGGATTGTGGCCGAGTGGTCGAACGCCTGCGTTGGCTGGAGAACAATCTCCGCGGCGATATAAAGCGACTGAGCAACCACTTCCCCGAATACCGGATGGGGGCGGGCGATTACCGGGTGCTTTTTGAAGTCGCGGACGATCAAGTCATTGTTTACCGTATCCTCCATCGAAGGGAATCCTACCGCTGAACCCGCAATGAGCATCCATCCGCAAATCATCGAAAAAGACGGCCGCAAGGAATTCGTCGTTCTCCCCAATGAGGAGTTTCTGCAAATGCAGGCGGAAATCGAGAACTATGAGGACCTCCGCACCCTGCGGGAAGAAAAAGCCACCTCCCATGCGGAACCCACCCGGTCCCTCGATGTGGTGCTGGGGGAAATTGGGAGCTGAACTTGCTCCGCGGTTCTTGGATTCCTTCGAGCTTTTTCAACATCCATTACTGCCCAACGTCTGTTATTTGGGACTGACCCGGCCGCATGCGCCGCATCGATGCCGCGGCGGGCAAAAACGGCGAATCCCGCTCGGGCTTCATCGCACGCGATGCACTAGAAGCGATTTGAAGTCGCGTGGATCACCGAGAGCATCCTTCACCTCTGCCCAATGTCTGTTATTTGGGACAAACCACGCAGCACATACGGAGAACTCACCAATTTTTGAAGCTCGTCCTCTAGACATTAGTTTTATAACAGGAGGTCGCCATGTCTGCCGCACCTTTTCAAATATTGTTTATTGTTGTCGGTGAACTTCTTGTTAGTGTGACCATGATTGCCGCTCCCATCCTACTGATGCGAGAACGCCGTGTAAATTCTTGGATAATGCTGGTGGGAAGCGCCCTTTCAGTCACCGGAAATGTAGGGGGGCCGTTCCTGAAAGATCAATTATTCCGCTCGATTAGAGATGACCAATGGATAGCTGACAACGTTGCATTAGCCTCGAACAGGCTCGTCCCTCTTGGCTCGTTGATTTTTGCTATCGGTCTCCTGCTGCACGCCTTGCATCGTCGTAGGCTGACGGCCCGCATTGTGGAGCTGGAGATGATCCTCAGTTCGCGGAATATCGATGTAAATGGGGCCAGCCCAGACTAAAAAGCGTTTGTGTTGTGGTTGAGATGGCCAGAACCTAGAACCGACTGCGGTCACTCGCCCGCCATGCGCAATTCCAACTGCTCGTCGCTGTTCGCGCAGAGCACTCGGATGGTGGTGCGTCCGACTGCCGTTTGACCGATGAGATGGATTCCTTCCCATCGGAAGTGATCATCCCATCGCTGTTGAAGGGGGTGGAAAAGCGGGGTTACCGCATCGGTTTGAGGATCAATGCCGGTGAGATTGGGTCCTTTGTGCAGGTTGCAGTCGATGCAGGCGAGACAAAGGTTGGATTCGTCATCGCTGCCACCGTGTTTGAGCGGGCGGATGTGCTCGATATGCAGGGCTGCGAGGGGCGAGTCTTCCTGATGGGTTTGGCAATACTCGCACCGGTGATCCGCGCGCTGCCGGACGAGGGCTCGCGTGGCGGTCGTCATGCGGCGCTGCCGGATTTGAACTTTTTGGCCTCGCGGCGCAGGACGGCAACGAATTTGTTCGCCCGGACGTATCCGGCATACTCATCACGTTCCTCAGGCGTGAGGGTGTCCTCGGTGTTCTTGGAAGCGAGTTCTTCAATGCGCGTGCGGAGTGACTGATCCGTCTGGGCGGACAGAACCGCGTCCTCCCGGCCGGGAAGGAGGAGTTCGAGCAGCGGACCCACGCCACGCTGAAAGGCAGCTTGTGCACTCATACGCTGGAAGATATCAATCGAGGGCTGATTGGCAAGAGCTGGGATTTCACGGCAGAAACCGCAGAGGTCGCTAAGTTGTGGGCATTAAGGTGCCGCGGACTCCGATCCGCCGAGCCAATGAAGTGTCAATGGGGAAAGGCAGGCCGCAGGTCATTGGTTTTCCATCGGCTCAGCGATTCGGAGATCGCTGCTCCTTGGCCCACACCTCAGACGAATCTGACCGCGTGCTTTTTCGAGAGCTTGAGAACGTCGCCCGCCGCTGGTGATATCGCGGCGTTTGGATCGGTTAGCTTTTCGCCGTTGAGTTGGACGGAGCCGGTGGTGATGAATTGTTTTTTCAGCTCGCCGTTGGATTTTTCCAAGGCGTAGGCGGCCTGGAAGGCGTGGGCGGTGAGGCTGAGGACGGTGAGATCGGCGGGGAGATCCGCGAGGGGGATTTCAGGGAGCTCGGCGGCGGCGAGGTCTTTTTTCGAGAAACGCGTGTCCCAGTCGGTGCGGGCGGCGGGGCCGGCTTCGGGGCCGTGATAACGGCTGGTGAGTTTCTCGGCGAGGGATTTCTTGGCATCCATCGGGTGACCGGCGGGATCGCGGGCTTCGCCTAGCAGGAGGAGGTAGTAGCGGTCCATCAGCTCGTCGGAGACGCTCATGAGCTTGCCGAACATTTCCTGCGGCGCATCGCTGACGCCGACGTAGTTGCCGTAGGACTTGGACATCTTTCTAACGCCGTCGAGGCCTTCGAGCAGCGGCATGACCATGACGACCTGCTGCGGCTGGCCTTCCTCCTTCTGGAGATCGCGGCCGACGAGGATATTGAAGAGCTGGTCGGTGCCGCCGATCTCGACGTCGGCGCGGATTTCCACGGAATCCCAGCCTTGCATGATGGGGTATTGGAGTTCGTGGAGGCGGATTTCCTGGCCGGCATCGAGGCGGGTGCGGAAGTCCTCGCGCTGGAGCATCTGTTGGAGGGTGACGCGGGAGTTGAGCTTGAGGATTTCCTCGTAGCTCATTTTCCGGAACCAGTCGCCGTTATAGACAATCTCGGTTTTGGATTTGTCGAGAATCTTGAACGCCTGGTCGGTGTAGGTGGCGGCGTTCACTAACACTTCATCGCGGGTGAGTGGCGGGCGGGTGGCGGAGCGGCCGGATGGGTCGCCGATGGTGGCGGTGAAGTCGCCTATCAGAAGAACGGCCTGGTGTCCGAGGAGCTGGAACTGGCGCAACTTTTCCAATGCGACGGTGTGGCCGAGGTGGATGTCCGGTGCGGTGGGATCCACGCCGAGCTTGATGCGCAGCGGGCGGCCGAGGCGGAGTTTTTCAAGGAGTTCCTTTTCGGATAGAACCTTGGCGGTGCCGGCGGTGAGCTGGGCGAGTTGTTGTTCGGGAGACATGGAGAAAGTTGATAGTTTTCAGTTTTCAGTTTTCAGCGATGAACCAAGGTGAAGCTTGAGGATGCGTTTCACTTCGTCGGCTGCTTGCGCATTGTCGGGGACGCCGTGGTTGCTGGGGACGATGAGTTCGGAGGCGACGGGTGCGACGTGGGAGGACCAGTAGGGGACGATGCCGTCGCTGCTTTTCGGAGTGTCGCCCTTGCCGCGGTCGCCGATGATGGAGTGGAAAGCGATGTGCTTGGGCAGCGGCATCGAGGTGAGGGCAATGTTCGACTTGTCTGTGGGGGCGAGGCTGCTGATGGAGTTGGGCATGTCGGGCTTGGCCTGATTGCCCTTCATCACGTCGCTGACGCCCTGGATGGTGGCGTCCAGGAGCTCGACGGTGAGTTTTTTCGGCAAGCGGATGAGCCGGGAAATCCACACGGCGGCACGGAAGGTGGCAACCGGGCTGCCTTGATGCGGCACGGCCATGAAAACGACGCGTTTTGGTTCCGTTAGTGGCTGATAGAGTGTGGTATCCCTGATGAGCTGGCGCGTGGGCCCGGAAACCTTGAGCTGATCGATGGGCACCTTGAACACGGCATCGTAAAATTTCGTCCCGGGAGGAGTGACGCTGGAGCGGGTGACGAGGCCGCCCATCGAGTGGCCGATGATGACCATTTGGTTCAGTTTCCGGTCATCGCCCTTGTTGCGGGCGTAGGCGCAGGCAGTGCGGAGTTGCTCGCGGAACTTCATCCCACTGTAGAGCCACGGATTTCCCGTCGGATAGTTGAACAGCCAGATCTGATAGTTTTTCCGGAACCACGGCTCCGGAGCGAGTTCGTTGATGACGTTCTTGAAGGCGTCCGGGGAGGAAACGAGGCCATGCACGAGAACGAGCGGGATTTTATCAGGGTCGTAGGGCTGGATGAAATAGAGGCCGGTTTCTTCGGAAAAACGCTCCGGCAGGATGACGTTCTGGACCTTGAGGTTGTCGAGATCGCACATTTCCCAGTAGAATGCGTTAGGTGCGGTCCAGTCGCCGGCCAAGGTGTGGGTGGTGCGGCCGATGGTGAGGTCGTTGTCGAGCCAGCGCTTCGAAAAACGCCAGACCGGTGTGCCACCCCGCTCGAAGGACAGGTAGGTGGTTAGATTGTAGGGCAGGCCGGATGGCAGGAAAAACGGCGGGCGCTTCTGGCCCACGGGTGCGGTCTTTTTCCAACCAACGAGCGGCACACCGACACCGTCAGTCGTCTGGTGCCTCGCGACGACACGCGGGTTCACTTCGGATGAGGGGAAAATCGCATCGATGTTTTCCAGATCCGACTGCCCCGTGTCCGGTGGCGCGATGCTGGTGCCGATCAGTGCGGCTCGTGAGTTCCAATCGCCCGGTCCACAGCGGAGTTGGTCGAAAAGCCGGGCGACGGCGGTATTGTATTCCGCACGGGCGGCGGGCCACTCCGACTGGCGCGATGGATTTGCGAGAACGTTCCATTTTTCCGCGGCGGTGGCGATCAGGGTGGGAGCGGGGGCCCGCGAGGCGACGGGCACCCTGGTGATACGTGGCGGTTGAGGCGCGCCGCATTGGCACAATACCGTGACTACCAGAATCGGAAGAAGGCGGAACGGATTAAGGGACATTGGTGGCGGGACGGGCGGTAGAATGACTTCCCGCTTGTTTCTGCCAAGCCCGGAAACCAGTCAGAGGATGGGCTCCGTGCGGGTGAGGAAACCTTCCGGATCAAGGAATGCACCAGCGGGAAGCTCCAGTCCCTCGTCCGGAGCGGCGGGACCGTGGACACGTGAGCCGCTGAGAAACCAACCGGGCAGAAGTTTCCCCCAGGATCCGGGCTTGTGTCCGTGCTGGATTTCATCGGCTTCCTGGTTCTTGGCAGGCTGCGGCATCGACATGGAAATCACCACGCCGTCGATCGCCAGGCTCGGCAGATGGAGCACGCCCGCGACCTGCATTGGATCAATGGCGCGGCTGCCAAAATCGTAAAACACCGCCTCGCCCGCCAATGGTGGCGTGTTTTCAAACCTCGCCCGCAAATGGTCGCCGCCCACCCAAGTCCCGGGCCCCGTCTCCTCAAGCATTTCCACACGGACTTCAAAGATGTCAGGAAACCACACCAGCAATCCAGGCATATCCAGCTGCTCATCTTTCAGCATTTGAAACGATCCACGCCATTGCAGCGCGTTCACCTGCCCGATCTGATGCCCGTTCACCTGCATCCGTCCGTCCTGTCCCGGCTCTTGCAGGCGGTCACGCATCGCTGCCGCCGATGCCGCTAACAGGCCGGACCTCACCACCTCCAAACTCGCATCACGCGGTTGGATTTCCGACCCGAAGGCGATCCTCATTCCGTAGGGCATGCGATAGGGCCGTTTGCGGATGAAGCGGCCGCGCTCGAAGGAAAAAACCGATCCCCACGAGCCGTCGCACCACATCGGAATCAGCGGGTGGCCCGCTTTTTTCGCGGTCAGCTCAAATCCTCGCCGCAGCTCGGACAACGTGCCGGTGCGCGTCAGCTGGCCCTCCGGAAACAGGCAGACGAGGTCGCCATTCTTCAACGCCTTGATCATGCTGCGGATGGCCTCCAGCGGCTGCTCGCGGCGAATCGTCATCGTGTCGAAGATGCTGACGAAGATCCGGATCGCCCGCGATTTCATGAACGCCTCATCCATGACAAAGCGCACCGGTCGCGGGCAGGCAGAGGAGATGAAAAACGCATCGGCGAAGGTCACATGGTTCGGCAGCAGCAGCGTGCCGCCCCGCGCCGGGAGGTTTTCAGGATGCACCACGCGGATTCGATAGATCGCACGAATGATGGCACCACCGATCAGCCGGATGACAAGACCCGTCCATGGGCTTCGCGCCGGCTTGGTTTCAGCCCTATCAGCAATCATCGCCGCGGAGATTAGACTCCGGACTCCGTCGCTGCAAGACGGAGCAGCATGAAGCAGACGAGCGCCGCCCTCCCCCCCGGAAAGACGACGCCCTTTTTGTTCCTTGTAACCGGTTAACGGAACTCAGGAAAAACCAATGAATGCTTACAACGAAATCAGTATGCCCCGGATTCCGGGTTGCGATAGGGAAACGTTGCTTATTTCCTTGTAGTGAGTTTGACCCACAATTCTCACTGGCGTTCAATCAACGAGGCCGTGACGCATTGCATATCGCGTCAATTCCACATTGGAGGAAAGCCCCATTTTCTCGGCGATGCGGCTGCGGTAAGTGGCCACCGTCTTCTCGCTGAGGGCCAGCACCGCGCTGATTTCCTTGATGGTCTTGCCGGAGGCAATGAGCTTGAGCACCTCCAGCTCACGGTTGGAAAGCATTTCGTGCGAGTCACTTGGCGCATCCCCGGATATCGCACCGGCGAGCTGTTCCGCCACTTCCTGGCTGACGTAGCGCTTCCCGGCGAGCACCCGTCGCACCGCCATGACGAGCATGTCGGACGCGCTTTGTTTAGAAACATAGCCCGCCGCACCGAGTTTCAACGCGCGCAGGGCATAATCCCTTTCCGGGTGACCGCTGATCACGAGTACCGGCAGTTCCGGTTTTTCACGCTTGATGTCCTGGATGAGATCGAGCCCGCTCCGCCCGGGCATGCTGATGTCCGCCACGATCAGATCCCACGCCTCACCCATCACCGCGTCCAGACCTTCCCTGGCGTCGCACGCCTCACCCATTTCCGCCTCCTTGAAATGCTCTTTCAGCAGGGAAACCATTCCCCGCCTCACCAGCGCGTGATCATCGACGACGAGGATTCTCATGATGGGTCGGTTGGGTTGGACAATGGCACCCGGAGCGTCACTTCGGTGCCTGCACCCGGTCTTCCGTCCACCGAGAGCACGCCTTCGATGCTCTCGGCACGCTCGATCATTCCTATCAGACCAAGCGATTTCGGGTCCTCCACCACGGAGGGATCGATGCCCTTGCCGTCGTCGCGGATCTTGAGGGTCAGGAAACTGTCCGCACTCGAGAGGCTGGCTTGCACGTTCGACGCCTCCGCATGGCGCGCGATGTTGGTGAGGCACTCCTGGAAGATCCGGAAAACCGCGGTTTCCACGATGCCGGGCACCATTCCCAACAGATCCTCCATTTTCACCGAACATGGGATCTGAGTGCGCTGGGTGAACAACTCGGCTTCTTCAGACAGCGCGGCTGCCAGCCCTAACTGATCAAGCGCGTTCGGCCGCAGACCCGCCGAAATCCGCTGCACCGAGACGATCGTGCTGTCCACCATCTCGGTCGTTTCCACCAACATGTCGATGAGCGGATTGAGTGAGCGGTCCGCCAGATTGGTCAGGTGGGTTTCGATCATCCGCAGCTCCATCTTGATGCCGGTGAGCAGTTGCCCCAACTCGTCGTGCACCTCGCGGGCGATGCTTGTGCGCTCCTCCTCCCGCAGGCTCTGGACTCTTGAGCAGAGATTGCGGTAGCGTTCCCGCGCTTTTCTAACGGACTCCAACCGTCTTTCCTCCGAGAGCCGCCAGCCACCGTACGCGCGGCGCAACACCAGGAATAACAAGATGCCAGTGGTGAGGACAAAATTGAGTCCTTTGAGCGACTGGATCATGCCAGCTTCGGTTTCACTGACCACGGTCTTGCTGAGAAAAAGGTCCGAACCGACGATCCAGATGCTGGCAAGCACCACGTAGAGTACGACGATCCGCACCTCCGGCAGGGACCAGTGGTAGGCGGGCACTTCCTCGTCGGAGGAGAAGACGCTTTTGTGAGCCGATTCTGCTTTATTGGGGAGGGAATCCTTCACACGAGGGTGTTATAATGGCACTGGCGAATCCGGTCGAGCAGCGAATTGCAGGTTTGACGCGCGCATTCCACGGGGCTGTGCTCAGCCATGCCGCTTGATTCTGATGCCCTTGCCCCCTTGCAGATCATCATGTTGCGGGACTCGCTGGCAGGTGGTGTGCCGGGCGCTCATGTCGAGCAGGTGGAAATCCGATTCTCGGATCCCGCGGACGGCGGGCGGATTGCCGACGCATGGGCGGCAGTGGTCGCGGCCACCGAGGTCATGCGGATGGGTTTCCAGATCACGGACGAGGAACCAACCGGATGGGCCATCACGAGGATCACACCCGATGAAAGATGGAACGAGCCATCGCCCGCTTCATGGGAAGACTGGCTGGTGACGGACCGCATCCGCCCGCTGCTGTCTCGCGGCCGGCTGCCATGGCGCGTGGTCTGGTTTCCCGGGGACCGGCGGCTTGTCTGGACGCTCCATCATTCATTGTTAGACGGGCGCTCGATCACGCGAATCCTGCGCGTCTTTTTCGAATGCCTGCGCCACCAGAATACGCCGGAGCCGTCCGCCGTGACTACCTGGAACCCGCTCGACAATCTAACACGAGTGAAGGCCGCAGGGTTTTTCCAGCAGGAATTCGCCGGGTTAACATCCAACGGCGGCATCCACCCCGCACACGTGCCGCCGAAATCCATTCGTCGTCTCGGAAGCATCGCCGCTGCCCGTCTCGATGCCGTGGCAAAAGCAATGCAGGTATCCGCCGCAACCCTTCTAACATGGACTTGGGGCCAGGCGGTCTGCTCGATTTCAGGAATGGACGCTGCTGTCGTGGAACAAGTGCGCTGCGGAGCGCCACAGGAGGGCAAAACCGGGTTCACCATGAACACGCTGCCACTCCTGATCGGTCGCGCGTCGGAAGATCCAACAGAGCAACAGCTGCAAAAATTCCGCGCCCATCTGCTCGCGTTGCGCGAGTTTGAAACCGTCGCTCCATACGACCTCCCGCAGCAAGTGATCGATCTTGCCAACAGCCCGTGGGCCTCCGTGATCATGACGGAACGTGGGACGCTGGAGTTTCTAGCAGCTGGCGGGGCGGGTGTCGAGTCCATCACCCTTCACGAATGGCCCGGAGAAAGCCTTGCCGCTGCCGCCTATCATCTGCCGGACCTGCGCCTTCAGGTGGAGGGCCCGCGGAATGCGGAGCTGATGGACCTTTGGGCGGCCGAACTGTCAGCGCTCAACTAACAAAACAATCTTTCGCCACCACGGCCGGGCATCCGGATTCTTCACTAGGTTGATCGCGTGGGTGTAGGATAAAAGTTCCTGCGCCTTCACGTGAAAGGGAGGCAGGCGGAGATCGAGGTAACGGAATTCACCATGGTCGATGTCGGTGTTCTCCGTCGGCCCGCGCGGGTTCACGCAGTTGGTGATGAGCGCATACTTGTAACGCGAAAGCTGCGGCAGGAAGTCGTTGATGGCGCGGTTTGACAAATGTTGGAGAACGTCCTTCACGATCAACAGGTCGGCTGCGGGCAGCTCCGCAGGGTCGCCCGAATAGAGGCGGAAATGGACCTTTCCGGACTTGTACTTGCGTCGGTTCCGGCGGATCACCGGGCCGACGACATCGTAGCCGGCATAACGCGCGTCACCCCACCTAACATCCTTTGAAAACTGCCAGTCGCCGCAACCCATGTCGACCACCGAGGTGATCTTGTGATCGACGAGGAATTTCTCCAACAGTGCGACGTATTCGCGGGTGTTCTCCGGCCGCGAGCCTTCTCCGGAACCGTGCTTCCATTCGTTGTTCGCGTAGATTGCCTCGAATTTCCCTCTCAGGCGACTCTCCTCTTCCCGTTTTCTGAAAGCCGGGTCGACCATGCGCCGGAGCTTCCGAATCCAGGATGGAAATCCACTTTTCATTGCCCGCTTTGTGGTCCGCGGGCGGCGGGCTTGTCGAGATGAAACACCCGTCTGATCCTGGATTGCCGACTCACCATTCCAGTTTCGACGCGGGCAGCCGGTTTTCGTTCCGGTAGGCTTTCACGATCTTTCCATCTGATAGGTGCAGCACACGGTCCGCCATTTCCGCCATCGCGGCGTTGTGGGTGATGATGACGGTGAGTGTTCCGAGCTCACGGTTGATGCGCTCGACGGCCTCCAGCACGGTGATGCCAGTGGTGATGTCGAGCGCGCCGGTCGGCTCGTCGCAGAGCAGGACCTCCGGGCGTTTCGCGATGGCGCGGGCGATGGCGACACGCTGCTGCTCACCGCCTGATAGCTGTGAGGGGAAGTGGTCCATTCGAGCAGATAGACCGACCATTTCAAGCGCCTCTTCCGGCGTCATCGGATCGCGGGAAATGCCGGTGATGAGCGCCACATTTTCGCGCGCGGTGAGGCTGGGGATGAGGTTGTAGAATTGGAACACAAAGCCCACGCAGTTCCGGCGGAAGAGGGTGAGCGTGTTTTCCTCCGCGCCGTCGAGCGCCCAGCCTTTGTAGATGAGTTCGCCGGAGGTGGGCACGTCGAGGCCGCCGAGAATGTTGAGCAAGGTGGATTTTCCGCTGCCGGACGCGCCGAGCAGACAGACGAGCTCGCCGGCGTTGAGCTCGATGTCCACGCCGTGGAGGGCCACCACGTCCAGCTCGCCCGTATGATAAACTTTTCTGACCCCGCGGGCTTCAAAGACGACGCCCGTGGAGACGGGCGGAGGTAGGGAAACTGGATTCATCGGGCTGGTTGAAAGTGGCAGAAATCAGGGGCATTCACAATGTTTCGTCGCGTTGCGGTAAATTCGGTTGTCGAACCTGCGGGCCACTCGCAAGGTCCGCAGCGGTGCCAGGCAATTCAGCTCATTTCCCGAACCGCCGCGATGCGCCGTGGATGTCCGGCCTGCGGGCGGCGCGGGCAAATGTCGTCCCCGGGTTGATCGTGCAGGTCCTGATGCTGTCGATGCTGCTCGCCTACTATTTTTATCCACCGACGCGCGGCTGGCTCGACGCGCTGGCAGAGGTGAAATCCCGCTGGAGCTACGGCTATTCGGCGCTGAATGCGATTGTCGCTGGCGCACTGATCCCCGAGCTCCTCAGGGTCCTGGTGTTTCAGAAAGCCCAGATCCGCCGGGAAAACGCCGCCAACCTGTTTTTTACCGTGCCGTTCTGGTGCTTCATGGGCGTGGTCGTCGATTTTTTCTACCGCTGCCAGGCCGGGTGGTTCGGCGCGGATGCGACGTTTCCCGTGGTGGTGAAAAAAGTCCTGGTCGATCAATTTCTCTACAACCCGTTTTTCGCCGCCCCGGTAACCACCTGGCTCTACTCTTGGAAAAATCGCGGGTACCCGACGGATCGACTGAGTGAGTATTTCACCGCTGCCTATTATCGCGATCACATCGTGCCCACCTTGTTCGCCACATGGGGCGTGTGGATCCCTATCGTCGCGATCCTCTACTCACTGCCGTCACTGCTGCAGATCCCGCTCTTCGGTCTCGCACTCTCGATGTGGGTCATTCTATACACATGGATGAGCGAGCAGCATTCAGGTGAGTGAGGATTCGCCTTTTCTAACATCCGCCGCCTTGCCGCCAGTCGCTGAGCGCGGTCTCTCTTGAATTTCAGCGTTTGTCAGGACTTCCAACGGCCCTGATGTATTCGGTCTTGGTCACCAAACGACAGGCTCCGTCCCAGAAGACCATCGCCGCCTTGTTCTTGCCGAAGCGATTGTGAGCGTAGGTGGAATTGTTTCCCAAGTGCCAGTCATAAGAACTCGCATACATGCAGCGGACCTCCTGATAGGTGACGGATGACAACGTAATGGGAGGCGAGATGTTTCCATTGAAGCTGCCGTTCGTTAGGCCGTTGATGAGCGAGGTTTTCTGAGGGTTGATGTTATAACCAATTCCGCCAATTGCATCGATGGTGGTTCGCTTAGTGATTGTCAGTTCATTGCCGGTGAGCGCTCCACAGACGAAGGATGCATTCTTATACTTGGTTACCAGGTAGGTCCACTGATCCATGCCATCGACCGATTTATTAAGCGGTTGGGTCTCCAATTCAGGGTAGCCGATGTTCGGGGCGATGTGGTTGATCCAGATGATCCCGCGTCCTCCTGCTCCGGAACCGTCGGCCCCTTCGTCACCCCGCGGGATTTTGCCGGCATGATCCTGGGCGTAAACAAGCGTGCCGGCCGCAAGTTGTCTCATGTTTCCAACAGACTTCGACATCTGCGCCTTTTTCATCACGAAGCCGTAGCCGGTGAAGCTTAATCCAGCGAGAACCACAATAATGGTGATCGTCACCAGAAGTTCCACCAACGTGAAACCCAGTGAATGTCGGTGACTTGAAAACCTGAAAAGTTGGTGTTCCATGAATCGTGGATTGCAAGCCCGGCAGTGACGATGAGCTGATCTGTCAGCAGGAATCCGTGCCCGGTTCCCTCAGTAAAGCAGCTCCTGGCGCAGGTCGACGGGCAAGGATTACTCGGTGACGACAATTCTAAGCCGACCGAACAGTTTACCGCCTCCTGGCGGAAGGAGATATGAAATGCCGGTCTCATTATTTTCAGGACCGTGGGTCACCTGCGGAGTCCATGGCGGCAGAAGGCTGGGTGAAGTCTCAATGATATAAGTAATGTCATTGTTATCGATCGCTGCCTGGCGCTTGATGAAATTCATCAGACCTCCAGTGAAGGTGCCCAGGCTGCCATCCGATCCTGTGAGGTTGGACTGGAGTGCGTATTCCATGGCATTGGTCACGCCATCCGTGTCGGAATCCCCTTGAAGTCCACCGATGACGCCGTTGGCAAAGGCCCATGGGGCATAGGTGCCGCCAGGTGGGGTGTCGCCGACCACTGCAGTGTAGGACGTTCCAATCCGGAACTCGTCGATGGACGGGATGGGACCGGTGCCGAATTTGGAGAAGCCGATTGTGTTGAACTTGATCGCGCCGTTGACACTCGCATCTGGCGTGCCCTCGGTGAGTTGATTCACAAAGACATTCATGGTGGTGACACCAGAAGGTGTGAAGGTAAACTTGGCAACGTAAAGGTCGGTCCCGGCAGAAGGCGCAAGGACAGAGGTGTTATAGGTGGTGATTCCGCTGGTAGCGGTGCTGGATGCCATTGCGCGAATAAAGTCAAAACCGAAGGTGGTGCCGACGGCAGCACGGGAGTTGGCACCAACATCGTTAGGGGCGGTGCGGAAGTCGACGGTGTTGCCTTCCTGGGCGTTAATGCCCCTTGCGAGCCAACGAACATACAAGACGCCAAGGCCACTTCCACCGATTTGGCCACCGCTTACATAACGGGCGAGGCCCGGGAGGCTGGTGTCGATGCTGAAGTAATATCTCTGGCCGGAAACCGTTTCCAAGCCATTGCCCGATGAACTGATCCCTGGATAGGAGAGCGCGGAGGTGGTGCGAATGAATCCGGAACCGGAATAAGCAGTGATGCCGTCCACCAAGGCCGTTGATGCCGGGGTCGCACCATCAGCGTCGCTGAACGGCAGGGAGATCGGCTCCAAGGGAACCTCGTCAGGCAGGACAAGAGTGGTGATGGTGGCGATGTTGGATGGAACGGAAGCACCGCCGGGTGCATTGGCATAAACCCGGTAGGAATAAGCCGTGGAAGCCGTGAGTCCGAGGTCCTGATAGCCAGTCGTATCCGTTGGCAAAGTGGCGAGCAGAGCCCATTCCGTCGTGCCGTTCGGGCTGCGCTCGATCACGAAACTGGTTTCATCAATGGTGTTATCGTTCCAACTAAGGGTGATCTCCGAAAACGAATCGGCAACGCCAGTGAGGCCGGAAGGTGGCGCGGTGGGGACTGCCGCCGAGGGGGTCGTAACGCTGGCGTTGGCGGAATAGGCGGATTCACCACCACCGTTGGCGGCAAGGATGCGGTAATGATAGGTCGTGACCGCGTTCAGACCGCTGTCAGCATAGCTCGTGGTACCGGCGGCAAGAACCGCAACCTGTCTCCAGGCTCCCGTTCCCGTCAGGCTGCGTTCCAGGACGAAGTCGATTTCGTTGTTCGAATTGTCGGCCCAGGTCAATCCAACCTCAGAGAAGGAGTTGGCAGTAGCTACAAGGGTTGACGGAGCGGTGGGAGCGACTGCACCCACGACGGGCATGACGCTGGTGGCGGTTGTACCCAGGCGAAATTCATCAAAAGTGAGAATGTTGGCTCCGTCACGAACATTGAGGCTTTGAAATTGGCCGCCGCTTACACTGGTAGTGTAAGTTCTGGAGTAGCTTGGAACGCCCAGGGATTGACCCAGCGTGGGGTTAAACCAGTAATTAGTTGTAAAACTCGTCGCACTTTCAAACGCAAGACGGCAAACGATCAGGACTGTTTCGTTTGCAGTCGCGGGGCCGAAGACAAACCCATTTCCCAGCTGATCTCCGAACGCCCAGTTCGTGCCGTTTTGGGAAAGATATGTATTGAAGCCGCCGTTGTCGCGTCCAAGGCCTACAACCAGGCGGTTATCAGAACCCGTGTTAATGGCGTTCCAATTCAGTAGCACGCTATAGTAAAGCTCGGTGGCGTAGCTGCCATTCCAACCAAAAAGATTGCCACTGGCAGTAGAGCGATAGGTTTGGAAGGGATCCGTGGTCATGAAGCGATACGGAAATATGCTGACGTTTCCGAAGCCCGTGCCGGAGATCCGCTTGAGAGAGTTATTGCTGGTAACGAGAGTGCCACCCGGATTGGTGTAGGAAAGTCCAGCGACGGCACTGATCTGGCTGTTATAGGTATTGCGCAGGCCGACGGAAGTGCCGGTGGGATTGCCCCCGACGTTAGTGGCAGGGAGGCCATTTCCGCCAGCGGCGATGGTGAGTGGATTGCCCGCCGCGTCCAAACCACCCGCCGTGTTTCCATCCGGATCCGGGGCGACTGTATAGGATATGTCGTTGATCTTGTAGTTGCCTGTCTCGTTGACGATCAGCCCCGCTTGAGCGGTGGCGAGGGATCCGAAGGTACCGAAAACGGAGATCGCGAGGTGTAATCCAGTGGCAGAATGTTTATTCATAATTGGGTTTTCTGAGATGCGGTTAAATACAGGCGAGGATTCATGGTTGAGTGGAGGCTCTGCAAAATGATGTCCTGTTTCACGGATCAACCTCGTCGATCTCTGCGCATCGATGATTATCCGCTATAATTGAGTAGGGTTTTATTTACTCTTTGGTGGTGAGCGAGATGGCAAAATTTGTCAATGAGACGATCGTCCCAATTGTGGGTGCAGAGGGAAAATACCACGCGCCACAGGTGGCCGCTGCGCCGCATGGCGAAAGCGCTAGCGGCTCGGATCCATCCATTCCACGGGCTTCACCGGCATCGGGCCGGAAGAGATCCACATCGGGCTGCTAGTCTAATAATTCGTCCCTATGGTCGGCCGGTGGCTCGTCGAAATCATGCGGGTGACCGTGCCCCGCTGAATGCCGCGGGACAGGCTTTCGCTCCTGGCGACAAGGCCCGGTTTCACGTCATCCAAGTCCCGGAGATGATTTCTCCCTGGCTTTTACCGGGATCGCGTCCACTGTTCACTCGAACCAATGGACCTCGATGCAAAACTTGCGATTCTCGCCGATGCGGCAAAATACGATGCCTCCTGCGCCAGCTCCGGCGCGGCGAAGCGCGACTCGGTCGGCGGCGTGGGAGTCGGCTCCACCGGCGGCGCGGGGATCTGTCACAGCTATGCCCCGGACGGCCGCTGCATTTCCCTGCTGAAACTCCTCCTAACAAACGTCTGCATTTACGACTGCCACTACTGCATCAACCGCCGCTCCAGCAACGTCCGCCGCGCGGCCTTCACCGCAGAGGAGGTGGTGCGGCTCACGCTGGATTTCTACAAACGGAACTACATCGAGGGCCTGTTCCTCAGCTCTGGCATCATCCGCAGCGCGGACCACACGATGGAAATGGTCATCGACGTCGCGCGCACGCTGCGCGAGGTCCACGACTTCCGCGGTTACATTCATTTGAAAACCATTCCTGAGGCGTCTCCCGGATTGATAGAAACCGCAGCGCGTTATGCCGACCGCATCAGTATCAATCTGGAGCTTCCCACCCAGGAAAGCCTCAATCTGTTAGCGCCGGAGAAAAACATCATCCGCACGAAGCAGGCGATGGGCCGCATTCGCCACAAGCTCGAAGAAGCGGGTGAACGCCGCCGCGATGGAGACCGCAAGGTGCGTCACGCCACCGGGCAGAGCACCCAGGTGATCGTCGGTGCGGATGCCTCCTCGGACGCGGATTTTCTCGAACGGTCGGACGAACTTTACAGTGCTTACAAACTGCGCCGCGTCTATTATTCAGCATTCAGCCCGATCCCGGAGCCATCGAAGATTCTTCCATTGCAAGCGCCGCCGCTCGTCCGCGAGCATCGCCTCTATCAGGCAGACTGGCTGATGCGGTTCTATGGCTTCAAGACCTCGGAAATCCTCACGCCGGAAATTCCGAATCTAGATCTGGAACTCGATCCGAAACTCGCATGGGCGTTGAGAAACCGGCAGGACTTTCCGGTGAACATGCAGACCGCCGGGAGGGAAATCCTGCTGCGCGTCCCCGGTCTGGGCGTTAGAAACGTGGACCGCATCGTGCGCATCCGCAGGTTTTGCCAGATCCGGCTGGCCGACCTCGTCCGTCTGCGCGTCCCGCTGGCGAAGGTCCAGCCGTTTATCATCACCGCGGATCACAACCCCGCGTCCTATCTGTTGGACTCCGACCGCTTGCGTGCCCGGTTCCTACCCAAGCCCCAACAACTCGAACTGTTCGCGCCGGATGAGATCGGTTGATCCGGGCGAGGATTTCAACTCGTGGCGCGACGCCGCGCGGCGGATGATCGGCGAAAGGGTGTCGCCGGAGGAAATCATCTGGGAGGCGGAACGCGGGCTGTTTGCATCGGCAGTGGTTCGCGAGGAATCTCCCGTCGATTTGAAAGTGCCCGCCGCGTTTGTCGATCTCGCGCGGAGCGTCGCCTGCCATTGTGACCCGAAGCGGTGGGGTCTGCTCTATCGCATTCTCTGGCGCACCGTCCGCGGCGGCGAGCGGCATTTGCTCTCCATCGACAGTGATCCGGACATGTCGAGGGCGAGGGTGATGGAAAAGAATGTCCGCCGCGAGATCCACAAAATGCACGCCTTCGTGCGCTTCAAGCTGATCGACACGACCGCAGAAGGCCGTGAGCGCTATGCCGCGTGGTTCGAGCCGGATCATTTCATAGTCGCCGCTGCGTCACCGTTTTTCACCAAGCGCTTCGCCAACATGGACTGGAGCATTTTCACACCGAAAGGCTGCGCGCATTGGGATGGAGCCGATCTAACCATCACGGCAGGCCTTGCCGCCAACCCCGTTGACGACCCCGACGCGCTCGAAGACGCCTGGCGCACCTACTACCGCAGCATCTTCAACCCCGCGCGGCTCAAGGTGAAGATGATGAAGCAGGAAATGCCCAAGCGTTATTGGAAAAACCTGCCCGAAGCGGGGTTGATCGAGGAGCTCATTGAGGACAGCAAACAACGCGTCAACTCGATGTATTCGGAACCACTCCGCCCCGTGAAACCGGAACCGCGAAACAACTATCTGGAAAAAATCCGCGAGCTTTCTAACGGACAACCCTGCCACTATCCGCCGTCTCCGGACCTGTCGCTGCCCGAGCTGGAGGCCATGTCAAAGACCTGCCAAGCGTGTCCGCTTTGGAAAAATGCGACCGGCACCATCTTCGGCGAAGGACGAGCGGACGCGCGGATCATGGTGGTGGGCGAGCAGCCTGGAGACCGCGAGGACATCGCCGGAAGGCCATTCGTCGGTCCGGCGGGCGGGATGTTCGATCAGGCGCTGCTAGAAGCCGGCATCGACCGATCAGAGGCGTATGTCACCAATGCGGTGAAGCATTTCAAATGGACACCGCGCGGGAAACACCGGCTTCATGCAAAGCCCGATACCGGTGAGATCGATGCCTGCCGCCCGTGGGTTCTAGCGGAACTCAGCAAGGTGGCTCCTGACATTCTTATTCTGCTAGGGGCCACCGCAGCGCGTTCCCTTTTCGGAAAACCCCTCGCCGTGACATCCAATCGCGGCCTGATTGATGCTCCTGAACTCGCCCCTCGTGTCATCCTAACAGTCCACCCGTCCTATTTGCTTCGTATTCCGGATCCTGCGAAGAAGGCTGAGGAATACGCACGTTTCGTGGCAGACCTGAGATTGGCGGCTGGCGGCTGATCGCCGTTTTTTCGCGCATGCGCCCCGTTTCACTTGGGATTCATTTCCTGTCTTCGCATTGGCATGGCGTCGATGGCGGCGAACAAAATGTCCACGGTGAAACGCTCCGCCCGCCAGCGCAGGACGGTGCGGCCGTCTTTTCCCAGCAGGATCACTTCAGGCACATCCGGGACCACTTTCAACCGCTCCTGCAGCTCCTTTTCCAATCCAGCAGCGGGATTCTTTCCAATCCCTAACGGGCCACGAAGGACGAAAACTTCAAGGTCTCGTTCCGCCAGTCCGTCCTTGGACCGGGCCAGCCGGGCAGCGAGTTCGTCCGTGCCGTCGGTCACGACCAGCAGGCGTTTTTTCCATCGGTAATCCTCTAGCGTCGCGGCGGTGACCGGCGACATGAGGCCAAGGAACAAGCAAAGGAAACTTTTCATCGGGTTAAAGAAACACAGATTCCTTCGAAATCCACCTGCATCCCGCAGGCAGGCGACCCGGCGCGCCAACCGAAGTGGGAGTGAATCGTGAATGATTGTTAGATCGGGACCCGGATCAAACAACCCGGTCACGTTCAGCCAGGCCGCGCCACAGATGACGAGCTTTTCGCTAACCAGCTCCAGCCCTTCAACGATGACGGACCGGGCAGCAAAATGCCCGCAGCGCGGCGTTCAGCTTTTCAACGTCTGATCCAGCCAGGCGATGACTTTTTTCCGATAGGCGCCATTGTCCCCGGAAAGAGCCGTGCCGTGACGGCCGTTTTTTACTTCGAAGAGGGTCTTTGGATGGTTCGCGGCTTCGTAAAGCTGCTTGCCTTGGGAAAAAGGCACGACCTCATCGCGGTCGCCGTGGACGACAAGCAGTGGCACAGGCGCGAGCTTGTTGACAAAATCTCTTGGCGAGAGTTCGTCGGTCACCAGACTGGCACCAAGCTGGCCGCCGATGACACTTGCCATTTTCTGATAGGAGGCGAACGCACCATCGATGATGATGGCGCGCAGTCCCTTCACCGGTGACTCGCCAAGCGCGGTGATCGATTGTGCGCCGCCCAGGCTGTGGCCGTAGGAGATGAGGCGGGTGTGATCGACATCCTTGCGCTTCGCCGCGTAGGCGAAGGCGGCTTTGACGTCATCGATCATGCCGCGGCGGTCGACGGTGCCGCCGGATTTTCCGAAGCCGCGGTAGTCGTACATCAGCACGTTGTAACCGGCTTCCGCCAGCCACATGACGAAGCCCATGTGATAGCTGATAGATCCGGCGTTGCCATGGGAGAAAACGACGGTCGCTTTCGGCTGCTTGCTGCGGCCGGGGATGAACCATCCATGAAGCGGAGTGCCGTCGCCGGATTTGAAATTGACGGGTTCGTATTTGAAACCCCACGCGGCGGGAGTCGTCGGCTCATCCCGGGTGGGGAAATAGAAGAGCTGGTTGCCGCCCTTGTTCCCGCTGAAGTTCCGCGCGGCTTGCGCGAGATCGCCGTTCGGATCCTGGAGCAGGGCGCGGAGATGGTCAGCGGTGATCGGGGCGTCCTGGGCGCTGGCCATGGAAAGCGCGGCGAGCGGCGGGGCAAAATAGCGGAGATGCATTGTGTCTAAATCGACACGCAAATCCGAATTTGTCGAGCCAAAGAACCCGGGCAATCAGGGCGCAGCCGCCTTGGCAGAGTCCGCCTTCTTGCGCGTGGTGATTTCCTCGAAACGGGATTTGAACTCCGGAATCTTTTTGCGATTCGCCGGGAGGAGATCCATCAAAGCGAGCGCGGAATCGCAGGCATCGGCGGCTTCACGGAAGCGACCGGCTTTTTCCAGAATGTCCGCGCGACGGAGCGAGAGATCCACGGACGGACGGAAGCGGGCGGTCAGGGCATCGATCCGCCTGAGCGCGGAATCATAGCGGCCGAGACCGAGCTCGAGGTCGATGGCTTCGTAGTGGAGGCCGGAAAGCACGCCGAGCTTGGCAAGACCCTGGTCCAGCAGGGAAATGGCGGCTTCGACATCGCCGGGTCTTGCCCGTTCGCGGAGCCAGGCGGCGCAGGTCATGACATCGGTGGGGCTGGGCTGGGGAGCGAGCGCGAGGCAGCGCCGCATGGCGGTGATGGCTCCCTCGCGGTTGCCGCTTTCCTCCTCCACGCGGGAAAGAAATTTCAGGCCCGGCACGAATTCCGGATGCGCGGTGACGAGAGCGTTGGTCTGGCTCAGGGCGGCGGCGGTGTTGCGCTCCTCAAGGGTGACCTGAGCGTCTAGCAGGAGGTATTCCGGCTTCGCGGGATCGAGCTGTAGCAGGCGAGCGATGACGGGGCGGGCGAGATCCAAGTGCTCGGTGTCGATGAGGAGAGCGGCTTTCTGCGAGAGAAGTTCCGGATTGTCCGGCGTTTCCAGCAGGTGTTCCTCCAGGTGCTCCAGCGTGTGGCGCGGATCGGGATGCGCGGCGAGAGGCAGCGCTAACAAAAAGATGATGAGAGCGGATTTCATGAAAAATGGAGAAGGAAAACGCGGCTTCCCTCGGTGGGAAGCCGCGATCCGGGTGGCCGGTCTAGTTAGGGAGCGACTTTGAGGCGGAGGTAAACGCCGGCGGGCGCGGGTCCGCCAGTGATGGTTAGAACGGCCTCGATGGTCTCCGGATCCTGTTCCGCCGGGGATACGGGGCCGATGGTGACGCTGGCGGTCTGGCAGCCGTTGCTCTCGCCGGTGGTGTGCCAGTTCTCGAGATCAGTGGACCACTCGACCACCGCGGTGACATCGGTGGCGGACTTTCTGTGAGGGAAGTGCGCGGTGAAGATGCCGTATCCGCCGGAGATGGCCGTGACGACGGCGCTGCTGCTCGAATCGTCGCCATCGGTGCCCATGTAATACTCAAGGATGTTCTTCACCCCGTCGCCATCGTCATCGCCGCCGGGCGAGCCGAGGTTGTTGGCGAAGAGGAAGGCCTGCAGCGGACGATCGGCGATGGATCCATTCGCGGACGATGGCGCGCCTAGGTCGTAGGTGGCGGTGTCGGAGACAACGATGGTTAGAACTTCCCCGCCTTCCGCGGCATCGTCTGCCAGGACGGTGGCATTGATCACCGCGGAGGTTTCACCGGCGGGGATTTCCACCATGCCGGAGAGGGCGGTGAAATCGCTGCCAGAGATTGCTCCTGAGGTGGTGTAGGAAACGATGAGTGCCGCGGCATTGGAGCCGGTGCGGGTGACCGTGAAGGCGAGGGACTGATCCGCACCGTGCTCGCCGGCGGTGGCATCGGTGGCGGCGATGCTCACCAGCGGGAGGGCGGGCGGAGCCTGGAGATCGAGCGGGATGGCGACGAAGCGGACGTCGATGGCCTGAAAGGTTCCGTTGATTTCCGGCAGATCCTGGGTGAAGACCCGGAAAGCATTTCCGTTAGCCTCGTAGCTGATCAGATTGTCTCCGGCCTCGAGATTCGCGGTGGAGTCAGCGGTTAGGAACAACGCGGTGTTGGACGGATTGACCACGGTGCCATCGCCGAAGGTGATGTCGTAGGAGTCCGAGTTCTGAGTGAAGGTGCCCCCGAGCGCGGCCAGTTCGTCATTGAGCAAATCCGGTGCGCGAACGGTGGTGGAGCCGGTGGGCGCGTAGATGATGCCGCTGAGAACTCCGGGAGTCGCGACGGGCAGATAGACGAAGCTGAAGGAATTATCCTGGCTGCCGACGCCGTTGTCGCGGGTGTCGATGAGCCAGGTGCCGTTGACGGTGCGGACGGAGAGCACGTTGTCCGCGTCGGTGCCGGCGTCGCCGTTGGTGAAGGCCAACAGGTTTCCCGCGAGAGAAAGACCGCTGACGGTGTAGAGGCCGGTGCCGGACTTGCTAACACTTGCGCCGGCGGGAAGGTTGCTGGCGAGAACCGCGCCGTTCGCGGAAACGTTGGCACCCACGAAGCCTGCGGAAAACGGCAGGTGGGCAACGGCGGTGCCTGCGGACTGCTCGGTGGTGGCGGGATTGGCACCGGCGGCGTTGGGATTGGCGTTGTCCAGGACGCTGACGAAGGCGTTTCCGGAACCGTCGGCATAGGCCTGCACGATGTTGTCCGATGAGCTGATGCCGGAGTTTCCGGGGTTGTTCCAGTTCGCCGTGGCGGTGATGCCGGCGAGGAAGGAAAGCGCGCTGCCATTGACGTTCAGCGCGAGATCCCCCTCGTCCGTGCCGGGGTCCGCAAAACTGCGGGGCGATGGCGAAGTGGCGGCGACGGTCCAGTTAGGATTGAAGAGGCCGGTGGAAACGGTAGTGACATCCGGCGCGGAAGGCTCGGTGAAAACCTGCACGAAAACCGGATCCGCACTGGTGACGAGGCCGTCGTTATCGGTGGCTTTCGCGATGATGGTGTAGCTGCCGGTGGGGACGTTGGTCCAGGTGTAGCTGTGTGGGAAATCCGTGTCCTCGCCTAACAATGTCGTGCCGGAGAAAAACTCGACCTTGGAGATGGTGCCGTCGGTGTCACTGGCGGAGGCCGCCATCGAGATGCTGGCGGGTGCCGCGTAGGAGGCGCCGTTGACCGGGCTGACCAGCGTGATGGCCGGCGGGAAAAGCGCGCCCTCCGCGGTGAACGAGCGGACCGGAGTGGTCACGGTGGTGACTCCATCGGTAACCTCGGCATACCACTCGTAACGGCCGCCTTCCACGAGGCCGGACCAATTCACGGAAGCGGTGCCGGGAGCCACGCTGACCGATCCGATGTCGGTGAAGGGACCGACGCCGCCTGATAGATTCACATTGATCGAGAACTGGCTGTCCGCATCGGTTTCAAACTGGTTGAGCGTGGGCGAGTAGGTCTGCACGTCGATGCGGTTGAGCGCGGGACGGAAATTCATGATGCGCAGCCAGCCGTTGCCGCCGTTGGTGCGGCCCTGATAGTCGGCGAGCAGCGAGTGCACGGTGCGGCCCTCGAAGGTGTCGCTGCGGCGGCCTTCACCGTGGATGTGGCCGCCGTGCATGAGGATGAGGTTCGGATTGTCCTTGAGCGCTTCGTAGATCCCAGAACCTTGCGCGCTGAAGCTCGCGGGGTTTCCGATGTTCACCGTGTGGTGGGTGATGACGATGCCACGGCGGGTCGGATTCGCCTTGAGAAGGGCGTCCGCCCAATCGAGATCGGCGGTGTCCGGAGTGGTGTCGTATTCGAAGCTGATGACGATGAAATCCAGTCCTCCGGCGGAGAAGAGCGTGTAGTTGTTATCGGCCTTGGTCGGCTCCGAGGTGCCGCCATAGTAAGATTTCCCGGCGAAGTGGTTGATCCCAGTGGTGGGGTGGACACCGAAGAAGGTGTTGAAATTTGTGGTTGTACCGTTGGAGTCACCGATAGGGGTTTGGTCATGGTTTCCAACCGCCATGATGTACGGAACGCCCTCCGACAGCATTGTGGTGGACGGGTTTTCCAAACGATACATCGCGTTCGACGCGTTGGCCCATTCGTTGGTGGCGTAAGTCGGGTTGTCGCCGTGCTCGGTGATGTCGCCGAGGTGCAGGACGAAGCCGATGTTGCGGGCGTCTTTCTCCGCGACGATCCAGTCGGTCTGGGCGGAGAAAATCGCCGCGCGGGTGCCGCCGACATTCTCGGAATAATACTGGGTGTCCGGCAGGGCGACGACGGCGAAGTCATCGGTGCTGGTGGCATTGCCGATGCTGCGGCCCTTGAAAGTCACCTGGAGATTGCCGCCGTTGAGGTCGCCGACCACGGCGGAGAGCGGAGCTGTTAGCGGGATTTCGATGGCGTTGTCTGCGGGAGAATCGAGTGCGATCGTCGGCGGGACATTGAGGTTGAACGGCGCGCCATCGGTGCGGAAAACGCCGTTGACCATGCTGCCGGTGACGTCGCTGCCGGCGCTGCTGAGGATGGAATTTCCTGAGGCTTCATCCATCGCATAACGCGCCACCAGGCCCGGCGCGGAGGTGATCTGGCTGTTGAGCGCGGACTGGATGTCTGATAGATCGCGCGGCGTGTTCCAAATGCGGACCTCGTCCATCTGACCATGGAAATAGCCTTCACGCGCACCCGTGGAATTCATCGCGGTGCCGAGACCGGCGTGCTGGATGGAGAGGTTTTCAGGAATCTGACCGTCGGTGGTGAGAGTCGCCTCCTCGTTGCCGTTCAGATAGAGCGTCCAAGCGGTTCCATCGAAGGTGACCGCGGCATGCTGCCAAACACCAACGGGGATAGCGGTGCGACCGACGGCGGGGTGGTTGAGACCGGTATTGGCATCCTCGAAGTCGGCGGCAAGTTTTCCCGAGCTGACCTCGATGCCCATGAAGTAGTTGCAATTGATGTTCGCGGGCGAATCAGCCTCGCCGCGTCCTTTCGTGATGAGCGGAATGGCCGAGACACCGCCGCTGCCGGTCGAGGATCCGACACCGCCGACCTCGCGCTTGAACCAGCATTCGAGTGTGAACGTGGAGAGTTTCAACGCGGGATTGACGCCGAAAGTGACGTGATCGTTCACGCCATCAAAGTAGAGGCCGTTCGTTCCGGACGGGGGCGTGACGGTGATGGTGACCGCTCCTGAGTTTGATACTGCGCCGATGTCATCCGTGGCGCGAGCGCTGAGGACGTGGGTGCCGACTGGAGCGCTGTTCCAAACATATTCGTAGGGTGCTTCCGTGTCTTCGCCAAGGAGCGTGGAGCCAAGGTAGAACCCCACTTTGGACACGGCCACGTCATCGGATGCTGTGGCCGTTAGAGTGATTGGCGATCCCACGGGAGATAACGAACCATTTGCAGGAGTGTCGAGGCTAACAACTGGCGGCGGATTGATGGTGCCAGTGGTGAAGAGCGCGAAACTGAACGCGGGCTCGTTGGCCGTCAGGTTCTGAAGCGTCGGAGTCGCCGATGCCGTGGCGCTGACATCGCGGCCCTCGACTACCCAGCGGGTGTTGGCGTTGTCCCAGGCAAAGCTCCAGATATTGTCGGCGCGGTTTGTCCCACTGACGGTGGCGCCTTCAGGACTGATGACCAGAACGCTGTTAGTATCATTAAGACCCGGGGCAGAGATATACCATTGCCCGGTACCACCTTTAGTAACGGTAAAACTTCCTGAACCGGCGCTCACATCGGCCTCCGCATCGACGCGTCCCATGGCGGCGACATCGCTGTGTCCGGTCGGAATATAAACGAACGCGACGGGGTCGTTTTCAAAGTTGAAGGCATCCGATCCGTTGTCTTTACAGATCAGGGTGAAGCTGCCGTCCGGATTGGCGGAAGAAAGCGCGTAGTTGTCTTCGTTCTTGCCGCCGGTGACCAGAAGAATGCCGTTCTGACTGGTGGCGGGCACGGCTGGATTCGTGCCGCGCAAGGCGTTAGATCCGCCAAGTCGAAGCGTGTAGAATCCAGCATCCCCTGTGTTGTCGAAAACGGTGAACGTTCCCGGATCAGTGGCGCCACTCCCAACGGTCAGTCCGGCGCTGCTGCTCAGGAAGCTGCTCATTGCGCCGTTGTTGGTGGAATTAACCACCCATCCGCCGAGCCAAGCGGTGTATTTGAAATAGGCGAACGACTGGTTTGTGTTCCACTCGTCTCCGGACGGGAAAAAGGTCGTCGCGTTGGTCGTGGTGACAGCGGTGTTGCTGACGTTGATGGACGAGGAATACCCGGCGTAGGATGGATTGGCCGTGCCCAAATTTCCCGGCGTCTGGAGGGCGGGTGTCGCAAAACCAAGTCCGGAACTGATCGGAGTGGGTGTGGTGCCCTGGTTGCTGCGACCGTTTTCGCTAAGGGCCACCATGAGGATGCCGTTCGTCACGTCGGCAGCGGGCGTGGCACCATCGAAACGCAGGCCGAAGTCACCGCGGGATCCTGCGACGTAGGTTGGACCGTTCGTGAGCGCCAGACTGCCTGACACGGAGGTGGAGTTGTTGCCCGTGTCGTTCTGGGTGATGGTGAGATTCCCGATAAGGGGAACGGCTCCAAAAGCCGGGACTAACAGAGAAGCGAAGATGCAGGATTGAAGAAGAGGCCGGAGCGGTGTGTGATTCATCGATGTGTGCGCTGGAAAACTGCGCACGTTCTGAACGCCCGATGTGCCTGTGGAAAACGTTGTCTCGTGAAGAAATCGACATGTGACGGTTCCGCCACGGTGCAGGCCGCATGTTTTGATAGATCCGAAATCTGCTAGAAAGTTAGATCACGGCATGAAAAAGCATCACCTTGAAGTTGGTGATGCTTGTTTTTTAATGAATGAGTTCGGGGCGACCGGTGATCGCCACTACGCGGGCACCTTGTCGAGCTGGAAGGCGTCATGCACCGCGCGGGCGGCGTCTTCGATGCGCGGCTCGTCCACGGTGACGGCGATCTTGATTTCCGAGGTGGAGATCATGCCGATGTTGATGCCAGCCTCGCCAAGCGCCTTGAACATGGTGGCGGCGACGCCGGAGTGGGAACGCATGCCGATGCCGACGGCGGAGAGTTTCGCAATGCCGGCTTCGGTCTCAATTTTCGAGTTCGGCGCGAGGTCGGCGAGCACGGGCTTGAGCGCGGCCTGGGCTTTTCCGAGGTCGCTTGAGTGCATCGTGAACGAGTGGCGGGCGAAGCCGTCGTGCGCGATGTTGGAGATGATCATGTCGAGGTTGATCTCCGCTTCGGCGAGTGCTCCGAGGATTTTACCGGACATGCCGGGATGGTCGGGGATGCCGGTGATGGTGATCCGCGCCTGCGATCGCTCGATCGAGATGCCGCGGATGACGACGTTTTCCATGTTGGGATGTTCTTCTAACACAAGGGTTCCAGGGTTGTCGTTGAGTGAGGAGCGGACTTCGAAGACCACGCCGAATTTTTTCGCGAACTCGACGGAGCGCGACTGCATGACCTTCGAGCCGGACGAGGCCATTTCGAGCATTTCGTCGTATGAAATTTCAGGGAGCTTGCGGGCGTTTTTGACGACGCGGGGATCGCAGGTGTAAACGCCGTCCACATCGGTGAGAATCTGGCAAACGTCGGCCTTGAGCGAGGCGGCGACGGCGATGGCGGTGAGGTCCGAGCCACCGCGGCCGAGGGTATGGATCATGCCATCCGGGGTGACGCCCTGGAATCCGGCGACGACGAGGGTTTTGCCTTCATCGAGGAAATTCTGCATGAGCGATGGGTCCATCGTCAGGATGCGGCCGCGGGTGTGGGAGCCGGTGGTGTGAATACCGGCCTGGCCGCCAGTGACAGACGCGGCGGGCACGCCGAGGTCATGGAGCGCCATCGAGACGAGGGCGATTGACTGCTGTTCGCCGGTGGAGAGCAGGACGTCGAGCTCGCGCTCGCTGGGGTTTTCGGAGAGTTCCCTGGCCATCTTGATGAGGCCGTCAGTGACGCCGGACATCGCGGAAACGACGGCGACGACCTGATTGCCGTCGTCGCGGGTGCGTTTCATCCGGGCGGCGACGTTGCGGATGCGGTCGAGTGAGCCGACGGAGGTGCCGCCGTATTTTTGAACGATGAGGGCCATGGGTGAAGCGGGCCGGAGTGAAGGGGAACTTGGCAAACTTGGCAAGAAATTGAAGAATGGGGTTTTTGGGCCGGGTTTTTAAGATTTCAACCGCAGATGAACGGGATGGACACAGATGGAAGAGATGATGATTTGGATTCTCCGAAAGACTTGAAGTTCTCAACTTTCATCCAATCTTCTCTGCGTAAATCCTGTTCATCTGCGGTTGATGATTCTCTATCACCCCATCACATACTCCAGCAGCAAGCTCTGGATCGCGCAGTAGAACTTGGACCGGTAAAACGCGGCGCGGCGGATGGGGGTGAGGTGGCGCGGGTCGATTTCCTCGCTGGGGCCGAACTGGAAATGCTCTTCAAGCGAGAGCCGGGCCTGATTGAGCGCGCTATACCAGGGAAATGCTTCATCCGGCGTGATCCACAGCGGTCCGGGGCCTTCGCCCGCGTGGTGGGCGGCGGAATCGATGGACGCACCGACCTGAAACAACTCGTCCTGAAACGCCTCGCGCAGATCCGGCACGATGTATTCCTGCCAATCTTCCGAGCCCGCTTCCTCGCTGATCAGGCCGCCGAGACGGTCTGCGAGATCCTTTTCACAGCCGTTCGCATCGGTCACGATGGAGCGCAGAAGCTCCCAATCACTGGCGTCCTCGGTGTCGATCCGGAGACCTCCTTCGAGCGTGGGCATCGCTTTCATTCAGCTTTTTCCAAGGAGGTTTTCAACTGGTGGGCCTGGAGCTGCTGGACGTAAAACTCGGCTTTTTCACGTTGGCCGGACCAGACAACGGAGCGGCCGAGTTTGTGGACCTGCATCATCAAAATCGCCGCTTTTTTCTCGTCATAGCCGAAAATCTTCATCAGCACGAGGGTCACGTAGCCCATCAGGTTTACAGGATCGTCGTGGACAATCACGTTCCAAGGGACGTCAAGCTGGGTCGTCTCGCGCGTCTTGGTGAGGGTGTCGGAATCAGCCATGGAAATGGGGTCAGGCGTCGGCGGTTGCAGGGATCGGGGCGTCCACCCACTTGCCGTGCTCGCGGATTAGGTCGGTGAGGCGCTCGACCGCTTCCGCTTCCGGGATGTTGAATTTCACCGCGGTTTTGCCGACGTAGAGGTTGATCTTGTTCGGCGCGCCGCCGACGTAGCCAAAGTCGGCGTCCGCCATTTCGCCCGGACCGTTGACGATGCAGCCCATCACGGCGATACGCACGCCCTTGAGGTGGCCAGTGGCCTCGCGGATTTTTTGCGTCGTGTGCTGGAGGTTGAAAAGCGTGCGGCCGCAGCTTGGGCAGGCAACGTAATCCGTCTTGAAAATACGAGTCCCGGCGGCTTGGAGGATGTTATAAGCGAGGCGCAGCGATTGGCCGGGAGCAGTCTCGCCGCGGACGAGAATTGCATCGCCGATGCCGTCGCTGAGAAGCGAGCCGATGTTCTGTGCGGCGGGCAGCAGGGCGGTGAGGAAATCGGTGTCGCCTCGAGGCGGATGGAGCGTGTCCTTGAGAAGAATCGGATGGCGCGGATCGACGCGGAAAGCGAGCTGGCGGAAAGCGTGGATCACTTCGAGGTCGAGGCCATCGGCGACGGTGACGAGTTTGGTTTCCGTAGAGCTGTTGAGGGAAGAAATGGCCGCTTCATCGCGGGGATCGATTTCGACTGCGCCGGATTTTTCGACGATGATCTCCGGTTTGAAATCACCCATGCCGGAAATCTTGTGGGCGAGGGCGTTCCAACGTTCTTGGGTGGTGAAAACGCGGACCGTGTTCTCGCCGCCAAGGGCATGACCCATGATCGTGAGCGGGGAACTGGCCCGACGCTGATAGGAAAAGGGATCGTAGGAAGGCGCGAAAGCGTCCTGCATAGTGGCTGGTGCGTCTCGCACCAGGCCGTTGCTGGGGCGTCTCGCCCCAAGCACCTCTTCCCAAGAATCTCCAAAGACCGATCCCGTCCATTCCCGCACCGCATTCCCCTTCACCGGATTGCTCAAAACATACCGAACCTGATGCTCGAAATCGTCCCCATCCCTGACAAGGTGATCATAATACTCTTCCTGCCAGAAAGTCCCGGTTTGTCCCAGAATCTCGTTCGCTTTTTTCGCGGTGAACAATTTCCACGACTGGATGATTTTCTCCAGATCATGACCGACTGCCGGAACAAGCACCACATGAACGTGATTCGGCATGACGGACCATGCGATGAGTTCGTAGCGGCCGCCGTCGAAATGTTTTAAGGCATCCCTAACAAGTGAGGCTACCTCGGGTTTTCGCAGATGGCAGGCACCATGGCACTCGTTCAAAGCGGATTCCAAAACGGTTTCCTGAAGTCCGGCAATCTCTGTGCGAATGGCGATGAGTTCCTCCTTCAGGCTGCGGGATTCCTTTTTACAGATTAGATCATCAAGGCGGTTGGTTAGAGTATCTTTTTGCCGTTGGATTTCCTGCCGGATCGATGAGGGTAGTGAGTCTTTGAGACGGAAAGTGACCGCGTAGGTTGCGCCGGGGATACGCCAGTGGGGCAGGTAGGTGGAGGAGTTTTTAGTGAGTTGGTCCCAGTCGGGGCGGATTTTGGCGGCGTGTTGTTGAAGATCGGGGCGAGACGCCCCAGCAACGGCCTGCGGCGAGACGCCCCAGCCACCTTCGGTACTGACGCATCTCGCGTTGTAAATCTCCGCCAGTGCCTGCGCCACCGGGATCTCATGTATGGCGTCTTCGGTTAGCGAGACGCGGATGGTGTCGCCGATGCCGTCGGCTAACAGGGAGCCGATGCCGATGGCGCTCTTGATGCGGCCGTCCTCGCCGTCGCCGGCTTCGGTGACGCCGAGGTGGATGGGGTAATTCCAATCAGGGCCCTCAGCTTCTAACCGGGCGACGAGCAGGCGGTAGGCCTCGATCATCACCTTTGGATTCGAGGCCTTCATCGAGAACAGGAAATTATGATAGCCGTTCTCCCGCGCGATCCTTGCAAATTCCAACGCGCTCTCGCACATGCCGAGCGGCGTATCACCGTAGCGGTTCATGATGCGGTCTGATAGAGAACCGTGGTTGGTCCCGATCCGCATGGCACGGCCGAGCTCTTTGCAACGCTCCACTAGGGGGATGAATTCCTCGCGGATGCGCTCCAGTTCTTCGGCGTATTGCTCGTCGCTGTATTCGCGGATTTCGAACTTCTTCTTATCAACGAAATTCCCCGGATTCACCCGCACTTTCTCCACCCACTTTGCGGCTTCCATGGCGGCGTCCGGTTTGAAATGGATGTCGGCGACGAGTGGGACATTGCAGCCCGCGGCGCGCACCTCGCGGGCGATGTTTTCCAGATTCGCGGCGTAAACTTTTGTCTGCGCGGTAATCCGCACGATCTCACATCCGGCTTCCGCCAGGCCGAGCACTTCGGCGACGCAAGCCGGAGTGTCGCGGGTGTCGGAAGTAATCATCGACTGCACACGGATCGGATTTTCTCCGCCTACGCCGACGTTTCCGACCATTACCTCGCGGGTGACACGCCGGGAATAACTCAGCAAGTCAGGGCAGTAGCGCAGCGGGTGGGTCATTTCTTGGAAAACGATAAACCACAATTCGGGTTGCGGCAATGATCGCGTGATCAGGGCAACGGCGCGAGCAAATGAGAAAGGGTTTCGGCGTCGATTTTCAACTTCGTGGTGTCCTCCGAGAGCAATGCCTCGACGAGGGCGGACTTGTGTTTCTGAAGGTCGAGAATGCGGTCCTCGATGGTGCCGGAGCAGACGAGTTTGTGGACAAAAACCGGCTTCGTCTGCCCGATCCGATGGGCGCGGTCGGTCGCCTGGTTTTCGGCGGCGGGGTTCCACCAAGGATCGTAGTGGATGACGGTATCCGCCGCAGTGAGGTTGAGGCCGGTGCCGCCGGCTTTGAGGGAAATGAGGAAGATCGGAATCTCGCCGGTTTGGAACTTTTTCACCAAGCTCGCGCGATCCTGAGTCTGGCCCGTCAGCTTGAGATACGGGATTTTTTCCTTGTCCAGATGCGCCTCGATCAGCGCGAGCATCGAGGTGAACTGGGAAAACAGCAGGATCCGCCGGCCTTCTTCCAACAGCGTCGGCAGCAGCTCGCTGGTAAGGTATTCCAGCTTCGCGGACTCACCGACATCCTGCGATGCGGCCAGTTTCAAAAGCTGCGGATGACAGCAGATCTGGCGGAGTTTCAACAACGCATCGAGCACGATGATGTGCGATTTCGCAATGCCCTGGGAGGCGATCGCATCGCGGACGCGCTTGTCCATCGACGCACGAACAGATTCATACAGATCGGTTTGTTTCTTGTTGAGATCGATGTGATGGATCAGCTCGGTTTTCTCCGGTAGATCGGTGGCGACCTGGTCCTTCGTGCGGCGGAGGATGAGTGGGGAAACGCGGCGGTTGAGGGCGAGCTGGGCGTCGCTGGACCGGTCGCGCTCGATCGGTTTGCGGAGCTGGGAATTGAAGGATTTTTCGTCGCCGAGAAATCCGGGCATCAGGAAACGCATCAGGCTCCAGAGCTCGCCGAGGTGATTTTCCATTGGCGTGCCGGAAAGGCAGAGGCGGTGCGCGGATTTCAACTTGCACACATTCTGCGCGACGATGGCTTTGGGATTTTTGATGTATTGGGCCTCATCCAGCACGACGAGGTGCCATTGCTGGGCTCTGAAAATTTCAAAGTCGCGGGAGACAAGCGGATACGAGGTGAGCACGACGTCGGCATCAGCGATTCCCGCGAAATTTTCAGCCCGGTCTTTGCCTTGGAGCGTCAGGATTCGGAGGTGAGGGGTGAATTTTTCCGCTTCATCGGTCCAGTTCGGGACGACGGAGGTCGGTGCGATGACGAGCGACGGCCGGCCAGGGGATTTCGCATGCTCGGCAGCGAGGTGGGCAAGCGTCTGAATGGTTTTGCCGAGGCCCATGTCATCGGCGAGGATGCCGTGGAGGCTGTGGGTGGCGAGGAAATCGAGCCAGCGGAAGCCATCGAGCTGATAGGGCCGGAGCTCGGCGAGCACGGTGTCCGGGATTTCTGCGGGCGGCAGGGCGGTGATGTTTTTCAAGCTGCGGCCGAGGTTGGCCAGCGCGCGGGTGGTTTCGGAGGTGTCGATGGCCAGCGAATCCGCGACACCGGCGGCGGAGAGGCGGTCGATGCGGATCGGGCCATCGGCGGTTTCGTTGCCATGGAAAAGATGACAGACCTGCTCGACGATTTGCAACAGCCTGGGCCCCGGAAAGCGGATGAAGCCGTCCTCCGGATTTTCACACGAGACGACGATGGATTCCGGCACCTCGGGCGAGTCCGACGGTGGAAAACCCTGTCGGATGATGTTGGCGATGACGGGAATCAAACTGACTTTTTTCCCCTCCATCTCGAACTGCATGTCGAAGCGAAACCAGTCGATGCCATGGTCCGGGTCCGCCTCGATGGCAGAGAAAAACTCGCGCGCATCGTGGGCTTTCAGGCCGGCCTTGGGATCGATCTCGATGGCCCATCCGGCGTCGCGGAGGGTGTCGGCGGCCGGGCTTTGAAGGAAATCGAGCCAAGTGATTTCCGGCTCGTGGAAATTTTCCACCAACGTGACGGCGAGGCGGGTGGTCTTATCGAGGTAGGCGGCGGGGACGACGTCGGAGAGCGGAATAAGTCCGGATTTCAGCAACTTCTGAAGGTGGCGGGCTTCCTGTTTCGCATCGCGCGGCCAGGAGATGCGGGTGTTTTCCCGGATGAGTGTGTGGACCGGCGCGGCCTTCGAGGCGAGCGGCGGGAGCGCAGGGCTGTCGCCGTAACAAAAAGTGGGCAGGCCGAGGATGATGTCCGCAGGATCGTAAACCGGGCCGATTTTCCGGCGCGAAATGCGGAGAGTGGGGACGGGCGCGTGGGCGGGGCGCGTTTCGGACTGGGTGGGGATGGGGGTGGGCAGCGGCTTTTCGGAAATGGATCCGAGCCGCCCCATGAGCAAGGGGATCTTGTCCGGGCGGATGGCGGGGCCCTTTTCCCACGCAGCCAATACGCCCGCGGGCAATTCGCTCTCGACGGGGCCGATCACCGCGGAGGGAAGATCCAGATACCACGGTGGGTCGAGCGGCAGGAGCTGGAGGCGCTCGCGCGTGAATCGAAGGACCGGACGGGTGGAGTCATCGGGCTGGGCCTGCCAGGCAGCCTCGATTTTTTCCGCTGGCCCGAGGGTGAGACAGGTGGTCGTTGTGTGACCGTAGCCGTGCCCGCGCTGGACGTGAAACAGGCGGCCTTCTTCGAGCGCACCTTTGAGGAATTCCTCCATCCCCGGGCCGCGCACCTTCACGCCGTAGTAGCCCCCTTGTTTGCGTTCAATCTGGCGGAAAAGCGTGACGAGGCGCAGGTCAGCATCGTCCATGTATTTCGGCGGCTTGGTGATGTCCGCAGCGGCGGTGGAGCTTTCGATCGTGACGCCGCCATCCTTGTTGCGATTCCCGATGCGGAGCACGAGGCTGGGGATGGCCGGCTTGTCGTAGGTGCTGGACTCGATGCAGTAGGCGAGGAACTTCAGGCTTGGCGCGGCTTTTCTAGCAGGAGTAGCCTTGGCGCGCATTGCTGTTTCCAGCTCACGCAGCCAGGCGCTGGTGAACGGATCGAGCTGGCTCTGGGCGGAAATCCGCGAGGCCAAAGGGGATTTCGCCGCTTCCGCGAGGTCCTTGGAAAGCAGCTGGAGAAAAGCGCAGGCGTGCTTGCAAAGATAACCGACCGGACAACTGCAACTGGTTTCGATCCGCCATTGGTTGTCCTTGAAGTGAAAAAAAAGCAGGGTCTCGTAAACGCTCGTCTGTGATCCCCTCACCCTGGCTTTCAGTTGGAGGATTTCATCTCCGAACGAGGTAACTTCCTGAATTTGGGTGATATAACGGGAGTTCGCATAACTCGTTCCCCTGGAAAGCGTTAGGCGACTGAAATACCGTTGCCACGTTTCACTGGTCAGGTGCTCGGCAAGGCCCGGACAACTCGCGATGATGATTTCTGGATGGTCCATGGCGAAGGGGGCGATGGGAAAAATGCCGGGGAGGGTCGGAAGATGGCGCGAGACTCTGAAAGTGGTTGGCCGCGATGGAAAGAAAAACCCCCGGCCGGCCACGGCGTTTGTCGTAAGCACAGCCCATGAAGACTTTGGTTGTCACCCGGCGGCTCCAGACTAACCTCGCTCCCATGAAAACCACCTGCAATATGCTGATCCTCGCCGCTGCGTTGACCTCCTCGTTTTCCGCTTTGGGAGACGAACTTCTGGATCGCATTCCAAAGGTGTTTGAGCGGGCGGAAACGCAATACACAAGTCTGCTCAAGACGCTCGGAAACAGTCCCGAGTTTCCACGCACGATCAAGCCGGACGGCTCGCTGGTGACGGTGAAACCGGACGACTGGACCAGCGGATTTTTTCCGGGATCACTTTGGTTTCTCTATGAGTATAGTGGATCCGATGAATGGAAAAAGAAAGCCGTGGACTACACCAACCGGCTCGAAAGCATCCGTCACTTTTCCGGGAACCACGATACCGGCTTCATGTTAGGTTGCAGTTATGGTAACGCGCTGCGCCTGAGCCCGGACGACGCCACGCGCGCGGTGCTTCGTGATGGCGCGGTCGCGCTGTCGACCCGTTTTATCCCGAAGCTCGGCATGATCCGCTCGTGGGATTTCAAGCCCTATGCTTGTCCCGTCATCATCGACAACATGATGAACCTGGAGCTCATGACCTGGGCTGCAAAAAACGGCGGCGATGCAACGCTGCGCGAAATCGCCCTCAGTCATGCCGATCACACGTTGAAAAATCACTTCCGCCCGGATGGCACGGCCTATCATGTCATCGATTATGAACCGGAAATCGGCGCGGTCCGTGCGATCCACGCCACCCAGGGAGCAGATGTCCGCACCGCCTGGGCACGGGGCCAAGGTTGGGCGATTTACGGTTTCACCATGATGTATCGCGAAACGAAAAAGCCGGAGTATTTGGAAAAAGCCGTGGCCGTCGCGGACGCCGTGATGACGCATCCGAACCTGCCCTCCGACAAGGTGCCATATTGGGATTTCGGCGCGACCGCTGAAGAATCGACACCGCGCGATGCGTCGTCTGCTGCGATCATCGCCGCGGCACTTGTCGAGTTGAGCCAGCTGGCCGGCGGGGAAAAGGGCGCAACGTTCCTGGATTTTGCACGCACACAGATGCTCAGTTTGTCCACCTCCGCCTACCTTGCTGAACCGGGTGCAAACGGCGGCTTTCTGCTGGCCCATTCGACGGGGCATCTCCCCGGGAATAGCGAAATCAACGTGCCGCTGAATTACGCGGATTACTACTACCTCGAAGCATTGCTCCGATACCGGGCAGTGGCCACGAAGAAGGACCGGCCGTCGTTCGGAGGCGTGCGCTGAATGGAATTTTATTAAGCAAAGTTTACAAAATCGGCTTGCAGGCGGGACAATTTGAGGTATCCAGATTTTTGATGAAACTCACCTTGATGATCACCGTAGCCACCGCTGGCATCTTCCTCAGCTCCTGCAACACCTTCATCGGCCTCGGCCGTGACATGCGGATCGGCGGAGAAGCCATGGAAAAAACCGCGACCAAAGGCGCCGGCGGCGGCGATGCGGGTGGCGATCCATCCGGCGCACCGGTTTACTAACTCCTGTTCCGCCGGTTTCCGGAAACTCGGCTCAGTACGCCCGCCAGAAGGCGAAGGCGCACACGAGCGTAGCGACTCCGTAGGCAAGGCCCGCTCCTGATAGAATCGTCCAGCGCTTCTGGTCCGCCGTCACCCACGTGACCGCGTCGCGGAATAAATAAGGCATGCCGACAAAAAACAACGAAGCGGTGAGCATGGTGTAGGCGTAGATCGGGACGAGCAGGCGCGATTGCGGGTCCTTGAGAAAGGCCGCGCCTAACAATGGAGCGGCTGCCATCAGTCCGACGAGGCCGAGCGCCCGGACGGCAAGGAAATCCCGCACGCTGATGGTGACCAGGATCAGGGAAATCGGAACGGCAATGCGCAAGATGCCTTTTGCGGCATTAAATTCGCCGAGGTCCATGGCCAGCGCGCTGAGCTTGCCCATGCCGGCGGGGGCAATCAAAAGCCAGAACCAGACAAGGCCGATGCCCAGCAGGATCTGCCCGAGGAACTGGTTGCGAGGGAATTTTTTCAGGAACTCCTGCGCCTCCTTCGGCTTTACCAGCATAAACGCGTGGCTGGCGATGAGGACAACGGCCAGCACCAGGCCAGTGGTGAAAAGATGCAGGTTTTGATAGGGGTGCATTAAATCCATGCGGCCCCGGAACTACGGCCCCGGACGGCAACATTCAAGCGCCATCTGCGTGGAGGGATTCACGCAAATCTCACGATTTCCGCATCACCAGTTCACAATCGGCTGCTCTCATCCGCGCCATGAACCTCCGCCCGCTCATCCAGCCTGAGGCCGATTGGCTGGATGCTCCGACTCCACGGCGCGTCGCCGGCGTGGCGGTCACCGCCTTCATCGGACTGGCGGTTTACGGATTCACGGTCGGCTTCTGGCGGGATCCGCTGATGGGAGTTTACGTGGCGGTGAAAATGCCGCTGCTCGTGTTGCTCACGCTGGGGTGTAATGGATTGTTGAACGGGTTGCTCGGACTGTTGTTGGGAACGGGTTTGGGATTCCGACAATCGCTGCTGGCGTTGCTCAGTTCATTTGCGCTGGCCGCACTGATCCTCGGCTCGCTCGCGCCGATCACGTTTTTCCTCGCTTGGAATGCCCCCTCGCCACAATCGCCCGGCGCGACAAATGCCCACGCGGCCTACCTGGTGGCGCACACTTTTCTCATCGGATTCGCAGGCATCACGGCGAACCTCCACCTCCACAAACTGCTCGCCGCAAAGGCTCCCACGCCCGCCGCCGCGACGGCCACCTTGCTCGCCTGGCTGGGTGGAAACGGATTCCTCGGAGCGCAGTTCTCTTGGATCCTGCGGCCGTTTTTCGGCAGCCCGTCGCTGAAAGTCGCCTTTCTCCGCCCCGATCCACTCAACGGAAATTTTTACGAAACCCTCTGGAAATCCATCGATCGAATCACCGGCGGCAACGGCATCCCCGCCCTCGCCGTGATCCTCATCCTTCTCCTCGCCCCCATCGCCCGCGCCATCCAACTGAACCACAAAACCACTCCACGATCATGATCACTCCCGACGTCCAACCACCGCCGCTCGAAGCCCCGCTTCCGGAAAAACTCGACCTGAAAACTCTCTTCGAGGCACTCCTCCGCCGACCGCACGCGCTCGTCGCCCGCCTGGCCGAGGCGAACCACCACGCGACCGGGCGGTTCGCGCTCATGGCTGTCATTTCCATCGCACTTTTCGGCTTGGTACTCGGTTGTTTTGCCAAACACGAACAACTCTGGGCGGCACCCACGAAGATCACAGCGGGCCTGCTTTTCTCCGGGCTGATCTGTTTTCCCAGTCTCTACATTTTCTCCACGCTGGCGGGCGCACGGGTCAGCATTTCCCAACTCGCCGCCTGCCTTGCCGGAGCACTCGCGCTGGCCGGACTACTGTTGCTCGGCTTCGCCCCCGCCGTGTGGATTTTCGCGGAATCGACGGATTCCTTCGGCTTCATGGGCACGCTGGCGATCGGCTCGTGGATCATCGCCGTCTTTTTCGCCCTGCGGTTTTTGAAAGCTGCCATCTTTGCGACCGGTGGCACGCACAAGGGGCCGCTATTCATTTGGAGCATCGTTTTCCTGCTCGTCACCCTGCAAATGACCACCTCGCTCCGGCCCATCCTCGGTCGTTCGAAGGTCCTGCTCACCCAGGAGAAGAAATTCTTCATGCAGCATTGGTTCGACACTTTCGGCACCGCGCTCCCCGATTCAAATTCAGGGGAAATCGCGCTGCCCGCTCCCGTCGACTCCTCCAAGAACCCCTACAACCGCTGATGAAACTCGTGAAAACCACCATCGACCTACCGCCTGACCTCCTCCGGTCCGTCGATGAAAAGGAAATCGGCCTATCAGAGCTAATCACCCGACTCCCGCTACGCCACCTCCATCGAATCGCTGAAAAACCGGTGATGGAGATTTCAGCCGACGACCACTCGGAGTGGCGTCAGGAGCTGCTTTGACTGTCCCTACCAAATAATTTTCACCTTGGGGTATTGCCGGATTTTCTCATCCGGAGTGAGAAGGGTGAGCCCTTGAGTGAGAGCGGTAGCTATCAAAAGCCGGTCGAACGGATCTTTGTGCAATGGTGGTAGCGCGGCCGCCGCTAGGGCCGCCTCCGCTGATAGCGGAATCACTTCCAATCCATGAAGCTCGCAAGCCCGAGGAAACCAAGTGGCGGGTTTCAACTTCAACCTGAGTTTTCCCGATGCTGCCTTTTGACCGATCTCAAAAGCGGAAATTGCCGAAACATGAAGCTGTCCTCCTTGTTCTGCCAGGCAGAGTTTCGCGCGCTCACTTAACCCTGACTGATCGAGAGTCAGCCAAAGCAGAGCACAGGTATCGAGCAGGATCACCGGTTCTCCTCCGGCCACTCGTGTTCATCCGCCACCTCGGTCGGGTCGTAGAGAATTTTCCCGGCAAGTTCCGGGTGAACTGCGAGAGGGTTACGACCTGCGTGGCGGGCGGCGGGCCGCAACTCGCCAATCGGTTTTCCGTAACGGCAGATCAAAAACGATTCGCCATCAGTTTCTACCCTGGCAAGCAAGGCCGACAACTGTGTCTTGGCCTCGTGAATATTGATCAGCTTCATGTGGGGTCAATCTAGTTCACATTTGATTCGGTGGCAATCAGCAAAACCCGAAGTAAGGTTGTCCCCATCGCATGCGTTTTATGGGTTTCATCGAGAGGAAGGATGCAGGACCGCTCGCCTAATTCCGCAGTTGGCACGTCCCGCGCTCCGTAACATGATGTTCGCGACGAATCGGACCTTGGGATTACGTTTACGACAGCACCCTCTCTTATCGCCTCCACCTCTTAACCTCATGCAAAAACCCGCCCGCCTCGCCCTTTTCGCCATCGCCGCACTCTGCCTCGCTCCGCTGCTGTCTGCTGCCGAGCCGCTGAAATTCGTTTCCTGGAACATCGAATGGTTCCCAGGCCACCGACCGACCGCTTCCGCTGCGGAGGCCGATGCCCACATGAAAATCGCGCAAGAGGCGCTGAAAAAGATCGATCCGGACATCTTCGTCGGCATCGAAATCCGCGATTGGGCGGCGTTTGACGAGCTGGTCTCCGCCGTTCCCGGATTGAACTGCCACGTCGTCAGTAGTTTTTGCGATCCGATCACCGGTGAACTCCGCCCGCAGCAGATCGGTATCGCCTCGAAGCTCAAGTGCCACGCCGCCATGTGGGAAAACTGGGCCGCCAACGTCCCGGAAATGGCCCGTGGATTTTCCTTCGCCGCGCTGGATGTGCCGGACCACGGCCTCCTCATGATTTACGGCAACCACTTCAAGAGCAACCGCGGCAGCGACGACGACGCCGGTGCGAAAAACGTCGCCGACATGCGCAACGACCAAGCCCGCCAGCTCCTTGCCCATCGCGAAAAAATCAAAAAGGCATTCACCAAGGAAAACATCTTCGGCTGGATCGCGGCCGGTGATTTCAACACCAACCACGACGGCCAGTTTCCACTTTGCCAAGCGGTGAAGATCATCACCGAAGGCGGTTATTTCAACACGTGGGCGAACACTCCCAAGGAAAAGCGGCACACCTGGCGGCCGGACGAAAAAAGCAAATTCGAGCCCACCACGTTCGACTACATCTTCACCGCGGGTCTGAAGCAGACCGACGCCGTCATGATCAACGTGGCTGAGGGAGTTTCCGACCATGCAGCACTCGGCATCGTCGTCGCCAAGCCCTAACGGTTCATTCTCTCTGCCATCACTTCACCGGCGATCCGGCCGGTGGTCCATGCGGCTTGGAAATTGAAGCCGCCGGTCACGCCGTCAATGTCCAGAACCTCACCGGCAAAAAACACACCGGGCGTGAGATTGCTTTCCATCGTTTTCAAATTCACGTCCTTCAGATGCACTCCACCGCAGGTGACGAACTCGTCCTTGTTCAGGCTCTTCCCCCGCACGGCATAGCGGCCGTCTGTTAGTTCGGTGATGAATCGACGCGTCTCTTCCTTTGTTAGAGTGGACCAGGTCTGTTCTTCCCCGATCCCCGCCGCGCTGCAAAGCCGTTGCCACAAACGTTTCGTAATGCCTTCGACAATGCTGTGGCGCATCACTTTCCGCGCGCCGTGTTCCTGCCGCTCGGCTGCCAGCGTTACACCAATTTCCTCCGCGGAAAAACTCCCTGCCCAGCTCACCCGCAATTCGAATTCATAACCGCAGTCCGCCAGATCCCGCGCACCCCACGCGGAGACTTTCAGCGTAGCCGGACCGCTCAGCCCCCAATGCGTGACTAACAGCGGCCCGCTGCATGCCCAGGAACCGGCGCGCACCTTGGCATTCGGAACTGAGACACCTTGCAGGCCCTCCAACCGTGCGTCCTCGATCTTGAACGTGAACAACGACGGCACCGGAGCCGACATCGAATGCCCCGCCGCCTCGACCGGCCGCCGCGCCGTCCCGCTGCGGATGCCGCCGGTTGCTATCAGAACACAGCGCGCTCCGATTTTTTCCCCGGCTTCTGTTTCTATCAAAAAACCGCCGTCTCCCAGAACTTCGACAGCCGCCACGCCGCAATGTATCCGCCACTTCACACCCAGATTCCGCGCCACGCGGGTGAGGCAATCGATCACCGTGCGAGAATCATCGGTCACCGGAAACATCCGCCCGTCTTCTTCTGTTTTCAGCTCCACTCCGTTTTTTGCGAACCACTCCACCGTGTCCGCCGCCTGCCAGCGGTGGAACGGCCCTATCAGATTTTTCATCCCGCGAGGATAGTTTTTCACCAGTTCGCGCGGGTCGAAACAACCGTGCGTCACGTTGCAGCGCCCGCCGCCGGAAATCTTCACCTTGGTGAGCACCTCCGGTCCTTTCTCCAAAATCAACACCTCCCCCGCCCCGCTTTCTGCCGCCGCGATCGCACCAAAAAATCCCGCCGCCCCTCCGCCGATCACCACCACGCGTCCATCGCTTTCCATGAATCGAGCATCCCATCCACCCCCGAGACTTCAATTCGCAAATGCCCCGGAGTGCGGCGCGCTCCGCTGCCGCCAAGTGGCTCTGCTCCATGGGGTGCGGACCTCTGCATCTTCATTCACCGCGTAACTGATGAAGAGCTCCGCACCGCATTCAGCAGAGCTGAAACTCCCACGCCGCGAGCAGAGCATCGCGCAGTCCGGGAGGCCTCACTTCGCATGATCGAATCATTTCCTATCAGGCCGACACTCCTATCGCCCGCTTCCGATCCACAACCGCCACGCCTAACCCTAGCAAACTCAACACGATCAGCCCCCAATCCCCTATCATCGCATACAGCGAAAACGACGGACTCACGGGGACCTTCAGCTCGGTAACCAGCGAGCCCCGCGTGAAATGGCTGCCGTTTGCATCCGTGATCACCTGCGGTTTCCCGGTGTCCGGATGCGCCGTGGAGCCGGTGGTGTCGATCGCGGCGCTGACGCCGCTGTTAGCACTGCGCAGCATCGGCCGCCGGAACTCAATGGCGCGGAAGCGGGCGTATTGGAAATGCTGCTCCGCCGCTGCACTTTCCCTGAACCAACCATCGTTGGTCACGTTGACGATCACCTGCGGCCCGGGACGGATGAATCTCCGCATGAGCCGTGGCACGGAATCCTCGAAACAAACCGTAGGAATCGCACCGACCGATTTGCCTCCAACAGGAACTCTCAGCGGGTCAAACTTGTCGCCTGGAGTGAACGATCCGCCGAACTCCGCGCCGGATTGCTCCTCATAAATCTTCTTCAAAAACGGCAACGAATCGATGAAGGGGATGGTCTCACCGAAAATGACGAGGTGCTCTTTCCGATAGGTCTGCAGGTCGTTCTCGGGCGTCATGACTGCGAGCGAATTCCACGCCTTTCCTCTGGGCTTCGGCACCATGCCCTCGGGCACGACCTCCGCCTCCAACTCATTCACGCCGTAGATCAGTTGAAACGGCCCGGCGGTGCGGACCTGTTCGATGGTGTCATGATTGATCTGCCACATGCCCCAGCCGCCGTCATCGGTGCGTAGGATGCGGCCAGTTAGAGCGCATTCCGGCCACATCACCCAGTCCGGTAAAGTGGGCGTGGACTTCAATCCGGCGAGCGTCTCTTCCTCATACGCCATATGCATTTCCACATCCGTCCACAACATCCGCGCGGCCTCCATCGGGATGTTCAACTGCACCAGCAGCGTCCGCAGCCTGATGGATTCCCGTTGATGTTCCATCCTCATCCGCACGGTTCCGTAAACCGCCATCATGCCCATCACCGCCGCGGCGACTGCCACCGGGAGCCATTTTTTCAATGCCACCGATTGAGCAACCACCGCCTGAAAAAACACCAGCGCCAACGACAGCCCGACCACGCCTAGCAGATCCGCCGCTTGTGCCATTCGTGGCATGTCATGAAGCGCCGTGCCCAGCACGTTCCAACTGATCCCCGTGATCACCCAGCCGCGCAACAGCTCGCAACCGGCCCACACCGCACCATGACAGAATGAGGTTGTTAGAATTCGCTCGGGTTTTCCAGACTTCCATGGATTGCCGATTTTCGCCGCGAAAACTCCGAACAATCCCCAGTAGACCGCCAGATACGCCGGCAGCAGTACCGCCCCCAGCCAGGAAACCGAGGCCACCCAGTTGAACTGGATCAAACACGCCACCAGCCCGGCGAGATAGGCGTATCCGAAGCCTTTCCATCCGGCGCGTTTGCCCTCGACCGACCACAGCACCGCGAGCAGCGGCAGCATTCCCACCCACACCAGCGCGGTGAAATCCAACGGCGGAAACGCACCGGCCACCAGCAGCCCGGTGGCCATCGCCGCCATGATTTTCATCCATCCGGAAACGTTTCCCATGCGCCGAGCATCCACACAGAGCCCTGTCCGGTCCACTGCGAATCTCACTCGCACGGATAGCGCAGCCCGATCTGCCAGCGGATGTCATCCATGACTTCCATCGTCGCCAGCGTATCGGCATGCGGCATTTTCGGGCTCTCAATCTCGCCGGCGCGCAAACATCGCATGGCCTCCTCGATCTCAAATTCAAAGCCCTCCCCGCGCAATGGCTCGCGCGCGCTCTCGGTGTGGCCATCGACTGTTAGAAAGGCCTCCTCCGCATTCATGAATCCTGATAGCACGCGAATGAAGCCCTTTTCTCCGCCGATCGTCAGCGAGTTATCGGCGCAGGTTCTCAGTCCGCAGGTGAACTGGGCGATGCCGCCGTTTTCATAAACCATCGACGCCGAAAGCTTCTCGTCCACGCCGCTGCTGGCCATCCGCGCGACCGCCGAAACCTTTGCCGGCTTCCGGCCCATCACCAACTGGCTCATGGCCAGATTGTAAACACCGAGGTCCAGCAGACTCCCGCCCGCCGACTCGGGATCAAACCACCGGCTGGTCGGATCATATGGCGATGGAAAACAAAACTGCGACGTCACCAGCTGCGGCACGCCGATCCTTCCCCCGTCCAGCCACTCGCGCACGCGGTCGTAGATCGGCAGGCAGCGCGTCCACATCGCCTCCATCAGGAACACTTTGTTAGTCCGTGAAATTTGAATCAGCTCACGAGACTGTGCGGCATTCACGGTAAGCGGCTTTTCGCAAAGCACCGGCTTTCCCGCTTCCAACATCCTCTTGGCCGCCGCGAAATGGGATGGGTGCGGTGAGGCGATGTAAACGATGTCCACGTCCTCGGCCGCGGTCATTTCGGATAGATCGTCGGTGACCTTTTCCGCGCCGAATTCATTTGCGAAGGCCTTTGCCCGGCCGAGATCGCGACTGGCGATCATTTGCAAGCTGGCACCCTCCGCTACCCGCAGGTCTCTGGCGAATTTCCGGGCGATGCCGCCCGGCCCGACGATTCCCCAACGGATGGTCTCACTGTTCATGATGCGATTGAGCAGCGGACCCTCCGGTTTTGCGATCCAGAAAATCCACCGCCGCGTCGATCGATCCGGCGGGCAACAGAAACGAGGCGATGTGGTCGCGGCCCTCGATCCAATACACCTCGTGGGGCACTTTGTTTTGTTCCAGCGCCGCAATGAAATTCCACGCGTGCTCAGGCGGTACCAGTTTGTCCGCGCCGCCATGATAGATGAACACCGGCGGGCTCTTCCGTGTCACATGAAAAGCTGGGGAGGCCTCGCGGAAACGTTCCGGGATCTTTTGTCGGGTTCCGCCCAAAAACTGCGGGACGAGGTCACCACCCGGATAGAGTGTTAGGTCCGCCGGTGCCCCTCCGGCGACGATGGCCTGGATGCGCTGGGTTTCATCCAATCCCACCAATGCTGCTAGATACCCCCCTGCCGAATACCCGAATGTGGAAACACGCTGCGAATCAATCCCTAACTCCGGCGCATTGGCTCGCATCCACTTCACCGCTTGTTTCAGGTCATCGACCGGTGCCGGATAGATCCAGCGCGGGGCGAGCCGGTAGGTGACGTTGAGCACGACGTAGCCGCGCTTCGCGAGTTTTTTCGCGATCCCTGTCATTTGCCAGCGGCCGTCCTTGCCGGTCCAGCCGCCGCCATGCACCAGCAGCACCGCCGGCGCGGCCTTCGCGCCGACTGGTTGATAGAGATCGCCTTTCACCGGAGCCGGCCAGTCGGTCGGGGTGAAAACGATGTCGCGGCGGACGTTGAAATCAGATTTCACCGATGCCTTTCGCGGTGGCCCGCTGCTGACAGGTTGACTCGCGCAGCTGGCGAGCAGCAACGTGAGGAGGGGGAATACAAATCGGGAAAACAGCATCGCTGGCATTCTTGGCCGGGAATTTCGGAAGTCAAACGAGCCCTCACGGTCACAGTTGAGCACACCTCGTTGCGCATGAATTCCCTTCCTAGGATGGACGATATCCACTTAATGGTTCCCAGATGAACGATCTCCAGAATTGCGCGGAATCCCTCGGCATCGGCAACATCCAACGCCACATTTTCCTCTGCGCCGATCAGACTGAGCCAAAATGCTGCGCCAGGGAATCGGGCCTGGCCTCTTGGGAGTTTCTAAAAAAGCGCCTCAAGGAACTGAACCTTGCTGGCGGGAAGGATTCGAAAATATTCCGCACCAAAGCGAACTGCCTCCGCGTCTGCCTCCAAGGCCCCATCGCCGTCGTCTATCCAGAAGGCGTTTGGTACCATTCCTGCACCCCGGAAGTGCTCGAACAAATCATCCAGCAGCACCTCATCGGCGGCAAGGTAGCCACCGAATTCGCCTTCGCGGAAAATTCGTTAGGTGATTGACGCAAATTTCACCGGGCGTCCTGGCGGTGAAAATTTTCCTTCAGAATTTTGACTTCACCTCACCCGAAGCTTGAGCCGAATGACGATTGTTTCCTATTCTCCATTCCGGCCATGCAAATTCATTGGAAAATCCGACGTCTTGACGAAAACGACGACGCGCATCCAGCCAGCGGCGAATGCCTGCTCGCGATTGAGGGCACCATTGAATGCGACGGCCAACCCTCCGGTTTGGTGGACGCCTATTATCTTTTCACCGAGTATCCCGAATCACCAGCCGCCTTCATGGAATTCTGGGACCTCGATGCCACCCTGTGCCGGGTGTTCGAGGAAATCATCGCCCCGGATCAGGAGGATTTTCGTGACCCGATCCAGCATTTCCTGATCGTTACGCCCGGGATTCTTTACGTGAACTTCATCGCGTTGCGTCCCGAGTTCCGACACCGCGGACTTGGCCGCGAGGTCATGAGCGACGTGATCCGGAATTTCGCGGACGACCGCGTCGGGATGGTGCTGCTCAACGCCCAGCCACTCCAGCACCTGCCGCTTGGCTACGATCACTTCGGCGATGAAGTCCGGGACCTTCCATGGAATTCGCCGGAAGAAGATCTCGCCCAGCTCGTGCGTCACTTCCGCACTTGGGGCATGCAGATCGTGCCCGGCACCCGCTACCTCCTCGCCGACCCCGAAAGCTTGGGCGACTGGCCCGCCACGGATTGGTTTCCCGGATTGCTGCAGGAAGACGAGTGATACCTCCCGACCAGGACCACGTCGTCCTTCAACGCACTCAAAAAGAGTGCAGTCCCGACGCTTTCAGTCCGATCCCTCAGGTTTTCCCGACGCCGAAATGCTTGCGGAAAAGTTCCTCGCAGCGTGCCACCCCGCTTTCCGTTAGGGTGACGGATTTGTTCTTGTTGACCGGATCGTGGATCATCCCTTTTTCATGGAGGCGGTTCATTGCGTCCCAGTCATGGGTTTTCCAAGCGCGGCCGTCGCGGCCGAGCGTTAGGAAAAGGAGGGCAAGCACCACTTCGTCGACCTTGGCTTCATCGTAGTCCATGACCGCAGGCTGCCAATTTACGCCGTTCTTTTCAACCCTGCAGCGCGACGGTCATTGCCGCTTGTGGATTCGGTGGGGACGGATATGGGTGGGGGGTATTGATGCCATGAATCCGTGCAGTTTGATCCATCCTACACCGACCGCCCTGCTGCTTGCGATCCTGTTGGCGATGCTGCCGGCGGGTGCGCAGGATGCCGAGCTGACATCGTTGGTCGAACGTTCGCTGGCGGCGATTAAGGAAGAGAAGTGGCAGGAGTCGCTCGCGCTGAGCAGCGAGGCGGTGGAGCGTTTCGGCAAGGATGATCCGCTCCAACGTTTCGGCTCGCAATTCGGCGCGCTGTTTTACCGCAAGGGGATCTGTGAGATGAAACTTGGGAAATGGGCGGACGCGATGCGGTCTTTCGAAATCTGTTATCGCGATTTCCCTAACGAAGGAACCGACCGCGGCAACGTGTTCCAGAAACAGGCGCTGCTCAAATGGGGTGAGGCGGCGATGGGCGCGGAAGACTGGCCACTGGCGGCGGCGCAGTTCAGGAAATTTCTCAGCGAGCGGGACAAGGTGAACGACACGTTTCCACATGGGGTTTTCTACATCAACCTGGCCGTGTGTCACTACCGCTTGGGAGCGATCCCTGAGGGTAGCGAGAATCTTGAGATCGCTCTCTATAACAAGCGGCGTTTCGGCACTCCCGAGGCCGGAATCATGGCGGGGTTGGAGTCGCTGGCCGTCGCAGCGATCACTGGAAAGAAGGAAGCTGCACTGACGGACTTTCTTGCTAGAAACCGTGGAGAACTGATCGCGGTGCCGTGCGTGATGCAGCGCTATTCGCCGCTTTTCCTGAAGCTCGCCGGAGATGCCATGGCTGCCGACATGACACGGGCGGCGCTGGCAATCTATCAACTCGTGCCATCGACGCAAACCGCGCTCGACGACGCCCGCGCCCGTTTGGCGAACAGCGCCGATCCGGCGGAGAAAAAGCAACTGCAGCAGGACATCGCGTCACTCACGGCGGCACTGGATGGCGGCAATCCGCCAGAGACGATCCTGCTGGCGGCGGTGGCACTCCTACATGAGAAAAATGGCAACATCGGTGGCGCGTGTGCGGCCTATCAGCAGTTGGAACAGTACTTTCCAAAGGCCCGGAACCGTGAAGAAAACCTGTTCAACCTGATCCGGACCTCGAGCGCGGCGGATTGCCCTGATAGAGCTCACGGTTACGCTGAAGTTTTCATCCGGGATTTCCCTCATTCGCCCCGCATCCCGGAACTCCAACGCCTGATGCACTGACGAAGCCATGACCCGCACCCGCATTCTAGCAGTTTTTGTGTCCCTGCTGGCCATTACGGCGACGGCGGCGGCAGAAGACCCTTCATGGCTGCTGCCGGGACATTTGCTGGAAAAAGATGGCACTCACCGGAGGATCTGGCTGCTCTCCGCGACCGGGAATTCCATCCGCTATCATGCGACACCGGATTCGAAGGAAGTGACCGAGCGTCCAACATCGGACGGCACGGCTGTCATTCTTGACGAGCCACCGGAGTTCGGAGTCGCGATGACTTTCTATCTGTCACGTAAATTTGCCGAAGCCGGGGTGAAATTCCGGGAAGTCAGGCAGCGCTATCAACCACTGGCAGAGTTGAAGGACAATCCCTCGACGCTCGCCGCGTTTTACGAAACCGAATGCCTCCGCAAGTCGGGCGATCTCGAGGGATTGGCCACGGCGCGCATGGCGTTATCCAAAGCCCCACTGACCCGCGAAAGCCAACTCCGGCAACTCGAACTCGCCGAACTTTGGGAAGCGGTGCGATTGCAAAAATGGGAGCGTGTGGAAACGCTGGCCGGCGGGTGGGAAAAAACACTCCTGCCTGGCGACCAACGGGCGCAGGTTGCTTTCTGCCAAGGACTTGCTCACGAAGCGTTAGGCCGGTCGGAAGAGGCGTTGGTTTCCTATCAGATCGCCCTTACGGCGGATGCCGGTGCTTCGGAAGAGGTCGTGCGACCGGCGGCTCTGCGGATTCTGGCGATCCATCAGGCCGACGGGGAGGTTCAGGAAGCGCTGAAGCTCCGCGGCACGAAGGACGAGGACAAGAAATCGCCTGCTGTGGTGAAACTGGCGGAGGCTGCAGCAGTGGCACGGCTTTTTCAGCTTTCGCTAGGCGGCGAAATGCGGCTGCCGCCCGAGTACGAAAAGTTTCTCTCCGGGCCGCAGCAATGAGCGACCCATGGCGACTGATCCAGATCGGTAAATATGATTGATATTTTAGTTTGATTAATCAAATTCAGCCTAATGACTCATGAGCGACGCGCGTCACTGATTCGGAATTTGTTTCTGCTGCTTCTGGCTCTGGGTGTCGTCACGGCAGTGTGGCTTTACCCGAAACCGGTGGTGGAAGCTCCGCCTGAGGTCGCGGCCCCAGCTGATGACGCGTTGGAAATCAACACCTATCATCTCCCTGGCGATCCCAATTGTGAGAAGCTGGCGGACATCCTGAACCGGGTTCAGAAAAAATACGGGCGGTTGGTGATCGTAAAAAGGATCGACGTGAAAGCCCACCCGGAGCTGGCCGTCGCGCAAGGGGTGAAAAAAGTGCCCCACGTGATCATTCTGGCCACCAAACAGAAGGTTTTCGAATTCGAGGGTCAGTGGTCTCAAGAGCAGGTCGAGAAAAAGGTGGAGGAAATTCTCCGCGGCCTTAAGCGGGTCGGCAAGGATTGGCGGCCCACCGTCGCCGGAATGAAGGCCGCCAACCAATAACTACCCCCGAGAGACCCTCCCCGGCCCCCAATGAAGCCCCCCCTGGTTTTTACGGTGATCGCCCTGGTCACCCTTTCCGGTTGTGACCGTGTCCGAAACCTCGCTGATGCAGTGGGGAAAAAGGATCGGACGCCCGTCAATGCCCCTGCAAATCTGGGCCCACTGGTGGTGGAGGTCCCTGACGGTGGATTTGATACGTTCATCCTCCAGAAGAACCGGCTGGTGATCATTGATTTCACTGCGGATTGGTGCGGACCGTGCCGCCAGCTCGCACCGCTCTTGGACCAGATCACCAAGGAAAAAGAGGGCGTCGTGGTGGTGGGCAAAATCGATGTGGATCGTTTCCGCGATCTGGCCACCCGCGAGGGCGTGAAAAACATCCCGGACATCCGGATCTATCGGGACGGGCGGTTGGTGGAGAAATTCATCGGGCTGCGCGACGAGTCGGAAGTCCGTCAGATGGTGGAAATCCATTCGAAAGGCCTCACTCCAGCGGCGCTGGTGGCACAGGCAAACGAACCCAGGCAAGCAGTCACCCAGCCAATGACAAAAGACTGGATGCCATCTGGAATCAGACGGCGGTGAGCATGGCCGGCCCGGATAATTTGGAAGTGCTGATTTCAGCTGCCACCCCGACTCACGCCGACCCGTGATACCAAAACCCTCTAGCATCTAGACCTATTCCGGGCGGGTGTAGCCGGCAAAGGATAGGAATGATGGGCTCAGGGTAGGATGGCCCTGGCAACTGCCTGCTCCGAGACGCAGCAGCCACTTTAATTGCCAACCGCCAACTCCCCTACCCTTTTCCGTCGAGGTATTTCCAGGTGCCTTTGTAACGTTTGAAGCGTGAGCGTTCGTGGAGTTCGTGGCGCTGGCCGGTTTGGAAGTATTCGGCGATGAATTCGACTTTGCCGGCCTTGTCTTCGGGTCCACCTTTCGAGGATCCGAGGATGGTGAGGAAGCTCCAGCTGGTGTCGTGGATGGTTTCTTCCAAGCGGTTTTTTAAGTCGGGCTCGCGGGTGTCCGGGTGGGTGGTGGAGACGAGGTAATCGACGAGCCGGAAAAAGTAGGCGCTGTAGCGCGAGCGCATCAGTTGCTCGGCAGTTGCCGGTTTTGCGCGGCCGAGGTGGAAGGGTTGGCAGCAGGCGGCATAAGTTTCGCGGCTTTTGCAGGGACACAAGGAGAGTTCCCTTGGTCCTGCGGGGCGTTCTGTCGGTGCGTCGTTCATGGGGATGAGTGTGTGGCGTGGTTTTCCGTGGAGCAAGGACCCTGTGGCATGCCGGACGCGTCGTTCCGTCTTGCTTCATCACGGTGGATGGCGTTTTCTGCCGCCCGCATGTCTTTACTCCCTACCGCTGACCTCCTGGCGCTCGACACAGCCGGCCTGAAAAGCCGCCTGTCGAAACTCAGGAGGTATCTTTGACGTCCCGACTCTTGAAAACGAAATCAACACGCTCGAGGAGGCGATGGGCGCGCCCGAGTTCTGGAACGACTCGGACAAGGCGAAATCCATCAGCTCCAAGGCCGCCGGTCTGAAGAAAAAACTCGAATCCTTCCTGAAACTCGAAGGCCGCGTGGCGGACATCGATGAAGGCGTGTCGCTCGCCAAGGAATATGACGACGCCGATCTCGCCCGCGAAGCGCTGACAAACGCCGCTGGGTTGGAAGGCGATATCCGTGCTTACGAACTGCTCACGCTGCTCGACCAGCCGAGCGATATTTCCCCCTGCTTCCTTGTTATTTCCGCCGGCGCCGGTGGGACCGAAGCGTGCGACTGGGCGCAAATGCTCCACCGCATGTACACGCGCTGGGCCGAGCAAAAGGGCTACACCGTGGAGACGCTTGATTGGCAGGACGGCGACGAAGCAGGCCTGCGCACCGCGACATTGAAAATCACCGGCGACCACGCGTATGGATTTTTGAAAAACGAGCGCGGGGTGCATCGGCTTGTTAGAATTTCGCCGTTCGACTCGAATGCGAAGCGCCACACGTCGTTTGCGTCGATCGATGCAACGCCGGAAGTTTCGAAGGAGATCAAGATCGAGATCCTCGACAAGGACATTGAGATCACCACCACGCGTTCCGGCGGCAAGGGCGGTCAGAACGTCAACAAGGTGGA
>JANODE010000047.1:0-2408 GCA_031412525.1 Akkermansiaceae bacterium | reverse complement strand
CCTATCAGCAGGCTTATGTCGAGGGGGATAAATACATGCTTTTCTCCGCTTCCGACGCCCGCGCTTCCGGCAGCGGGTCGAGCTGGAGCTACGGTGTCCGTTGGAAGGGTATGAAAAACTATTTCTGGCTCATGGGTTCCGCCACGGACGATCCCGCCGACATGCGCGCCGCTTCTAACCACGGGAAAATGCAGCTCGATTTCGACACCCTCCAGCATCGGGACGCGGTGGTTTACGCCTTTGATAAAAGCCACCCGCTCGCCCGCGATCCACGCTACGCCCAGGCCCAGGTTCCCGGCGGTTATCTCGCGATGATCAATGACGCCGCCACCTCCGGCCGTATCTTTCTCCATTACAACAACGTCATGATCTCCGTCGCCTCGGACGTCCCGTTCGTCTGGGACCCGGCCGCCGGCCTCTACTCGCCGCGCGCTGATCCGCAACCCGGTGATTCGGAATTCCGCATCGCCGTCGGCGGTGTCGGCTACCCGCAGAACGACCCGAACTTCGCCGCGAACATCAGTGCGACGAACAACCGGTTCGCCGTCGCCATCGAGACAGCCTTGCCCTCCGAATACGCCGGTGCCAACGCTGCCGCCCAGCTTGCCGCCTTCCGCAGCGCTCTGCTCGCCAGCTCCTCGGTTTCCCACACGGACGTCACGGTCGGTTCCTACAAAATCACCAAGGCCCGTTATGTCACCCGCCGCGGCGACATCCTGGAAAAGGAAAGCTACAATGACGATCGCACCCACCGCGGCGGCTGGATCAATGGAGCGGCGGTCGATTATACCAATTGGCCCGCCATCGAAAACCCATGGATGTCCCAGCTCCGCACCGGCGGACGCCTGCTCACAGGCACCTCCGGAAATCAAAAAGTGGTGATCGATTCGGTAAACCTCACCGTCGCCGAATCCACAGTTCCTTCACCCGCAGCCACTCCGGAAATCACCACGCTCCAACCTGCGGGTGTTAGCGAAACGGGTGCCTCCCTTGTCGGCGGCGTGACCTCCACCGGTACCAGCGCCACCAGCGTCACGGTCTTTTGGGGGACCAGCGACGGCGGGACCAATCCCGCCAACTGGACGAACAATCTTTCCTTGGGCACCAGCGGCCTTGGCGATATCATCACGCCTGTTTCCGGCCTCGTTGCCAATACCGCCTACTTCGTCAGGCATCGTGCGGTCAACGCATCCGGCACCGTCTGGTCCGCGGCGTCCGTTTCATTCACCACTGCCAAAACCCCGCCACCTCCTCGCCCTGATGGATTGACCACGACTCCCACCCTTGGCTCAGTTCCTCTCACATGGAACGCCGTGGCGGGGGCGACCGGCTACCGCGTGAAACGTTCCACCACCACCGGCGGACCCTACACCACCCTCGCTGCCAACGTCGCCACCACTACCTACTCGGACACCACCGCAATCGCTGGCACTCCCTATTACTACGTCATCTCCGCCCTCGGCGCGGGCGGCGAAAGTGGAAACTCCGGTGAAGCCGCAGGCACACCTGCCGTCCCTCCAGCCAATCCCACGGGCCTGACGGTGACCCAAGGCTATATCTATCCAGAACTCATTTGGAACGCCGTTCCATTCGCGACGACTTACACCATCCTCCGCTCAGCCACCAGCAGCGGACCCTACACCCTCATCGCCAGCGGACTTACGTCGCCCCAATACGCAGACACCTCGGCGCTCAACAACGCCACTTATTTCTGGGTCGTCACCGCCCACAACGTCGCCGGACCAAGCGGCGTCTCGAACGAAGTTACACTGACGGTGAACGTTTCCAGCTTCATCAATCTCACGGCAGGAAATTGGAACGCGGTGACTTGGATTCCCAATCCACCCGGCCAGCCGACGCCCGGCAGCACCGCCATCATTGATTTTCAAAACACCACGCCGATCAGCAGCAACCAGAACATGGGCACCTTCGCCCTCAACCAGCTGAGGTTTTTCAACCAGGCCACGACTCTCAGCGGCGGAGCTCTCAATTTCAGCGGCACCGCGCCTACCGTTATCAGCGGCGTCCCGAACGTGCCTCACAGCATCGCCAACACGATCACTCTAACATCGGACACCACCTTCAATGTCTCCGCCAACACCCTGTCCGTCAACGGCGTCATCAGCGGCACGAAAAACCTGGTCAAATCGGGTGGCGGCACGCTCAGCCTCGGCGCGTCTAACACCTATACCGGCAACACCCTCATCACGGGCGGGATTCTACGCTACTCAGTGAACAACACCGGTGTGAAAACACTGCTCTTCGGCGGCGCGGTCGGCGCTGCCGATACCGGCACGCTGGATCTCGCGGCCAATGTCACGGCGCTCGCGCTCACCACCCAGACCGGCCCCGCCGCAGGCAGCAGCGGCCTCGTCATCGCCTCCGGAAGAACCCTGACGGTCAACGGT
>JANODE010000046.1:0-33892 GCA_031412525.1 Akkermansiaceae bacterium | reverse complement strand
GCTCGCCATCGCCGCCTACGAGCACGCCGTCACCGCCGACGGCCAGCGCGTGAAATGGAGCATCGACGGCCCCGGCAAAATCACCGGCCTCACTCCCGAAAAAATCCCCGCCGACCCCCACGCCGGCTGGAACGTCGAGCGCTTTCAGATTCGAAGAAGTTGATGGTGAATGGTTGATAGTTGATGGAAAGAAAAAGAACTCCCGCCAACTTCCCAACCTCCTCTTCCTCTTCACTCTCAGCCATCAACTCTCAACCATCAACTTCTCCCAATGTCCGACCCCAACTGGCCCCGCTTCTGGTCCGACGTCCCTGATGACGACCGCCCGGCGATCCGCGAAATCCTCGCCGAGCTCATCGGCCGCGGAACCTTGCTAGGCGGCAGCGGCGCGGGGCGCGATCATTTCCTGCTCGCCCGTGACCACTATCAGGAACACCTCAGGGACTACCTCGCGCCGCTCGGACTGGAACTCATCATCGACGACGATTTTTTCATCCTCCAAGCCCGCCCGCGGCCCGAGGCTTGTCACTTGCTCGCACAGTTCACCAAGGATGAAACGTTGCTTTTGTTAGTCCTCTGGCGCGTCTGGGACGATCACCGGACCAACGAAGCCAGCAGCGCGGTCATCCTCACCGTCGATGATTTGTGGACGCGCTTCCGCAACACTTTCGACAAGATCGAGCCGCCGGAAAAAACCCACCTTGACTCGCTGCTCGCCCGCCTCAAACGCCACCGCCTGATCCGCACCCACAAGCCGGACGGCGCGCTGCAGCTTGGCGAGACGCTCATTGAAATCCTCCCCAGCCTGCCGCGCGTGATCCCGTTTGACAGCCTCGAATCCTGCCTCGCCCGTGCCGCCCTCTATCAACCCGCCGCCGAAGCCTGAAATGAAAACCCGCGTCCACCTCAGCCGCATCCTCGCCATCAACTGGTATGGCTACCGGCGTTTCATCGACGTCTCCGGGCTCTCTCTCATCACCGGGGCCAACGGCTCGGGAAAAAGCGTGCTGCTCGACCTCATCCAGTTCGTGATGTTAGGAGAATCGCTCAGCCGTTTCAACAAGGCCGCCGCTGGAGCGGGCAGCGGTCGCTCGCTGCGGGGCTACTGTTTGTGCGATACGAACACGCAGGGAAACGACGGCCAGGAACGCTATCTGCGTCCGTCGGGAGTCACTCTAGCAGGCTTGGAATTCGTCTGGCCGTTAGGAAAAGGCGAGGAAACCCCGCGCCGCGAAACGTGGGGCGCGCGCATCGAGTTCGAAGGCCCGACTGCCAAGGCCCGCATGCTTTGGTTCACCATTCCCAATCGCCTCGAACGCGAGGATTTCCTCAATGCCGAACTCGATCCCGATGCCGTCGCTTTCATGTCCGAGGAGGAATTCCGCGTGCATGTGAAACGCGATCTCGGCGGCGAGGTTTTTGATAGACAGGCATCGTATCTCGACGAAATGGGCTCGCGCAGCCACCTCGGATTCGACCGGGTGCAGATGAACAAAACCCTGCCGAACTCGATGGCGTTCCAGCCGGTTGAGTCGTTCGAAAAATTCATCCGCGACTATCTGTTGGAGCCGGGCTTGCCGGATGTGAAAGCCGTTCGAACCAGCGTGGATGCCCACCGCCGGGCGCAGGAACGCTTGGAAAAAATGCACGACCAGCATGCGCGGCTCGTCCGCATTGGCGAGCGGCATCAGGAATATGTCACCGCCCGCCGCGACGCCCGGTTGCATGCCCATTTGCGCATCGCGCTGGGTCACGAACAGAAGCTGGAGAATCTAACTTCAAGGCAGTCCGAGCTGGAGCAACTTCGTTTTCAGAACGCCGAATCCCGCTCCGACTATGAGTCCGCGCTAGCAGAGCGGAATGAACTGGATTCGCAACTCGCGAAGATCCGCCTCGTCGCCGGGAACGATCTGCAGATTACCCGCCTTGCCGAGGATCGCAGCCAGCGGGATGAAGTGGCCCGCGAGCTGGACGCGCTTCGTGAGACGGAGAAATCCGCACGTCAATTTCTTCACGACCGCACGCAGTATTGGAAACAATGGCTGCGGATGGCGCGTGAGTTCGGCCTGGTAGAACCGGAGCAGGCCGCCGATTGGCTCAAGCAGATGCAAGGTGCCGACGAAAGTCTCGCCCTCGATTCCGCCGCCAAGATGCCCCGGATCTATCAAGCGATGGTAAACGACGCCCGCGATCAACTCCGGCCAATCGAAGAGGAGATCAAAGTGCTGGAAAGTCGCGAATCCCGGCTCCGACGTGAACTGGATGATTTGGATCACAAAGGCAGCGCCGCACCCTCGCCATTGTTGGATGCTTTGAAATCGCGCGGCCAGCGCGCCGATGCGTTAGGCCGCGTGATCGAGGTGAAGGCCGATGCCGAGCCGTGGTGGCCGCTGCTCGAATCGCTGCTAGGAAACAAGCGCGGCGCGGTGCTGGCGGAGGATTTCAAAGCGGCTTGGGACCAGGCCCGTCGTCTCGGTCATATTGATGAGCCTCTCGTTCATCCAGGAGAAATCTCCGATTCGGGAAAAACGAAGCCGGGGACCGTCGCCGCGTTTTTCGAGACGAAGCATGAACTCGCGAATGCCTACCTCCAGCATCTTTACGGCGATCTGATAGCAGTCGAAAAAGTCAGCCAGCTCGATTCGCATCCCCGTGCGTTTTCCAAAGACGGCTGGCTCAAGGATCCACCGCACCGTCAGCATTTCCACCCTGCCAAGGAGTTCACGATCGGCGAGGAAGGCTTGCGGAGGCTGCGGACATTGCGTCAGGACGAGCTTGCGGAAGTGAAAGAGGAACTGACTTCGAAACTTCGTTTGCGCGAGGATTGGCGGACGTTCCTGCATCGCGGCGAGCAGTGGACGCTCGACAAGGCGGACCCGCCGGCTGGCAGTTCGAAGCTGCGTGACCTGCCGCGGCTTCGCAAAGAGCTGGCCCAGCTCGATGAGACCATCCGCCTGCTCGCCACGCCCGAGCGCGAGGCGACGGTGGAGAAACTGCGGGTGCTGGAAAAGACGTTCCAAGGAGTGATCGAACGCACCGGACGACTGGCTAACAGTATTGAGAAATTCGCCCAACAGGAGCGTGTGTTGCAGGACAGCATGGCAGCCTTGATGGAGGACGAGGCGGCATCGCTCACGGAACGTCAGCTCAGTCGCGAGTCGCTCGAAGGCGTCCGTGATGCGGAGATTTCCGAACTCATCGACGCTGCGAGATCACAGTTTCCCAGATGGCAGCAACGCCTCGATGCCTCGTCGGAAATGGCACGCATCCGTCTGGCGGATTCAGACAAAGCCCGCTACCAACGTGATCTGGAGCGCAATGCCTTGGCGGAAAAGCATCCTGAAACCGCCGAAGCCTTCGATCCCGGCGACGACGAGAATTTCCGCTACGATGCCCGCCGGATCGAACTGGAAACTCACGAACTCGAGAAATACACCGCTGCCGCCGAGGATGCGCGCAAGGAGTGGGAAGATCGTCTCCAGCATCAGGTGCTCGATGTGCTGAAAGAAAAGTTAGACGAGGCCGAGCGCACCAAGCGGGAACTCAACCGTGCGATGGACCACGACATCGGCGGCTGGCGCTATCAGCTTTCGATGAAGGCGGACCGCAGTCACAGCGCGATCTGGGCACTGGTGGAAAAAGGTCTCAATCCCGGCCTCGAACTTTTCGCTTCCGGCGCACGTGAGGAAATTGAAAAGGCGAAAGCAGCGCTCATGGCCGCGATTGAAAACGCCGAGGACCCGCGCCAGCAGCGTGCGCTCGACTACCGCTACTATCATCACTGGGACATCCAGGCCACGCCGACTGGCAAGGGCGAGGGCGCGGCGATTTCGCTTAACAAGAACGCCAAAAAACAAAGTGGCGGCGAGAACCAGGCACCGTTTTTCGTCGCGATGCTTGCGGCGTTCCAGCGTGTCTATGATCTCGGCCCGCGCGAGTCGCGGAAGAATCTCGGCATCGTGATCATGGACGAGGCGTTTTCGAAACTCTCTGGCGACCGTATCGATTCGTGCCTCGATCTTGCTAGAAACTTCGGACTGCAACTCATCATGGCATTTCCGGAAGACCGCTTGCCGACGATGATCCAGCACGCGGAAACCGTAGTGCAATGCCGCGTCGAGCGCAGTTACGACGAAAAGAGCGGCCAGATCACGAACATCGAGAACTGGGTGGTGAAGGTGGATCGGGACAAGCTGGTTGAAGCCTTGTCGTGATGAAAGCGCCCTCATGGCTCGCTGAATTCCACCGCCGCTGGCGCGCGGCCCGCGGCATGCGGGTGACGGCGTCAAGCCGGGCGTTCTCACAGGACTGGGTGAAGCTGTTGGAATCCGCCGGAATCACCAGTGCCGAGGAGCAGGCGACGGCGGCACGCGAGGCGGAGGCATGCGGAATGCTGGAATTGAAACGCCATCGCTATCGCAAGTATCTGATCGAGCGGGTGACGCTGCCGTCCGCTTCGGAGCCATGGCTGATCGAACGCTTCGGTGGGATCTCGGGTGTGGATTTGCAGGCGGCGGCGCTGGAAGTGGTCGCTGGATTTTCCCAACACGGTCACGCGCGGTTTCCAACGGAATGGGCGGCGCTTTGCAAGTCGCTGCGTTTGGCGTTTTCCGAAGGTCGGTCTCTGCGTCCATTCCACCGGGGCAATCCGGAGACATTGCGGAGCCTGCTCGATGTGGTGAAAAATCTCAGCGAACGGGACTGGCCGACCGGCACGCTGATTCGCGCGGCGAGCGTTGACATCGGATTGGATTCGAAAGAACTCGAACGCCATCAGCGGACGTTCGAATCCGCCTTGACTCGATTGTTCGGCACGGAAGTTTCCATGAAATCACTGGGTCTCATTGCGGGAGACTCGCATGTGGAACTGCACGGGCCGGTCTGCCTGCATTTTCCGGACGGCAGCATCCATGACTTCGATGGTCTAACCAACGTGCTCATTTCCGCCGCGGATCTCGCGCGGTGCTCGTCGATTTCCACCACGGCCGAGCGGCTGTTGAGCATCGAGAACCGCAAGACGACTTTCCGGCAATACGCCGCGGCGAACCAGGACCGGCGGACGTTGATCGCGAGCACTTCGTTTCCGACTCATGCGTTCCGGTATTTGTTGGAGAAGCTGCCAGTCTCCCTGCCGCACTATCATTTCGGCGACACGGATCCGGCGGGCTGGCACATCCTGCTGAAGCTCCGCGAGGCGACGGCAAGGCCGGTCGAGGTGTTTCAGATGAAATGGCGACCGGCTTCGACGCGGGTTCCACTCTCACTTTTTGATATCAGGCTGTTGGAAAAGTTGATGGCGACCCCGCGTCTATCCGATGTAATGGAGGAAATCCGGGTCATCGGAGAGCGCAATGATCGAGGGGATTTCGAACAGGAAACGCTGGGGCCACCCGTATCGGACGGGTGGCCGTTCAGAAGGTGAAATCACTCTGCCGCTTCGTCGGTGCCGGCTTCGGATTCGCCTTCGGTCCCTTCGCTGGATGCATCATCGCTCGCGGAATCCTCACCATCCGGAATCACGCGGGAGATGTCTTGGAGTTTCTCGTTGCCCTTGAGGGTGAGAAGCTTCACGCCTTGGGCATTCCGGCCGGTTTCCCGCACTTCGGCGGCGCGGATGCGGATGCTCTGGCCGCTGGAAGTCATGAGCATGAGCTCATCCTCTTCGGTGACGGTGACGGCGCCGACAACCGGGCCGGTCTTGTCGGTGACCTTCATGGTGATGATGCCTTTTCCGCCGCGGGACTGTTTGCGGTAGTCTTCGAAGGTGGTGCGCTTGCCGATGCCGTTCTCAGATGCGACTAACAAGGTGGAACCTTGGGTGACGAGTGCGAGGCCGATGACAAAATCGGTTTCGCTCGGGCGGATGCCCATGACGCCGGCAGTGCCACGTCCAAGCGGACGGGTGTCGTCCTCGTGGAATCGCAGGCTCATGCCCTCGTGAGTGACGAGGATGATTTCATCGCCACCAGAAGTTAGACGAACGCCGATGAGTTCGTTGTTCTCCTCAAGGTTGATGGCGATGATGCCGTCCTTGCGGTAGTTTCTGAAATCGTTGACGGCGGTTTTCTTTACCTTGCCGCTGCGGGTGGCGAAGAAGACATAACCGGCTTCCTCGCGGAAGGTGATGTCGTTGCCATTCTCGTCCACCGTGCGTTCGAGGCGAAGGAGCGCGGCGATCTTTTCCTCAGGCTTGAGGTTGAGCACGTTCTGGATGCTTCGGCCCATCGCGGTGCGCGAACCTTCGGGGAGTTCATACACCCGCTCGACATACATGCGGCCGGTATTGGTGAAAAATAACAGATAGTCGTGGGCCTGGACGCTGAAGAGGTGCTCGATGAAATCGTTCGCCTCGTCCTTCTTGGTCGCGCGGGTTTCCATGCCTTTGAGGCCTTTGCCGCCGCGGCCTTGGACTCGGTATTCGCTGGAAAGGGTGCGCTTGATGTAGCCGCGGTGCGAGAGGGTGACGATCATCGCGTCGTTGGCGATGAGGTCCTCCATGGCGACCTCGCCGACTTCGGCGACGATGGTGCACTTCCGTGGTGTGGCAAACTTGTCTTTGATCATGCGGAGCTCGTCCTTGATGATGACGAGCACGCGTTCCTCACGGGCGAGGATGTCCAACAGGTCCTTGATGTCGGCAAGCACGGCGTCGTACTCGCCCTTCACCTTGTCCTGTTCGAGGCCGGTGAGTTGATAGAGGCGGAGTTCGAGGATGGCGTTCACCTGGCGCTCGCTGAAGGTGTAGGTGCCGCCGGAAACGGACGCCTGCGAGCGGATCATGATGCCGAGCGATTCGGCGGTGGCGACGGGGAAATTGTAAGCCGCAAGTCGCTCACGGGCTTCGTCACGGTTTTTCGAGTTCCGGATGATCTTGATGAAATCATCGAGGTGGCCGAGTGCGAGGAGGAAGGCTTCCAGCAGTTCGGCGCGTTCCTCGGCCTTTCCTAACAAATAACGGGTGCGGCGGATGACGACCTCGCGGCGGTGCTCGATGTAGGCGTCGATGGCCTCCTTGAGCGAAAGTTGTTTCGGGCGGTTCTTGTGGATCGCCAGCATGTTCACGGAGAACGAAGTCTCCATGGAGGTGAGCTTGAAGAGCTGGGCGACAACGACAGCCGGACGAGCGTCTCGTTTCAGCTCGATCTCGATGCAGGTGTCCTCGGCGGATAGATCCCGCATGCCGGAGATGCCGGTGAGGATCTTCTCGTTGACGAGCTCGGCGATTCGTTCCTGGAGAACCGCGCGGTTCACACCGTAAGGGACGCCGCGGATGATGATCATCGCCTTGCCAGTAGGGCTTTCCTCAATCTCCATTTTTCCGCGCATGCGCATGGAGCCGCGGCCGGTGCGGAAGTATTCCTCGATGCCGCGGATGCCGCGGATCTCGCAGGCGACGGGGAAGTCCGGGCCCTTGATGTGCTGCATCAGTTCCGGCAGCGTGATCTCCGGATTGTCGATCTGCGCGCAAATGCCATCGACGACTTCACCAAGGTTGTGGGAAGCGAGGTTGGTGGCCATGCCGACGGCGATGCCGGTGCTGCCGTTGACGAGAAAGTTAGGGAATGCGGAGGGCAGGACGGATGGCTCCAACTGCGAGCCATCGTAATTGGGAATCATGTCGACCGTGTCCTTGTCGAGGTCGTCCATCATCGCGATGCCGAGCGGATGAAGTCGCGCTTCGGTGTAACGCATGGACGCGGCGGAGTCGCCTTCCACGGAGCCGAAGTTACCCTGGCCGTCGATGAGCATTTCCCGCATCGACCAAGGCTGGCCCATGTTGACGAGCGAGGTGTAGATCGACATGTCACCGTGCGGGTGGAAGTTACCCATCGTCTCACCGACGATTTTGGCGCACTTGACGTGGGGTTTCCCGGGGCCGACGCCTAACTGACGCATCGCATACAGGATGCGGCGCTGGGAGGGCTTGAGACCGTCGCGCACGTCTGGCAGGGCGCGGGAAATGATCACCGACATCGAGTATTCCAAGAAGGACTTGGAAAGCTCCTCGGCGACGTTGATGGGTTTAATGTTAGCTTCGGACATCGTGTAAAAAAAGGGGTCAGGAATCAGGAGGGAACTCAGACGTCGAGATTGCGCACGTTCAGTGCGTTGTCTTCGATGAACCGCTTGCGGGGCTCGACGATGTCACCCATGAGGACATCGAACATCTTGTCGGCCTCGACGGCGTTGTCTTCGTCGAGGCGGACGCGGAGGAACTGGCGGACTTCCGGGTCCATGGTGGTTTCGAAAAGCTGCTTGGCGTTCATTTCACCGAGTCCCTTGAACCGCTTGATCTGCACGCCGCGGCTGGCGATTTCGAGGACCTTGCCGAGGATCTCCGGGACGGCGAAGACCGGGGTGATCTTTTGTTTTTCGCCGTCGCCTTCGATGATTTCGAAGATCGGCGTGTCGTCGTTGAAGAATACGGCGGTGTCGATGCCGCATTCGGTGAGGCGGGAGAAGATGCGGGCGATGGCGTGGGATTCGTGCAATTCGTAAAGGTTCGCACGGCGGGACGGGCCGGTGTGGGCGGCGATTTCTTCCTCGGTTAGTATTTCGTCGAACAGGCGGAGATCGCGGTTTTGAGCGGCGAAGGCGCGGAGGTCGGCTTCCTTGGAAAAATAGGTGAGCGCCTCGTCGTTGCCGGTGCGGATGCGGATCATGAATTCCGGCAGGGCGCCGTTGACGCGTGCGGCAAGGTAGTCTTTGAAGTTGCCGCCGTTGCCTTCGATGGTGGTGGAGAAGCGGGAGAGCGAAGAAAGGTTCTCGAGGATGACCTTGAGCTCGTCCGCGGTGAAACTGCGGGATTGGTCGAAGGTGCGGAGCTCGACCTCGCCGGCACCGAGATCGATGAGGATGCGGTTGAGCTGGTCGTTGTCCTGGACGTATTCCTGGCGCTTTTTCCGGCTGACCAGATAGAGCGGCGGCTGGGCGATGTAGAGGAATCCGCTTTTCACGAGGGCCGGCATGTGGCGGCAGAAGAAGGTTAGCAACAAGGTGCGGATGTGAGAGCCGTCGACGTCGGCGTCGGTCATGATGACGATTTTGTGATAGCGGACTTTTTCGATGTTGAAGGCACCTTCCTGCTCGCCGTCGCCGATGCCCGCGCCGATGGCGGTGATCATGGATTGGATTTCCTTGTTCTGAAGCGCGCGGTGAAGACGGGATTTCTCAACGTTGATGAGTTTTCCGCGAAGGGGAAGGATCGCTTGTGTCCGCCGGTCGCGGCCTTGTTTGGCGGAACCACCGGCGGAGTCACCTTCGACAATGTAGAGTTCGGACTTGGCGGGATCGCGCTCGGAGCAGTCGGCGAGTTTGCCCGGAAGGCCGCCGCCTGATAGAGCGGACTTGCGGACGGTTTCGCGCGCCTTTCTGGCAGCCTCGCGGGCGCGGGCGGCGTTGACTGATTTTTCGATGACGCGCTTGGCGAGACCGGGGTTCTCGTCGAAGAACTGCATGAGGCCTTCGTAAACGATGGAGGAAATGACGCCTTCGATTTCGCTGTTGACCAACTTGTCCTTGGTCTGCGAGCTGAAGCGCGGGTTCGGCATTTTCACCGAGATGATGGCGATGAGGCCTTCGCGGACATCGTCTCCCGTTAGGGCGGGGTCCTTGTCCTTGAGGATCTTGTTGACCTTGGCGTATTGATTGATGCCGCGGGTGAGGGCGGTGCGGAAGCCGGTGAGGTGGGTGCCGCCGTCGCCGTTAGGAATGGAGTTGGCGAAGCAGAGGATCTGATCGTTGTAGGAATCGTTGTATTGGAACACCACGTCGGCGAAGACGTCGTCGGTGGTTTTCTTGCCGTCGTAGTCCAGATCGATGGCGCGCTTGCCGTGAAGCACGACCGGCTCTTCGTGGATCAGTGTTTTGTTTTCGCCGAGCTGGGCGACGAATTCCTCGATGCCTTTCTGATAGAAAAACGAGGTCTTTTTGGCGGACTCCGGACGCTCGTCCTCGAGGTCGATGGTGAGGCCCGGATTCAGGAAGGCGAGTTCTCGGAGTCGGGTGGCGAGGCGGTCGAATTTGAATTCGATGGTATCGACGAAGATGGTGGCATCCGGGAAGAAGGTGATCATGGTTCCCGTTTTACCTGCGTCCACCTCGCCGATGACGTGAAGCGGCTGGGTTGTTTTTCCGCGCTCGAAGCCAATCAGATAGACCTTGCCGTTCCGCATGATTTCCGCCTTGAACCAATCGGCTAGGGCGTTGACGCACTTGGCTCCCACGCCGTGGAGTCCGCCGGAATACTTGTAGGCGCCTTGGCCGAATTTGCCGCCGGCATGGAGGTTGGTGAGCACGAGTTCGACGGCAGGCATGCCGAATTTCAAGTGCATGTCGACCGGGATGCCGCGGCCGTTGTCGGCGATGGAAACGGAGCCGTCGACGTGGATGGCGACCTTGATGCGGCTGCAATAGCCGGCGAGGTGCTCGTCGATCGAGTTGTCGAGAACTTCAAAGACACAGTGGTGGAGTCCGCGCTCGTCGGGGTCGCCGATATACATGCCGGGGCGCTTGCGAACCGCATCGAGCCCTTCGAGTTTGTCGATTTGGGCGGCATCGTAGACCTGTGCCGCGGCTACCTGCGTTTCTGCTTTTTGTGGATCGATCGGAGTCTCGGACATAGTGCGGCAAGAGGGTCTAAAATCTGGTCACGAGAGACAAGGAACTTTGTCAAAAAACCGTGCTTTTTTCACCCCTTTCTGACAAGCGATAATCAGCTTACTGTCAGTGAGTTATTTGCCAACCCAGTCCTTCAGGAACCATGCAACCGCAAGGCAAGTGGAAATGGCCAGGACAATCATCGCAATGCTGCTCAGACTCTTCGCGGTTTCCTTACGATCGAGGTGTTCCTGATCGACGATCAGGTCGGCGGAAATACGGCCTTTGCGCAAAATGGATTTGGGATTCCGGCGGTCGGTCGGGCGATAGGATTTCGCGGCGGGACGGTTCTTTTCCAGCACTTCAATGGTGGGCCTCGGGACGGATGGGGAGGGGGCTATCAGGATCATTCCGCAGGTAGGACATGGGCCGCTGATTCCAGATAACGCAAAGGGGACTGATAGATTCGTTCCGCAGCCTTCACAGGTGAAGTGAAGCGGTGCATCGATTGGATTGGAAGCCGGTGTGATCGGGATTTTCACGCTGAATGGAACGCCTGCGGATAGACAAACTCAAGCAGGAAAGCCATCAAGAGGAGGTCTGCTAGGCAGTCATTCCGAGGCACTCGCGTTGCCACACGAGTAGGACATCTTCCGGCAGGGACTCACCAGCGGCGATATTTTCCAAAACGGCGCGTGGAGCGATCAGCGAGCCCTCGATATCCAACTGGGCAGCGGCATCTTCGCGATTCTTGATCAAGAGCTCGACCTTGCGTTCGAAATCACGGTCGCGCTTCCGGCGTTTTCCGCTCGGACGTTCCGGCCATTCGGATTCCGGAAGCTGTTCCACGCTCGTCAGCGCGGCGCGGAAGCGTTTCACGCGGTCAGGCCGGAAGTGGTTGGGAAGCGAAACGTTCTTTTTGGCGGCAAGATCAATGCTCCATTCGAGAAGCTGGCGATTGGGGGCTACCATGAATGAAGGTCGGTCCCAGGCTTTGGCTTCGCCATCCCGCCATTGCCACAAGGCGCGGAGATAGGCCAAGCCGCAGGGCTCCAGCTTGCCTGATCCTTGAACGCGCCAGTTTTCCTCCTTTGAGTCATCGCGATCCAGCACCTTTTGTCGCGCAGCGAGGCAGCTTTCTTCGAACCAATCGTAGCGGTCCTTCGCCTTGAGGGCACCCACGATCATGTCTCCCATTTCAAGCAGGTAATGCACGTCGTTGAGTGCGTATTCCACCATTTTGGGCGAAAGTGGGCGCTTGCCCCAGTCCGCTTTTTGGGAAGATTTCGATAGCTCTACTCCGAAATAATGACTCACGAGATCGCCTAAACCGAAGCGGCGGACACCCAGCAGTCTGGCTCCGATTTGAGTGTCGTAAACAACAGCAGGAAGAGCTCCGAACTGCCGTTTGAACATCGTCATGTCATAATCGGCTCCATGCATCCAGACGGTAGCCTCGGAGAGATAAGAGCCAAGAGAGGAAAGGTCCTTGATGGCTAAGGGGTCAATCAAGACGCACTGGCCACGGACGGCAAACTGAATGAGACAAAGGGATTCGCGATAACGGTGTAGACTGTCAGCTTCGGTATCAATCGCACATATCGGCGCACCTGATGTCGGCCGGATGGTTTCAAGGTGATGGATAAGCCGCTCTGTTGTATCTATCATGTCTGCGGTGATCGGACGGCAGGGATCTTGCAAGAGCATCCGAACCCAACAATTGGAAAGAAATTGCGGCCACGGAGAGGTGACAACCTGACGTTATTTTTTCGTGATTTTGACGCGATACTGGTCGTTTTCCGTGCCGGGAGGCTGGATATAGACTGGCGGAAATACCAGCGGATCCGCAACGATTTTGCTTTCGACGCGAATCTCGGCCTTGGCTTGCTCACGTTCTGTTCCTGGTCTGGCTCCGGCGGCGATACGCACGCGACGGACGTCCCAATTGGCGTCGCTGGTCATGACCTGCCATGTCCGGCCTCCGTCGCGGCTTACCTGGACCGTATAGACCACGTCTGGAACCGTCGCGAGTTTCTCTTGAACCGTGAAGCCGAAGTAGGCGGCGCGGGTTACGCGGGGCAGGACTGGAGCGACCACATCGTTGTTGATCACGTCCGCATGATCGGTGGCGAAGGGCGGGAAGGGTATGCTTGTCGAGTCTTCGGCCCGGCTGTCCAAGATCCACTCGGTCAGGTTGTTATAGCCGTCCTTGTCGGCATCAGCGAGGATGTCCGCTCTGCCACGGACTTCGTCGAATGCCAGTTCCGCATATTCGGAGTAGCGGTTCACCACGATGACGGGGATCTGATAACGCCTTGTGGACAGGTCGTATGAGACACCGCCGGTATAAAAGTTCCGGTCAAGTTCCAGTTCGATCATGGCACGGGTGCCGCTTGGGAAAATGGGTGGCAGGGTGACGGAAGTAATGTATGGATTTGCCAAAAGAATCCGAGGGTCGCCACCGCTGGCAAAACCCGGGAAAATCGATTGTGGGAAGTCGGTATCATTGTCGATCAGGTTCAGGCCCGAATTGGGATTGTTCGGATTGGTCATCACCCTCATGGAGAAATAAAGGTCGTCCACGGCGGCAAAAACATTGGAAGGAGTAAGGCCTTTCCAAGTGATGATGTTCGGTTTGATGAAGCTGAGTTCGACAAAACCGTTCTTTGTCCAGGTTCTCGTATCGTCGAAGGTGAAGTCGAATCCCACTTCCTGACGGTTGATGGTTTGGCGACCTTCCGCCATCGGATAGATCACTGTGGAAAGTGAAGCTTTCAGATTCGGGGAATTTAGCCGGGGAAAGGAATAGTAATAAACGCCCGGGACGATCTCGGCCTCAAACTTTTCGCGCTCTCGGGAACTATAAAATCGGGTATTCGTGTAGCGTGACACCACATACTCGCTGACGCCCGTGGTGTGTAGATTGTAATAGAGCGCAAAGCTACCATCATCGAACCCCTTGGAGGGTCTTTTTAGCTTCGAGGCGGGAGCGGCAACGAGGAAGCTCAAATCAGGGCGTCTCGGCTCGATGACGATGGCCGGAATGACGTTGGTCACCCAGTAATACCGGATTCCGCCGTTAGCGAAAGTCCCGTCAATGTCACCGAAAAGAAGGTAAGCAGTTGAGCCACCGGGGCAGGGATCGAGTGGAATGTTGGGGGCCCAGTAGGCGGTGCGAGCACATCCACCGACATAAACGCCATCTCCATCGCGCACAGACGTGTTAAAACTTCCTCCCAAAAAGTTCGTGTTTCTCTTATTGGTGCGGTAAACCTTGTCGCTGGAACTGGTCAGGGAAACTTGAGCCGCAACCGGCAAAACCGCTCCAGCCACCAAGGCTGAAACGAGGGGCAAAGAGAGGGTTTTCATACGAATCATGGGCGGAAGATGGAATGGGTGGATGGGACTGACAAGAGGAATTTAAAAGGTTTTTGGATAAAACGACTTGCTTTGTAAATACGGGAAAATTAGATCACACAGAACGTGTCCGCCTGATCTTGAGTGAGCTCGATGACCTGCCAAGGAAGGCCATGAACGGTCAGGTCGGCCATGAATCCGTCAGGATCCAACTGCTCGATGTTCCAAACTCCCGGCTTGTTCCAAAGTTGCGCGAGAATTTGCTTCGCTCCGATCATCGCCGGGACGCCGGTCGTGTAGGAAATCGCCTGGGATCCGACTTCCGCAAAGCACGCCTCGTGGTCGCAGATGTTGTAAATGTAAATGGCCTTGAAACGCCCGTCCTTGATACCGGTGATGACGTTTCCGATGCAGGTTTTGCCTTTGGTGGACTGGCCAAGGTCGCCGGGGTTTGGCAGGACGGCTTTGAGAAATTGCAGAGGAACAATTTCCACGCCGTTGTAAGTTACCGGGTCGATCCGGGTCATGCCCACGTTCTGGAGCACTTCGAGATGCTTTAGGTAATTGGTCGAGAACGACATCCAGAATTGAGCGCGCCTGATGGTCGGGATGTGCTTCACCAGCGATTCCAGCTCCTCGTGGTACATTCGGTAGATTTCATAGGTGCCGACGCCGGCCGGGCAGGTAAACTCCTGGTGCTCTGACATCGGCGGGGTTTCGAGAAATTTTCCGTTTTCCCAGTGCCGACACTCCGCGGTGACCTCGCGGATGTTGATTTCCGGATTGAAATTCGTGGCAAACGCCTTGCCGTGGTTGCCGCCGTTCACGTCGATGATGTCGAGCGTGTGAATTTCATCGAAGTGGTGCTTGAGCGCCCATGCGGTGTAAACATTGGTCACTCCGGGGTCGAATCCTGATCCGAGCAGCGCGGTAAGTCCGGCTTTCTCGAACTTTTCCTGATAGGCCCATTGCCACGAGTATTCGAACTTCGCGACGTCCAGAGGTTCGTAGTTCGCCGTGTCCATGTAGTCGCAGCCGGCGAGCAGGCAGGCGTCCATGAGATTCAGGTCCTGGTAGGGGAGGGCGACGTTGATCAGCAGTTTTGCTCCTGTTTTGCGGATGAGTGCGGCCGTTTCCTGGGCGTTGTCTGCGTCTACTTTGGCAGTCGCGATGGTCCGGCCGGTCCGCTTTTTGACCTCGTCGGCGATGGCATCGCACTTTGAGAGTGTGCGCGAGGCGAGCGTGATTTCTCCGAAAACATCGGGAACCATGGCACATTTGTGGGCGACGACACTGCCGACCCCGCCGGCTCCGATGATGAGAACTTGATTCATGATGGTATGAGGCACAAGGGGTGAGAGAATCCCGCGTCGCTGGCAAGAATTTCCCCGTGACGAAACGCAGTCTTTACGGGATTTTTCCGACAACTTTTCTGTCGCACGGCGTTTTCATCCCTGAAAGGCTGTCGCCAGACGAAAAACTTCCGAGCTCCATGAAAATTACCAACCCACCGTCCCACCTCCGCCGCAACTCTGGTTTCACGCTTCTTGAAATGGTCATCGTGCTTGGCATCATCGCCATGATCCTCGGCGGTGCGATCTTCGCCATGAAGGGCATCCAGGATGGAGCGAAACTGAAACAGGTGGACTCGGACTTTTCCAGCTACTCCAACGCTCTCGCTACCTACAAGCTCAACGCCGGCACCTTCCCGACCACCCAACAAGGACTCAAAGCCCTCGTGGACAAGCCATCCACCACTCCCGTCCCGCGCCGCTGGGTGCGCATCATGGACAAGGTGAGCCTCGATCCTTGGGGCAGCGAATACACCTACCGCTTTCCAGGTAAAAAGCGGGCGAATGACTTTGAAATGATCAGCAACGGCCCTGACGGCCTGGCAAATACTCAAGATGATCTCAGCAGCCAGGACTAATGCCCACCCGCGCGGATTCACGCTGCTAGAAATCGTCATCGTGCTGGCCATCGCCGCCATGGTCATGGGCGGAGCGGCGGGGTTCATGGTGTATTCATCCGACGAACGCGCCCTGCGTGAAGTTTCCGGGCAAATCGAGCTTCTTGCGAAGCGCGCCCGCACCACCTCCATTCTCCAGCAAACGCCTTACGCCCTCGAATTCCGCCTTGGCATTGTCCGCATGCTACCACTGGCCCGCGCCGGAATTATCGGCAAGGAGCGTCCCGGACTGGGCGATTTGGCTGAATCCGTCGATGAGGACCAGCAGGTGACCTTGGACGGTGACATCGAGCTCTCCATTCTGCGTTGGAATTCCGAAAAATGGCTCGGCACCGGGAAAAATTCGATTCATGTCTGGCGATTCGATCCCGATGGGCTGTGCGAACCCATTTCCCTTCGGCTCTCCCTCGACAAAAGCTGGATGGAAGACTCCTACCATCCGCTCACCGCGACCATCCGCGATAGTCAGCTCGAAGCCCGATGAACGTTTCCGTCCATTCCTCGAAACGCGGATTTCTCCTCTTCGAGATGATTCTCGCGCTGGCGGTTTTCAGCATCGCTGCGACAGGATTCGCTGTCGCCCTCAAGCGCATGGCCACCGCCGCTTCGCTCGCCCAGAGTGAATTACGTATCACCCGCATTTTGGAAAGCGCGTTGGATGAAACGCTTTCCATCCCCGTGCTTGAGGAAGGCGTCACTACCACGGAAGTGGGTGAGACCGGCATCGAGATTGAGACCACCATCAAGCTGTTGGAGGAACTGGAAAACGAGGAAGGCCAAATGCTCCAGGAAATGTATTCCCTCACCGTTTCCGCCCGGTGGTTTGAAAACGGCGAGTGGAAGGACCGCACCGTCGATACTTGGCGTTATGGGCGAATGTACCAGCCATGATTACCAATTCCGCCAGACCCCGGGAGAATGGATTCACGCTGCTCGAGCTGGTGATTGCGTTAGCTTTGCTTTCCATGCTCGTCGGCATGGTGTTCAGCACTGCCCGTTCCGCGCTGACCTTGGGTAACACCATCGTCGAGACGCAGAACGAGGAAATGCTTCATCAGGCGTTTTTCGAATTGCTCAGCCAGCGGTTTTCAGCGTTGCCCGGCAACACCCGTTTTGATCTGAAAGTCGAGGATTCCAGCTCTCATTACATTTCTGATCTCACCCTGCAAAACGTCCCGCTCAGTTTCACCTGGGGTGGGCAGCCGCGGATCGCAAAAGCCGTCCAGCTTTCCACCGTGAAGCGCCGCAGCGGATACCTGGACATCGTTTTGAGATACTACGAAAACGAAATTCTAGAAGGTTCTGCGTCCACTTTCAAGGCCACAGCCGGCGATGAAAAGCCGATGGCGGAAATCGTCCTGCTCGAAGACGTGGCCTACTTCGAATGGCGGGCCCTCGATGGCCGCTCGATGGAATGGCAATACGACTGGGACATCCAAGGCCGCCTTCCTTTGCAACTGGAACTCACCATGGCCATCGGCGCGCAGGGTGAGGAAATCCGCGAGGTGTTTTGGCTTCCTCCGAAACAGAACCCTGAAATCGCCATCCGGCAAATGCTCCAGAGCGGCGGAAACGGTAGTGCCGACGGCGGCGGCAATGGAGGAACTCCCGTTCCCCGGCCCGGCGGACCAAATGGCCCTGGGGGACCAGGTGGCCCCGGTGGTAATGCCCCACCCATTCAGATTCAGAGGCCATGAAATTTCCCATCCACAGCCCCCGAAACTTCCGCGGCGTCGCGCTGATGGCGGTGCTGTGGCTGATCGCGATCCTGTCGATGGCCTGCATGGTCTCGCTGCGGGTGATTTCCTTCGATATGGAGATTGCCACCGCCAAGATCCATGGCTCCCGCGCCCGCCAGGTGGCGGAAATGGGCATCGCCATCGGCTCGAATCCGGTGGTGAAACGCTCGGATCCAATGCTGCGCTACATGGATGAGGCGACCGGCGAGGGATATGAGGTTAAAATCGCCTCCGAAGGCGGGCGGTTCAACATCAACTATGTGATCTCGTCCGGTGATAAAGCCCTGCTGAAAGCCATTTTCAGCGATTGGGGCATCGAACTTGAAGACGCCCAGAGCATCACCGACGCGCTGGTGGACTGGGTGGACGAAGGCGACGACGAGCAGCTCAACGGTGCCGAAAAAAAATATTACGAAAAGGAAGGCCGCCTGAATCAGCCGTTCAACCGGCCGTTCTATGACATCAGCGAAATGAGCCTCGTCCGCGGCATGGACCTCGTCGAGTCCGTCCGCCCGGATTGGCGAAACTGGTTCACCGTATGGAGCGCCGGCGGGCTGGATGTGAACGAAGCTCCCGCAGAATTGATCGCCGCCGCCGCCGAAACCACGGTGGAGCAGGCAGACATCGTTCCGGAAACCGTCCGCGGACCAGACGAGCAGCTCGACACGACGGACGATGTTCTTTTTGATAATAAGGCCAGAGCGCTTGAACTTCTCGGGGTGGATGTGAATGGTCGCGGCGACATCGCCCAGCGTTTCAACGCCAACGACGCTACCACCCGCATCGAAAGCATGGGTTACGCTGAGGGCTCCAAGCGCAAAATCACCGTCATCGTCCGCAACCGCACCGGGAAACCGGCCCTTCTCGAACGCACTGAAGAAATCATCCCGTGAGCAAAACTACCGAAAACGTTCTTCTCGTCCCCGGCGAATCCGGTTGGGAAATCTGGACCGGCCAAACCGCCACCGAATTCACCCTCCACAGTTCCACTGCCATCGAGCGTGCCGGCGATCTCACGGATCTCCCGAACGGCGATCTTCTGCTGCTTTTCCCCGTGAAATCCATCACCGCCGTGCCGATGCGCGTGGCCAGCGATGATGACGCGCTTTTCCCTGATCTCGCCGCCCTTCACGCAGAACGCCTCGGCCTCCGCCCGGACCCGATGGCCGGCCAGCTTACGGATATCTTCGTCATCGCCCGCGAGGCGGAAAACACCGCGCTCGTCTCGATTCTGCTGCGTGCACCGGGCGAGGGTGAAATGCCACCGCGCGGGCCGAAGAGCTTCGATGTTTCGCCGCGCGCATTTCCGCTGGTCGGTGAAACGATCGCGATTTGGAAGGAATTTGGGCGCTGGGTGTTCGCCCTCACGCATCAGGGAAATCTCGTCTATTGCCAGGCCACCTCAGTCACCTCTGGCAGCCCGAACGATGACCTCACACGTGAAATTCGCCTCGCACTGATGCAGCTCTCGATGCAGGGCCTGGAAATGGAACCCACCCGCGTGATCCTCTGGACGAGCTTGCCGGAAGTGAGCCACTCCGCGCTTTCCTCCGCCTTCAGGCTACCGGTCGAGGTTTCGCCGCGCCCGGCGCCGGTCCTGCCATCGCCCCTCAGCAAGCTTCTCCCGGCCGATGTCCGTGCCGCCCGCCGTGAGGCCCGGAAGCGCCAGAACATCATGCTCGCGGCCGCCGCCGTGGCCCTTTTCTACTTGGGCATCATCGGATGGTTCGGCTACGGGCTGTGGAAGGACAGCAAGGAAACCCAACTGCTGCTTCAGCAAGCCGCGGCCGCCGCTCCCGACAGCGAAGCTTATTCCCAACACATCGCCAAATGGGATGAGCTCGCCTACGCCATCGACATCACGCATTCCCCGGTGGACATCCTCAAGCGCATCGCGGACAGCATCCCGCCGAACAGCGGCCTGCGCCTGCGCACTGCCGATATTAGCGCCACGGAAATCAAACTCATGGGCGAGGCACCTGGCATCGAAGCGGTCAACGGTTTTAGCCTCAAGCTGACGAAAAACACTGATCTCGCGCAGTTCGACTGGCAGACTCCCGAGCCCAACCAATCCACCCGCGGTTGGGAATTCGTCTTCAGCGCGGACATTCCCGCTGTCGAGGGCCAGCCCTGATTTTTCCCCTCACTGACAAAACCCGCCCGCCACGGCATTTACAGGTCAGCGATCCACATCTTTCCCAGCACACTCCAGAATTTCTCAATGTCACCCCGCGAAAAAAACCTTCTCATCTTCTTTGCCGTTGCGGGCTTCGCTGTGATCAATTTCCTGGGCATCGGTTTCTATAACAAGAAACGCATGGAGGTCAGCAGCCAGCGTGAATTGGCCAGGCAAAAACTCGAAACCGCACGGAATTTCAGCGCCAGTCGCGAGCAGGTCACCGATGAAATGGACTGGCTGGCTGAGCACGAGCCCAAGCCGGTCGCCAATCAGGACGTCCAGACGCAGCTCCAGAAGCTCACCGAGCGGGAAGCGCAATCCGTCGGCCTCACCATCAAGACCCAGAAGCCGCTTCCCACGGATTCCGCCGGCGTTCATTACCACCGGGCGAAAATTCAAATCACGGTCACTGGCACGGAGGAGGCGCTCTACCGCTGGTTCGATAAACTCAACATGCCGGATCAGTTCCGCATTTCCTCGCAGATCCGGCTTTCCCCGAATCAGCAGGACGACACTAAAATCGACTGCACTGCCACCATTGAACAATGGTTCGTGCCCGCGCCCGCCATCTGAAATACACGATTTTGAAGCTGCTCGCCACCTGTCTCTCCTGCGCCGCCCTCCTCACCGGATCGGCCGCGGCGGAATTGCCGAAGAAAATGCCGGTTTCCCATTACTCCCGGTTGTGGACCGATTTCATGTGCAGCCTTCCGTCGAAGGATTCTTCGCCAAGGCCAGGGCCTCAATTGGCGGATGAATACGCGCTTGCCGGGATTTCGCCGATCAACGGCGGCTATCGGGTCACGCTCATGAAGCGAAAAAACCCCGAGTTGCGGACGACAATCGACACCGACGCTCCTGATCCCCGCCACAAGATTCTCGCGGTTTCCCGCAAGTCCGGTGACTTTACCCGGACTACCGTCACCCTCGCCCTTGGTGAAGTCACTGGCACTATCGGATTCGACGAAGCACTCCTCGCCCGTCCGAAATCCGCTTCACCTCCGCAGCAGCAGGTTAAGACGCAACACCCCCCTCGCCCGCGTGTTGTTCCGCCGGGTCAGCCGTAAATTCTATCTTGATCAAGCTTTTGAAACGATTTGTCACCTGTCTCTTCTGCGCCGCCCTCCTCACCGGATGGGTATCGGCGGAGTTGCCAAAAAAAATGCCGGTTGGGCGTTATTCCGGCCTGTGGATGAGCTCGCCGTTCACCTCCAAGCCCCCGCCACCCGGACCCATGGTGGAGGGAAATCCGCTCGAAGACTACGCGCTCATTGGTGTTTCACCGATTGCCGGCGGCTATCGTGTTTCCCTGATCAACAAGAAAAACCCTGAGGAGCGCATGATCGTGGATACCGATAATCCCGCGGCTAAATTCAAGATTCTCAACGTCACCCGGAAACCTGGTGATCCGCTCGGTACCGTCGTCCGCCTGAGCACCGGCACCGTCACCGGCACGGTCACTTACGATGACAAGCTTCTCACGCTCGTCGCCGCTCCAGCCAAAGCCCCGCCTGGCCAGCCGCCGCAACCCGGCCAGCCACCTGGTACTCCGCAGCCCCAACCGCAGCCGAACAATCCTGCGCAGCGTCAACCACGCCCCAGAGTCGTGCCTCCTCCCGCACCCCAAGCGGGTGCTCCCGGCGTGCCGCAAGCCCCTCAACAGCAGCAGAATCCGCAAATCCAGCAGGGACAGCCCGCCCAGCAAAACAACATGCGCCCGGACCGCCGCCGCAATTGATCCATCCTCTCATTTGAAATTCCCAATTTTTTCCATGTCCGTTCCACGCTCCATCACGTTCCTCCTCCTTGGCCTTGCTACGGTGGCAACTGCACAACAGCCTGCCGATGCCCCGCCCGGCGTGCCGATTCCCGGCACGGTTCCCGCACCACCGGCCGGCGCGCCGGCTGCCCAGCCGCCCGGAGTTCCTGTCGCCAATCCAGAGCCGGCTCTGGGAGAAACCAAGATCACCGAGCCCATCGAGGAACCGAAACTCAGCGGTGACGCGCTGGCCGGACTTTATCGGAAATACACCGGCCGCCGGGTGATCCCCACCAGCGCTGCTTCCACCGCGGAGTTTCGTTTTGTCCAGGACGCCAGTCCCAAGGATCCGCTCACCTATGCCCAAGCTGCGGAACTTCTCAAAGTGGCCGCCACTCTCGAAGGCTTCGTATTTGTACCACATAGCCAGGACTCGAATCTTGACATCCTTACCGCCAACGGCGGCGTCCGACCTACCGGTGTGGGTGTGGCCATCTACAATGAAAACGACACGCTGCCCGAAGGCGACGCCGTCGTTTCCTACGTGATGAACCTCAGCTACATCAAGCCAGCCGAGGCTGTGAACACCTTCACCCAGATCATCGGCCAGCTCGGGGCCTTCGGATCCATCGCTCCGGTGGCCAATGCTTCCGCCATCGTGATTACGGAAAACACCTCGCTCATCCGCAAGCTCATCGATCTAAAAAAGGAAATCGACAAGCCGTCCTCGCAGGTCGGCACCCGTTTCATCAAAGTCCAATACGCTGACGTCACCGAGATCGCCACAACGCTGACCGATCTTCTCACCGCCCAGCAGTCCGCCCAGACCACCGCTGGCATCCAGCGCGCCGACAATGGCGCGGCCGCCGCTGCCGGGGCTCCTCCGGGAGTGGTTCCCGGCCAAGCCGCTGTTGGCGGTGGTGGCGGTGGAGGTGGCGAAACCACGCCCGTCCAAATCATCCCGGACCCCCGCACCAACCGCATTTTCGCCATGGGCCGCCCGGTCGACCTGTTGTTCGTCGAGGGCCTTGTCCGCGAGTTCGACGTGGAAACCAGCGAGAAAAACTTCCTTCGTCGCAAGCTGAAATTCCTCACGGTTTCGGAGTTTCTTCCAGTCGCCGGAGACGCCCTCACCCGCGCCTTCACCGGCACGGGAACCGGCGGCTCCGCTGGCGGTGGCGGCACCCAAGGGGGGGCAGCAGGTGGTGCCCAACAAGGAAATCGCAACACCGGCGGCGGTGCACAGGGCAACACCCGCCAGGCAGGAAATACAAGTCGCACCGGCAGCACGGGCAGTAACAACGGTGGATCCAGCAGCGGCTTCGGCGGCGGTGGGGGTTCCGGCGGCGGCTCAGGCGGTGCGAGCGCAGGCAGTGCCCTTAGCGATCCATCTGTCAGTTCCGCTCCCGAATCCGTCCTCGTTGGTCGCACGCTTCTCGTCGCTGACAACATCACGAATTCCATCGTCGTCCAAGGGCCACCGTCCGGTCTCGAAATCATCGAGCGCCTGCTCGACCAGATCGACGTGAAACCTGAACAGGTGATGATTTCCACCGTCATCGGCCAGCTCACCCTGAGCGACGGCATCGACACCGGTGCGGCATACATTTTCAAAGGCGGAGACGTCCTCGGCGGCGGTGGCGGCGGATTCCCGGTTGCGTCAGCAGCCGCCGGAGCTGCTACCAACCGTCTGCTTCGGTTCGACCGCAGCCAGCTGTCAGCCACCGGACTCCGAGCCTACGGAACCGTGGGAGACCTGAGTATTTTCGTGAGAGCCCTGCAGTCCAAATCCGATTTCACCGTGCTATCACGACCCAGCATCTTCACCGCAAACAACCAGAAGGGCACGATCTCAAGTGGTGAACGGATCGCCATCCCGACCGGCAGCACCAACTTCGGCAGCAGCAACAATTCCTCCACCCAAATCGAGTATCAGGATGTCGTCCTCAAGCTTGAAGTCATCCCGCTGGTGAATTCGGAAAACGAAATCACCATGCAGATCGCTCTCCTCAACGATGAACAGAACGGCACCCAGACCATCGAAGGTGGCGGCGGAAATGGCGGCAATCTCACCGTCCCCCGGATTTCCACCCGGGAAATCCTCACGACCGTCACCGTTCCCAACGAGCAAACCATCGTCCTGGGCGGCCTGATCACGAAAAAGAACGACAAAAGCAAGAGCGGCATCCCCATCCTCTCGGATATCCCACTACTCGGTCGTTTGTTCTCGACCAACTCGGACAACAAGGACCGCAGCGAGCTGATGGTTTTCATTCAGCCTTCTGTTGTGAAAAACGACCGCTCGATGAACGCCGTGCAAGTGGACATGGACAATCGCTACAGCGTCTCCGGCCGGGCCCGCACCTTTGCTGACGGACCGGGCGTGCTGCCTCCCATCGACGCGATCCCCACCATGGACAAGGCTGGCAACACCCGGCCCCAGATCGCACCCGCGCCACTGCCGCCCATGGAAGAGCCCCGTCCACCGACGATGAAGCCTTCCATCCGCCGCCAGCGATAATTTTGCTGAAAAAATCTGAATTTTTTTGAACACAGCCTTTTTCCCGCTGTCCAATACCGCTGAAGACCGCACGCAAGTTCGCGTTTTCATGTAAGGGTGAACAGCAGTTGTCAGCCTCATACGGTTCGCGGGTCACACCGCGGGTGTGTTGAAGTTGTTCAGCTTGGCCGCCGGGGTGGGTGCTCCGGCGGCCTTTTTTTGCCTACGAACAGGGTAACACATACATTCCTGTTTGTTCTTCAATGTGAGACAGACATTCCTGTCTGTTCTTTCACAAGCCCCAGCCACCCGAAGATCAGACAGGAATGTCTGCATCACTGAAGCTAACTGCCGCATTTTCAGGTATGGTTCGATCATGAAATTAACGGCTTCGTATCAGGCGTGAAGGGCCAGAGGCAGCCGTATTCTGCTGGGACTGCGAGTGTGTTGGGAATTCCGCAGATCGTCGGCTTTTTTTCCAATTACAAACTCACAGGTATCCAAAAGATTGCGGAAACAAACCCTCATTATCTAGCGGTTAGAGCCGATTTGGTTTGTTGACGGATCTTTGGCCCTTTTGCTAACAGTCGATTTTATGAATCAAATCTGCAAGACGACCGTTGCCGGGTTTCTGAACTTCACCCTTCTCGCCAACCAGATTCTGGCAGACCTCCCGCCTATCACCTTTGATACGGCCGAGTGGGTCCCGATGCAATCGGTTGGAAACGGCAGCACTCCCGGTTGGCTGCTGGCCTCGGGAAGTGCAAATATCTCGGCGGTAGGCACCGGAATGAATGGTGGCAAGGCGCTTCGCCTCCCCGCGAATGCCCTACAGGAACGGACGAAAATCACTCGTGAAGTGAGTTGGGACGCCAATGAAAAGACCGCATTCATCGACTTTCAACTGAAGCCGGCAGCGGATCCAAGCGGCAGTTTCTCCACTTTTTCCGTTAACGGAACGCAACTCGCGTTCCAGGTTCCCAGCAACTCATCGAAAGGTGAGGTTTGGGTGCTGCACGGCAGTGATACCCAAGGAACGAATCCCCAGCAGTGGATGAAAACGGCCGGGACGTTTGATGTGAACTCGACGGCGGCGGTGAGTTACTTCCGCGTCACCCTGCGCCAGGATTATCTCCGCAATCTCTGGGATCTGTTCATAGATGGAAAACTGGTCGCGGTGAATTTGGCGTTCGAGGGACGAGGCGCCAACCTTACTTCCATGGATTTCTACGGCAGTAAGGTCGGAGACACGCTCGTCGACGATCTGTCCGCACAGACCGCCAACATGCTCTTTCAGGATTCCGATAAGGACGGCCTCCCCGATTCATGGGAGACGGCAAACGGATCCAATCCGCTGGTTTATGACCGGGACTCGGTTAACCCGGCGACGCAAAAGTCCTTTCTCGACGGTTATATGGACTTCCTGTGGGGCGTTCCTGGAACAAACGGGGGAAACGTATCACCTCCTCCAGTTGGCATTCCGCCGCTCACCTTGGGAACGCATCAGGCGGTGGGGGCGATGAAGGGCAGTCTCTCGGTCGGAAGTGACGGCAACGCGAACTACTCGGTGCCGATCGATCTGCCGAAGGGCACGGGCGGAATGGAACCGAAACTGAGCTTGGGATATTCCAGCTCGGGCGGTAACGGGATTGTCGGAGTGGGCTGGAGTTTGACGGGACTCCAGCGAATCACCCGCGGTCCTTCTTCTGCCGCGAAAGACGGGACTTTCGATCCGATGGATTTTGATTCGAGCGACCGATTCTTCCTTGATGGCGAGCGGTTGGTCTGTGTGGCCGGAAATTACGGGGAGCCTGGATCCGAATACCGGACGGAAATGGACTCCTATGCGAGGATCACCGCGGTCGGCGCTGGCCCCGCATCGTGGAAAGTGGAGACCAAGGCGGGATTGATTGTTTCCCTAGGCCAGACGCCGCAATCAAGGATCAGTGTGTCAGGCGGCACCTTGTCGTGGGGAGTCAATCGGGTGAGTGACACCACCGGAAATTATTACGAGGTCGAATATCTGCGGGACGCTGGGACGGCTGAGGCCGACTTTATCAATCAAAGGGTGTCCGCCATCCATTACACGGGAAACAACAACGGTCTCGCCCCGTATTGCCACGTGTATTTCGACTACGAGAACCGGTCCGATTCCAGCCGCTCTTGGTCCACATACGCGGGCTACCGTCTCAGCAAGAGACTTTCAAAAATCCGGGTGGCCACGGGAAGTCAAATCAACTTTTCCTACCGTCTTACCTACGAGAATTCCTATCAGAGCGGAAGGTCCTTCCTGAAATCCGTCGCCAAGCACATGGCGGACAGCGAGTCGACCAGTATGCGGGTCAGCCCGACGGTTTTCAATTACGACGGACTCACCGAGGCGGACTTCACTCAAAACGGATTGTGGGAGGATCCGGGCATCACGCGTCTGCCGGTGTATGGCACCGGTTTGGACGCGACCGGTGAGGTCAACTCCATGGTCACTGTCGAGAGTGATGACACCTTGATCCGACTCACGGGCGACGTAGCGCGCGCCTACAAGCTGGACGAGGATGTAGAGCTTACTGCCGACACGAGGATCAAATTCGAATTCAAGTCGGTGAAGCAGGTGGCCGGGGCGATCATTGGATTCGACAACGACAAGGTCTATCAAAGCCCCGCGTCCGCGCCCCTTTATCGAATTGGCGGCAACTCCTCCATCCCGATCAAATTGTCCGACAGTTACAATTATTCCGGTCCCATCTCTTCCTACAGTGTGTCCGAAGATTGGAAGACGATGAATCTGCCGATCGGAACACTGGGCACCGGCACGAAAAAATATCTGATTCTGATGTGCGCGGACAATGACAGTTCGGACGGTGTGGACAACGCGATTTTCAGGAACATCCGTATCTACAACTCAAACACCCAGCAAGCTACGGATGAGGAGGCCTTGAAATTCGCCCACGACACGGAGCTACTGCGGTATTCGGACTCAAATGGAAAGGATCTGGGGGTGGTGGCGGCCGACCTCGATTCGGACGGCCTGGTGGATCTGGCTGACTGGCGGGCCATCAATTACCAGACCAACAGCACCACCTCCCAACTGGCACCGCTGGACACTGTCACCTACGGCCAGGTGTATCAAAATATCAAAGACGACTTTCTAATGTCCAATCCGATGCGACCCCCTGGTGGCCTTCCGCTGGGATGTCGCAGTGCGGACGCAACCGCCTACGGCTATAACAAGCGGCACCACCTGCTGGCCCAGCCCATGGACATCGATGGCGACGGCAAGACGGATCTCATGGGATCCCTGAACATCCAGAAGGCTTCTGGAAAAATCAGGAATGACTACGGCTTTTACATGTGGGAGAACGGCGCCTGGGCTTACAAAGCGGCCTGGAAACTCCCGTTCTACTCGGTCAACACCCCCAGTTCACAGGAATTCGGTGGATACAGCCGGGATGAATATTTCCAGTGGGTGGACCTGAATTCTGACGGTTATCTGGATCTGATCCTGCACACGACTCCATACGGGCAGCTCTACGATTCGACGACGAATGCGCTGCTGGTGGACGTCAGCAAGGGCACCGCATTCCTCAACAAGGGGAAAAACGGCCCGGGCTGGATCAAGGATGACTCCTGGAGCCTGCCGGAGCCGTTGATGAAGGATCAGCAGGATGTGGGTCGAAGAGTCATGGATCTGGACGGCGATGGCGTTCCGGAAATCGCCGAGGCTTCGATTTATGCCGGTGCTCTTCGCTCAAAGGTCTATCGACTGACAGGAACCGGCTCCTACCGCTGGAATTCCACCCGTGGACTGGAGAATCCCCCCGCGAATGATGCTTACAAGCTGCCTGCGGCGTTTGTGAAACATGATAACGGCTATGATCAGGCCCTTCTCAGCCTGGACCTGAACGGAGACGGTTTGGTGGACCTCCTGCAATCCCGGAACACGGCCACAGGTCCGGATCCGATGACTTGGATGAACCAAGGCTACCGGCGGGCTCCGTGGCAGCTTGAACCCGTTCCAACCTTAGCCGGTGAGCCGGACAGCTATGCCTTCAATCACGCTCTGAGCTACGTCTCCTTGGAAATGCGTTATTCCTACGGTTACGAGACAGCGGATATCAACGGCGACGGCCTGGTGGACATGCTCTACTCCGACTCTGCCACCGACAATACTACCTATCAGAATACCGGCACTGGCTGGAGGAAGCGGGATGGATGGGGACTTCCCGGAACCTACCGGATTTATACCACCACCGGTGAGCGCGAGAACGGGAAACGCAACACAAGACTCCAGGATCTCAATGGCGACGGCTTTCCTGACCTGATCACCGATCTGCTAGGCACCACGCCCAGAGTCTGGACTAACCGCTGCCGCTCCGAGGTCCTCACCTCGGTGGTGGATGGTTTCGGCACGGAATTGACCATCAGCTACCGCCGACTTAATGATCTTTCGACCGTCGGCAAGTTTGGCACACGGGTCTATCAAAAAAGCTCCTCAGCGCTGCCCGCAGGCCATTCTGCGATCATGGATTCCCGTTTGGTTGTCTGCCGTTACACCGAGCCCAATGGTTTTGGTGGGACCAACTACAAATCCCAGCGCTACGGGGACCTCCGTTACGACCGCATCAACGAAGCCTCCCTCGGTTTCGGCTGGATCGATGCGATGGACGAGCTGACCGGACAGATCAGCCACACGGAAACTTCGCGCATTTTCCCCTTTGGAGGCAGCCCGCTGCTCACAACGGTGAGCGTCACCGTCAGACCGGAGGATTTGAGCAACCGCCTTCCCAATGTGGACGACGGTGATAAGCTCATCACTACGGAAACGGCCACCTATGGGGAGCTGCCCGTCACCGTGGGTCAGGGTGGCACTGTCCGCCGCCCCGTTCAAACCAGTTCCACTAAGACCACTCGTGAGCTTGATGGAACCATCAAGGCCGAGACCCGCACCTACCAGAATCTCGCGGACTTCGACAGCTATGGGTTCGTGAAAAAATCCTCGGTTTACACGCGGGACGGTTTTGTGGTGAGCACGGACAACACCTACTCGCATTTTATAGATGCCGCGCGCTGGCAACTCGGCCGCCTTACCGGTTCCACCGTGACCAAGACGGGCTGGGGAAAAGCGACCATCACCAAAACATCCTCTTTTACTTACGACGACGCGGGTGGAACCGGGCTACTCAAATCCGAAACTGTCCAGCCATCGAATCCTCTCTCCGTCACAAAATCCTACACGCGTGATGCCTTTGGAAACATCACGAAAACGGATGTTACCGCCTCCGGCACCACGCGCACCGCTCACAGTGGTTATGACTCGAAGGGCCGTTTCCTCACCAGTGAGTCTAACGCACTGGGGCATACCGTGAGCTACTCCTACAATGACGCGAATGCCACGCTCACGTCCACCACGGCGTCCGGACTCACCACGTCCTTTTTCTACGACGCTTTCGGCACGCTCATCCGGACTCTTAATCCCGATGGCACGGAGACGGGCGAGATCACCGGCTTGGCAAACAACGGGAGCGTTCCCGCCTCCGTCTACACGCATTTCAATCGCGATAGCAATGGCAACATCAACCGCTTCATCGCCTATTTCCGCGCCAAACAATCCTCCGGGACCCCCGTCGCGAAGGTCTATTTCGATGCCATGGGCCGGGAGATGGCCACGGAAACCCTCGTCTTGAGGAATGCCGTTACCTCCAGTTACGTCCCCACCTACACCGTCACCAAATACGACTGGCGCAACCGCAAGAACGCGGTTTCCAATCCCTTCGCCTCAGGGGAAACGGCGTACTTCACCACGATCAAATACGACCTGATGAACCGGGTGGTAGAAACCGTCCATCCCGACGGCTCCAGCGACACGGCCATCACCTTTGACACGGTGGCCCTCGGTGGTGGGAAACCTGCCGCCAACGATTACAACCCGATGACCTATTCCATGGTCAGCAATCGCGACGGGAAGATCCTCGAACGTTGGGAAAACCAACACGGCCTGCTTGTCAAATCCAAAGACCCTTCCGGGTTGTCAACGTGGTTCAACTACGATCTGGATGGCCGCCTGCTCGATGTCTCCCTCGGCAGCCAGAACCTGCTCACCAACACCTTCGACTTGATGGGCAACAAGTTGACCGTCAATGAGAAGAATTCCGGTACCTCCAGCTCCATCTACAACGGCTTCGGCGAAGTCACTTCCAGCACCAATGCCAAAGGGGACACTACCTGGTTCGAGTATGATGTCCTCGGCAGGCCATGGAGAGTGACCCGGCCCGGTTCGGAAGGCGTCTTCACTACCGTTTACGATGGAGCCATCGGCAATGCCAAAGGCAAGCCATGGAAAACTACCAGCCCCAACGGTTATTTCCAGGAAATTGCCTACGACAACTACGGCCGCGTCACCAACACCCGCAAGACGCAGTTCGGCGAGACTTTTCTTTCCTCCAGCACTTACGACGCCCTGGGCCGCGTTTACAGCGAGACAAACGCGGGAGGCCTCACTGTCATCCACCGCTACGATACCACTTACGGCGACGCCACCTCCTTGGAAATCGGCCCCGGCAGCATCGGCGCGGGCAAGGTGCTCTGGGCGGCGGGCACCTACGATTCCCAAGGCCACGCGCTGACCCAGACGCTGGCCCAGGGAGTCACCACGAGCGCCAGTTACAAGCCTACCAACGGCCTCGTGGAAGGCATCAATTCGCGGTCTCCCGGATTTTCCACCGACGATCTCCAGAACAAGACCTGCAACTGGCTGAACAACGGTAACCTCAACTACAGGACGGACCTGCTCAAGGGCCGCACGGAAACCTTCACCTACGACGGACTCAATCGCGTGACCGGTGCCAACACTACCGGAAGCGGCACTCTTCCCGCGCCGGAAGCATACACCTACGATACAAACGGAAATCTCCTCACCAAGGCCGGAGCCACGCTCGCCTACAACGGCATCCGTCCCAACGCGGTCTCGTCGGCCACCATCAAGGGTCAGTCACGCACTTATGCCTATGACAATGCCGGCTACGTCACCGGCGACGGCAGGCGCACCTACGTCTGGACCTCCTTTGGCCAGCTCAGTTCGCTCACTTACATGGCCGCGCCCTCCTTGCAAACCCTCGGCACCGTCCAGCTCTACGCCGCAGCGCAGGTGGAGACGAATTTCGACTTCGACGCAGGCGGCAGCCGCGCCCGCCAGACGAAAACCCGCATCGGCGTGGGCGACAGCCGCCAAGTGGAGGAAACCCTTTACCTCGGCAGCTACGAGCGCGAAACCCGCAGTTCCCGGCCCTCCGGCGGCGGCTCCTTTGTTATGGAGCGCGTGCTCCATCGCCACAGCATCGGCGGGTTCGCGGTTTACACCCAGGCCCTCAGCGCCGCAGGCACGGAAACCAAACTGACGACCATCCTCAAGGACCACCTCGGTTCCACCGACGTGCTCTACACCGGCACTTGGAACGTCGGCAGCAGCGATTTCACCGCCGCCACTACCGAGCGCCAGTCCTTCGATCCCTGGGGCGAGCGGAGGAATGCCGAAAATTGGACGGCCTACCGCACGACCAATACGGATCCCTACCGCACCAGCTCCACCGACTACGACCGCGGCTACACCGGCCACGAACAGCTCGACGACAGCGGCCTCATCCACATGAACGGCCGGATCTACGATCCCGAACTGGGCCGCATGCTCAGCCCGGACCCGGTCGTGCAGGTCCCCGAGTATTCGCAGAACTTCAACCGCTACAGCTATGTGATGAACAACCCGCTGAACATGACGGACCCGACCGGGTTTTCATGGGTGGGAAGCGTGTTCCACAAAATGGGAAGCTGGGCGAGTGAGAATTGGAAAACGGTGGTGGTAATCGTGGTGGCAGCGGTTTTGACCTATTTCACCGCCGGAGCGGCCAGCGGGTGGGCGACTGCGATGTATGCCTCCCTCACCACGACAGCCACCGGTGTTGCGACAGCTGTCAGCACCACTGCTACGATCGTGGGCAATATGGTGGCCGGGGCTTACATTGGGGCTGTAACAGGTGCTCTTGGCTCCGCACTGGCGGGGGGGGATTTGGGAGATGTCTTGCGAGGAACAATGATCGGCGGTATCTCCGGCGCGATGACCGGAGCAATGCATGGAATCGGCGGAACAGCCGAGCTTAACGCGGCAAACGTCGTTGGCCACGGGGTCGTTGGCGGAGCCTCGAACGTCGCCATGGGAGGAAAATTTCAAGATGGGTTCCTTTCCGCAGCTGCTTCTGCCGCGACAGCGGTGAGCGGCCTGACTAATCCGAGTTCCCAGACCGGAAAAGGTCTTGGATTTGCTGGCCGCACTGCGATTGCATCTGCGGCGGGAGGAACAGCCTCGGCTCTCGGAGGTGGAAAATTTGCGAATGGTGCGGTGACGGGGGCATTCCACCATTTGCTGAATGCCGAAGCAGGATTTGTTAAGCAGGCGTTGGATTCTCGACACTGCGGCCCGGCTACTGTTGCAAATGCGATTCGGTCAATGACTCGAAAAAACGTCACCACAGAGATGGTAGCCGCCGATATAGAAAATGCTTTTAAATGGGATCCGGGAACCATTGCGAAAAAGGGGCTGATCATGGCTGATATTGTCCAATCAAAAGTTTTGGAGAAATACGGTGTTAAATATGAGTCACTTGTAAGAACAAATTATGATGCTATTAAAGGACCCGCTATCGTGGCGCGCAGAGATTTGTTGAACAGGCCTGGTGCCATTGGACATGTCTTTTTACTACTTGAGAAAGGCACGTCTTTTGTTAAAATCGTTGATCCATTTGAAGGACGAATCGAAAAAATACCAACCCAAGAGTTTAAGGAAACATTGGATCTCGGGTACGCAATCAATCTAAAAAAATGAATAAAAACGAAAATACGATACGTCACTTCAGAGCTTGGGTAATTGTGTTTTTTGTAACAATATCCCACTGCAATGGCGAAGATTATCTTAAGAGATTCTTGGCCGATCCGGAGAAGAGGAGAATCCTAGTAGCCTCATTCGGTGCAGATGTAGAGCATCTCTCTGAATACGGGAACATTGACCGATTCGAGTCTTTGGGTATAAAGATCTATGGAATCCGTGGTCATCGAGATTCAAATTTCAAAAAGATCTTTTTTGTTAATTTCAAAGGCGAAAATAATTCCACTTATCTCATTAGTGGAATTGATTTTTTGGGAAAATATCTAAATTCGATTGGATTAGAAAACATAAATAATGCGAAAAGAGCCGAAGTCTTCGATTTTATTAATTTTATCGTCTCCGGAGAAGAATCTTTAATTGTAGATCAAATCTATATCAAAGTAATAAAGGCCCGGAAGGTTCCAGAAAATTTCATCAATGCTGTCAAGGAAGCGCAGGAAAAAGAGGTGGTAGATCTCAATGGCGAGTCGGGTCGGGTAGTATATGCTGTGAATAATTTTGGTAATATCTGGCTCGTCTCTATGGAATTTACTAAGAAATTAAAAGTATTTAGATACAGCCAAATGTTAGTCGCGGAAGCTCCTGTAGACGGTCCCAATGAGTGAATGAGGTCAGGTGAGAATGTGTGAATGGGGTCATGAATGAATGGTGTCAGGTGTGAATGGGGTCAGGTTACGCATTTCAACAATTTGAATGGGGTCAGGGTACGCATTTCAACAATAAATGGGGTCAGGTTGCGCATTTCAACAATTTGCTGGTCCAGAGTGACGATTTCTGACTCCCTCTTCTGCCATGCCACGTGTGATTCGATACCAATATCCGGGAGCGGTTTATCACTTGATGGCGCGGGGCGACGGCGGG
>JANODE010000045.1:0-19360 GCA_031412525.1 Akkermansiaceae bacterium | reverse complement strand
GCGTCGGTTAGGGACGACATGAAGGCATTCACCGCCGCGTTAGAAGCGGGATCGGGTGCGACAGCGAGGATGGATTCCAACAGCGGGATGCCTTCGATCCAGCGGTTCGCCTCGTGCAGCGTCTCGAACTGCTCGCCTAACAATCGCTGGGCCGGACCTGAAGTGAGAGCAAGGTGGCAGAGAAACGCCACGATGCGATGGAGCTGCGTGGGCTCGACCACGGCCAGTGATACCAGCGCCGGATCGGATTTTTCCGCGTAGGTTTTTTTGGGATTCGCCTTGGCCTTTGCGATTGCCTCACGCAGCGAAACGGTGGACGTCTGCAAGTGGGTGGCGACGATGTTGATCTGGTTTTCCCGCGCGGCGAAGTCCGTCATGAGCGAGAGCATTTCAGCGCATTCGTTCAAGGCCACCGCGCGCTCGGCGGCGGAGTCGAAGAGTCCGATGGCCTTGCCGCGTTCAAGTTTGAAGTCGAAAAACTCCTTGGCGTTGGCAAGAAGCTCGCGGAACGCCTCCACGCCGTGGGTTTTCAGAAAACTATCAGGATCATCGCCGGCGGGCATTTCCACCACGCGCACGGCGAGGCCTTCCGGTGCGAGTTCGCGGAAGGCCTTCTCGGTGGCGGTTAGACCGGCGCGGTCGGCGTCGAAGCAGATCAGGACGTTAGACGTGTAGCGGCGGAGGATCTTCGCATGCTCCCGCGTGCAGGCGGTGCCGGACGTGGCGATGGCATGCTCGATGCCGTGCTCATGACAACTGATGGTATCTAACTGCCCCTCACACAGCAACGCGGCCTTTTCCTTGAGGATCGCCTTCTTCGCACGGTCCAAGCCGAAGAACACCCGCGATTTCTTGAAAATGGCCGTCTCGGGCGAGTTGATGTATTTCCCGCTGTTTTTGTTTTCCCTGAGTTGGCGTGCGGTGAAGGCAATCACGTCACCGATTTCATTTCTGATAGGAAACATCAGCCGGTCCTGGAACCGCACGTAGAGTCCTGAACGTGGGTTGTTGTCGTCCTGGAGCTTGACCATGCCGGAGTCGACCAGCTCGCGACCGGTGAATTTCCTGGAGCGCGCCCAGTCGAGGAAAATCTTCGGGTTGTCCGGCATCCAGCCGATCGCCCAGCCGGTGGCCATGGCACTGCCGAAACCGCGCGACTGCATGTATTCCCGCGCGTGCTTTGCAGCGGGGTTTTTCATGAGCTGCTCGTGCAGGAAGGCGGTAGCCTCGCGGTGGATGTCCTTCAGCCGGCCGCTGGAGCGCGAGTTTTTCTCCGCATTTGGATCGTTGCTTTCCTCGATGAGGTGGATACCGGCGCGCGAAGCCAGTTTCCGCACGGCATCCGTGAAGGTTAGATTTTCGTAATCGCGGACAAAGGCAATGGCGTCGCCACCCTTCTGGCAGCCGAAACAATGGAAGCGCTGGCTGTGCGGCGTGATGTAGAACGACGGCGTCTTTTCGTTGTGAAACGGGCAGTTCGCGCGGAACTGGGAACCGGCCTTTTTCACCTGAATGTAGGAACCGATCAAATCGACGATGTCCGTCGCTTCGAGCACTTTCTCCACACTTTCTTTCGGAATCTGAGCCACGGTTCTTGCAGTGAGAGGGAGCGTAATGGCGCGCGGGCGGCGACAAAGTTTAAAATCGATCCAAGCACTGAAATGCTTGCCAAGCCCCACCGGGAACTTTAATTCTCCCGCCCGGCAGCGAGTTCGCAGCCGTTTCTGGTCAAAGCATGCTTAGCTCAGTGGTAGAGCACATCCTTCACACGGATGGGGTCGCAGGTTCGAACCCTGCAGCGTGCACCAGCTGACCGTCAGGACTCGGCAGGTGCGAGACGGATTTTTCCATTCTCATCGTATACCAGCTCCTTGACCTTCACGCAGCGCAGGTGGTTGTGCCCGCGGGACAGCGAGGAATCGTGGTGAAACAGAAACCACCGGCCCTTGAATTCGATGATCGAGTGATGCGTTGTCCAGCCGACCACCGGCTCGAGGATGCGGCCGACGTAGGTGAATGGCCCAAGGGGGTTTGTCCCGGTGGCGTAGACGATGTAATGGCTGTTTCCCGTGGAGTAGGACAAGTAGTAAATCCCGTCACGCTGGTGCATCCATGCCGCCTCGAAGAACCGGCGATCGTGATCGTCCGCCCGCAGGGGCTCGTCATTTTCATCGAGGATGAGAATGTCGGAAACCGGACTGGCGAATGATTTCATATCGCTGGAAAGCGCCGCCACTTTTGGGAAAAGCGCTGGCACGGAGCCCGTCGGTTCCTCGCCATTTGGATCGAACCTTCCGGTCCGCCATTTTTGGAGCTGTCCGCCCCAGATCCCGCCGAAATACAAGTAGGCCTGACCGTTGTTGTCCACGAAGCTGCAGGGGTCGATGCTGAAACTCCCGCGGATCGGTTCCGGCTCTGGTTTGAACGGCCCCTCGGGAACCTCGGATACCGCGACGCCGATCCGGAACACCCCTTCCTTGTCCCGGGCAGGAAAATAGAAAAAATAGCGACCGTCTTTTTCCGCCGCATCCGGTGCCCAGAGCTGCTTGTCCGCCCAGGGAATGTCTTCCAACGCCAGCGCCACGCCGTGATCCGTTACTGGTCCACCGACCTCATCCATCGAAAAAACGTGGTAATCCACCATGTCATACTGGTCGCCCAGGTCGTTGTCCTCGATGTCGGTTTCCCGGTCGTGAGACGGGTAAACGTAGATCCTTCCTTCGAAGACGTGAGCGGATGGATCCGCGGTGTAGAGGTGGGTGATGAGAGGTTGGTCAGACATGGGTGAAGGAAGGAAAGCGTTGTTTCCGACGGTGGAAAGTTTGCGGAATACGCCTTCGAAATCAGCGTGTCCGTTTGGTGGCTGAGTGAATAGGGGCAAACCCTCTCGTCCGGCAAGTCATCCGCATTTTTCCTACCCGGTTGAACGGGTAATATTCCATTGGCTATGATCAGATTTCCCCCTCAGTCTTCGGCGAGTTTATGTTTGTCATTTCGATTGCCGCTTTGAAAAGGAATACCGCGATCCTGCGGGACGTTAAGAATGCCGCGAGCTGCCATCTCGTGCTCGCGCTGAAGGGGTTTTCCTGCTGGAAGACGTTTCCTTATCTGCGGGACGATCTCGACGGCTGCTGCGCGTCGGGACTTTGGGAAGGATGGCTGGCGCGGGATTATTTTAAAAAACACATCATCACCTACTCGCCGGCCTACGATGAAGAGGACATCGCTGAGCTCTGCGAATTCACCGATCACCTGGATTTCAACTCGCTCACGCAGTGGTTTCGCTTCCGCGAAATGATCATGGTGCATCCGCGGTTCAAGAACGGATCGATGCTCTGCGGGCTGCGTGTGAACCCGGAATGCTCGACCGGAGAAACGCCGATTTACGATCCCTGCGTGGCCGGATCGCGCCTTGGGATTAACGCGGAGCAGTTGGCAGACGCTGATCTAACGGGGTTGTCCGGGTTGCATTTTCACACGCTTTGCGAGCAGGATTCGGATGACTTGGAAACCACGCTCGCGGCAATTGAGGAGAAATTCGGACACCTGCTTCGATCGCCGCAGTTCACCTATCTGAACATGGGCGGCGGGCATTGGATCACGAAATCATTTTACGATCGGGAGCGCTTGATCCGACTCGTTCGGGAAGCTCAGGAAAAGTATCAAGTCGAGGTCTGGCTTGAGCCGGGTGAGGCCGTGGCCATTCACAGCGGCGTGCTGCGGGCGACGGTGATGGATGTTTTCGAATCTGCAGGGCATCGGCTGGCGATTCTATCAATTTCCGCCACGGCCCACATGCCGGACGTAATGGAAATGCCCTATCGCCCGGATGTTTTCCTGGTGGACACCGCGCCATCAGACGCAAGGCCGGCGGTGGTTTTTCCCGGCGAGAACTATCATCCGGCGGCAGAATCCGGCGAGTGGCTCTATCGGCTCGGCGGCCCCACCTGCCTCGCCGGTGACGTTGTGGGCGATTTCGCATTTCCACGTGAACTGAAAGTGGGCGATGTGCTGGTTTTTGATGACATGGCGCATTACACGATGGTCAAAACGACCACGTTTAACGGCGTGAAGCATCCGGCCATCGCGCTGCAGCATGAAAATGGCGATCTTGAGATCATCCGCGAGTTCGGTTATCCGGATTTCCGCGACCGGCTATCCTAGATCCCGCGGAGCGAGGGCGGATCGGAGTCCGCCCCGCCTTGTGATAGAACACGGCTGAGATCGTTGGGATGGCGGTAGCCGAGGTGATAGGCCACCTCCTTCACTCGCCAGCCTTCCTCGCGGATGAGCCGCCGCGCTTCTTCGGTTTTCATCTGGCGGAAACAGGCACCGGGCGAAAGTCCGGTCCGCGCGCGGAAAAACCGGTGCAGCGTGCTAGGCGACATCCGGAGGTAGTCGCAGAGCGCGGGGACAGGAGCGTGAATGGATAGATTCCCGGCCATCCACGCCCGAGCAAGCATCCAACGGGTCTCATCTTCAGCGGGCCCGGCATGGTTGCCTCGGAGGATTTCCACTTCCAACAGTGCGCGCAGGGCCTTCAGGGTGCTGGGGAGTTGGGCGTCTGCCAGCGCGATTTCATTCCGGCAGCGGGTGTGCAAGTCCGTTAGCGATGCCGTCGCTCCGGCACGCATCGCTAATGTTAGGAATCCACTGGCCGCGGGCTGCAACTCTTCCAACTCCGGCCGCCCCTGCCAGATCCACACCAGGATCTCCACATTCGAGGGTTTCGCCTGGGAAATTCCAAACGCGCATTCCTGATCGAAAAGCAACACGACCGGCCCTTGAACAACATGTGTCTCACTCTCGGTAATCACGTTGATTTCTCCCCGCAGGATAACGTAGTAGTTCGTGCCGAGGTCATAGTGCATCGCCAGTGGCTCCCTGGCGAAATCGCGCTGCCCCCAACCGAGATACAGCAACGGCAGATCGTTTCCGCCGCCCCAGTTTGGGCGTCCGGGCGGCGGGATCACAGTGCCTTTCGGTATCGTCATTGTTGTAGTAGCAGTTTATGTCACCACTTCAGAATGAGCTAGTTTTTTTCCATGTTCAGCCGCCAGTCGGCCCCTTATGAATCGTCAGGTGAAACCCCAAACCCATTTGATCAAAACCGCCATCACGCTGAGCCAGGTCCCGGAAGCTGGCGGGCCATTTGTCTTTCACACCCCTCTGCCCGAGGCCTTCGCCAAAGCAGCCGAACTTGGATTCGATGCCGTGGAGCTTTTTCTGCCCGGCCCGTATTTTGTCTCCGTGGATCAGGTGGGATCGCTCGCTGAGATCCATGGCTTGAAGGTCGCCGCAGTGGGCACCGGTGCCGGCATGCTGCGGCAAGGGCTCAACATCACTGATCCTTCGGAGGAAATTCGCGAAAAAGCCCTGCATTTCATCCTTTCGATGATCGACTTCGGGGCACACTTCAGGGCCCCCGCCATACTGGGATCGATGCAGGGCAAACGATCGGGACAGGATTCGACGGCCCATCTGGCGGATGGTCTCCGCCACTGCGCCACGGCCGCAGCCGCTCACGGCGTGCCGTTCCTCTACGAACCGCTAAACCGTTATGAGACGGATTTTTTCAACCGCCTCGGCGATGCGGTGCATTTTCTCGAAGACAACCAGTTAGAGAATGTCTCCCTGCTGGCCGATCTCTTCCACATGAACATCGAGGAGAGCAACCTGGCAGCCGCCATCCGTGCGGGGGGCAAGCACATCGGGCACGTTCATTTCGCCGACTCCAACAGACAGGCCATGGGTTTCGGCCACACCGACCCCAAACAGGTTATTGCGGCGCTTCAGGATATCTCTTACTCAGGCTACCTATCCGCCGAGATCTATCCCCTGCCCGATCCGGAAACCGCCGCCCGCCAGACCATTTCATCCATCCGCTCGGTCCTCGGGACAGGGGAAATCTAGCAAAACATGCAAGCCATCCAATTCACCGCACCTAAGGAAATCCGCATCGTCGATCTGCCGGAACCCGCCGCCCCCGGCCCAGGCGAGGCACTCGTCCGCACCCACCGCATGGGCATCTGCGGGACCGATCTATCCGCCTATCTTGGGAAATTCCCCTTTTTTGCCTATCCACGCACTCCGGGTCACGAACTCGGGCTGGAAGTGGTCGCGGTGGCAAACGACGTGACGAATGTGAAGGCCGGCGACCGATGTTCGTTAGAGCCTTACGTGAACGATCCGGAGACACCCACATCGAAAAAAGGCGCGATCAACTGTTGCCCCGGCGTGCAGGTCATCGGCGTCCATAACAACGGAGGCCTGCGCAAGGGAGTCTTCGCCGTCCCCGCACGCAAGCTTCATGTCGGTAATGATCTTTCCTACGACCAACTTGCCCTCGTGGAGACCCTAGCGATCGGCTATCACGCCGTGCAGCGCGGGAATCCGCAGCCGGGCGAAACCGTGCTCGTCATCGGAGCCGGCCCGATCGGCCTCGCCTGCCTTGAGTTTCTCAAACTGATGGACGTGAAAACCGTGGTGATGGACATGGTCCGGAGCCGCCTCGATTTCTGCCGGGAAAACCTCGGCATCCAACACACCATCCAATTCAAACCCGACGACTCGCACCTCGCCGAACTGGAAAATCTCACCCGCGGGCAGCTCGCCCATGTCATCATCGACGCCACCGGCAGCCCGAAATCGATGTCCACCTGCTTCACCTACGCCGCCTTCACCGGGCGCGTGGTTTACGTCGGCATCACCACCGCCGACCTCACATTCCCGCACGCGCCGGTTTTCCACCGCCGCGAGCTGACATTGTTAGCCTCACGCAATGCCATGCCGGAGGATTTCGAGAACATCATCGGTTTGATCCGCGAAGGAAAAATCAACACCGGCGTGTGGATCACCCACCGCATCGCGTTTGAAAACGTACCCGCGGAGTTCGACCAGTTCACCGATCCCTCGCTCGGCGCGATCAAAGCGATCATCGAAGTTCGATGAAGAATCCAACCGCAGGTAAACGGGATGAGCACCGATGAAGACAGGGACAGGAAAATAGATTTTCGTTAGATCATTCCGCCCATCTACTCACCTCCACATCTTTCCCATCTGCGTCCATCCTTTTCATCTGCGGTTAAAAAACTCTTATCCATCACACCATGAAAACCTGTCCAAAATACACATTCGGCGTCGGCGATCGTTTCGCCAACGGAGCACACGCCCAGCTCACCGCATTCATCGAAGCCAAAAAACTCGGAATCGACATCGTTCCCGTCTGGAATAAGTCCAACCGCGAGCACAACATCATCGGCTCCGAGCCCATCCAAACCCGCGTGGCCGCTGACAAGGCGGTGGCCGACCTTGGCTGGACGGGTGAGTATTTGTTAGACGCCGACCATATCAATCTATCCACGGTCGATCGATTTGTCGCACCTTGCGATTTTTTCACACTTGACGTGGCCGACGACATCGGTGAAGCAGCCGATCCTGCAGACGTTGCGGCGTTCATCGCAAAACACCCCGAGTTGATCGGCACTGTCGCCATCGAGGGCATCGAGAAACCATTCGAAATCACTCAAGCCGACGTCGAAAAAACGGCGAACCAGTTTTTAAAGGCCACCCAGAAGGCCGCTGCGATCTATCAACACATCGTCGCAGCCAAGGGTGGAGTGGATCATTTCGTCACTGAAATCTCCATGGACGAAACGGATCGTCCGCAGACCCCGCCGGAAATGTTGATTATCCTCGCTGCCATTGCCGATCAGGGAATCCCGATCCAGACGATCGCCCCCAAGTTCACCGGACGTTTCAACAAGGGCGTCGATTACGTCGGGGATCCCGTGCAGTTTGAAAAGGAATTCAACGACGACCTCGCTGTTATCGCGCACGTCATCAGAACCTACGGACTCCCTCCCGCGTTAAAGCTTTCCGTGCACTCGGGTTCCGACAAGTTCTCGATCTATCCGATCATCAAAAAGGCCATTCAGCGCACGGGTGCCGGCCTTCACATCAAAACGGCCGGGACGAACTGGTTGGAGGAAATCATCGGTCTGGCAGAAGCTGGAGGTGAAGGACTCGCCCTCGCCAAACAGATTTACTCCAAGGCACTGGAGAAAAAGACCGCGCTCTGCGAACCTTACGCCACGGTCATCGACATCAGTGACGCGAAACTTCCATCCGTTGAAACCGTCAACGGCTGGACGAGCACCCAGTTCACCGATGCGCTGCGCCACGATCCATCGAACCCTGGTTACAATGCGGATCTTCGCCAGTTGTTGCATGTCGGATTCAAGATCGCCGCACAGTTGGGAGACACCTACATCCAGGCATTGCATGCCAACAAGGAAGTAGTGGCGAAAAACGTCACCGGCAACCTGTTGGACCGCCACATGAAACCGCTTTTCCTGTGATCGATTCCCATCACCACCTTTGGAACTACTCAGCGGAGGAATACGACTGGATTCCTCCGGGCACACCGTTGGCGCAGAACCAACTCGTCGCCGAGTTGGAAATAGCGACCTCGGCTGCCGGAGTCGATGCCACGGTGGTAGTGCAGGCGCGCCAGATGTTGGAGGAATCGGAATGGCTGCTCACGATGGCGGATTCAACGGAACTCATCCAGGGTGTTGTCGGCTGGGTACCGCTCGTTGAGGAAAGAGTCGGCGAGCCGCTCGCCCGCCTCGCGGCCCATCCGAAATTCAAGGGTGTTAGACATGTCCTGCAGGGCGAGCCTGACGCCTATTTCCTCCGTGATGATTTCCATCGCGGCCTCGCGCTGCTGCCGGATCTTGATCTTCGATACGATCTGCTTCTCTTCCAACGTCAGCTTCCTGCCGCCATTCAGTTAGTGGACCGCCAGCCGGATCTTGGCATCATCATCGACCACATCGCCAAGCCGGAAATCCGCAAGGGGGCCATTGATCCGGCTTGGAAAAAGGGTATGACCGAACTCGCCAAACGCGAGAACATCCTGGGCGTGAAAATTTCCGGCATGGTCACGGAAGTGCTCGACGACGAAATCGACGAGGCCACGCTGCGCGCCTATTTTGAGCAAACCCTTGCACTGTTCGGTCCGGATCGGGTGCTTTTTGGCAGCGACTGGCCGGTCTGCCTACTGCGCATCGATTCTTACAAAAGCTGGGCTGAGTTGGTCCGGCGTTTCGTCGCCGAGCTTTCAGAATGGGAGCAGAACGCCATCCTGCACGACAACGCCGTTCGCTGTTACGGCCTCTGAAACGCGCCTCGCCACGAAGCATTTGTTCTGGCGAACACGCCCTAACGATCTTCAACGGTTAAAAATCCTTCTCGACGGCCTCCGCGTAAGTCCTTGAAGGTCGGCGCATGCCCAAACTTGTCCGCATCATCATCTGGATCGCTGTTTCCCTGCTCGGCGTGCTTGCCGTATCGGTCGCCGCGTTCCAGCGGGGTGAGCCGGTGAATGCGCTCTGGCTGGTGGTCGCCGGGGTTTGCACGTTCGCGGTGGCCTATCGCTTTTATTCGGCGTGGCTGATGGCGAAGGTCCTGACCATCGATGACAATCGCGCGCCCGCAGCCGTCACGTGCAGCGATGGCAAGGATTTCGTGCCGACGCCGAAATGGGTCGTTTTCGGCCATCATTTCGCCGCCATCGCCGGGCCTGGTCCGTTAGTCGGGCCGGTGCTGGCTGCTCAGTTCGGATATCTTCCGGGTGCTCTCTGGATTCTGATAGGAGCCACTCTCGGCGGCGGCGTGCATGACTCGGTGATCCTTTTCGCCTCAATGCGCCGAAACGGGAAATCGTTAGGTCAGATGCTCAAGGAAGAGCTCAATCCGGTAATCGGCCTGATCGCCATGATCAGCCTGCTTGCCATCATGACCATCCTGCTCGCCGTGCTCGGGCTGGTCGTTGTAAAAGCTCTTGCCGAAAGCCCGTGGGGACTGTTCACCATCGCCGCCACCATTCCCCTCGCCTTCGTCATGGGCATCATGATCAAAAGCGGAAAAGCCAGCGTCACGGCGGCATCCATCTTTGGTGTCATCGGTCTGTTAGCCGCAGTGGTCGCCGGGAAATACCTGCCACCTGCATGGAATGAAGCACTCACGCTGAAGCCCACCCAGCTCGCCTGGGCGATCATGATTTACGGCTTTGCGGCGAGCGTGCTGCCAGTCTGGATGTTGTTAGCGCCACGCGACTACCTGAGCACCTTCATGAAACTCGGGACCGTGGCGATCCTCGGAATTTTCATCGTCTTCCTCGCACCACCGCTGCACATGCCGGCCATCACACCCTTCGTCAACGGCGGTGGGTTTGTCGTGCCTGGCCCGGTGTTTCCGTTCGTCTGCATCACCATTGCGTGCGGTGCCATCAGTGGCTTCCACTCGCTCATCGCCTCAGGGACCACTCCGAAATTGTTAGCCCGCGAGAAGGACATCCGTCTCGTCGGCTACGGCGCGATGATCGTGGAAATGCTGGTTTCGCTGATGGCCATCATCGCCGCCTGCGCCCTCGCACCGGGTGAATATTTCGCAATCAATTCCCCCGTCCAACCCGGCGACAACGCCGCCCTCACCACCCAGCTCGCGAAAATCAGCAGCATCGATGACAAAGGGACCTACGCCGTCACCCGCGAGGACATGCTGAAAATGACACGCGACATGGGCGAGCCCACCACGGTCCGGATGGCCGACGGAACCGTCGTGAATGATTATCCGACGATGGTCGGGAAAACCGGTGGTGCGCCGACTTTCGCCGTCGGCATGGCCCATCTTTTCGCCAAGGTCATCCCTGGGAAAACCGCGCTATCGCTCTGGTATCACTTCGCGATCATGTTCGAGGCGTTGTTCATCCTCACCACCCTCGATGCAGGTACGCGCGTCGGCCGATTTATCCTGCAAGACTTGTTAGGGCAGATTTCACCGCGGCTCAAGGACACCGGCTCGTGGCTGGGCAATGTCACTGCAACCTTCCTGTTGGTTGCAGCCTGGGGCTTTTTCCTCTATCAGGGAGCGCTCGATCCGGCGGGCATCGCCAAGAGTTTATGGCCGATTTTCGGGATTTCCAACCAGCTCCTCGCCGTCATCGCCTTCTGCCTCGGCACCGTCATCCTCATCAAGATGGGCAAGGCGCGCTACTGCTGGGTCACCGCCGTGCCGATGCTGTTCCTCACCGTCGTGACCTTCACGGCCGGCTATCTCAAACTCTTTTCCGCCGGAGCCGCCGGTTTCATTCCAGAAATTGAAAAACAACAGGCCCTCATCGCGAAAGGCCTCAGTGGGAGTGCCCTGAAAGCCGCTGAAACCTCGCTCTTCAACGCCCGCCTCGACGTCGTGGTGACCATCACTTTCCTGTTTTTCGTTTCCATCATCGTACTGGGCACCGCGCGCGAGTGCTGGCTGCTGCTTACAAAACGCAAAGCGATCGTCCTGCGCGAAAGCCCCTACATCGCACGTCCCCTCACCGATTGATCCGCAAAAGTTTCCGCGAACCACGCGGCGTTTGCTTTAGGGTTGTCGGGCGGGTTCGCAACATCGCACCATTCCGGCCACCAAACCATGATCGACCGTATCCTCGCCAAACGCATCGTCCCCGTCGTTGTCCTTGACCACGTTGAATCCGCCGAACCCCTCGCCGAGGCCTTGCTCGCAGGCGGCCTCGACATCATGGAAATCACGTTCCGCACCGCCGCCGCCGAAGAGTCGATCAAACGCATCGCCGCACGCTTTCCGGAAATCCTCCTCGGCGCAGGGACCTTGCTCGACACCGATCAGGTCCAGCGCGCCAAAGATGCCGGAGCCACTTTCGGGCTCGCTCCCGGCCTCAACCCTAACATCATCGCGAAAGCGAAGGAAATCGGCCTCCAGTTCTCACCTGGCGTGATGACCCCGAGCGACGTGGAACAAGCGCTCTCGCTCGGCTGCAAGCTGCTGAAATTTTTTCCCGCCGAAGCCGCCGGCGGCACGAACATGCTGAAATCCATGGCTGGTCCCTACGCCCACACCGGTGTGAAATTCGTCCCCACCGGCGGCATCACATCCGCCAATCTAGCAAGTTATTTGAAACTTCCCATCGTCGCCGCCATCGGTGGCTCGTGGATGGTGGACAAGCAGCTCGTCAACGACGGCAAGTGGGCGGAAATCACCCGCATCACGAAGGAAGCGCTGGAAGCCGCCGCCGCAGCGCGTTGACCTTTCCGAAGTCTAACCGAGAATTGGATCCCGGTGCTCCGGCAGCCCGCGGGTGAAGTTGAAATTGTGGATCGGCTCGAGGATTTCCATCACTTCTGCCAGTAACTGCTCGTCCATCGGCTCGTCCAGATAGGCGATGTTGTCGCGGATGTTCTGCGGATTCGCACTGCCCACCAGCGTGCAGGCCATATCCGGATGGGAGCAGGAAAACTGCACGGCGAGTTTCACGATGTCCACGCCCTTCGAGTTGCAGTGATCCACGGCTTTTTTGCAACCTTCCTGAATGGTCTTCGTGGACGGATGCCAGGCAGGCGCACCCCGGCGCGTGAGCAGGCCCATGCCGGTTGGCGAGGCGTTGATGATACCCACTCCCTTTTCTTTCAGATAGGGTACGAGGTCGGCGAGCGCGGTGTTGTTCAGCTCGAAGTGACAGAATGATAGAATCGTTTCCACCACTCCCACGGGCAGGCGGTCCAGCAGGGCAGGGAAAATTTTCAACGGCAGGCCGGTGATTCCGACGTGCCCGACATGGCCCTGTTCCTTCAAGCGGTGCAGCGCTGGCAAGGTCTCGTTGATGATCACGTCATGATCGGCGAACTCGATGTCGTGGCACTGGATGAGATCGATAAAATCAACGCCGAGCCGCTTCATGCTGTGCTCGACGCTTCTTTCGGTGCTCGCTCGCGAGAAATCGTAATCGCCACGGGGTTCGCTGTAGCTGCCGATTTTTGTAGCGAGCAGATAGGAATCCCGTTTCACGCCCTCAAGCGCCCGACCCAGTCTCAGCTCGGCCAGCGTCTCACCGTAGGATGGCGAAACATCGATGAAATTCATGCCGCCTTCCAGCGCTGCCTGCACCGTGGCACAACAATCTTCCTGCGATACTTCGCGAAACACCGAACCTAACGACGACGCGCCAAACCCGAGGACAGAAACTTCAAGACCAGTAGCACCAAGAGAACGATAATTCATAACAGCGCCAAAGATGCATGGACTCCGATCCACTCACCATCGCTTTTTTCGACAGATGCATGCACATTTTTGGCGTTCATGCATGGGCCACAAAAGAAAAGCGCGCGTTGGATATCCCCCCGGATCTCTCAACGCGCGCTTTTTTCATCGCCTCCTGGTTTTGCCATGGTCGGTTGATTTCCCCCCGGATCTCAATTCGACTTGATAGTGGCTAAACTTTTGAAGGCTGAAGTCCGGAGAGGCCGTAGCACCCTCGAGACAAAATCAAATTACCTGAAATTCAGGAGAACGAAAGGAATTTTGGGTCCCATTTCCGGCCACATGGTCCCAAAAACGGCCATACGCCCGATTTTCAGCCGATCTCGCCCACCAACAGGCTTTGCGCTTCCCTTTTTTCCATCAAACCCGTTGGTTTAGGTAAAATGGCGGACCACAGCAGGACGGAAGAAACATGGACGCGGGGACAGCGCTGGGTGAGCGATGGCGAACCGGAACTCGGCTTGGGCATCATCCGGAAAAGCGGTGACGGCCGGGTGGAAATCGCATTCCCCGCCGCTGGTGAGACACGAATTTATGCGACTGACACCGCACCCCTGCGGCGGGTGAGGTTCATGCCCGCCGACCGGATCAAAATCCACTCGGGCGAGGAGATGACCGTCGAAAACGTGCGGGAGGAACACGGACTGCGGATCTATCAGACCGATGCGGGGGAAGTCCTGGAGAAGGATCTATCAGACTCCATCAGCTTCAGCAAACCGGAGGAACGCCTGTTCGGGGGAAAACTCGACGAGCCCGGCGATTTCGACCTCCGTGGTGAAGCCCTCCGCCGCCGCGCGGACATGCGCCGATCACCGGTCCGCGGACTGGCAGGTGCGCGGATGGACCTCATCCCCCATCAGTTGTTCATCGCCGACGAAGTGGCAAACCGGCCCCATCCGCGGGTTTTGTTAGCTGACCAGGTGGGGCTTGGGAAAACCATCGAAGCCTGTTTGATCCTGCACCGCCTCATCCTCACCGGCCGGGCGGAACGCGTGTTGATCCTCGTGCCGGAACCGCTCGTGCACCAATGGTTCGTCGAGCTGCTGCGGCGGTTCCAGCTTTCCTTCAGCCTGTTCGATGAAGAACGGTGCGAGGCAATCGAGTATGGCGGTCCTGGGTGCAATCCGTTTCTCGACAGCCAATGGATCCTCGCCGCGGTGGATTTCCTCGTCGGGAACGAACAGCGAGCTGCCCAAGTCCGTGAAGCCGGATGGGACGTGCTCGTTGTCGATGAGGCTCACCATCTCGAGTGGTCGCCCGGCGCACCGGGTGTGGCCTACGAAATCGTCCGTGGCCTGACGGAGACCACGGAAAGCCTGCTGCTACTCACCGCCACGCCCCAGCAGCTCGGCGCCGAAGGGCACTTTGCCAGACTGCAATTGCTCGATCCAGGACGCTACGCGGACCTCGCGAAATACGGCGAGGAAACCCAGCACTACGAAGAAGTCGCCGATGTGGTGGAGTCTCTAACATCCAGCGGACAGTCTGGAGTCCCCACGTCATTGTTGAAAAAAATCGTCGCCGGACGACAGCGGCTGGAGCAACGCGTGGCAGAGCTGGAGGCTGGAAATCCCGGCGCCCGCGAACGCCTGACCACCGATCTGTTGGACGGCTTCGGCATCGGCCGCGTCATGTTCAGAAACACACGCGAAAAACTCGGCGGATTTCCCCAGCGCGAACCTCACTTCTATCCAACCGCGAACAGGCTGGCATGGCTGCAGGAGCTGTTGGAAAAACTCGGTGAGGAAAAAGTCCTTGTCATCGCCCGCACCCGCGAACTGGCGGAGGAAACGCTGGATGAACTCACTACGGCCACCGGCGTGAAGGGCGTTTTGTTTCATAAAGACCTCAGCCTGCTCCAACGCGACCGCAACGCAGCGTTTTTCGCTGAAGATGACGGAGCGCGGGTTCTCGTCTGCTCGGAAATCGGCAGCGAAGGCCGCAATTTCCAGTTTGCCCGCCATCTTGTGTTGTTCGATCTACCAGAAGATGTCGATCTGCTAGAGCAGCGGATCGGCCGGCTGGATCGCATTGGACAAAAAGGCACCATCCAGATCCACGTTCCCTATCAGCCCGAAGGCTCCGACGAGATCCTGATGCGCTGGCTGCACGAAGGCCTCGACGCGTTTCACGCCAGCCCGCCCGGCGCGGCGGAAATCCAGCGCGAACTCCGCTTCGATCTCGAGGAGGCAATCGGCGAACGCGAAGGAATCGACGAGCTGATCGAAAAAACGCTAGCCGCCCGCGAACGGATTTCCCAACGCCTCGCCCGCGGTCAGGACCGGCTGCTAGAGCGCAGTTCCCATCGTCCCGAACGCTCGGCCTGGCTGGTGAAAAAGATCCGCGAATGGGACGATGACGCAGAATTCGAAGACTTCCTGATGCGGCTGTTCGAGTTTTCCGGGCTGCAAATCGAGGAGCTGGGAAACCGTCGCTTTTTCCTGCTTCCGGGAAATCTGAAGTCGGACGCCTTCCCTTCCCTTCCCCATGAAGGCATTACCGTGACCCTGGATCGCAAGCGGGCATTGGAGCGGGAGCAGGAAGCCTTCCTCACGTGGGATCACCCAATGGTCCGAGCCGCGCTCGATCTCATGTTAGGCTCGGAAGCGGGCAACGCCTCCTTCGCCATCTGGGAAGCTGCCGGGGAAAAAACGATTCTGTTGGAAACATGGATCGTCGTCGAATGCGTGGCTCCCGCCCACCTGCATGCCGAGCGATTCCTGCCGCAGATTCCCATTCGCGTGATGGTCGATCACCAGGGCGTCGATCACTCGGACAGCGCATCCCACAAAACACCAACGCTACGAAAAGGCGATGCCGGTGGCCTGATGCGGAATGAAAAAGTGAAACGCGTTTTCCTTCCCGCGATGTTGGATCGGGCCCGCGAAATCGGTGCAGCAAAAGGCCGCGCTGCCATTCAGGAAGCGCTCGTGCTGATGCAGGACGAGACTTCCCGCGAAATTGCCCGCCTCCGCGACCTAGCCGAGGTGAATGACCATATCAAGCCGGAGGAAATCGCTGTGCTCGAACAACGAGGAGCCGAACTCGCAACCGCCATTGGAAACGCCCGCGTCCGCCTCGATGCCGTGCGCTTGATCTGGAAAGCACCGCCCGCCTGATCTGCGAACAATTTCTGCTAGTAAGCGTAGCCGATGGCAAAATGAATGGTGCCGGCGGGTTCGCCGGAGTCCTTGGTCAGATTGTAACCATACTCCAACCTAACCGGTCCGATGGGAAGATCCAGGCGAAGGCCTAGACCAGTCGCGATTTCAACATCGGCGGAGGTGATTTCACCATAATCCCGCGCTAGCGAGCCGGCATCCACGAACGCCACGGCAGAAAGCGAGCCGCTGATCGCCCTGCTGATTTCCACGTTCGTGTTCCACATTGCCTCGCCGCCAATCGGATAGCCGTTTGCCGATTGAGGGCCAAGTTCTCGTTCCGGGAAACTGCGCACACTGCGGGAGCCACCGTTGAACAGGCGCAGGTCGATTGGCAGGTCGTCTCCGTCGCCGGACGGCAAGATCATCCCCAGTTCACCCCCAATGCCGAGCCGCCACTCGCGACCTAACTTGTGATACCAACCGCCCGTGATTCCCGCCTGGACATACGAGGTCGAGATATCGCCGATGGCAGCACCGACCTCGAGCGGTGACTGCAAATGCCAGCCGCTCGTCGGAAGAACCGGACTGTCACGGTAGTCCAGTTTTTGGGTGAAACGCAGCTTCGGCTGGCCATACACGGTTTCTCCCAAATCGGACGTGGGCAATCCTTCGGGCGTTAGATTCACCGCCGCCAATCCTGCTAGAAGATCGAGCGAGTAATGGTCACCGATTTTCCAGATGAGCCGGCCATCCAGCCCGCTTTCAAAAGTGCTGTAGCCCTCACGTCCGTAGATCAGCGCATAGACACGGGCCGTGCCGGCAACGTCCGAACCAAACAACCACGGGTCCGTGATCTTCGTTTCCCCCAGAATCCCGCGCGAGCTGAACTCAAACCCCGAACTGAAACCTAACAACTCCCCGAAGAGATTCCGGTCCGTATAGGTCACCCGCATGATGAGCCCCTGGTAGGAACCGACCCCACCGGCAAGTGTGATTTCCTTCGCTCTTGTCTCGTCGAAATGCAGCGTGGCATCGACCGTATTTTCGCCGACCGCCGTGGTTTCCACCCGGGCCGATGAAAAGGCTCCGGTGCCGAGAAAACCGCGCAGGTTCTTGTTCATCGCCGCTTCATCATACCAATCTGCTTCGAGTTTTTTCATCCGCCGCCTGATGCGATCCGGATTCGTGCGCACCAGTCCTTCAATGTGGATCTGGTTGAGCTTCACCCGTTTGCCAATATTGATGAAAAACTCGGGTATGAAATAGGCCGATGTCAGCGTGCGTCCCATCTGGATGTTCGCATCTTTATAGCCCCTGCTGCCGAACGCTTCTTCCACCGCCAGTCGCATCGCGTTCAGCGCCGCCGTGCGCGCTTTTTTCCCGATGAATGGCTTCGCTGCCTCGCGCACTTCATCAGTCCCACGTCCGTCCGGGCTGGTAATCCGTGGCTCGCCGATCCGATGAACTTCTCCCGGGGTGACGTCGATGGTCACACTGACGACTCCCGTGGCTGGGTCCGTTTCACGCGAAGTGATGACAGCCTCCGCCGACCAATAGCCGTCCGCATTGAGTTCCTGTTTGATGTGGGAAAGCCCGGTCGCCACGTCCTGCTCTCGAAATGGTGCCGAACCCGACGCGATCGGACGCCCCTTTTCCGCGGGCGAGCTATAGAGTTTGACGAATCTAGCGGAATCCCCTTCAGGCAGGCCGTTGACCGTCACGGTTCCTAACGAAAGCCGCTGCCCCTCCTGCACCGTCAGCAGGATCTCATCGCGGCTGAGGATCTTCCAATCCACCCGCACATCCGAGTAGCCGTCCTTTTTCATCACCTCGCGCAGGAGGAAAGCCGCGTCGTCCGCCCGCCAGGTGGACGCAGGTTTGCTGCGAACGTGGGCCATCCTCTCGCCGATCAGTCCTAGCAGTTCACCCTCGCTTTTTTTCACGGAACCCTTAATCCGCACGTTCGTCTCCGCGCCGGCGAAGGACGCGGCGGTTAGAAAGACGGCAATGACACGTTTGAAATTCATCAGCGGAACGAGAGGCGCCAGATGGCCATGACACGTGAATCCCCTTCCGCGCCCATGCCGGCGGAGAGGAACCAGCGGTCGGTGATGGAGAGCGTGGCGGTGGAGAAGGATTCGCTCGAATACGGGTCCTCCTCGGCGATGCTGAAATCGACGCGGTCGAGCAACCCTAACAATGGACGCAGTTGTTTTCCGAAACGGAATCGCCCGCGCCGGATTTCCTCTGCTAGAAGTTGCATTGCACGCGACGACGCAGCCTGCGGATCCTCCAACCCGGTGGTGGTGGTGCCGGTGGCGAGAAGGGTCATGATTTCATTGTCCGGCAGTGGAGGATTGGAAGTCAGCACCAGTTGCGGATTCGACATACGGCCATAGGCGTAAACCGTGATTCGATAGGGACGCGGCTCGGCCGTGCCGCGGATTTCGAGGATTGGATCAAAACCAGACGCCGGGGTGAATGACACCGTGCCGGAGCGGACATAGAGCGTGCTGAACGGAAGTGTCGCTCGGAACTCGGTGATTTTCATCGCCCCATTGGGCAGAGGATCCCCGAGTGTGCCGCCGACCTTGATGCTGCCGTTCACCTCGCCGGTCGCCAGGTTCCCGCGGATGAGAAACGGCTCCTGAGTGCGGACGGTGACGTTCAGCCCCCAGTTTCGGAACGGTTCCGGCATCGCCGGACTGCGGCTTTTCGGCGGATCGATTTTCGGCAGCGCCGCGGCGGAGGGTGAATTGAATGGAGTGCCGATGGGGAGCAGTTCGATGTCCCTAAAGAAAACGCTGTCCACTGCGCCGACGGTGCCGGTTAGAGTCGCTTTTTCCCACGTCCCTTGCAGGCGTAGATCGATATTGGCACGGAGGATCAGCAGGTCGTTGCGCAGCAGGGGCAAGTGGTCGCCGCGCAGTTTGAAGTCAAGGTTGCCGGGTTTGCCGGACGTGATGGCCAGCGATCCGTCACCAGTTAGGGTTCCACCTGCGACGGTGGTTCTCAGCGATCTCAGGCTGATCTTGTCCAATGCCAGATCGACGGCCGCGGTTAGATTTTCGACGGCGGGTAAACGCGCATCCTTGAAACGAACCCCGCCTCCTGCTAGATTCAGTTCACCA
>JANODE010000044.1:0-18967 GCA_031412525.1 Akkermansiaceae bacterium | reverse complement strand
CCGAGCAGGAATCGCTGCTTGTTCTTGCGGCTGAGCGAGTCCTCCCCGGCGGCAAACTGGTCATTCGTTCCGGTCTCCGCGATGAGTCATGGAGATTCAAAATCACCGTTTTGGGAGACCTGCTGGCAAAGGCGACCTTCTGGATGCAAGCCGCACCGACGCACTATCCGACGGCCGCGGATTTCCATCGCATCCTATCACCTTTCGGGTCCGTCGAAGTGACTCCGCTTTGGGGAAAAACGCCCTTTAACAATCACTTGATCGTCCTAAGGCGCTGATCAAACCGGACACTCCTCGCCGGGCTTCGACATGCTCCGGATGACTCTACGGCTGAGGAAAAGCAGTGGCAGCATGCAAAGGGCACCCCGCCAGCCGAGGGCAAAAAATCCACTATCAGCTGCTGCCGGCATCAAAAATGCCAGTAGCGCGAGAATTCCAGAAAAGACTAACAGTGGCAGGAGCGTGCCCTTCAGGTGATACCCGAAATAGGTCCCAAGCGGCAGTTTCAACTGCTTCACCGTCAGAGGCACCACCCAGAACCATCCCACCAGCGTGGTGGGAATCATGGTGCCAAGCGCCACTCCGAGGACTCCAAAACGATAAGCCAGGATGATGCTGAGAATCACATTGGCGACCGCGTCAGTTACCGAAATGAGCAACAGCGGTTTTTCCTTTCCGCACATCATCAGCACGCGCTTCGAGCAACTGTTGGTGAGCTGCGAACTGTAAATTGCGAACAGCAGCGCTTGGCCGATCCACCACGTTTCGCGCGGAACCTGCTCCATGCCGGTGAGCAGATGGATCAGCGGTTCGAGGTAAACGGCTGACAAAAGATAACATGGGGTGACCAGCAGGAACGTGAGGCGGGAGCTTTGCAGCAATAGGTTTCGCAGGCCGGAATCATCGCCCTTGGCATGCATCGCCGCCGCGGCGGGAGAGAGCACCTGCTGGAGTTGCGTGCTGAAAAGGCCGAGCATTTCGCCCATCTTGTATCCCGCCTGATAGATAGCCACGAAGGCGACTCCCAGCGCGAGCGAAATGACGAGCTGGTCGCTCTTCGCCATGAGCATGTTGCTGAACGTGATCAGATAGGCGGCAATGGAGAATCCCATCTGTGCTTTCACCGACCGCCATTCGAACCATCTCGGAGAGAACGAAATGCCCGGGAGCCGTCGGATCGCAATCACGGCGGCAATCAGGTTTGGCAGCGCGCTGGTCGCCACGCTGATCGCCATCAGGACCGAAAGATCCCACCGCGCGTTCAGGCCCCAGAACAGGAAAATGAAGTTCAGGACCGTCGAAAACGTGCCCACCCAGTTTGCCAGATCAATGCGCTGCAAGCCTCGCAAAATTTCGGGAAACAAACCTAACGGGAACATGACGGCCATGCCGATGAAAAACACCGTGTAGGCCTTTTCGAACTCCGCCTTGTCCGCGGGAAGAACGCCCATTTTCGCGAGAAACGGATCGCGGATTGCGAGAAACACGACCAGCAGAAGCACCGCCATGCCGATGAATGTCCACAGGATGGTCGCTAACAGCCGGCTCAGGCCTTCCATGTCACCAATCGCGGTTTTTTCCGCGACGGCTTTCTGTGCGGTGAATCCGAAGCCGAAATCCAACAGGATTCCGTAACCGAAGAGCGACCACAGCAGGGCCCAGAATCCGAACTCGGCCCCGGTGAACTGTTGGAACATCTGGCGGAACAACAAAAGGCCGAGAAGCATGCGGGCGATCACGCCGATGTATCCACTCGCCGTCGTGCTCCAGAATCGTTTCTGCCATTCAGCCATGATTTTTGTTAGTGGGTGGAGATGCTGGAATCCAGCACTTCCTGATAGATCCGGGCGGCGCAGGCCGCGTGTGCCGTCCAGGTGAAACGCCCTCCCCAGGTGAGTCCGTCCGCTTCCCTTGTTAGCCGTTCTCCGTCCTCCATGGTCGCGAGCCGTGCCATGGCCGCAGCGATGGATTCCACATCGAGTCCGTTGAAAAGAATTCCTGCCGGACCCGCCACTTCCGGCAGACTGGTGGAGTCGGAGCATGCGATCCGTGTTCCACAGGCCTGCGCCTCTAGCAGAGGCAGGCCAAAGCCCTCCATCAGCGAGGGAAAAACCAAAGCCACGGCCGCAGCATACCAAAGTGGCAGGTCCTCGTTGTCCACAAACCCCTCCAGCCGGATGCGATCACGAAACGGACTCGCTGCCACCGCTTGCTCAATCACTTCGGAGCCGTGCCACGGTGCGCCGGGGAGAATCAATTGCCCGGTGAAATCACCGGATTCCGCCAGTTTCCCGAAGGCCTCGATGAGTCTAACGTGATTTTTCGCGGGATGCTCCAACCTGGCGACGTAGAGGAAAAACGGCTGCTGCAAATTCTTACGCTGCCGGAACGCCTCGACCTTTGCCGCCGCCGGAGGGTGGAACATCTGGTGGTCGATCCCGTTAGGCACCACTGTGACCCTCGATTCCGGGACCTTCATGAAACGCACCACATCCGCACCGGTGGTCTCGCTAACAGCAATTACCCGGCGGACCCTGCGCGCGATGGCGGGCACGATCACCCGACCGAAAAAACCACGGGCAAAGTCGTATTTCTCACGGAGGATAAATGGCGCGCAATCATGGATGGTCGCCACCTGAGGCACGCAGCAGGACACCATCATGCGCCGGTAGCTCGGAATGTGCACGAGATCGATCCCCCGTTTCCGCACTTCCGAGTTGAGGCTCCATTGATGCCAGATAAGGTTCGCAGCGCCGCCTCTCATGCGCGCGGGTATGGACAGCCAGCGGTTGTTTTCGATCCACGGAAAAAGTTCCCGGTCGCTGTCGAGTCCCGCCACATGGAGGTCCACTCTCGGCTGCTCGCGGGCAATCGCCTCGCTCAAGGCGATGACGTATCGGGCGACACCCGAGCGACCACCCTGGATCATTCCGGCTGATAGAAGAACCTTCACGCCGGAACATCCCCTTTCCACTCGGAGAGAACCTTGTCCAGTCGGAGCAAGGCCAGAATCTCACGCACGGCGGGTCGGGCACCTGATAGAAACATCTGGCCGCCCCTCGCGGACGTCATCTTCCAAGCGCGGATCAGCCCGCCAACGGCTCGGCTGTCCATAAAATCGACTTTTCGCAGATCTATCACCAGCGAATGGAGATCGGGCGATCCCGCGATGGCGGATTCCAGCACCGCTATCATTTCATCATGATAGAGTGAATCCAGCGAGCGGTTGAATGAAACCCAGACAACTCCGTTCGCAGCCGAACCCTGTGATCCGCCGCCAGCCTGGAGCGCAGAAACAATCTCAAGGGCTTCCTCTTCCGTCCCCACCACGGTGAACAACGAATCCATGCGAGCCGCACGGATGGAGGTGAGGAAAGCGTCTGAAGGAGCGACGATCGCGAGCGGCTGTCCGGCAGTGCGGCAGATCCGGGCCAGCAAGGCGAGACGGCCGAGCCCCGAGCTGTCGATGAAGGTCACGCGCGAGGCATTGAGAAACACCGGCGTACTCACTGCTTCGGGAACCGGAGCACCGGTGATCTGACTTTTCTGTAAGTCGCCATTCCAGAAAATCCGGGTAACAGGGATTGTTCCCGCGGGCGCTGTCGGCAGTGCGGAATCATGGGGCATTTCCGCTAGATTTTCACGCCGCCGCTGGGCGAGAGCCTGCTGGAACGCGGCCTTCACGAGAAATACGAAATCCTTGCGATAGCGCGCCACCAACCGTCCGGGGCTGCTGGACATGCGCCAGAACCATTCCATGCCGGTCTTTTGCATCCACTTCGGCGCGCGTTTTTGTTTTCCCGTAATGAAATCCAAGCTCGCTCCCACGCCAATGCTCAACGGTATTCCCGCTTCCCGGTGATGGGCGAAAATCCAGCGTTCCTGTTTGGGACAACCGAGGCATGCCAACAAAAGCTTCGCGCCACTCGCGCGCATCCGTTCGCAGAGTCCGTCGTTGTCCCACTCGATGACGGCGCCCATCGGCGGAGACTCCATGCCCACAACTTTGAGTCCGGGGTAGCGTTGTTCCACGATGACTTTCGCTTCTTCTAACGTCGCCAGGTCGCTGCCGAAAAAATAGACCGGGTGCTTCTCCCTCCCGCAGATTTCCAGCAGCCTCGGAACCATGTCGGATCCGGCCACCCGCTCGCGCAAGGGATAGCCGAAAATCCGCGAGAGCCAAACCAGCGGCATGCCGTCACAAACGACCCGGTCCGCGAAAAACACGATTTTCCGAAGGTCGGGATCCTCGTAGGCCTGGGTGGTGAAATCGACGTTCGCCGTCACCAGATAACAGGGTTGATCCTGCTTCATCGTGTGGCTGCAGTAGTCGAGTGTTTCTTCGAGCGTTAGATCGTGAAACGGCAGCCCTAGGAGGACCGTGATCGGTGGCTCAGGCAGCAGGGTTTTCATGATTGCGGGCATGGCAGTTGGTTGATCCGGTCGGCAAGGCGGTTTCCCAGCGCATTCCACGTGTAGATTTCGAGAATTCTCGCGCGTCCGGCAGCTCCCTGCGTGCGTCGCAGTTCGGCGTTGTTGACGAGTCGGATCATGGCGTCCGCAAAGGCTTGGGGTGAATCGGCGAGCAGCAGATGTTCGTCATGATCGAGCTCGAGTCCCTGCGCGCCAAGCGTGGTGGAAACCACGGGATTCGCCATGGCTAGGCCTTCCGCAATCTTGAGACGGGTGCCTCCGCCGATCCTGAGTGGGACGACCTGCATCCATGCCTTCTGATAGTAAGGCCGCACGTCCGGCACCTCGCCGGCGAAGTCGACGCTGGCGAGCGAGGCGTGTTTCTTCACCTCGTCAGTGGGATTTTTACCGACCAGTATGATTTTGAATTCCGGACACTGTTTCAGAACCAAGGGATGAATCGCCTCGAAATACCATGCCAGCCCGTCCGTGTTAGGGCTGTAGTCGAGCGCACCGCAGAACAGGGCGCTCGGGGCTCCGGTCGGTTGGGCCGGCCAATCGTCCGCATTGAAAAATCCAACGTTGGCGCCGTTGGGAAGCACGAACACGCGCTCACTCGGGCCCAGCTTGCTTTCAAGAAATGTCTTGTCGTCCGGACCGCAGACAACGGTTAGAGCAAGTTCGTTCCTCACCTCGCGTTCCAGGTCGGCAATTTTTGATAGATTTTCGCGTGCCTTGAGCCTCTCGAAAAATCCGGACTTCACGGTGTTGAGCACTTCCGTCTGGAACAACCAGTCCACGCGGCTGCGGTCCATCACCCGTGCGGGATGATTGGGGAAAACCGCTTTGATGTAGGGCCAGAGCACCAGGTCGCAGAAATTCACGACTGCATAATCGTGCCCTGCCGTGAAGGATCGCAGTGATTCCATTACCTTTTCAGACCACCAGTGACGGACGGTGACAGGCAGTGGATTCCAGATCCGGTCGGTGAAAAACGGAGCCCAGGGCGCGTTCTGGAACGGTTCGAAATGCACGCGCTTGCAGAAGTTCTCGAAACGCCCCTTGTGCGATGCGTCCTCCGGCTCCGAAGACAAACAGAACAAATCAACCTCAAAATGCCCGCCAAGAGCCTCTGCTAGATGATAGACACGCTGGTAGGTGCCCCTCATCAGCGGATAGGGAACGTAGGGCAGGAAGATGAGCAAGCGCTTCATGGGAATCATGCGTAGTAGGCCCACCATTTCGTATAAACGCTTTCCCAAGCACGGACTTGGGAGACATCCCCGGCGGGTGTGGGTAGGAAACGGCCGGCCGCGGACACACCGCCCGGCACCTGGTCCAGCAGACACGGCAGCGCCCTCATCATTCCTGCCCGCGGGTAATCGCAGACAGGACGCACGAACCCGCCGCGCTTGAGCCGGTCCCTCAGGGCCAATAACAGATTTCGTGCTACCGGCGTGCCCTCCAGCAGCCGCGGCAGCTTCAGATATTCGGAAAATCCTGCGAGCTTGCGGCTGAGGCGTTTTTCCTCGGCAGCCAGATAGACCAATCCCCACGCCTCGGTGAGCCTGCGCGCTTCATCCTCGAGCTCGGACCAGGTGGGGCCATCGGCGAACGGGCGGAACTTAAAGTCCACCCCCTCGGCATGCCAGGTCTTCAACCCGGAAAGAGCCTGCGGCAGTTCCAATTGCGCCAGCCGTTCGCCACGCTCGCGGCATTTTGACGTGTATTGGCCGTTCACACAGAGCCAGCCGTCTCCCAGCGCGAGTTTCAGTTTTGCGTGATTCCGGATCACGAATTTTTTCTCTCCCTCGATCCCCATGCGGCATTTGGCGAAAAACATCCCGCTTCCCCGGTTCCAAAGCAGCCGGGTGGCCTCCTCAGGCTCGATTCGCGAAAAATCCAGGTTTCCCCGGAGTCGCTCCAGAAAACTGCCATCACCCGCCACCACCACATGGCCCGCCACCAGGTCGGCAAACATCATCGAGCGGCTGGGATCGCCGATCGAATTCACCCGGAGGCATTTGATCTCGACGTCGATGCCGAGTTCACTGCTCTCCACCTTCTCGATTTCGCGGCACCATTGGTTCAGCGCGGAATCTCCCGGAGAGTCGTCGAACAAAAAATAATCCAGATCGTTGGAGAATTCCGGACCGTCAGCACCGTCCATCACCCCACCCTCACCGCGGCCGTATCCGCCTCCCAAAACCAACGCCCCACGGGATCCCCTTGCCTCGAATGATCTCCTCACCCGGTCAAAATGGTCTTCGATCCGGCAATCCAACACTGGATAGCGGCCTTCGAAGTAACGGGCTGACATTGGTTTGCTAAAAATTATTTTCTGGGTTCCAACTCAAACAGCCGGTGCACCTGCATCAGCTCCAGAATCGTTAGTACTTTCGATCCAATTCCCGTCAATCTGACAGGACGCCGCTCTTCCGGCAGATTGTTATGAGTGTGAAGCAAGGCTCCCACTCCCGAGCTGTCAATGAATTCCAACTCCGAACAATCCACCACCAGCCGTCCCCGCGTCGCCGCAATCGACTGAACAGCAATGGCTCTGAACTCAGGAGCATTCGCCTGATCCAAACTCTCTCCGGTGACTGCTAGCACCAAAGTGCCATCATTTTTTATACTCGATTCAACGATCATTTTGTTTAGTTATATATATTTTCAAGAAACCTGCATTGTTTGCTTTGCTTGGACAATGAAATAGTTCATGAACCTTAAGAAAATGAAAACTGACCCAGCGGAATACTGGAGCCAAATCAACCAAGGTGGCAATATCGAGCGGTGGAGCCGCGCCGCCCGCAGGAAAATGCAGGTGTGGCGGCTCACCATCCTTCTCGCGAGGGGCTTGAAGCGCGGACTGGATATCGTTGGCTCGATCGGCGCTCTTTGTGCCTTCTCACCTATTTTTCTCCTGACGATCATCCTGATCAAACTCGAGGACCGCGGACCTGTCTTCTATTGTCAGAAGCGCGTCGGTGCCGGTGGACGCTTGTTCGGCATGTGGAAATTCCGCTCGATGGTCGTCAATGCGGATCAAATCAAGGACAAGCTCCTTGAGCAGAACCAACACGGACAGGCCGGCGTGACCTTCAAGATGAAGAACGATCCAAGGGTCACCAAAGTCGGCAGATGGATCCGCAAGCTCTCGGTCGATGAATTTCCCCAGTTCTACAATGTGCTCCGGGGCGACATGTCACTCGTCGGCCCGCGTCCGCCACTTCCCCGGGAAGTGGCCGCCTACAAGGCCTCGCACCTCCGCCGCTTGCGGGTGAAACCGGGCATCACCTGCCTCTGGCAGATCGGCGGCCGCTCGGAGATCGACTTCGAAGGCCAGGTGCGGCTCGACCTTCAATACATCCGCTCGTCCAGCGCGTTTTTCGACATCGCGATTCTGCTAAAGACCTTGCCGGCCGTGCTTTTCGGCAAAGGAGCCTACTGATCTAACATCATGAACCCTGAAACTCTGGATCTGGTCCTGCCCGACTGGGCCGGTTTGGACACCGTCCGCCGTTCTCCGCTGCCATTCGCCCTGTGGACGGTAGGCGATCAGTGCCTGCTGCATCACTGGCTCGATCATGCCGTCAATCAGGGCGCCACCAAGGTGCGCGTTTTCGCCGCAGACCGCCCGGCGGAAGTGCGGCGCGTGTTGAATGAATCGACGCTCTGGCCGTTGGAAATCGAGTGCACTCCGATTGCATCGACGTTTGAAGCTTCTGAGTCCGCCGTGCAGGCAGACTGGCTTCCCGGCGATCTTTCCCCACCCGCCCCGACAACAGGTTGGGAACTTGTTGAACGGATTGCAGCCCTTGAGAGGACCTGGTTGGACCGGATGGCGGGCGAGCCGGATTACCATCTGCTGAACACGGGATTTTCCTGCCGAATTCATCCCGAAGCGGAACTGATTCCACCTTATTTCATCGGCGACCATGTGCTGATAGGGCCAGGCTGCGAGATCGGTCCGTATGCCGTTATCAGCACGGGATCCGTCGTCGCTGGGGCCAATCGGGTTTCCCGTTCGCATCTATCAGCTCATTCCTACGTGGGTCCTGTGACCGCGCTGGAAAACTGCCGGCTCGAATCCGGGATTCTGCTGAATCTCAAAAACCAGGCGCGGCTGGACGACCTCGAGCCCCACCTGCTTTCCGCACTGGAGGACAACTCCCCCCCCGTGCCGTTGAAGGACCGGATCCGCGCATTTCTCCTCTATCTGAAATTTCGCGGCAGCATCCTTCCAGGTCGCAATTTCATCACCTTCGACGGACGCTCCCTCCCTGGTGATCCGGAAGCAGGCCTTTCCAGCCGCTTTTCCTGGCTGCCGCTCGTCTGGCGTGGAAAACTTCCACTTTACGGCGTCATCCCCCGCTCCCAAAAGCAGTTCGAGACGCTCGCCCCGGATTGGCAGAACGTGATCCGCCACGCACCCATCGGCGTTTTTTCCTATGCGGACTGCCAGGGCTGCCATTCACCTGAAAATCCCGAGGAGGCACTCCATGCCGTCTATCAGGCATCGCTCCCGCCCGACGCGCTCGTCGCATCGATCACCGCTTTCATCCGGAATCTGAAGTCCACGGACCTCGCCCGTCCATCCCATCCATGATCGCACAAGACCTTCTCGAGATGCCCACCGGCGTGGTCCGCTACACCATCCCGGCGGATCCAACACTGGTCGCGCCCCTGCGCAAGCGTTTCATCGACACCATCTCCAACGGCGAACTCACGGACAACGACCTGACGCAGTGGAAGCTCGTGTTCAGCGAACTTCTTTTCAATGCCATCTCCCATGGGGCCAAAAGCGACCCGTCCATCAGCATCCAGGTGGAATGGAGCATCACGCCCAACTCCATCGTCATCGCCGCGCAGGATCCGGGCCCGGGGCCGCCTGATCACAAGCTCGCCTCACCATCCCTGCCGGATGATCCGACCGCCGAGTCAGGACGGGGATTGTTCATCCTCTCGAATTTCGCCGATGAACTCCATCACTGGCGCGGCCCTGGAGGATTCCGGCTGGAGATGGTGAAATTCTATCCAAGCCAGGGCCTGCCACTTCCGGGAAATCCCGAGATCGACAGCGTGCTAGACGAGCTTTCCTCCTGTTATGAAAGCCTGTCAGCCTTCCGGCGACTCACCGAAAACCTGATAGAAAGCAGCAATCTCAGCGACTTCATCGGCGGCTCGCTGAGTGATTTCCTCATGCTGCATCCGCTCGACCGCATATTTTTCCAAGGTGCACCCGGCATTCCCTCCACCCTCCGCAGCCTCCTCGCGGAAGCTCCATGGTTTCTTGACCCGCACGATGCGGACCACACCCTGAAAAGCCTGGGCAGCCTCACCCGTGAGACCGTCTGGGAAAGCTACGAAGACCTTGCCAGGCAGAATCTTCCCTTCGAGTTTCGCCGAACCATCGGTGCCGGATGCGTCTTCCCGATCGTCGCGGGCGACATCCATTTCGGCGCGCTCATCGTCCTTCACAAGTCCGGCGATGCCGGTTCACGCTCAAGATCGTTAGGAACCCTCCGCACCTTGGCCGACCTCTGCGGGATTGCCTGTGCGAACACGCATCTTTCCAACATCCGCGACGAATCCCAGAAGGACCTGCGCGAGCTGGAAATCGCCATAGGAATCCAAAAAGCGCTCCTTCCCATCCTTCCCGCACCGGTCTCCAGCCGCTGGCACGCCAGCATCCATCAGGAAAGCTCACTCATCATCGCCGGTGACTACGCAATCGCGAAAACGGACGCATCCGGCAACCTCATCCTCGCCATGATCGACGTCATGGGCAAAGGCGTTTCCGCCGCCCTGCTTGCCAGCATCTTCCGCACCGCCTTTGACATGTCGCTCCATATCCCTTCGTCCCGCGAGATACTGGAAACCATCAACCGGACGCTCTGCAACCAGCTCGGCGACCTCACCATGTTCATCACCTGTGCCATCGCACGGTTGTCAGCCGACGGGAAATCCCTCGATCACTCCAGCGCCGGCCACTGCCCGACATTTTTCTATCATGCCGATGGAAACCGCGGTTTCCTTCAGCCCTCCGGCCCGCCACTCGGAATCATTTCCGAAGCCGTCTACACCAGCGATTTGGTCGCGCTCGAAGGCGGAGAGCGGCTCGTTTTCATCACGGACGGGTGCTACGAATGGGACCGGACCGATGAGGACTTCGGCTGGCAGAAATTCGTGGAGCACATGGATCATAACCGTAGCACGCCACCCGAAGAGCTTTGGAAAAGCCTCCGCGACCGGATCCACATCCGCGAAGGCACGAATCTCGAGGACGACTGCACCCTCCTTACTCTGGACATCATCAAATGAAACGAATTCTCGTCGCCGAAGATGACCTCGTCATCTCGAAACTCTATCAACTCCACTTCCAGAGGAACCGGATCCACGGCAGCTTTTTCACCACGGGCGCCGGGGTCATCCGCAGCGCCAAACACGAGCGTCCGGACCTGGTCATCCTCGATTTCGAACTTCCGGACCTTCACGGCCCGGAAGTCATGAGTGAGCTCCATCAGATCCCCGGCTGCGAGAACGTGCCTGTCATCTTCGTGACCGGCAGGGCCACCCCCGAAGTCGTGGAAAACCTCCGCAAGGCCGGTGCCAGCGAGGTTTTTGGCAAGCCATTCTCACCCCTCCAACTCATCCATCTGATCAATAAACTCACCAGCCTGCCCGGCGAATGAAGCAGCGCATCGACATCTTCATCTTCGCCGACGCCCTCGGCTGGGCGATCGCATCCCGAAGGAAATTTGTCGAAGATCTGTTGCCGGTCCGCAACCGCTGCGAAACATTGTTAGGTTACTCGTCCACCTGTGATCCGACCATTCTGACAGGAGCCATTCCCAGCGATCACGGACACTTCTCGTTTTTCGTCAAAGCACCGCGAGCATCGCCGTTCGGCGTGCTCGGACACCTCGGCTTTCTACCTGAAATTGTCGCGGGCCATCATCGCATCCGAAACAAGGTCTCGAAATTTGTCGCCCGTCGCCAAGGCTACACCGGTTATTTCCAACTCTACAGCGTGCCGTTTTCCAAGCTCCCCTACCTCGACTACACCGAGAAAAAGGACATTTACGAACCCGGTGGAATCACCGGTGGGCAACCCACCATTTTCGAACACTGGCAAAAATCCGGCAAGCCGTGGGTGCGTTCCAACTGGCGGCTATCCGATCCTGAAAACATCGCCCACGCCCGCCGTGAGATTGAAAAAGGCGGGATCGAGCTGCTCTATCTGTTCACCGCACGGCTCGACGCGGTGATGCACAAGTACGGCGTCGATCATCCGGAAGTGGACGCAGCATTCGATCAGTTTGCCAAAAATCTCCGTTCTTTGGCAGATCTTGCGTCACGCCACTACCGCGATGTGCGCCTCCATCTCTTCAGCGACCACGGCATGGCGGATGTCCACGTTTGTTCGGATCTCCTGCCACGCTGGGAGAAGCTTGGATTCAAGTATGGACGCGACTACATCGCCGTTTGGGATTCCACGATGGCCCGCTTCTGGTTTGCCAACGACGCCACCCGCCAGGCCGCCACCGCCTGGCTGCGTGAGCAACCTGATGGAGAAATCCTCAGTGACGAACGCCTGGCCGGATACGGCTGTCTTTTTCCTGATAGGAAATACGGTGAGCTTTTCTATCTGTTACCGTCTGGCTCCCTCTTCGTTCCCTCTTTCCTCAACCAGCGGAAAGTCACCGCCATGCACGGCTACGCGCCCGAGCATGAGGACAGCGCCGCCGCCTGGCTTTCCAACGTTGACACCCTGCCGGTCACCGCGCTTCCCGGCATTTTCCCGGTCATGAAAGCCGCCGCCCTCGCATGAACCGCATCCTCCACATCCCGCGCCGCTTCGCCGTTGATGAATGGGGGGGCACCGAGAGCGTCATTTACAACCTTTGCAAACAGCAGCAGTCGCTCGGCTATCAGCCGGAAATCCACACTTCTCGCGCGCTCGCCCCGACCGCCGCCGAGGTCTGGCGAAACATCCCGATCCGGCGCTACCGCTACAGCTATCCGTTTCTGGGCCTCTCACCGGCTGACGTTCACGCACTCGATAAAAAAGGCGGCAACCTGCTCTCACTCGATCTTTTCTATCATCTTCTGGCAGCCCGGAATGTCCGCATCTATCACGCCCACGTGCTCAAGCGCATGGGCGGCGCGGTGCTCACGGCCGCGCGGTTGAGGAAAAGGCCCTTCGTTGCAACGCTCCACGGCAATGTGTTCGATGTCCCTCCAGCGGAAGCCGCTTCGGTGGTCGAGGCTCAGCAAGGCCATTTCGAGTGGGGAAAACCCTTCGGAGCCCTCTTCCGCTCGCGCCATCTGCTCAACGATGCGGACGCCGTGCTGTGCGTCGGGTTCTCCGAATACGAAAAGGCCAGGGAGGCGCTCGATCACGACCGCGTCCATCATTTGCCTAACGGAGTTACCCCGGAATCCTTCGCTGGCGGCGACCGGGCTGGAGCTCGAAAGACACTCGGCTGGCCGAACGATGCGATTGCTTTTGGATGCCTGAGCCGCATTGATCCGCAGAAGAACCAGCTTTTGTTAGTGGAAGCGTTCGCCGAGCTGGTCGCCACGCAGCCCGGCCGGACGTTCCGACTTCTGCTAGGTGGCCCCGTCACTGCGCCCGCCTATCATCAGGAAATCCTGGACCTCATTCGCAGCCGCGGGCTCGAACAACACGTCACAATCCATCCTGCCGTCGTTTCGGAATCCACACTTCACCGGGACCTTCTAACGGCCTTGGACGCTTTCGTGCTTCCTTCGCGGCACGAGCCGTTCGGCATCGTCATCCTGGAAGCCTGGGCATCCGGACTGCCCGTTATCGCCTCGCACGTCGGCGGACTTCAGAAGCTCGTCGCGCACGGCGAGGACGGCCTGCATTTCCCATCGGGAGACGCCGCCGCACTAACCAAATCACTCGCCCTGCTGGCCGATCATCCAGAAATGCGGCGCTCTCTCGCCTCCGCCGGATTTGAAAAAATGAACCACCATTACACGTGGAAGGCGGTCAACGCCCGGCTTGAGGAAATCTATCAACTTTGCGAAGCACGCCATCGACCATGAATCCCCTTCCCGCTGCCGTCTCCATCGTCATGCGCAGTTTCAACGAGGCCTGGGCCATCGGAGAAACGATCCGACAAGTGTTTGCGCAGGACTTCGACGGAGATATCGAACTCATCGTCATCGATTCCGGTTCCAGCGACGGGTCCATCGACATCATCAGGAAAGCCAACGTCGCGAAGCTGATTCAAATCCCGTTAGGCACGTATGTCCCCGGTGTCGTTCTGAACCAAGGCGCTCGCGAATCCTCTCACGACTGGATCGTCTATCTGAACGCCGACGCCACACCTGTCGGAAAAGACTGGCTCACCAACCTTCTCAAACCCTGCGTAAATAACCCCGCATGCGGTGCCGCGTTTTCCCGTCAAATTCCCCGCCCGGATTGCAAGGCGGTCTTCGCCCACGATTACGACCGCTGTTTCGGGCCGGATCGGGAATCCAAGGATTGGGAGCACTTTTTCAGCATGGTCAGCTCCGTCACGCATCGTTCCGTGCTCGACCGAGTGCCCATCCGCGAGGACCTGCAATACGCCGAGGACGACGAATGGACGCGCCGCATCACGTCGGAGGGGTTGCAATTGATTTACGTGATCGAATCCGTGGTGATGCACTCGCACAACTACACCTTGAGCCAATCCTACAAGCGTTCATTTGGAGATGCCAAGGCGATGGCTGCCACCTCGGTGACACTGCCGCGCAATGTGAACTATCACTACTTCGTGGCACTGGGGCTGATCAAGGACGTGATCCGTGATTCCAAATGGTGCCTGAAAAACCGCCACGCGCTGGGCATCCCGCATGCCGCCGCCGTCCGTCTCTATCAACGCCTTGGCCGGCGTGACGGACATCACGCCGGATGGAAATTCTACCACCGCGACGAAAAATGAGAATCCTCGCCATCACCAACCTCTATCCGCCCCACGAGATCGGCGGCTACGAAATCCGCTGCCGCGACATCATGGAGCGCCTCGCCAAAAAACGGGGCCACGCGGTGCGCATCCTCACTTCGGACCATCACATCGACGGCAGGACCGACATTCCACAACCGCACGTCGCCCGGCGGCTGCAGGTTCATGGGTTCTACGGACATCCCTGGCTTCCAATCCAGCAGCTACATTCGCTCGAAGCCCACAATCACCGCGCGCTTCAGGATGAGATCGACAGCTTCAAACCGGATCTGGTCCACGTCTGGAACCTCGGCGGAATTTCCAAATCCATCCTCCATCGTCTCGAGCGCTCGTCCATTCCCCTGGTCTATGACATCTCGGATCACTGGATCGCCCGCAGCATCGATGGCGATGTCTGGCTTTCCTGGTGGAACTCACCGAAGTCCGCTCCTATCGCACTGCTCCGGCAATTCCTAACACTAATCGGCATCCGCAAGCGCTTGGACCGTTTGACTCCCACGTTTTCCGCCAAAAAGCTCCGGTTCAAAAACACCTATTTCTGCAGCGCCTTCATGCGCGATCACACCGCTGCGAAAGGCTGGCCGGTGAGCCACGCCTCCATCATCCATTGCGGCATTGAGACCTCTGCGTTCTCGGTGAAGACCGATCATTCGGGATTTGAAAAGCTCCTCTGGGTCGGCCGCCTGTCCGGCGACAAGGATCCCCTCACTGCGGTTAGGGCTCTGGCAGGGGCCCATCGCCTTGGACTGACTCACCTCACACTCGATCTCTTCGGCCACGGCGATGCCGATTATGTCGCGGAAATCGACCGTGAAATCGAAAAGCTCGGACTCACGGGTCACGTGCGCCGAAAACTCGCGCCGGCGGCTGAGATGCGACAGCTTTACTCGCAGTATGACGCGCTTCTATTCACTTCCAACTGGGGCGAGCCGTTCGCCCTCACACCGTTAGAAGCCATGGCTTCCGGGCTTCCGGTGATCACCTCGCTCGACGGTGGCCAGCCGGAACTGGCGCGGGACAAAGTCAATTGCCTCATCGCGGCGGCCGCGCAGCCCGACCTCTACGCCACGCGGATCGCGGAACTCGCCACATCGCCCGAGTTGAGGAAAAAGCTTTCCTCTAACGGGCTGGAGGAAGTCCGGGCCCGCTTCGACCTTGATCCGATCACCCGCGAGGTCGAGGATTTCCTCAAGTCGGCCCTCAAATCATGAGCATTTTGTTCTACGACGACAGTCCGGTTTTCGGTGGCCATGAAGTCATGTCACTGCTGGGAATCGACACGGTTCTGCGAGCTTCTCCCACGCCGGTTAGAGTCATCTTATCCTCGGCGAACGAAAAACTCCGCGCAAAAGTCACGGATCTTGCCGCCGTGCATTCGCACTTGTCGTTGGAGACGGTGGATTACCATTCCTCCAAATTCGAAGCCATCCGCAACCGTCTCATGCCCTCACGATGCACCGCGTTGTCGAAGCGGTTGCTCGAAATCAAGCCATCGCTGGTCGTCGCGATTCAGGGCAATATCGAGCATTCTTCGCTTTCCCTTCTCGCCGCCCGGCACGCAGGCATCCCATCGACCAGCTACATTCCCGTTCCTCATTCCAACGAAGAAATGGGTGCCCGCCTCGGTCGCTTTCGGGATCTTTTCTGCACCCACCTTTTCAGGCTTCCGGATTCTTTCATCACCATCACCGATGAGATGGCCCGCCTGCTGAAATCACGCGGCGCGACGGCACCGATCCACATCGTTTATAACGGCGTCGACACCAAGCGATTTCAATCCTCCGATCCACTCGCCGCCCGCGCGGCCCTGGACCTCCCGTCAGACAAAATTCTGATAGGTGCGATCGGCCGGATCGAGTTCCGCCAGAAGCAACAGGACCTCCTCGTCCGCGCGCTTGCTGCGATTCCTCACCTCGCAAGCGGGTGCCATCTGGTGTTCGCCGGAGACGGGCCGGACTCCGATGCGTTGAAATCGATGATTGCCGCGCGCGGCCTATCAGGACGGGTGCTGCCCTGGTCCGACCCGGCGGTGCTCTATCCCGCGCTCGACGCGCTGGTGATTCCGTCACGCTACGAAGGTCTTCCGCTCGTCATGTTGGAAGCCATTTCCTGCGGCACGGCCGTGCTCGGCAGCGACCGCGACGGCATGAAGGATTTGCTCCCAGCCGCGTGGAGGTTCAAGCCGAATGATGCAGCCGCGCTGTCCATGGCACTTGCTGATTTCATCGCCCAAGGAAGACCCGCACCCGCTCCGGACCTGGTCGCCAAAGTCCGTAAATCAATGTCATTGGAATCATTCGGAAAATCCTTTGCAGACACCGTGCTTACCCTTGCTGAAGCCCCCCTTTCACACTTGCCAAAGGGACTGGGCAAACCTAATACTTAAGTTATCCAAAATAAGAGCCACCACACTCCCTTTGATTCTCCTTCGGGATTGAATCCACCATTCGGCGGGGATGCCTCGCCGGATACGGATGCGGCCGCGCCGGTCAGCAAGCCAAAGTTTGGATTTCCGCTGCCATTTGACCCCATCCGTCTGCTCGGTGGCGTGTTGTCGCGCTGGCCATGGATCGTGATCGGAATGATCGTGATGGGGACGCTCGGGGTGATTGCAGGCGTTTCGCTGACCAAACCGTCCTTTGCCATTTCCACCTCGTTGATCAAGCGCCGCGTCCCTCAGACAGTTAGAACATCGGAAACCGGCCAGGCCTATCGTCCGGTGGATCTCAATGATGCCACCCTGCTGGCCACCTTGATGGCTTCGGAACCACTCGATCTCGCAATCACCCGTGCCGGGAACAACCTCGATCCATCCAGCGCCAGAGGCCTCACCGAGGCTGAGCAGCTCGAAGGCACGGATATCTTCTACATCACCTATCATTCCCCTGTCAGTGCGGAGGATGCGATCCATTTCGCCGGAATCTGGGCTGAGGAAATCAATGCCTACACGCAGCGGCTCCAACAGACCGAGGCGCACGAAGTCCGGTTGATCCTTGAAAAGGAAGTGCTCGCATTGGAAAAACAGATCGAGGACACGAACCTTGAGATACTCAATTTTTCGAAGGAAAAAGGCTACCTCGGCGGAGAAACCCAGGTGGCGGCCGCCTTGGGTCAGCTCTCGCAGATCGACCTCCAGCTTGACGCAGCGAAGACCTCGGCATCCGCCAAGGAACAGCAGTTGAAAAACTTCAACGATCAGATTCAGCGCCAGAGTCCGATCGAGCTTCAGCTCAAGACTGCGAAGGAAGAACTCGCCAACCTCAGGGCTTCCTACACCGATGCGAATCCGCTTGTGCAGACGAAGTTGCAGAGCATCGAATACCTCACTGGTCAGATCGAACAACTCGGCGGCAACAAGGGCAACAACGACCTGGAAGCCTACACGGGCACGCCACTCGGCAACCAACTCTATCTGTCCATCATCGGCCTGCGGAATGAATACGTGGCTGCCACCTCGCAGATCAAGTCACTGGAGGAGGCCCAACGAATTGCTTCCGATCGACTCAAGGAATTTCCGGGAATCATCAGCACCTACGATGCGTTGAAAACCAAGCGCAACACCATCACCGAAGGCCTGTCCTTGATGAGCAATCGCCTCAAGGAAGCGGAAATTTTCGCCTCCGGAGCGCCCGGCTACTGGCAGGTATTTCAAGCGCCTGATCCACGTCGAGTCATCCCATCCTCGATGCTCAAGAAACCCGCCGCGCTCGGAGCCGTGGGTGCGATTTTCGGCGGGCTGCTCTCAGTGATGCTGACACTTCTGCTCACCCACCGTTCGTCCCGCCGATCCATTCTGGAATGTTGCGCGGCAACGCGCGCCCCTCTCATCGCCAACATTCCGGTGGACCGTGAAAACGAAGCACGCGATGCCATCGACCAGCTTTGGGTTACCCATCTCGCACGGCGACTCAGCAATTCCATCCATCTCCTGTTATGGACCGCTGCCCTCTCTCCCACAGAGGAACGCAAGTTCTGGCTCATGCTGGCGGATGCTGCTTGGAAAGACACCGGAAAACCCATCCGCGTGCTGGATTTCACCCCGGACACTTTGTGGGATGCCGAGCCGCGCCCCGACTCCATGGATTGGTTCGCATGTCCACAATCACCGACCTATCCGGTTCAGCTTTCGTCGCGAAATTATACGGCGACCATCGTCCGAGCCGCATCGTTTCCTAACGGGGAAGCGCGAGAACTTCTTCCGCAGATCGATCATTGGATTTCTGTCGTTTCCGGAAACAAGGAATCCCTCCGCCGCCATGGAAAACTCCGCACTGTCACCGAGGCCTACCTGCCGCCGTGCGATGGCACCATCGCCCTGACAGAGGTTCCCCGCGGACTGATCCGCCAGGCCGCCGAGCTGATCTCCGGTCTGCTCGCCAAACGCTTTTCCTAACATCTTCCTAAATGAAACGATTTCTAACGTGCCTCTGCCTGAATGCCACTGGCATCGTCATGCTGAGCGGCCAACAAACCTCGTCATCCGCGGTGCCGGGGAACCAACCGCCGCCCTCGCCCACCTCGTGGCGGGCCCGCTTCGAGCTCGGCCCCGGTGACGTGATCAATTTTTCGTT